>JANXAL010000106.1 GCA_025062325.1 Roseiflexus sp.
TCCCAGATCACCGAGGGGTCGCCGGTCTGCTGGTAGCGCTCTTTCATTGCCCAGAACGGCTGATCCCACCCCCAGGCGTCGATCCCCATGGTGCGGATGCCCTGTTCAATCAGCCAGCGGGTCGCGGCGGCGCTCATCCCGGCGCCAGCCGCAAAGTATTCCGCCTGCCCCCACAGTTTGTCGGCGCCAGTCTGGATCAGCACAATATCGCCGGGCTTGAGGGTGTACCCGATCTTGTCGAGCGCGGCGCGCAGGTCGTCGATCTCGATGAGGCCGCCGCGCGGCTTATGGCGCATATCGAGCACCACGCCGTCGCCGTAGAACCATTCGAGCGGCATTTCGTCGATGGTGCGGGCGCGCACGCCGCCGCATGTCGGGTAGTAGTGCCAGGGTGCGTCGACGTGGGTGCCAGCATGGGCGCGAAGCGTCACCTGATCATTCGCCCACCCGTTGCCTTCGGGCAGGTCATCGACCGTGGCGCCGAAGAAACTTGCCATGAACGCCGCTGTCTGCTTGTGATCGATATGTTCGACCTGCACCGGCTCGACTTCGCTGGGACTCATCTCGGTGGGAACGCTGAGATCGAAGATTTTCATGTGGTTTCTCCTTCCTGTTGGGGCAGGTCTCCGAGCTGCCCCGACGTTGGCGTTTCGTCGCGCGCTGCGGGACGTTGCGCGTAGCGCATCACGAATGCCGGAAATGGCGTTGCACGATGGACATCAACCCATCCGGCAGAAACATGATGACGCCGATCAGGAGCGCGCCGAACACGATCCGCGCCGTTTGCGGCGGCGCCTGCGTCGTCAGAACTTCGTTGACGACCGAAAGCGTCATCGCGCCGACCAGGGGACCATACCAGGTCAGCCGTCCGCCGAAGAGCGCCATCAACACAATCGTAATTGAGATCGAGGTTGCGAAGACGAACGAGGGATCGAGATAACTCTTGTAGTAAGAATACACGCCGCCGACCAGACCTGTCAAGAACGCGCTGAGCATGAACGCCTGCAATTTGAGACGAGTTGCATCGACGCCAAGCGTTCCCGCCGCGTCCTCGTCCTCACGAATGGCAGCCAGCCCGACACCCATTTTCGTGCGCGTGATCTGGCGCAGTATCGCCGTAACGACGACCAGCAGCGCCAGCATGACCTCATAGAAGATGACATGGCTGGTGTAGACGTCCACCTTCAGAAATGGCAGGAACAACCCGGTCGAACCCTGAGTGAACGGCAGATTGAGCACGAGCGCGTACATTGCCAGCCCGAGGATGAGCGTCACCAGGCTGAAGTATGGTCCGCGCAGGCGCAGGCAGGGATACCCGACGAGCGCAGCGAACAGCGCCGCGACCGCTCCCGCCAGCGGCATGGTCAGAAAGGGGGACCAGCCGAAGTAGAAGAGCAGGAGCGCTGTGGTGTAGGCGCCCAACCCAAAGAACGCCGCGTGTCCGAAACTCAGGTAACCGGCATAGCCGCCGATGATATTCCAGCTGCCCGCCAGCGCGCCGTACATGAAGACCGTGAACAGAAAACTCAGCGCATACGCGCTCGGCGTGACGAGAGGAACAAGAGCGCATGCCAGCGCCAGACCGATGCCGATCATCGCATCCGATGTCGGCAGCGCAAACGATCCCGACACAACGCGCCGCATCGCTCACCGCCCTACCGCTGCAACAACCCCTGCGGGCGCAGGAGCAGGAGGAGAATCAGCAACCCGAACAACACCAGATTGTTCCACGCCAGCGGGACAAAAACACTGCTGACGCCGATGATCAGCCCGATGATCAGCCCGGCGAGCGCCGATCCCAGAATGCTGCCGACCCCACCCAGGATGACCACCAGAAACACATACACCAGCCAGCTCAGATGCGTGGCGGGGTCGAAGGTGTAGAGCAGCGACATCGCCACCCCGCCAACCGCCGAGGTGGCGACTGCCAGACCATAAGCGATCGTCGTCACCCGATCCAGATCGATTCCCGACAGCGCCGCACCCATCGGCTGTTGCCAGACCGCGCGCACCGCTTTGCCCATGAATGTGCGTTCAGCGAACAGATAGAGCGCGCCAATCGTAGCCGTCGCCAGCCCAAACGCAACCAGGTGCGGCGCCTGGACGATGAGCGGTCCGATGGAGAACGCCAGGCTGCTGTACGCCGTCTTCAGCACGCGCGGATCGGGCGTCCAGGCGAGTTGCATACCATTTTCCATCACCACGCCCAACCCGAAGGTCAGCACCATCGTCGCCAGCCCCAGGTCGTGCGCGCGGCGCGCAGTGGTGCGGATGAGGAGCCGGTGCATCGCCACGCCGAGCACGAAGAACAATGGCAGCATCGCTGGCAGCGCCAGGAGCGGGTCAATCCCCCACAGGCTGAGCGACCAGTAGCCCAGGTAGGCGGCCAGCACGGCAAAAGCGCAATGTGCAACATTGAGCACATGCGTAATGCCCCATGCCATGCTGAAACCGACGCTCAACACGGCAAGCGCGCTGCCAATCAACAGACCGCTGGTCAAGGACTGCGCCAGTTCGTAGAACATCGCGGTCTATTGCCCCCACGCCGGTTTGGGATAGATCGGGTCCTTTGTACGCACTTCGGGGGGCCAGATCAATTCCACCTTCCCGTCGATCACCTGAGTCAGGTAATTGTACGGCGGCGGCAGGCCGCGCTCATCGAAGGTGAACGTTCCGGCAACAGTGGTGATCTGGTTCGACTTCAGCCAGTCGCGGATGGCAGTCTGATCCAGGCTCTGCGCGCCTTCGACGCCGCGCTGCAGCGCCTGCATCCAGGCGTAGCCGAAGATAAAGTAGATCGGTGCGACCGGCGCATTATACTTCGCTTTGGCGACTTCGTTCAGCCGGGAGATTCCCTCGAACGGCAACGACGGATGCACAGCGGTGCCGGAGAAGACGTAGTCGCCATCCTTCCCCAGTTCCTGCACCCAGGCCGGAATAATTGACCCGACCCCTTGCGCGATCAGTTTGGGGTTGTAATCGAGCGCACGCATCGCCTTGACGATCTGCACACTATCCGGGAAGAAGCCGTTGGCGAAGAAGATGTCCGCCTGCGCCGCCTTCGCCTTCGTCACCAGCGGCGCCGCATCGGTCAACGGCACATCGTACCGTTCGTTCACGACGATCTCAATGCCGAGAGCCCCAAGTTTTTCGGGCATCGGCTCCAGAATCGCGGCGCCGACCGGATTGTTGATCGTGAAGATCGCGGCTTTCTTCGGGCGATCCGCTTCGGGCAGCGTCGCCAGCCAGCTATACAACCCTTCGTACCACCACTGCCCCATCAGCGGCGGGGCGCCGAAGACATACGTAAATCCCTGTGAGAACGATGCCATGTGCCCGCCCATCGAGACGTACACCTTCTGATTCTTCTCGGCGACCGCCATCTGCGCTGCGGCAGCCGTACCGGGGTACCCGCCGCACAGCAGATCGACCTGATCGACCGTGATCAGGCGGGTGAGCAGATTGACCGCATTCTCGGTTTTGCTCTCATCGTCATAGATGGTCAGTTCCACCGGACGACCGAGCAGCCCCCCTGCTGCATTGACATCCTCAGCCCACTGCCGGTAGCCGCGCTCCACCCAGACGCCAGTATCAGCAAATGCCCCGGTCAACGGCAACGAACAACCGACCTTGATCGGCGTTCCCTGCGGTGCGGCGGGCACAGTTGTCGGCGCGGCAGGCGCAGTCGTCGGCGCAGGCGTGGCAGGCGCAGTCGTCGGCGCAGGCGCGGCGGGCGCCTGACCACAGGCGCTCACCACCAGCGCTGCCAGCCAGATGAGCAGCGTCGTCCAGAGCATCTGTCGGCGGGAGGGGTGACCAGTCATACATTGACCTCCTTCTGAAACTTCGTCTATGCCAGCGGGCTATGATTCGGTCTCAGGCGGAACTTTGAGGGTGGCGAGGACGCCTTCCAGCGTGCGGCGGAGATGAGTGCGCACCGCCTGACCGGCGGCGATGGGGTCACCGGATCGGCAGGCGGCGAGGATGGTTTCATGGTCAACAATCGCCTGCTGTGCGCGGTTCGGCAGGTTGACATAAATCTGGCGATAGCGCACGGGACGGGTCGAGAGGCTCGAAATCAGGTCGAGCAGCAAGGGTTGCTGCGCCGGTTCATAGAGCGCCAGATGGAACTCCTGGTTGATCTCCAGCGCGGTCGAGTATGCCCGGTCGTTGATTGCCTGAATGAACCGCGCGTTGATCTGGCTGACGTGATCGAGATGCGCTGGAGTAAAATGGGGCAGCGCTTTGTGGATCGCCAGTTCTTCAAGCACTTCGCGGATGCTGTAGATTTCGCGGCACTCATCAACGGAGAGTTCGACAACGAACGCGCCGCGCCGGGGTGAAATCTGCACCAGCCCTTCGGCTTCAAGCTGACGCAGGCACTCGCGCACCGGGATAATGCTGACGTCAAGTTCGGCAGTGATGGTCTGCTGATCGAGCCGCGAATTCATCGGGTACCGCCCGTTCAGAATGTCGGCGCGCACAGTTTCGAGGACGTACTGCGCAACCGTTGGCGGGGTGACCCGATTCGCGCGAGTCGATGACACTGCATGCCTCACAGTATAATGTTAGAGTGGCAATCAAAGAGGAGGGATTTTGATAATTTCTAATATATCCGATCTCGTGGGCGTGTCAAGCAGCGATAAGAGATGCAGTTATGAATTGCCAGGAGGTCTGAACGCTCCAGAGGCATGTCGTATGAGGGCGCACGGATGAACACAGATTGGGACGGATGCATATGGATCAATCTACCTGTGCGACGATCCGCGTCAATCCGTCGCATCCGCGTAAATCCGCGTTCCCTTCCCACTGCATGTGCCCAGATCCGTGATGTGAGGATGCAGCTCAAGCAGGTCGGGCTGATGCCTGACGATTGATGCCCGGTACCTATGTTATGTTACGTATTCAAACCATTATCTTGACATGCGCAGCGGCAGCATTGATTGCGGCGCCGGTCAGCATCATTGCAGCGCCATCGTCCGCCCTGCTCCCTGCTCATTTTGAACCGTTCATATCGCTCTACGATCCGGCGCGCGGCGGATTGCCGGAAAGCCAGGGGCGACTGCGCTACGCCGCGCTGCCTTCGCCGATCGATGCGCGTACAGCCTTCGACGGCAGCGGCACAGTGCTGACCACCACGACCGATCTTGCTGAACTTGCGGGATGGAGAATCGACCCGGCGCAGGCGCCTGTGCTTGACCGACGTGTGGGTTTTACACTCCGTTTCACCCTGCGTGTAATCGAGGAACGTCGCCTGCCGTCCGACGACAATGGCGACGGTCTGGACGACCGCGCCGGTTGGAGTGTGACCCTGCTGGCGAGTGACCGGCGCGGCATTGAGCTGGGGTTCTGGGAAGATCGGGTGTGGGCGCAGGAGGGAGGCATGGAACCCGATCTTTTCACGCAGGCGGAGGGAGCGCCGATCGACACCACCCAATCTGCCGTTTACGCCCTGACGATTCGCGGGGATCGCTACGCGCTTGACCGGGATGGCGTTACAGTCCTGAGCGGTCCGCTGCGCGACTACACGGCGTTCAGCGGACCAATCGACCCCTATGAGACGCCCAATTTCATCTTTCTGGGAGACAACACCTCACGCGCGGGTGTGCGGGCGCGTCTCGGCGTCGTCGCGCTCGATATTGGCGCACGGGTGATGCTGCCGCTGATTGTGAGACCGGCGCCGCCAGGCGCACCGCTCACGGGAACGGCGCCCATCCCTGCCTGCGGTCGATGACGTGCCGGTACACGCCACGCAACGTTCCGGCGTAGATCGTCTTCGGCTGGGCCGGGTCAATGACCAGGGCGAATGCACTTGTTATAGCAAATGTGTCCAGTGCAGCTCTGCTCCAGGTCGCCCCGCCGTCTTCGCTTCGCAGCACGCCAAACCGCGTTCCCACGTAGACCGTCGTGGGCGCCGTCGGGTCGATGACCAGGCTGTACACCGGTTGATATCCATACCCCACCCTGACAACCTCGCTCCAGCTTGCGCCGCCGTCAGTGCTGCGGAACACCCCGCCGTCTTCCGTTCCCGCAAACAGCGTGGACGGCGTGGTCGGCGCGATGGCCAGCGCCCATACGGTGCGGTTCTCTAACCCGGCATTGACGGCGCGCCAGGTGGCGCCGCCGTCGTCGCTGCGGTACACCCCGGCATCCCCCACTGCGGCGTAGAGGGTCGTCGGCGCGGTCGGGTCGCACGCCAGCGCGGATACCGCCGTGTTATTCAACCCGGTGGCGCGCCAGGTGGCGCCGCTATCCGCGCTGACGAACACGCCGGTACCGGCGCCAGCGTAGAGCGTCGTCGGGCGTTGCGGATCAAACGCCAGCGCGTGCACCCACCGGCCCGTCAACCCGACGACGCGCCAGGTCGTCCCGCCATCGACGCTTTGATGCACCCCGTTGCCCGTGCCCGCGTAGAGGGTCGTCGGCGTCGTCGGGTCGACGACCAGCGCCGGGACGTGGAAGTGGGTCAGCCCCGCGCTGACGGCGCGCCAGGTGACGCCGCGGTCGTCGCTGCGATACACCCCGCTGCCGTAGGTTCCGGCGTAGAGCGCCAACGGCGTCAACGCCAGACTCCGGATGT
>JANXAL010000061.1 GCA_025062325.1 Roseiflexus sp.
GACGACGTGCGGGTGGGTGACGGCGTTCGAGTAGGTGAAGGGGTGCGCGTCGCTGTCGGCTCCGCCGTCTCGCTTGGCTCCTCGGTTGGCGACGGCGTGCGGGTGGGCGATGGCGTGCGCGTCGCTGAAGCCGTGCGCGTCGCTGAAGCCGTGCGCGTCGCTGTCGGCTCCGCCGTCTCGCTCGGCTCCTCGGTCGGCGACGGCGTGCGGGTGGGGGTCGGCTCGCGCGTCCGGGTGGGCGCGCCAGTCGCCGTAGGCGTGACCGTCGATCAAACCTCTCAACTCACGTCACCCTCGACTCCACTCTTTCCCTTCACGTCGCACTTCCGATATGCCTACGCGGACCGCCTCACCGACGCGCCCGCCGTCGCCTACCGAGGAGCCGACCGAGACGGTAGAGCCAACAGCGACGCGCACCCCTTCACCTACTCGAACGCCGTCACCCACCCGCACGTCGTCGCCGACGCGCACTCCCTCCCCAACCGACGAACCTATGGCTATCGTTGAGCCAACCGCGACGCGCACCCCATCATCCACCCGAACGCCATCATCCACCAGAACCCCATCACCGACGCGCACTCCCTCGCCAAGCCGTACACCATCGCCAACGCGCGCGCCAACGGCGATGCACGCTGTCCAGTCGAGCGACTCCTCTGCTCCCGGAGCGCAGAGAATACCCATATCGTCATCGCCTGCTGAAATGGCAGGGAGGGGTGAGAGCGTCGTCCCTTCCGCTACCCGCCGTTCGTATGACCGTTTGCCTGCGTGGGCGCCTGGCGGCTTGCCTACAGCAGAACCGTTCGTTGTATCGAGAGTGCGCGATCCGCGCACTCTGCCGCTTGCCCCTTCCGCAACCGATCCTGCTGCGCCGACGCCTACGCAACCGACACTTATCACATCCGCAGCCGCACCATCTGCGCCCGGTTCCGGCTCGCCGATGATCGCCGTCAGGATCAGCGCTGGCGTGCTCATGCTAATTATTGCTGTATGGCTCACCGTTCATTCGTTCCGCAGACAAAAGGTGAACACCGACAAAGACAGCGCTGCAGAAGAGGAATGGTCCTACGAGATATGACACGTTCAGTCTTGGCTATGCTATAATGGCGCTCCTAACTATGCAGGTGTGCATTGCCGCGCTATCACAGGGAGGTGTGCCATGCTTGACCCGACACCGCTCATCCAGGAGCGATTAGCACAGAACCGCTGGGGACTGCTCGGCGGTCAGGGATGCGTCCTCGGGTTCGATGTCGGCAGCTATGGATTGCGAGCGGCGCTGGTAGATCTCAGCCGTCATACCTATGTCAGCGCGCACCGTGAACCGGAGCGCGAGACGCCGCAGGAACTCGTGGGGGGCGCGATTGATCTGGGGAATGAACTCATGGCAGCGCATGGCGTCACCTCCGCACACCTGGTTCGTGTCGGTGCGGGGTTTGGCGGTCCTGTGGATGTTCGCCAGGGCATTGTGCTGCTGTCGCCGCGCGTTCCGGGCTGGGAGCGCTATCCGCTGCGCGAAGCTTTCGAGAACGCTTTTGGCGCGACGTGTGTCGTCGATAACGACGCCAATCTGATCGCCTTGGCAGAGGCGACCTTTGGGGTAGGGCGCGATACGCAGCATATGGTCTACATTCACCTAAGCACCGGTGTCGGCGCCGGTCTGGTGCTCAATGGGCGCCTGTACCACGGCGCCACAACGACGGCTGGCGAGATCGGGCATGCCGTTGTGGGTCCGGTTGATCCGACATGCCCCGGTGAACGGCCCAAAACCCTGGAAGAGCATGTGTCTATTAAGGGATTATTGAACCGCGCGGCAGAACTGGGATTGCACACGAACCTGTTGAGCGACATTTTCAGCGATCATCCGGCAGCACGGCAGGTGGTCGCTGAAGCGATCGACATTCTGGCAGTGCGTATTGCGCAGATCGTCGCTCTCATCGATCCGCAAATGGTCGTGATCGGCGGCGTTGTTGCGCGTAATGGCGGTGAGGCGTTCATCAACGCCATTCAGGAACGGATGCATATGTACATCGGGCAGATGGTCGAACGCCCGGTGAGGGTGGTCGGCGCTGTGCTCGGTCCTGACAGCGTTGCGATCGGCGCTGTGGCGCTGGCGCTCGAAAGCATGCGCGACTGACGCGGGTTGCGCTGCCAGAGCGAACACGCTATAATGTGCGATGCACCGCGGGGCGGCAGATACTTGCTGAACCCCGCCAGGACCGAGAGGTAGCAACGGTAGGCGAGTTCCTCTGGGTGCCCCGCGGTGTTGCAACCGGCGCATTGCGTCGGTTTTTTACCGGCGAAGAATGTCAACCGCACAACTCAATGGCGCGTCGCCCCAACTCGCGAATGTCCTCAGAAATGTCAGGGGCGTCGAGTTCATCCCATGTCACCCAGCGCGCCGCCTGCGCCTCGCGTTCGGCAGGCGTCAGCACGCCGCCGCGCACTCGTGCGAAGTAGATCAGATCGATGTGTTGATGACCAGGCGTAATGTCTTCGAGCAGGATGCAGTAGGGTTGCGGCAGCACGCGCACTTCGCCAAGCAAGCCGCCGGTTGTCAGCAGCTCCACCTCAAGCCCGGCCTCCTCGCGCACCTCGCGGATGGCCGCCTCGTCGGGCAGTTCGTGCGGGTCGATATGCCCGCCAGGTGGCAGCCATTTGCCCAGCTTGCGGTGCAGGAGCAACAATGTGCGACCCTCGTGAACGACAAAGGTTGTAGCAGTGAAATCGCGGGTAATGTCTGGCATGGCAGGTGTCCCTGTAATGCTATGGTTTCAGCAGGGTAGTATACTATGCGGCGACAGATATTCCTATGCCGTATCGGGACTAGTAGCGGATAGACGTTCGTGAAACGGGCAGGTTATAATAAAATTTGGTAATGACCTGGCGCTCTGACCATTGACTCCACGTTGCGTCGGAATTCAGAAGCAAGGCCATACGCCTCAGGAAAACCAAAAGCACCCCTGCCCAGGTTGAGGAGGTATCATTGGAAAGCCTCAGGATACCCATTCTAAAGATCGGCGATGTGCTGATCGCCTCAATTCAGGTGGCGTTGCACGATACATCTGCGGTCCAGTTCAAAGACGATCTGCTGCAGAAAATCTATGAGACCAAAGCGCGCGGTCTGATCGTCGATCTTACCGCTGTCGATGTGGTTGACAGTTTCATCGGGCGTCTGATCAGTGACATCGCCTCGATGGCCGGCCTGATGGGAACGAAGGTAGTTATCACCGGTCTTCAACCAGCGGTTGCGATTACGCTGGTAGAATTAGGGCTGGAACTGACCGGCGTGATGACTGCGCTCAATCTCGAGAAAGGTCTGGCGATGCTTCGCCGACAGGCTGAGGAGGGTGCCAATGGCACAGGCTAAGGTTGCGCCGATCCGTAGTGACCTCGACATTGTGATCGCTCGCACCCTGGCCCGTGATACCGCCAAGGCGCTCGGCTTCGGTGCGATTGATCAGGCGCGTATTGCGACTGCTGTCAGTGAGCTGGCGCGGAACATCTTTCTCTATGCTGGCAGCGGCACCGTAACCATTCGTGAAATCGAACGCGGCGGTCGGAAGGGCATTGAGATCATCTGCGAAGATCAGGGACCCGGCATCGCGGATATCGATCTCGTCATGCAGGACGGATACAGCACATCACGCGGCATGGGGATGGGGTTGCCCGGCGCTAAACGGCTAATGGACGAATTTGACATCAAATCCGCCGAAGGTCAGGGAACAATTATTCACTGCCGGAAGTGGCGCACCTGAGTGGACGTCGTTCGAGGGCAAATGAAACGCCAGCGAGTTCTGAGCCTTTACGACTCGCTGGCGTTTCTTGTAGAGCGATCAACTGGCTGTTGCAACAATCGCAACGATGAGCTCCATAGATTGCTGTCAGTGGATGAATGCATCTGTCCTGGCGCATCAGATTGTCTCCTTGTCCAGACACTGCTACAATAGTGCAAAGATATGTGGGTGTCACTAAGGGATCTCCGTCGGCAGGAGGCCTAGGGGGAGTCGCAGACTACTAGAATATGACATAGCTTGCGTCCGGCGAAATCCTGTGTGTTGTCCACAACATAAGGACATTGCCAGTGGCTTGACTGGCGCTTATGAAGGAGTATAAGGCATATAGGGACTGTTGCCATCGCCGACGATGGAGGAATAATATTTCGGAGCAGCGGGATCGTCCTCCCGACCTTGTTCGGTTGGCTCGCTTTTGAGTTCTGCAGTCCTGACAGAGCCGATTAGGTCTAGTGGTTTATCCTAGGCAGATCCTCGCGCCGGAAGCGTCGTCCACAGGGTTATGGCGATAGGACAATCTCTCTCCGATCAGCGCCTTTCGACCGGCATTCCAGGTCTGGATGAAATTCTCTCCGGCGGTTTGCTTCCTGGCCGTGCATACCTAGTGCGCGGCGGACCCGGCAGCGGTAAAACAACGCTTGGCTTGCACTTTCTAAGCGCTGCCGCGCCGGAAGAAGCGCCACTGTTTATCACGCTCACCGAACCAGTCGCCCAGCTTCAGAACAATGCCAGACGCCTGGGGATTGATGTGCAGCATATTCAGTTCCTCGATCTCAGTCCGTCGCCTCAGTTCTTCACCGAGGTTGAGACCTACGACATTTTCTCTCCCGCCGAGGTCGAACGCGCGCCAATTGCCCAAAAAATTACCGAGACCGTCGAGCGTCTCAAGCCGCAGCGCGTGTTTCTTGACGCGATGACGCAGTTTCGCTACCTTGCCAGCGATGCCTATCAGTTTCGCCAGCAAGTGCTATCGTTTCTCCATTTTTTGAAAGAACGCAACATTACGCTCCTCTTTACCTCCGAGGCTAGCCCTGAGACGCCTGATGAGGATCTGCAGTTTATGGCAGACGGCGTTATTCATCTGCGGGTGGCGGCAAACACCCGCTTTCTGGAAGTGACCAAGTTTCGCGGGTCGGATTTTGCCAGCGGCGCCCATACCTGCAAACTCGGTGCGACTGGCATGCAGGTGTTTCCCCGGTTGCTGCCAGATGTGATGCAGGCGCGATTGTCGAGCGAGCAGATTTCATCAGGGGTTCCAGAACTCGATGCGTTGCTGCACGGAGGGATCGAGCGCGGCACGATCACCATGCTCACCGGACCGAGCGGTGTGGGGAAAACTACCCTGGGATTGCAGTTTATGAAGGAAGCTGCCGCTCGTGGTGAGCGTTCGGTCGTCTATTCCTTTGAGGAGGAAGTTGATATCATCCTTGAGCGTTGCGAAGCGGTCAATATTCCGGTGCGCAGTATGATGGCCGCGGGAACATTGCAGATCACGAAAATTGAGCCGCTCCAGTACACAGCGGATGAATTTGCGCGCCTCGTGCGCCGTGACGTTCAGGAACGCGGAACCCGCCTGGTGATGATTGACAGTATTGCTGGTTATCGTCTCTCGCTCTGTGGCGAAGATTTGGAAGCTCAGTTGTACGCGCTGGGCAAATATCTCCAGCATCGCAATGTGACGGTGCTGCTGATTGTTGAGTCTGCGGAAATCACCGGCAATTTCCGCGTAACTGATGGTCACATGAGCTATTTGGGCGATAATATTATCTTTATTCGCTATCTGGAAATTCGTGGCGAGATGCGGAAGGCGATTGGCGTCTTGAAGAAGCGTCTCAGCGATTTTGAACGAACCTTGCGCGAGATTGAAATTACATCGCAGGGCATTAGGGTCGGAAATCCGTTGAGCAATCTCCGGGGCATCCTGAGCGGAACTCCTGAATGGATCGCAGAATGACGCAATATAATGAATCGGCGCAGTCTGCCCTGATTCTAACGGTCGACGCAAATCGGCGCAATTTGGAGGTGCTCGCTCAGGTGTTGCATCAAGCAGGATATCGTGCTCTGCCTGCTTCAACGATCGCGGCATTCGACCAGGCGCTGGAGGAACCGATCAGCCTGGCGCTGGTCGATGTTTCCGGCTTTGGCAGCAACATCTGGCAATGCTGTGAGCGACTGCGTGAGCGCGCCGTTCCTCTGCTGGTCATCGCAGCCCGGAACAGCGCCGCGCTGCAACAGGCGAGCGTTGCACATGGCGCGCGCAGCGTGCTGATCAAGCCGCTGGTCGTTCGAGAGCTGCTCGGACTGATACGATCACTGCTGCAATGACCTGTATTCTGCTGCTGCTCGAAAATCCGGTCAATCGGAAACTGCTCGCTGAGACGTTACAAACGCGCTATGCGGTCGTTAGCGCTGCGCCAGCTTCTGTCGCCCTCGACGGCGAGTTCGACCTGGGCATCTTAGACGGTCCTGCGCTTGCCACACTTTGGGAAGCGGTCCGGGTGCGTAAAAAGCGGGCTGAACCGCTGTTTCTGCCCTTTCTGCTGGTCACCTCGCGCCACGATGTGGGCATGGCGACCCGTCATCTCTGGCAGACGATTGATGAGGTGATCACGACGCCGATTGAACATGTGGAATTGCAGGCGCGCGTCGCCAGCCTGCTTCAGACACGTCGTTTGTCGCAAGAAGTCTATCGCGTGGCATTACAAGAGTCGCTCTATGCCAATGTGCTCCTTAGCCGCGATGGTGTGATTCTGTTCTGGAATCGCGCTGCGGAAAGACTGTTTGGCTGGAGCGAAGCCGAGGTGCTTGGAGGGACGCTGTCGGTTGTGCAACCTGACGATCCAGCGTGGTGGGAGGTCTTGCTTAATGAGACCATTGCCGGTGACGCTCTTACCCAGCGCGAGATGCGACTGGCAACCAAGACGCGTCAGCGCTTTGTTGCTGAGGTGTTCTGCACCCCACTGCGCGTCCGAGGGAACGAGGCGCCGATCACCCATTTGCTCCTGACGGTGCGCGACGCAACCGAGCGCAGGCTGGCATGGGAGGTGCAACGTCGCCGTCAGCGCGAACTCGAAGCGCTTGATCGGATCACTTTGGCGTTGCAGCGAGTGCACACGGTGCATGAAGCGATGCGCGCGCTCCTCAACGAGGCGCTCGCGGCGCTGGAGATCTCTGCTGGGGCGATCTGGCTGTGGCGATGCGAGACTGGTGATCTGCACCTGGTTGCCGCAACGGACTGGCTGCAGGCGTTTGCCGACGTTTCCATCAAGCCCGGCGAGGGGATTGTCGGCCAGACGTTCGCCCAGGGAGAGACGCTGGTCGTGCGAGAATTGACGCCAGCCGCCTTCGAGCGCTCGGCAGTTGTCGGGCGCGTACCGGCAAAATGGGGCAGCGTCTGCGTTCCAATTCGCACGCCAGAAAGCGTTGCCGGCGTTTTTCTGACGGCATGCCCGCTGGCGCAACGACTTCCGCCTGATCGCATGACTATTCTCGAGGCTGTAGCTCGCGTTGCCGGGATGACGTTGCAGCGTCTGCGCTTGATTGACATGCTTAGGGATAACCAACACCCTCCATCAGCACCTGCTGCAGGCGCAGTTTGAGCCGCGCAAAGGCCGGATCGGCCACCACGGCATAGGATCGCGGACGTGGCAGATTGACTGCCATCTCCAGCGCAACCCGCGCCGGACGCGGGGTCAGCACATACACGCGGTCTGCCAGCAGCAGGGCTTCATCGATGTCGTGCGTCACCAGGAGAATCGTCTGGTCGAGCCGGTCCCGCAACCCTAGCAGCCATTGCTGAAGTTGAGCGCGGGTCAGGGCGTCGAGTGCGCCGAAGGGTTCGTCGAGCAGCATGATTGGGCGATGCCAGAGCACGGTGCGGAGCAAGGCTGCGCGCTGCCGCATGCCGCCGGAGAGCATGGCAGGTCGCGCATCGCCCCATCCTGTCAGCCCGAAGTCGTCGAGCAGCGCACGCGCCTCGCGGCGGGCAGCCGCCACATCGCCGCGCTGCACGATCGTCGCCAGCACTGCATTCTCGATGACACTGCGCCAGGGCAACAACGCGTCGCGCTGCGGCATGTACGCTACCTGCCCGCGCTGTCCGGTGACATCGACGCCGTCGATCACCACAGCGCCCGAGTCGGGCGTTTCCAGCCCGGCGATGATGTTGAACAGCGTGCTCTTGCCACTGCCGCTCGGACCGATGATCGCCACAAATTCGCCCGCCGCTGCGCGAATCGTCAGGCGGTCGATGACAGTCACCGGTCCGTCAGGCGTCCGAAACGTTTTGCTGATACCGCGAACGTCGAGCGTTGCCATAGATTTCTCGGTGAAAAAGACCGGCGCCGTTCGATCAGGTTGTTATGGCAGAAATGCATTGGTGAACGCTTTCTCCGGTTCGATCATGCGGGCGATCAGCCCGCGATCCGCCATCCATTGCGCATAGTCGCGCCAGACCTCGAGTTTCTGCTCGCCCCAGCGCGGCGCTTCCGCCTGATACTGGCTCGCCAGATACTGCTGGCTGCGTTTGACCAGCGTGGCGTCAAGTTCAGGCGCTGCCTTCAGCAATACATCAGCGGCTTCATCCGGCTTTTCGATGGCGAAACGATACCCGGCGCTCGTAGCGGCAAGGAACCGGCGCACTAGGTCGGGCTGCTCGGCGATCATCCGCTCGCTGGTGATCAGCACCGGGGTGTAGTAATCGGGAATGCACTTGAGATCATTCATCATCAGGATAGTGAGCGGAATGCCGCGCACCTCGGCTTCGATCCCTGTCCATCCCCGGAAGATCCAGACGAAATCCACATCACCGCGCTCAGTCGCTACGAAAAAGTCGGTGCTGCCAATATCGACGAATTCGACCTCATTGAAGCGATCACCAGCGCCGTCGCACTCCATCAATCCTTTGATTGTCGCCTGCTCGATAGGAGAGCCAAAAGCGCCATATTTCTTGCCAGCAAAGTCGCGGGGTCGGGTGATTCCCTCGTCGGCGCGGCTAGCGAAGCCGCTGGTGTTATGCTGAATGATCGCTGCAATCGACACAATCGGCACCCCTTCGACGCGCGCGTGGGTGACGGCTTCCTGGAACGAAATCCCGAAATCGAGTTTGCCTGCGGCGACCAGTTGTTCAACCGTACCGCCTTCCTGTGCGCCCAAAATCTCGACATCCAGCCCCTGCTCCTGATAGTACCCCTTGTCGCGCGCGACGTACAGTCCAGTATGGTTCGTGTTTGGCGTCCAGTCCAATCCGACGCGCACCGGTGTCAGTTTCTTCGCTGGCGCCGACGGTGCGGCGCCGCCGCAGGCGGCGAGGATGAACACCGTCAGCGTCACTATGATCATCATTCGTCTCATGACTCGTCCCTCCACGAAATGATCCAGCGTTCCAGCAGCGTCACAAGCGTAAACAGGCCGATCGTGAGCAGCGAAGTCACCAGCGCTGCCACAAACACCTGATCGGTGCGAAAGGCGCGCAATGAACGCGCGATGTAGACGCCAAGACCGGCATTCGCGCCGATCCATTCAGCCAGAACCGCCCCAATGATGCTGTAGGTGACGGCAACTTTGATGCCGGTGAAGATCGAGGGGAGCGCGGCTGGCAGGCGCAGCAGGCGCAGCAGTTGCCAGTAATTCGCCCCCATCGCCTCCAGCAACCGCCGCTGATCACGGTCAGCCGCCTGCAGTCCATCGGCGGTGTTGACCACAATTGGGAAGAACGTTACCAGCGCGACGACCAGCACCTTGGGCAGCATGCCAAACCCAAACCCCACGACGAGCAACGGGGCAATCGCCACGATCGGGATCGTCTGTGATGTAACCAGCAGCGGGTAGACGGCGCGCCGCAGGAGCGGTGATGCATCGATCAGCACTCCCAGCGCAAAACCGCTCACCAGCGCCAACCCGAAGCCGGGCGCCGTTACCGTGAGGGTCGCCGCAACGTGCTCCCCCAACACTGGCAGATTGCTGACCAGGGTGGACAGGATGCGCGACGGCGGCGGCAGGAGCCAGGCGGGCAGCGCCAGTTGCCGCACCATCAGTTCCCACGCCATAACCAGCGCGCTCAGAAGCGCGAAAGGCGGCAGGAACTGCGCAATATGCTGCTGCACTCCGCTGCTCTTTCGGCGGGATGATGCCGCCTGAGCGATCCGTTGCGCCTGTTCACTCTGCATACTTCGCCAGTTTCTCGGCAATTGTGGAACCGCGTGGATCGTAATCCACCTTGATCAGCGTAAAGACCCGCGTCGCCCCCGCCTGCAGCGCCGCTTCCTGCGCCTGCTTGATAATCGCCATGATTGTGTCGTACTCCCCTTCAATAGTCGTTTCCATCGGACCCACGCGGTAGGGCAGACCACTTGCAGCGACGACAGCGATGGCGGCGTCGACGGCTGCGTAGGTTGCGGCTTTGTCCGGCAATCCTCCGGGCAGGACCTCGAAGCTTACGGTGATCGGCGGCATGGATCCTCCTGAAACAAAAACCGCCGCCCCAGGAGTAGGGAGCAGCGGCTTGCATACCATCCAGTGCATTCCCTACGCTGGCATGACCCAGGTCAGGTTCAAAGGGTCAGCGGCATCATCGGGCCGCACTCTCAGCCGGGCTCACCCGGCTCCCCTAGCTGCGCCGTGATGGAGTTCGAGGAAATAATCCGATATTGCCCAGTCTAGCCCGCGCAGGCGGGCTGCGCAACCGTAGCCCGCGACTTTGGACGCCGGGCGGGTGGAGAGCGGAATATTTATTCAAACCCCATTCCAGCGCTATTGATTGTTTTGAGAATCATACGACTTTCCGCAGCGCCTGTCAAACGGGCAAGATCTACTGGTTGAGGGTGCAGTCATCTGGTATAGCCTGCAATCCGTGTTCCCCTCATTTCACATCGCGCATGCACTCCGGCTTCGAGCGCGCTAGTTCCGCCAGAATGCAAAAAAACAGGACTATGGTCCTGCGATCCAGAACCATATCCACCTTCGCGGGCGAAGCCGGATATGCGAGAATGCCTCCGCACCCGTAGACACAATGCGCCACTACGTCCTTAGGTTCCGACATCCCAATGGAGGAGTCGCATGGGTCGATACCTAACGCCAATCTTCCTGTTCCTGGTCGCCATCGCACTGGCATTGCCCGAGAGGAACGCCGTGCACGCCGCGCCTGACTACGAAATCGAAATAGTGAAGACCGGACTTGATCGACCATGGAGCATCAACTTCGCTCCTGATGGACGGTTGTTCTTCACTGCGCGCAACAGCGGTCGCCTGTACGCTCTGAACATCGCAACCGGCAACGTGCAGACCTTCAGCGGTCTGCCGCCTGCCAGGTTTCGCGCCGAAAGCGAAGCCGGCATGCTGGGGATGGCGCTCGACCCCGATTTTGCCACGAACGGATGGGCATATATCTGCTACAGCTACTCAGATGAGAACGGCAACCGCCAAAACCGACTCTCGCGGTTCACTGTTAATCTCACATCCAGCAGCATCGCCGAAGAGCGAGTTCTGATTGACGCCATGGTCGGAGCAACGCACCACAATGGTTGTCGCGTCATCGTGTCGCCCGACAACCGGTATCTGTTCGTCTCAATGGGCGATGCGCTGGCTCCGACGCTCGCGCAGGACCTC
>JANXAL010000063.1 GCA_025062325.1 Roseiflexus sp.
ACGCCGCGGTAGGTGACGGCAGTATTCTTCGCCATGATTGTGATGCCGCGTTCGCGCTCGAGGTCATTTGAGTCCAGCACACGCTCGGCAACCAATTGATTGTCGCGGAAAATGCGCCCCTGGCGCAGCAACCCGTCGACCAGCGTCGTTTTGCCGTGGTCAACGTGGGCAATAATTGCAATGTTGCGAATGTCGTTCCGTCGGATCATCTCATTCACCCACAAAATGCCCCAGCCGGTGTGGCCGGGGCGAGACATGCGCTGCAACAAGTTTTCGCCTGACAACATTTCTCAGAGCGGAAGATGCAAAGACGCGAAGGCGCAGGGTCTCGCAGTCACTGCTATCCGCCTTTGCGTCGGCCTTTCCGGGAACCCTTCCAGCGGTCGCTCTTCTCCTGGAATGTCAGTGTACCACAGAACCGGGAGCGCGTCCACGAAGCCGATGCGTGCGGAGCCGTGAACGATGATCGCACACGGATGTTCCCGGATTAAGGCGGATTTGCACAGATCGGTTGTCTTCCATTACACACGGTATGCATCCGTGTTCCCTTCGTCGGGCTCAGATCCACACAGGGATTGATCGTCGCCTTGCGCTACAACTGGCAGTACGTTATACTCACCCCGGACCCCGCATCGGTCACTCCGTGCAGATGCACTGCTGGCGTGGTATACTCATAATGCACTGCATCATGGCGCTAAGGGCGGAGTCATGGAGGAAGCGCTCAGGATTGCACTGTTCGGCACACTGACTGTCCAGGTCAATGGTCGCCCATTGCCAGACTCTGCCTGGCGTTCCCGGCAGGAGCGTCGTCTGCTTGCCCTCCTTATCGCTGCGCGGGGGCGAGTCATCGCTGCCGACCGTTTATGTGAGTGGTTGTGGCCCGGCTCTGACAGCGCCGGTGCAGCGGTGAACCTGCGCAGCGCCATCAGCAGCCTACGTCGTGTCCTCGAGCCGGAGGCTGATCGCGCCTCACGCCGCTATATTCTGACCCGACCTGGCGGATATGCCTGGAACGTAGAGAGCGGCGCGCGGATCGATGTTGAAGAGTTTCTTGCGCTAACCGAACCGGTTCCAACTGATGACATCGTTACCCCAAGGCGCGAATTGGAACGTCTGGAACGCGCCGTTGCCCTCTACCGCGGCGACTTTCTTGAGGACGAGCAGGAACTTGCGTGGATTGTCCTGGAGCGTGAGCGGTTGCGTGCGCGCTATCTCACTGCATTGCGGCGACTGGCCGAAATCAAGCTCGAGCGCGGCGATCCGACGGCAGCGACGGCGCTTGCTGAGCGCGGCATCGCCATCGCGCCGCTCTCGGAGCCCCTCTGGCGGGTGTTAATGCTGGCGCAGGCGCGCGCGGGCGACACGGCAGGCGCCCTTCAGAGTTACGAACGATACCGGCATCTTCTGGATCACGAGTTGGGCGCCGCACCGTCCTCTCAGACACAAGCGCTCCATACGGCAATTTTGCGTGGCGATTTCAGTAGCGGACTGCATGGCGCTAGGGCGCCAGAGTACGAGGGTCAGGACAGGCCGTTGCGCATGTCCGAAGCGCGCAGTACAACCGTTCCCGTTCGAGCAGTGCGCCCGCTCCGGTCGGCGCTGCCGATAGTCGGACGGCAGGAGGAGTTGGCCTCACTCCGGCGCTGGCTTGCTGATCTCGATCAACGTCGCGGCGGGATTGTTACGATTGTCGGCGAGGCGGGAATCGGGAAGACGCGCCTGCTGGCGGAAACGCTGCGCATCGCTGCCGACCGTGGCGCGATAACGCTTGAACTGCGCGCAATGCCATTGGAACAGGGATTGCCCTTTGCAGCGATCAGCGAGACGTTGCGTTCGCTGGTGCGCAATGCACCGGAGCAGCGGCTGCGCCAGTTGCCGCAGTTTGCGCTGGCGCAGATTGCCGATCTTTTTCCTGCGCTGCGCGAACGATTGCCCGACCTGCCGGAGTTGCCGGATGTGCCGCCGGACGAGCGGCGCAACCGGCAGATCGATGGGTTGTGCGAACTGGCGCTCTCGCTGGCGCGCGCATTACCATTGGTGATCGCGCTCGATGACGCACAGTGGGCGGACGAGGCCACGCTGGCGACCATTGGGCGTCTCGCGCGTCAGGCGCCGCGGCAGGCGATCCTGATCATTCTGGCATACCGATCTGACGAATTGAGCGACAATCCAGCGCTCCACAGCCTGCTCCGCACCCTTGGGCGCGACATGCTGTTGCGTCCGCTGGTGCTCAGTCGTCTTGACTCATTGGCAGTAGCGGAACTCCTCGCCGGGTTGGCGGGAGTCGAGAGGGGACGGGTTGCGCACCTGGCGCCCCGACTGGCAAGCAGCACTGGTGGTAATCCTCTGGCGCTTGTGGTAACTGTGCAGGCGCTGCTCGAGAGTCGCGGCGCAACGTCGCTTGCTGCGCTGTTGCCCGATCTCGAGGCTGGCGCACCATTCCCCGATCCGACCGAAGCGCCGCAGATGCGCGAACTGGTGCGCGCGCGACTCGACCGTCTGCCGTCAACCGCGCGCGATCTGGCAGAACATCTGGCTTTGATCAATCGTCCAGTATCGCTTGACCTGATTGAACGACTTGGCGGCGCATCCGCTCTGGAAGCAGCACAGATGCTGCTCGAACGTCAAATCCTGGTTGAGGACGATGATGCGCACCTTTCGTTTAATCACGATTTAGTACGTTCAATCACAGCAGCAACTCTCTCGTCGCCGCGCCGTCGCCTGCTCCACTATCGGATTGGTGAAGCGATGGCGGCGCTGGAAGGGCACATACCGGAGCGCGCTGCTGAGATTGCCTTTCACTTTCGTCAGGCGGGTCGCACTGCCGACCGCGAAACGTTGCGGTATGCGACTGATGCAGGCGACTATGCGCGTCGCGCGTTCGGGTATCGCAATGCGCTGCAGCACTACGATGCAGCCATCGAGGCGGGCGAACGTCTCGGCGATGATGCTCCCATCGAGGTGATGCAGCGCGCCTTTGCCGGGCGGTTGCTGACGTGTGAGACACTGCTGGACTGGAACGGGTTGGAAGAAACATCGGCGCGCTATCAGCGCTGGGCGGCGCGGCGCGGTGTGACGCCGCCGACGCTTGTCGCGCCGCGTCGGTTGGTGCTCCTGCGTGCACTTATGGGCGATCTGGCGGGCGCTGCGGCAATCAGCGCTGCGCACGCGCCACGCACGCAGAAGGACGGTTGTGTTGAACCGCTTCCTGCGATCGCTGACATGCTCCGACGCACGGCATTGATCCTTCAACCTGATACGCTTTCTGCTTCCGGGCGCTCACGCGTGTTCCGGCGCGAGCGTCGCGGCGAGGATAATGATCCGCCGTCCCTCGATGAGGATGCTGTTTCACGTGAAACACGCGGACAGGACGGCCAAAGCGATGAGTTGCCTTACGCAAGAGATGCTGACGCAGCGTGGCAAGCATTCCCGTCGTTTGCTATGGCCAACGCTGTTCCAGGCAATCCGGCAGAGGAATTGCCAGAACTGCTTGGACCAGACGAAGCTGCTGCAGCGCTGTTCCAGATCGGATGGGCAGCGCTAATGCAAGGATTGCTGCACAGTGCACGACCGTGCCTGCTCCGATCGTATGCGCTGGCGGTCGAAACTGGTCAGGCGCCGGCGGCTGTGGTGTCAGCGCTGCAACTGGCGCACCTGAACGCGCTCGCTGGCAAGCTCGACGAGACAACGATCTGGCTGGAACGCAGCCTGGAGACCGCTGCACGTGCATCTGAAGCGGCTTGGGCATCGATCTGGCCTCGCATTCACCAGGGTTTCCTTTGGCTGCTCGACGATCGCCTGGCGCAGGCGGAACAGCGCTTTGTCGAGATGGCGGCGCGTCTCGCCGGCGCGCCTGCGTTTCAGTCACACCGCGCTAGCATTGCAGTAGGTATGGGTATGATTGCTCTGGCGCGGGGCGACCTGGCAGGCGCCGACGTCCATTTTCACGAAGCGCTGCGCGTGCCGCACCAGTTGTACGGTTTTATTTACGTCAGCGCGCATCATGGCATAGCGCGCCTTGCAGCGCTACGCGACGACCTGCCGCGCGCACGCGCAGTGTTGCTGCACGCGCTGCGCTACAGCGCACAACGGGCGCTGCTGCCAGAGTATGTCCGCACTGTCATCGAGGTCGCGCGCATCGAGCGCGACTTTGGGGATCCCGCTCCGGTTATTTCTCATTTGCGCGTTGCTGCCCGCCTTGCGCGTGATGCCGGGCTTGCGCCGCTTGCGTCAGCCGCCTCTGCTCTGTCTACCCGTCTTGAGGAGAGTCGCCGTGTCCCTTGAACCGATCACTCGCTATGATGCGCCTGGCGGCGTTCGCATCTACCGCATGCCGCTGCGCGTTTTTCCTGGAATGACGGCTAACGTCTATCTTGTCATCGCAGGCGACTATACCGCGCTCATTGATGCTGGCAGCGGTCTCGGAGAGAGCGACGCCGATCTCCGCGCCGCCTTCGCCCTGCTGCGCTCCGACTGGAACGAACGCCTAACCTGGACTGATCTGCGACGCATTATCATCACCCATGCACACATCGACCACTATGGCGGATTGACGGCATTGCGCACCTTGACCGATGCGCCGATCGCAGTGCACGAACTTGACCGGCGAGTGCTGACCCATCACGACGAGCGATTGGTCCTGGCGCGTCGCGCTCTCTCGGTATTCCTCCGACGTGCGGGCGTGTCGCCAGCAAAGCACGCGATGCTCATCCAGATGTACGGTTGGAGCAAAAATCTGTTCCGATCAGTTGATGTCGCAACAACCTTTCGCGAGGGGGACGTGATCGACGACCTCTTCCGCGTGTATCACGCCCCTGGTCACTGTCCGGGACAGGTCTGCCTGCAGGTTGGCGATATTCTGTTCAGTGCTGATCATGTGTTGCCGCAAACGTCGATCTTCCTGCCGCCGGAGAGCATCACGCTCTCTACCGGTCTCGATCATTATCTGAGGGCGTTGCGCGCCATCGATGCGGTATCAGGCATTCGCCTAGCGCTCGGCGGACATGGCGCTCCAATCGATGATCTGCACGGTTGGATAGAGCGGATTATCAGCGCTCAAGAGCAGCGCCTTGATCAGGTGCGCGCTCTGTGCAGCGAACCGCGGACCATTGCCGAGTTGACCGCAGCGCTTTACCCCGGCGCCACTGGTTATGAAGAATTGCTGGCGCTGCAGAAAGCTGGCGCATACGTTGAGTATCTCGACATGCGCGGTGAACTGACCATTGCCAATCTTGCCGATATCGACGTGGACGAGGGCGCTGCGCCGCGCTATTGGCGAGGATGAGGGGCGTCGCACAGTGAAGACCTGAACCTGAATCCTTGAGTCCTGTCTCCTGTCTGGTTCTTGGTTCTCAGTTCTTGGTTTTCCTCACCCCTCAGCATAGCGTAGAATGAGCGCGGAGCGTCGCGCAAAGGAGATGTGCATGCTAGCGCCCGATACACTTGTCCACAACCGATACCGCATTGTGCGCACGATTGGCAAAGGAGGCATGGGCGCCGTTTATGAGGCGTTCGACCTACGTTTGCAAAGCCCGGTTGCGCTCAAGCAGATGATTGTCGAGGGCGAGCAGTTAAGCCGCGCGTTTGCGCATGAGGCGCGGTTGCTCGCTTCGCTGCGCCATCAGGCGTTGCCGCGCGTTATTGACTACTTTGTTGATGATCAGGGTCAGTTCCTGGTCATGGAATTCATCCCTGGCGATGACCTGGCAACGCTGCTGCAGAAACGCGGCGCGCCTTTCCTCGTCGATCAAGTGTTGTCATGGGCTGACATGCTGCTCGATGCGCTCAGCTATCTCCATTCGCAGCAACCGCCCGTCGTTCATCGTGACATTAAGCCGCAGAATATGAAGTTGACCCCGCGCGGTGAGGTCATTCTGCTCGATTTTGGTCTGGCGAAAGGCGCTACGACAGCGCAGACCCGCTCGATGATCGGCAGCGTCTTCGGCTATACGCCACAGTATGCGCCGCTTGAGCAGATCAAGGGGTCCGGCACCGAGCCGCGCAGCGACATCTATGCGCTGAGGGCGACGCTCTACAACCTCATGACAGGCGCGCCGCCGCCTGATGCGTTGACTCGCGCCGCTGCGACGATTGCGCATGAACCCGATCCGCTCAAACCGGCTCACCAGTTGAACCCTGCCGTACCTGAAGAAATCAGCGCGATCCTGAGCCAGGCGCTGGCTCTTGATCCAGCGGCGCGTTTCGCTAGCGCCGAGGCTATGCGCCGCGCGTTACGCACGGTGCGTGGTCTGTCTGAACCACTGCCTGCGGTTGATCCAAACATCGCTGTCGGACGGCGGACAACTGCAGTTGATCCGCGCCCCGCGTCGCCGTCATCTGTCAGACAGGCGACTATGCCCGCTGGCGCGATCCGCGACGATGCGCGACTGCCCGCGCTTTCGTCTCCGTCGACTGCACCAGCGCAACGGCGCGGTCTTAGGGTCTCCGGCACGCTCGGAGTTATCACCCTGGCCATTGCCATTGTCGCAATCATTGGCGTCGTCTATGTCGTGCGCCAGATCGGGCCAGGCATCCAGCAAGGGATCGGTCAGGCGATGGAGCAGGTGACATCCGTGACGCCGACGGTTGTTGCTGCCCAGCAGACGCCGGGAGCGATTTCAACACAGACGGCGGCTGTTAAGGAGCAGGCGACCGCACTCGCCCCAACGCGCGAAGCTTCGCAGCGAACGATCGTTGCCGCGACGACGACTGTCGTAGAAGAAGCGCCGCTTCTGCCGGGAGAAGGGCGACCGAATACCGTCGTCCCTTACAGGCTGAATGAGGTTATCAGCGGCGAACTCCCATCTCCTGATGTCCGCGTCGGGTATGAGTTCGTCATCGATACGCCGCAGCAGATCGTCATCGAAACCCGAAAGTACGCTCGTGGGATGGAGCAGGTCAACGTCATGCTGATAGGTCCCGCAGGCGGGCAGTTGCTCAACACCTGTCTGGGATGCGGCCATCCCGGTCTCCAGTCGCTCAGTCGCCCCGGCAAGTACATGCTCGTACTCAGCGGAGCGCCGAATGCAGGCACCGGCGCGTTCGAGATGCAGACCTGTGCCGCCGCCGCAGCGCTTTGCGATAACGCTTGACGCTGGCATTGGCGCCGGTCGCCCGAATGCTGACGCTGGGCGGATCGTCTCACCCGGCGCGCACCAGGAGTATATTTTCGAGGGACGCCCTGGTCAGACGATCTTTGTTGTTATCCGGCGCTACGACCAGGCGCTCAACCAGGTGCGTCTCAGACTGATCGACGCGGTTGGCAGCGAGGTGTTCGCCACCCGTCTGGGGTGCGGCAATCCAGGCGCGCGCACACTGCTGCGTCAGGAGCAGTACGTCCTGGTCGTCGGCAGCGACCGGGAGCCAGCGACGGGCGCCTATGAACTGGGCGTGTATAACGTGCCGCCGCCGCGTGAGTTCACTATCGACATCAACACTGTGATCGTCGGTGACCAGCCAGCGCCTGGCGCGGGACGCATAGAAACCCCCGGCGCCAAAAATATCTATCTGTTTGAAGCGCAGGCTGGCCAGCGAATTGTCATAACAATAGCAAACTATGATCGGACGGTGTCACTGGTGTCTCTCACGCTGCGCGCTCCTTCCGGTGCGGAAGTGTTCGCCACCTGTCTGGGATGCGGCAATCCTGGTGAGAAAACCCTTCCTGAAACCGGCGTCTATCGCCTGATCGTCGGCAGCGACCGACACGGGGGCGTCGGAACGTTTGAATTGGGCATTGTGCCAGCAACGGAAATCGCTGCTCGAGGGACGCGCCGATACCGGCGCGTAGCACGTGTACCCTGCCGGTACGTGCCAGCAACGGAAATCGCTGCTCGAGGGGCGCGCCAGAGGCACTCCTGTGGAACCTCACAAGTGTAGATTTCTTGGCAAGCCCTTCCGTTGCATCGCCTGTTTGGAGCGTTAGGAAGCGTAAACTCCCCCTTCTCCCCTTGTGGGAGAAGGGGGAAGGGGGGACGAGGGGAACAAGGGCGTCGGGACGCGGCACATCCGCTCTGCATGCCAGAAAGCCGACACTTGAGAGCTGTGGAACCCGTGCGTTCGCCGTGTAACGTTCCTGTGGAACGCGGCGTAGGCGCGCTGAAGGTGCGCTCCTACAGGGGACGTGGCGTAGGCGCGCCAGCGGCGCGCCCCTACAACTTCTCTCACCTCGCTTTATCTTCCCTCCCTTGACCTTCGCGCCTTTCCTCAGCCCGCTTACACTGGGCAGATCAGGTTGAACGGACACGCATCACACTGCGGACCGAACGATGGCGCCCATCGGCGCGCGCGCATAGACTCGAGCAGACGGTCGATCTTCGTAGCGTGATTCGCTAGCACCTTTTCAGACGGCGTGACGTGCCGCGTTTCGCCGGTTCCAGTGTACGCAATAGCGATCTCATCGGGAGGATCGGCTGTCTCGTGGCGCGCTAGAGCGTAGAGCATCACCCGCTCCGCCAGATGATCGTCGCTGCGCGGCATGCCCGGTCGCACCCACACCCAGCGCGTTACGCCGTCCTGCGTCTCCTCACGGTCAATTCGCACCTCGATGGTCCCGGCTGGTCGTCGTACAATCACTTTCCGGTCCACCTGCGCTGGCGTGATCCTCCCGCTGCGTAAGTCTTCCCACACTGCTTTAATGTGCCGCAGCGTCTCGGCAGCGTAATCGTCAGCGTACAGGACGCTATCGAGTTCATAGCGTTGCAGTTGACCAAACACCAGAGTGCGCAGGCTGGCTTCATCAGGAGGAAGAATCCTATCACGCGCCTGTTCGGTTAGGGTCTTGACGCATTCGCGGATTGCCTGGTGCATACGTAAGAACGGCGACAGGTCATCGTACAACTGGTAGACATACTGGTAGAGAAAGCGCCGTTTGCACCCGTCGAGATCAATGCTCGACGCTGGCAGCGGCATGCGCGGCAGCGGCGTGTCATGCAGACGCATCTCGAGCGTCGGCGCCGGGCAATTCACCAAACTCTTCATCAATCGCACTCGCCACGGAACGCCGTTTCCCTGACCGTCGCCAGGCAGGAGCGACGAGCGCTCCGCTGGTTTCTTCCCGTCGTTGTGCGTCAGCGCCCGGCTAAGCACCAGCCGATCGCGTGCGCGGGTCATCGCTACGTAGAGCAGGTAGCGCTCCTCATGCTCTTCGCTCGTAATTGGACCACGAATGAGACCGTTGGGCAGCGGAACGCCGCGCTGGTTGCCGCGTGCCGGAAAGCGCCCTTCCTGCAATCCCGGCACATACACGATCGGAAATTCCAGCCCTTTTGCGGCGTGAACGGTCATCACCTGCACGGCATCCGCCAGCTTGCCGGTCGATGGGCGTGGACGCACCCCGGCAGCGCGCAGTGCGCGAATGTAGTCGGTGAAATGCAGTACGCTGCGCGCGTCCGGCTCTGCCGTGCGCACAAAGGTATGCGCAATTGCAAGAAGTTGACCGAGCACAGCGAGTTCGCGCCGCGCCCGGATATCCCCCCGTGCGGCGCGGACTAACCGCTCGCGCATTGCCTGACTATGTCGGAACAGGTATGCTGTCAACACCTGCCAGGCGTCCTCTTCGCGCTCTAGCGACTCGACTATTGTCTGAATGTGCGTGAGCGTTTGTTGCCCTGCTGCGCTAAGTTGAGCGACGATCTGCGGGTCACGCGCTGCCCGCGGCAACGCTTGCTGGGTTCGCCGCGCCAGATCAACTAACCGGTTGAGGTCGGCGGAGTCGAGGCAGTGTTCAGGCATGGTCAGCGCGCGAAGCAGTCCGGCGCTGTTCGTTGCGCCCACCTGAGCGCAGACTGCCAGGGCATCCTTGACTTCAGGCGCATCGAATACGTCGTCGATGTGATCAACGGGAATGCCGTGCGCTTCAAGCACGGCAGCCAACGCGCCTGCCTGCTCGTGGGTGCGGCAGAGGATGGCATGATCACGAAAGCGCCACCGACGGAACGAAAGCGCAGGACGCCGCATCGTTCGCTGCATCCTCCTAGAATGTGCCGTCCAACGCCGTACCGCGCAGCCTGGCAGGCGTCGGCGGTTCGGTCGCACTCGGCGTAAAATATCGTGCGCAATAGCGGCATACTCATCATGAACAGACTGCACGACCCACTCGATAACCGTGCGACCGTCGCCGCCGTTGCGTTGCGCTACGAGCGGCGGTCGTTCGGCGGCGTGCGGATCGCGGGCCATCACTGCGGCGCTAGCGTCGAGGATCGGTTGCAGCGAGCGGTAGTTACGCGTCAGGTAACAGATGTGTGCGTTCGGGTAGTGTGTCGTGAATTCGTCAAGGTTTGCAGCAGACGCGCCGCGAAAACGGTAGATGCTCTGCCAAGCGTCGCCGACTGCCCACACCTGCCCGCGTCCCCCATCGAGCAGCCGTATCAGCTCGCCCGAGGCGTAGTTGATGTCCTGAAACTCATCGATTAGCAGATAGCGGTAGCGACGCCGAAGATCGGCAGCGATTGCCGGGTGGTCGCGCAGCGCCTTGACCGGCAGCACGATGAGGTCGCCATAGTCGAGTGCGCCTGCATCGCGCAGAATGGCTTCGTAGCGTGGATAGACCTTTGCCAGTTCGCGCAGCGCGGCAGCCTGTCGTATGGCGCGTTCACGCGCCTCGGTCGCTTTTCGAGTCGTCCCAGGATGATCCCGTTCCGCCTCTTTGACCAAACGCTGCGCTTCGGCTTCCGCCAGATGTGCAAACTCCTCCGGCGACCACAGTTCATCCTTGATACGACTAATCGCCTGAATGATCGTCAGAAGGTGACGGGTCGGCTCACGCAGGTCTTTGAAATATTCCAGGCGCAAATCGTTCAGGCGCTTCGATAGCAACATGAAAAGATCGGCAGTGTCAAGCAGCCGCGCGTCGACCGGCAGCCCCAGGCGTGCGCCATAGATGCGCAGCACATTTAAACCCCACGAATGAAAGGTGCTGACCTCAACGCGCCCGGCGAGGTGCGTCGCCTCCTGGCGGAGCGCTGCGATGATCCGCTCCCGCATTTCTTCCGCCGCCCGATTCGAGAACGTCAGCGCCAGAATTGACGCCGGATCGATCCCCTGACGCACCAGCGATACATACTTCGCCACAATGCTGCGCGTCTTGCCAGTGCCCGGTCCGGCGACAAGCAGCACTGGCAACGGCGCATCGACTGCCGCCTGCTGTTCCGGGTCGGGAGTGAATGAAGCAGTGCGCGTTTCAACTGACGTTTCTGGCGATACCAGCGGTTCAAGACTGCAGACATTCGCCAGTTGAGCGCGAATGGCATCGGAGGAAACAGCGAACTGCGCCGCCAATGCTTCGATGCTCCAGTCCGGTTGCTGAACCGCCTGCCAGAGGTCCTCCGCTGGCACAAGCAGTTCGAGCGCAAAAAGGTTTGCCTCGCGTTCACGGCGCTCGCGCGTGTTGTAAGTGCGGACCGCCGTCTCATCAGCATCCTCGCCAGCCGCCCGCTCGTCGAGAGTGTCATCGGTATCGCGAAAGGGACCGGCGGTCAATCCTTCGAGCGCTACATGACCGATCTCGTGTGCAACGACGAAGCGTAGGCGGGTCGGCGGCAGATCGCGTCGCACCCGAATGACCTGAAGTTCCGGTTCGACCTTCCCTTGGATGCCTTCGGCGAGCGTCGTCGTGGGAACGACCGTCAAACTCCAGAGGGTCTCCGCCAGATCGTCGAGCGGCAGGGGGTGGTCAGGCGCACTGCCAGCGCGTTCCAGGTAGATCCGCCGGATATCGCGCGCCAATGCGCGAATATGCTGCCAACGAACGCTCATAGACTCACAAAGGCGTTGCGCCTTTGCGTCAGCCTTTCTGCGAAGCCCGCACGGGCGGACGCCAAGACGCAAAGGCGCGAAAATACATACAGGCAATGACCGCAAGGCGTTGTGTCAACTTTGCCGGAAAATGCTTCGAGGAATGAATATACACCCGTCTAGTCCGGCATCAGGCGTCCGACAGCACATCAGCCCAAGCTGCCCGTTCTTCGTCAGTCGGGGCGCTATCGGCAAACGCCTGCGCAAAACTGACCGTCGGCTCTTCTGGTTCGACGATTCCATCCTCAGCGTTTAGCCGCGCTGCTGTACTAACCGGCGGCGGGGCGAGCAGCGCTGCTCGAATAGCGGACGTAGTAGTTTGCAGGGCATCAGCCAGGCGCTCGATCAATCGTTCGGGGATGGTTGCGACGCGCACTTTACCGCGCTCCAAGCGCGCCAGCAGATCGACCGGCAGTTGCAACTGGCGTGCTAGTTGTCCAACCGTCATTTGCCGCGCCTTACGCAGGTCGGTCAGATTCTGTATCGGCTCGCCGCTCAATTCGCGCTCAAATGCGGCTCGCGCCAGCGCCATGACTCGGCTGGCAGCCGCTTCTTCCGACGGCGACAGAACTGCTGGCTCGTCCAGTTCGCCAAGCGTCAGGTTGAACTCGAGAAAAGCGCGCAGCTCTTCGCGCACCTCCGGCGGTTCCTGGGCTACAAATGCATCGAGGCTGATGATCTGACCGGATTCGAGCAGCTCCTCGTAACGCAGCGCCGCCTCGATGAAATACGAACGGTCTTTCATGATGACTCCCCAGTCGTCAACATCTGACGCAACCGTTTGACCGCGCGTTCGTAAGTGCGTGAAACTGTTGCGGGCGACACCCCGAGCATCTGTGCAGTATCAGTCCCGCGCACTCCTTCCAGACGATGGGTGATAACAATACGTTCGGTCGTGGGAAGCGCTGCAATCGCTTCATACAATCGCCTGCGCTCATCTTCATCACAGTACGCTTCAACAAGACGTTCCAGCGTCGGATCTTCGATCACCTCGTGGAGCGGCGGACCATCGTCGCCAACCGGTGCGTCCAGGCTCACGGTAGAAGATAAGATATTCTGCCGGTTGTTTTTTCGTTCGTAGAGAATGCGGTTTACCGTGGTCGAGATGTACGCGCCAAATTTACGCTCCATGCTGCTGAATCCAGGACTGCGCAGGTCTTTGTGAAGTTGTTCGATAACTGCACGCAGAAGATCGCTGCAGGCGTCCTCGTCCAGTCCCAGCTTGCGCGCCCGCCCATAGATCCAGTTGCGCACTGCAAGGATCACGGCGTCGAGGTCCGCCCAGAGTTCGGGCGTCAACGCGCCGCCTGTCGTCAGCACCGCGCGAATGCGTGTCACGCGCCGCTGACATTCCTGGACCACTTCATGCCACGAACGTTGCTGTGCCATTCCCACCAACCGCCTTCGTCAGGTCGCCCAAGCCACAACTGCGCATTACGCCTCTCAAGATCCGGTTCCCGCCTCCTGGTTCAATCCCTGGTCCTTGGTTCTCAGAACAAGCGTGCATGCACAATGATATCGAATCGCTGCAACGGTTGTCAATCGACAGAGATGAAAAAAGCCAGGCGCGACAGTCTTATCCTGTTCATAGAAACATACTATCCTGACTGCAAACGGTTGGAGAAGCCGCTGCCTGTCTGAAGGCAGAGCGAGCGCCGCACATGAATAGAGGAGGCGCCTATGATCGTCGTTAGCAACCACGCGCGCCTGCGGCAGGCGCAGCGCAACCTGAGTGATGACGAGGTGGCTTTCATCATGCGACATGGGCGTCGCATCCGCAGCGGCGGCGTGCTGCACATCTTCCTTGGTCGGCGTGACATTCCAAATGACCGGGCAACCTTTCAAAAATATCATCATTTGGAAGGCGCCACGCTGGTCATCAACGATACCGGCGCAACGCCGGTGCTTATCACCGTCTACCGCAACCGGCGCGCTCTGCGCGACATTCGCCGCAAGCAGAAGTACGACCGGTCGGCGGGAAAGACGTGGGCAGACGTCTGAGTCAGGCGGATTGGCCAGACGTTGAACGAGCAGGCCGAAACGTTTGCGCTCGGTCCAAAAATGCGGACAGGCATCATCGCGGGCAATCTGAGCGATCTTCGCGTCTGACGAGACATTGTTCCCGACGTTCGTCGTCACAGTCGATCCAAGGCTCCGTTGTCGCTGCGCACGTTCGAGCGGCCTACCAAACGCGCGCCAGATCGTCGTTTCATGACTCCGCGCCCTTGCGCCAACCGTATCACGGCGCAGGGCGCAATTTGCGTCCGCTTATTCGCTCTCCCATTTGCTTATTTGTTGACAGTCCTTCACGCTCACGCTACACTGACGTAACACAATGCTCCACCGATCTTGAAGCGCATTAGCGCATTGATTGTCGATAAACCCGAAACATCGGTGTCATTCGATCATCCGGGCTCTCCAGCAGAATTTCTGCGTCGGTTGCGTCGACTGGTGATCGACGAAGCCGAGAGTGTGCGTCAACAACTGCTTCAGATCTGGTCGAAGCCGGTTGCCGTGCGTGTAGCGGAAGGCTATGCGATCGAAGGAGTGCAGATCGTTCGCGTGACTCCGGAGGGTAGTGTCGAACTCGCCTGTCAGCGCAATATGTCGCGTTTTCGCGAGGGAGACATGCTACTGTTGAACCGCGGCGATCCGCTCGAAGAGCCGCGCGCTCTCTGCACCCTCGAAGTCGACGACGAAACGCGCCTGATCGTCTCAATTGACGAACCGGGCGTCAATTGGGGGCGAATCCTGCACCAGCGCACTGGATGGGTGCTCGATCAGGGCGACATCGACCTCAGCCAACACGTCCTTGATGCACTCGATCAGGTTGCGAAAACGACCATCGGGCAGCAACGCATTCTGCCGCTCTTGATGGGGCGTGTCGAACCAACTATCGATTATGCGCGCTATGAGCGGGCGTATAGGCGCGCTGAAGAATGGGGATTGAACGAAGCGCAGTGCGAAGCTGTGGCAAATGCTTACGCCACTAACCTGACCTGGCTGATCCAGGGTCCTCCCGGCACAGGCAAAACGCTGGCGCTTGCCCGTCTGGTTCAGTTGCTCGTCGAAGATGGCGAGCGTGTCCTTGTAACAGCTTTGACGCACCGTGCCATCAATAATGCGCTGGAGAAGATCGCCTATCTCAACCAACGCGGTGATGCAGGGCCGATTTCATTCTGCAAAATCGGACGCCGGGCGCGCGCCGAAGGACTTCGGGGCGTCGAGAATTACGAGACGTTCGATCAATCGCCGTTTACAGAACTCAGCGGCGGGTATGCGATTGGCGCAACGCTGTTTGCAACGCGCACAGATCGCCTCAGCGGCGTTGATTTCGACACAGTGATCTTTGATGAAGCCAGCCAGATAACCATGCCGCTCGCCATTATGGGCATGCTGGTCGCAAAGCGGTATATCTTTATCGGCGACCACAAACAGTTGCCGCCGGTGCTGACAGCGAAACATCGCGAGGCGTGGCTCCGTTCCTCAGTGTTTGGCGCGCTTGTCGGGCGACGGTTTGATACAATGCTCGACGAAACCTACCGGATGAACGCCGAACTGACCGCCTGGCCCAGTCAGCAGCACTACTACGGGAAACTGCGCTGCGCCACAGAAACGATTGCCAGACGCCGGATTGTCTATCGGCGACCGCCGACGCGATGTATTGACATTCTGGACCCGGAAACTCCCAAAGTTTTTGTTGATCTGCGCCACCGTAACACCACAACAAGAAGCCATGAGGAAGCAAACCTGATCTGCCATCTGATCGCCGAACTCCTGCGCTGCGGCGTCGAACCTGCTGAAATCGGCGTTGTTGCGCCGTACCGGGCGCAGGGGCGCCTTATTCGCAATCTGCTGCGATCAGTCATTCCCGACAACGACCGACGGCGGGCACTGGTCGTTGACACCGTTGAGCGGATGCAGGGACAGGAGCGTGATGTTGTCTTCCTCTCACTGACGACATCGAACCCGGCGTTTGCCGCAGGGATCGCTGATTTCTTTCTGCAGCCGGAACGCCTGAACGTCGCTGTGACCCGCGCGCGGGTGAAACTGATCATTGTAGGCAGCCGTCATTTGCTCGCGACAGCTCCTGAAAATTGGGAGTATCGAGCGCTGATCGAACAATTGAAAGACCTGATTTCATCGTGTGCGTATCGTCTCGCCCCCCACGTGCGGTAGTATATTCCGGGAACAATGTGCGTTTGTGGTGCGGGTGCAACCTATGGCTGCCATGTTTCCTGAAAAACCTGCCGGTGCGCTGCCGCCGGAGACCGGCAAGGTCTTCCGCTTGTTAACGCTCGTTGCCGGATGAGGAGTACGCCGTCTGGCAGCGGCTCGTCATCAGCGGCGCGCCTGAGCCTGATTTTCTGGTGCGTCACCGCTCCGGGCGATTTCTCATCATCAAAGTCTCAACAGCAACGCCGCAGGATGCACAAAACGCCTTTACAGGGGGAGTTATTCGACAATAGGGTCGTTTTTGGCAGCGTCGAACAGGAAGCGCTGCAACGGTTCTGGTCGATGCTTGGCGAACGCGAGGGCGCGCCATCTCCTGTGCAGGTTCCTGGCGTCATCCTCTTTCCGAACATTTCCTCTAGCGATCTGCGCCGGGCGCTTCCCCCGGGCATCCGAGCAGCCGGACGCGAAGAGGTGAGTTCCGAGCGGCTTCCCGCCTGGATCGAAGCGCACCTTGGCGCTCCCCTGACCCGCGATCAGATCGACGTACTGCGAGCAGTTTTTTCACCCGAGGTTGTCATTCCTGCAACCATGACGGTCCGTCAGCCGGTGCGTCGTGACACGTCCGCTGGGTTGACCGACTATCTCCTCAGCCCGACGCAGGAGTGGGCGCTCAAGGTTGATCTGGAACTTTCGGACGAAGCTGAGAGCGCGAACCGCGACATGGGAGTGTGGCAGGTCAGCGGCGTGGCCGGCAGCGGCAAATCGCTGCTGATCGTCTATCGCGCTCGCCTGCTGCGGCAGTATTTTCCCCAGAAGCGCATTCTCGTCCTGACCTTCAATCGTCCGCTAATCCGCGACCTCGAGGCGCGCTACAAACGCCTTACCGATGACGACACCGGCGTCGAATGGCAGACTTTCCACCAGTGGTGCCTGACACACTGGCCAGGCGACGAAGGGCGACCGAAAATCATCACTGAACGCAAGCGTACAGCGATCATCGCTGAGGTGTTGCGGCAGCACCTGGCGGACACGTCGATATCTGAACGGATGTTCCATGAAGAGATTGACTGGTTCAAGGGTCGGTCGTTGAATACGCTTCAGGACTATCTCTCCGCTGATCGGTCAGGGCGCGGTTTCGGCTTGAGCGAAGCCATGCGTCATCGCGTGTTCGTTGCCATGCAGGCGTATACGCGCCGCCTCGAAACACAGGGGCTTATCGATTGGGGCGATGTTCCGCGCCGTATCCGGCGTGCGCTACTCGAAAATCGCGTCTCCTTTCAGCCGTATGACTTTATTCTGATCGACGAAGCGCAGTTCTTCGCGCCGATCTGGTTTGAGATCGTCAAGCTGATCCTCAAGCCGAAAGGTCATCTGTTCGTTGTTGCCGACCCGACGCAGGGCTTTTTGCGGCGCGGAGAGTCGTGGAAGGCAGTGGGGTTGGAAGTGCGCGGACGTTCGATACGCCTCGACCGATCGTATCGAACATCCCCCGCCATCCTCGACTTCGCCTCGCGTATGTATCAGATGCGCCTGCCCGACGACGAGGAAGCGATCATTCCACAGGCAGCGCCTCAAGCGCAGAGCGAACCGCCGCAGGTTATCGCACTGGACAGCGAGCAGGACGAGATAACGCGCGTCATTAACGAAATCCGCGCGCTCTGCAACCGTGGCGTGCCGCTCGAACATATCCTGGTGCTCCACTCCGATTGGCAGGGGGTTGAACGGATGCTGGAACGTTTGCGGCGCGAGTTCGGGAACGCTGCGGTTGCCGACCCGAAGAAGATACCGCCGGGGAAGCATCTTCGAGTCTGCACCATGAATGCCGCCACTGGTCTCGAAAGCCCAATTGTCTTCGTCATGGGCGTGCACCGCCTTTATGAAGCGGAACAAGATCCGCGCCTTTCCGCTGAAGAGCGTGCTGAACTGATCCGCTCCAATACGCGGCAACTGTATATGGCATTTACGCGCGCTGCTCAGCGTCTGGCGATCACCTGCGTCGGCGATCCGCCGCCATTTCTTCTACTGTCGGGGTCTTCATCCGTGTACGGGCGCGAGTACGCACGTGCGTCCTGAGAAAGCTATCGCCAGAGCAAACGTTCTCCAAGTAAGTAGTCGCGGGGGGGCGCCAGCGGATCGTTGGGATCTAACTGTGGAAGCGCTGCGCGTTCTATTGCCCAGTAACGCTCCGAGGCGGGCGCGCCTCCACAAGCATGACCTGACCTCCACGATCCGCCCTAGTAACCCTTAACTCCTTAACCCCTAACTCCTAACCCCGTGTCCCGGGCTTGACCGGACAGGTGTTGATGCCTAGCACCGAGTAAAGCGGGCATACGCCAACAGCAGCCGTTACAAGCAGCATGAACGCAACCACGCCTGCAACGATCTGCCAGATGCCGTTCAGCAGAGTGAAAGTTGCAACCAGAGCGGCCAAGCCTAGTACTGCGCGAACGCCGCGATCAATCGGGCCTTCATTCTTTGCGAACATCGTCAGGCTCCTTCCCTTCCGTGAGAAATGTATCTGATAACCGCGTCACTCTTGAAATGCGGCGGTCAGCGAAAGGTTACAAAGTGACTAGTGGCGGCGCTGGGGTATAATCGTGGCGGGAGCGGTCACTGCTGTCTGCGTACTGGCGCGTGACGAGCCCGGCAGGCTGCGCGCCGTACTCTTTGAGGAAGGAGGTTTCTCCGTGCGGCCTATTGATGACGCCAAATTGTTCAGCAACGTTATCGAACGCCAGCAGGCGCCAGCGTTGCAACGCATCCTGATCGCCATCAGCAGCGCGGCGCTGGTTGCGCTAATCGTCTTCCTTGCGACGCTGGGCGTCAACCCAACCGGCGGCGTTCCTGCCGCTGGCGCGGTTGTCGTGATGCTGACCAGTATAGGAGGAGTGATTGTTCTCCGTTATGGGCGTTTTCGCCTAGCAGTTCTTGTGGCGTCTGCCGGTCTGGTAGGCGCAGTGCTCTTCGTGACCGTTATCTATGGTTATCCGGCTGCAACGCCGTTCTTGCTGGTCACGCTTATTCCGGTTATCCTGACCGGTCTCCTGGTTGAAACTAGCCGGTTGATCGCTGTCTCTGCGGCAAGCGGGCTGATTCCCGCCCTGATATGGCTCCTCAAGCCAGCAGTTACGCCATTTGTCGCCGCTGTTCAACCGCCTGGCGATCTGACAGTCGTTGCGGTTGCGCTGTTCTTGCTCGTACTTTTTGTAGTCACGACGATCATTGCATTGTTCGGTCCGGTGCTGCGTCAATCGCTGGCAGCCGCGCTGGTGCGCGAGCAGGAACTTGATCGGCTGCGCGCTTCGCTTGAGACGACTGTGCAGGAACGCACCGCTGCGCTTCAAGAAGCGCTCCGCACCGTTGAGCAGCGTGAAGCGCAGTTGCAGCAGACGCTCGCCGACCTGCGCGCAAGCCAGGAGGCGATCCGTGAACTGAGCGCTCCAGTTCTTCCAGTGTTGCCTGGGATATTGGTAGCGCCGCTGATCGGCGCTATTGATGCAGCACGAGCAGAGGTGTTCGTCGCCAATGTGTTGCACGCTATCGAGCGCGAACGCGCGCATCACATCATCTTTGACATAACCGGCGTTCCAATTGTCGATACCCACGTCGCTCGTATGATCCTGCAGGCTGCCGATGCTGCGCGTCTGCTGGGCGCACAGGTTATCGTAGTCGGCATTCGCCCTGAGGTGGCGCAGACAGTGGTGAGTTTGGGCGTCGCTCTTGAGCAAATACGCACCTTTGCGAATCTGCAGCAGGCGATCAGTGCGCTGCGCATCGCGTCGTCTGCCGATATGCGTCAACAGAATGCGTCCGCGAATATAGATGCCAGATTGCTAGAGACAGGAGACGCTTGACCGCGCGCGACTCACGGGATATGTTGTGCAGGAGAAAAATGTGTGCAGGGAGAGAATGATGGCGACTCCAGCGATGTCTATCGAGGAACTGATTCTGCAAACCGACGCCAGCGGCGCGCCGGTGCGTCTGGAGTACGTGCGTGGCCGAACACGCTGGGAAGCCTCGCCATCCAGCCGTCATCAGAAAGCGCTCCAGCGAATTGAGAGATCGGTTCGTCCTTCGGGCGACGCAACGGGCTGTGCGTGCTTCACACTCTTCGACGTGCTCATCCGTTTTCCCGATCCCGAAGGTTCAATCAAGCGACCGGATCTTGCTATCTTTTGTGAAGAGCCGCCGGATAGTGATGAGGCGTTGAACGTAGTTCCGGTCGCGGTCGTTGAAATCCTGAGCCCGGGGTACGAAGACAAAGACCTGGGTCCTGACGGTGCGCCATTCTATCTGGAGCACGGCGTGCTTGACGTTGTGGTGGTCGATCCGCGCAGCGGCGCAGTCTTCCACTTTCGCCCCGGTCATCCGCCAGCAACGCTTCAGGCGCCAGTCACCCTCTTCCTCTCCTGCGGCTGCACTCTGGAGGTTTCATCGCAGCCCGCTCGATGAAGGGCGCGAACCTGCCATTTGACGGCTGCGCTTTTCTGTGGTATCCTCGCCGCGCCTTGCAAATTGTGAAAGAAAAGTAAACAAGTCCACGACGACTATATGAGGTTACGAAGCAGCCGCCCGTTGCGGCGCTGGCTGGCGTTAGCTTTCTTTTTTGCTGCGCTGGTCCAGACGTTGCCGCTTACGGCGGCAGATCACGCTGGCGTCGCCCCCGAACTCTGGTTGCCGACGCCTCCTGGTGAGCAGTGGCGCATTATTCAAGGATACGCCTGTGGCACCCACAACGGCTGGGATCGCTACTCGCTCGATCTCGTTCGGGTTGATGGTCCGAGCGCTGGCGCCCCGGTGCGCGCCGCCGCCGACGGCGTTATCTTCGTCTGGGCGCGGCGAAGTGGTACGCTCATCCTCCGTCACGAGGGGAGCCTCTACACCATGTATACGCATATGCAGCATGCTGAAAATCCGCAGATCGGACGGATTGTGGCGCGTGGCGAGGTGATTGGCGCTGTTGGCGACCGCGGATCACCGGGGATGGTTCATCTGCATTTCACTGCGTTTACAGCAGAAGGACCCTGGGCGCGCAATCGACGTTCTGTGCCGCTGCGTTTCGCGGAAGGATACGATCTGCCGGAGATCGGCGGATGCAATCAGCACGGCGGCAGAATAGTAGTTGCTAGCAGTGTACGGCTATCGAAGGTCGAAGGAATCGGTTTTGCCGGTGCAGATATTGGGCGCTGGTACAGCAGCGATGTGCGGATTGAGTTTAGCGGCGCAGCGATGGCGGCGGGGTATCGAGCGGCATGGGGTGCTGATCCTGCTGGCGCGGCGCCGGAGATGACGACGCCGAACGGAAGCATGAACCTCGCCGGAGCAGGCGAAGGGTTACACACGCTCTTCGTGCGCGGGTGGGACCGCAACGGGCGGCAAACAGTCGCCACATTTGGTCCGATAGGCTACGACATCACTCCACCAGAACCTCCGCCTGCAATTGGTCTGATTTCTTTGAAAGCCGGGAAGGAAGCGCTGATCTCCTGGGAGCCAGCGGGCGACGCCGCGTCTGGCGTCGCCGGTTATCGCATCTATATCGGCAGTGATCCGGGGGGCGTCTCAGAATGGTTCGTTCCCTTGCCGGAGATCGAAGCCCCGCCGCTTGCCCCTGGTGAGCACCTGCTGCGGGTACAGCCGATTGATTACGCCGGTAATGCGGGTGAGTGGGTGACGATCGCCAGAATTGTCGCGCAACCCTGAATAAATCCGGGAAACCCGCGCCCCTCTGAGCTGGGAGCTGAAGCCCTCGCTCAGGACGTGGAAGCCCCAGAGGAGCTTTCATGACCTCAGCAAGGGCTTCAGCCCGTGGTGTCCAGGAACACCAGGCTGGTTTTTCATCAGCCCGCAGCGTCCGGGAATGCCAGACTATGAGGGTCGCTCAGGGAGGCTAATATAAAGGTGCAGAGATGCCGAGGCGGGTGATTGATTGCGCGACTTTGCGCCTCTGCGTCTGCGTATCAGCCTCGTGGCGAATCGCTTCGATTAGCCTGGCGGAGGCGCATGTTGCGCTCCCCGCCTTCTCAGATATCTAGGTTCCGCACCTCTAGCGCATGGGTCTGAATAAAACGCTTGCGCGGCGGGACCAGATCACCCATCAACATCGTGAACGTTTCATCTGCCTGCTGAGCATCCTCAAGCGTCACCTGCAGGAGCATGCGGTTCTGTGGATTCATCGTTGTTTCCCACAGTTGCGCAGCGTTCATCTCTCCCAATCCCTTGTAGCGCGTCACGACGGCTTTACTGCGCTCCGACGGCGACAGCGTCGCCAGATACTGATCCCGCTCAGCGTCGGTAAAAACATATTTTTCAGTCTTCCCGTGCACAATCCGATAGAGTGGCGGTTGCGCCAGATAGAGATGACCGTTGGTGATAATCTGGCGCATGTAGCGGAAGAAGAACGTAAGCAGCAGCGTGCGAATGTGGCTGCCGTCCACGTCTGCGTCGCACATCAGAATGATGCGATGGTAGCGCAGTTTAGACAGATCAAACTGATCGCCGACTCCCGCGCCGATAGCGGTGATAAGCGCCTTGACCTCGTTATTGGAGAGCATTTTGTCGAGTCGGCTTTTCTCAACATTCAGGATTTTGCCGCGCAGCGGCAGGATCGCCTGGTAACGCCGATCGCGTCCCTGTTTGGCGCTCCCGCCAGCGCTATCGCCCTCAACGATGAACAACTCTGTACGCGCCGGATTAGTATCCGAGCAATCGGCCAGTTTGCCCGGCAGCGAGAACCCCTCCATGGCGCTCTTGCGCGCTGTTTCCCGCACTTTCTGGACGGCGATGCGGGTGCGCGCCGCCGCGATACACTTCTCGACGATCCGCCGCGCTTCCTGCGGGTTTTCTTCAAGCCAGGCGCTGAAAGCGTCGCCGAAGACCGTGTTGACGGCGCTGGTCGCGGAAGGGCTGACCAGTTTCTCCTTGGTTTGCGAACTGAACTGCGGGTCGCGCAGTTTGACGCTGATAACAGCAGTCAACCCTTCGCGCACATCGTCGCCGGTCAGGTTCCCTTCATTTTCCTTGAGGAACCCTTTGCTGCGCGCATACGAGTTGATCACCCGCGTCAACGCGCTGCGGAAACCGGCGACATGGGTGCCGCCATCGGTGTTGTTGATGCCATTGGCGAATGCATAGACCGAGTCGGTATCGAAGCTTTCGGTGTACTGCAGCGCTACCTCCACCATCACATCATCGACAGTGCGTTCGACATAGAATGGGTGCTTGTGGAGCACATTCTTGTCTTTATTGAGGTGGCGCACGTATGAGCGGATGCCGCCCTCGAAATAAAAGTTGACCTCGTTCCCGTCGCGTTCATCGACGAACTTAAAGCGCAACCCCTTGTTGAGGTATGCCATTTCGCGGAAGCGCTGCGCCAGGGTCTTGAAGTTATAGTCCAGTGTCTGAATAATCGTTGTATCCGGCAGGAAACGCGTAATGGTTCCGCGCCGGTTAGTCGGACCGACCTTCTGCACCTCGCACAGCGGAACGCCGCAGCGGTACTCCTGATAGTAGTGCATGCCGTCTCGTGCGTTATGCACATCAACGCGCATGTACGCAGAGAGTGCGTTGACAGCCGACACGCCGACGCCATGTAATCCGGATGAAACCTTGTAGCTCTTGTTGTCGAACTTCCCGCCGGCGTGGAGCATGGTCATGACCACCTGAAGGGTGCTGACGCCCAATTTGGGGTGAGGGCCGGTCGGAATGCCATAGCCGTCATCGGCGACGGTCACTGACCCATCTTTATGGATGGTCACCTCGACCGTCGTCGCGCGTCCGGCCATCACCTCATCGACCGAATTATCGACGACTTCGCGCACCATGGTGTGCAGACCATTAATGTCGGTCGGACCAATATACATGCCGGGACGGCGGCGAACCGCCTCCATCCCCTCAAGCACCTGGATCTGATTTTCGTCATAGCTGGTCACATCGACCGAATGCAGCGGTTCTGTTGTCATAGACGACTCGTATCGTTGACTGGTGTGGTTGATGCGATTTACACTCTGGGACGGACCACCTGTTGTTCGCTCAGACGGCGCACCCGTTCGCGGTAGAACGCCATTCGCGCCGCTGCCAGGCCAGTGCCGATATAGGCGCTGCCGAGCGCCGCCGCCACGCCGCCAACTGTCGAAGTTCCCAGCATCTCCCAGATGACCTCGGTGCCGCGCGTAATGAGCAACGAGAGGAGCAGGAACCCGACAACGCCCCACAGATTGCGATGCACAACTTCAAAACTTGCCCGCAGCGCGCGGAGCGGACCCACTCGGCTCATCACAATCGCCTCATTAGCAAAACCGACATAGATTTGCACCCAAATAATGACGATCAGGATCAGGCTAAATGCCAGCACGCCCAGCACTTCGTTAACTGCCATAAGCAGCGCCGCCACAAAGGTGAACGGCAGCCCAATAAGCACAAATGCTGTCGCCAGGATTGCCATCACTCCCAGCACAGCAGCGCCAATGTGTACCATCACGCGCCATAGGTTGCGCTGCAATGCTGGTTCACCGCGCACTGCGGCGCCTACCAGCGTTAGAAACAGCACGCCGATAGGAAAGACAATAAGATTGACGACCACAAACGTTAGCGCTGCCGCTGGGACGCTGGCTATCGTGATCACGACGCCTGCGCTGCTCGTCGCTAGTGCGCCCGGCGCGAAGTGCGGCACAACGAACCGCGGCATCAGATTCATCAGCGCCAACGTCTGGCGCAGGTCAGTCTGACCGAGTTCCGCCAGCAGTGCGCTCACCTGGCTCTGCGCTTCGCTATTGACGTCCGCCGACGCGCCTGCCAGCCTGGTGAGAAAACTATCGAAGCGATCAAATAATGGTGCAAACGAAACCGGCGCTGTCATGAGCAGCGCCAGATTGAATACGAACACCAGCAGCAGCGCAGCCGGCCTTCGGTGGATAGCGCGATACCCTTCGCTCAGCGTGTCGATAATCGAGGCGGATTGCCGCATACTGGCGCTCTAAATATGTCATAGACAACTTCCACATTATACCACATATCGCCAAATTCGGGGAGAGTGATATGAACACATGTTTTGAAAAGAATGAGCGCAGGAACGATGAAGTAAGGCGAAGGGCAGGGGGCAAAAGGTGCGAAGCCAGCGTATAAAGACAACCGACAAGAGGCGCGGCGGCAAATCCAGAGACGTTCGCCAGCGTCGTCGAACCAGATGACAAATGAACATGTGAGGCGCCGATGGACGATGACGATACGGCGGTTGAGCGTGACGTCTTGGGCAGTCCAGACGACAAATGGACGTGTCGGTGTTCAGGATTTGCCCTGCTGCTTCCGGAGTTCGTAAATCCGCCGCATGAGGTGAAAACAGGACCGCAACGACAACACAGCGCACTATCGTCGCGCCCCATCCGTACCCTCACTTCTCGAGTTCGGCAAGCCACTGTGCGTCTAGCGCGGATCGTTCCGGGCGCTCGGGATCGTAGCGCACAATGACTGTGTCACGCCGATGGAGCCGAGCATACTGTTTTGCGTTAAGTTGTTGTGCTTTTCTGAAACGGGCAATTTCACCTTTCTGAGTAGGTAACTGTAATTCCCACGCAATGAAGTATGGTTCGCCCCAGTACTCCCTCTCTTCTTCATCCTCTGCCCATAGATCAATAACCTTTGCTTCGGCCGTCAATCCTTTCTGAGGTCGTGATTTCTCTATGATCCACACCAAGAATAAAATAAAAGGAGTCGATACAAAAAGCACAAGGAAGACAATGCCACGGGTTTTGTCGTTTGGTATAGAAAAGAGTACTAGCGGAAAAAGAAATAAAAGAACGAAGAATGACCCGGCGACATAGCCTGAAGTTGAAAAAGTGCTCAGTCTATTCGCACGCTTTATGAGATTATACCGATCCGACCAAGGTAGAGATGAACGTTGTGAGCAATCAAGCGATGAACGTAACCTCGAAGCGGGACTACGCGGTAACGTATGCAACTGCGATCCGCAGAAGCGGCATCGTTGGTCCGCTGTATCAATCTCCGCGCTGCAATTTGGGCAGCATGCGGCGTCAGCCAGCGTTGACGGAGCGCTTGCCGCCGGACTTGCAGCGTGCTGTGTCCGCACCCGCGCAACAGGCAGCGCTGTAACGCCAAGCGACTGCAACCTGCGCCGTGCAATGCTGTTTTGCGGGTTAATTGCCAGGGCGCGCTCCAGGCATTCATGCTTCTGTTGGGGCGTTTCAGCGATGGTTGCCATCCAGAGCCAGGCGCTCTCACAGGACGGGTTCGCGCGCAATACCTGCGCGAGCAACACACGTCCACGCTCCGTCTCGCCTGCACGAATGGCAGTGATGGCTGCGTTCAGTATCTGGTCAGGCTGGCTTGATTCGGTGATCGACATTGGCAGTCTCTGGTGTCGGGAACAATCTCAACTGGCAGACGTGTCACTCCTATTGTAGCCAATTTGATGGACGCAGAGCGTTCCAATTTGATTGCGGCATTGCGACAAAGTCGCAAACTGGAAGTGACTGCCTGTCCGGTCGCTTGCTCTGCGAGCGTGGTGCGTGACGGAACACAGATTGGCGCGGATTGAGACGGATCCGGACGGATTGGGGAATGCGCGCCTTTCGCGGGTTGAGGTGCGGAGTCTTTGTGCCTTGGTGTGAGTGCTTATTTGAGGAGAAGCCCTGGTTCCTGATCCTCGGTTCTCAGTGCTCGCAAGAATTGCCAACGGTGTTATAATAAGAAGGGTTTATCCCATCAGAAAGCCTTGGAATGGCGATTTCCTCCGTGTCAGATCACCAAGTAATGTTCACGCCGGAAGCGCTGGCGGCGCTGACGGTTTCTGGCGCTACGGAACGCTGGAATGCCGTCCAGGAGCGGTTGCAACCGGTGCTGGCGGGGTTTGCTGCCCGTTTCAGCGCTGAGGCGTCCCGACGGTTCCCGCGTATCTGGAGCCTCTACGAGATTAGTTACCGCACCCAACGCTATGTCAACCGCGGTCGCGGCATGCGCGATCCGATCGACGACTACTATCTGGTGATCGATCGCCCGCCGCGCGGCGCAGGGGTTTACCTGGCAGTTAGCGGCGCTGAACGTCTCATCCTGGTTGCGCTTCAGGTCGCGCGTCGCCGCAAAGAAGACTTGGCGCGCGTATGGGAGGAGTCGCGTGCGCTCTGGCTGCCGCTAGTGGAACGCATCCGCGAGGTGCGCTTTGTTGACCGTGATCGGGCAACCGAACCGTCGACGTTATGGCTTGATCGCTACCTGGCAAACCGCGCGGCAGCGTCGCTCCTGGCAGGATTCGCCTACCGCTGGGACGATCCGCAGGTCTTTCAACCGGCATTCATCGAGCGCTTGATTGAGGATGCGCTGGCGCTGCTGCCGCTCAACGAGGCGCTGATGGAACGTGCTGAGGCGCGTGATCCGACCGGCGCCGCCTGGCTGCGTGAACAGCGCGTCGCCTATCTGACTGCGGAAGAACCGCCTATTGAAGTTATTATCGAACGCATTCGCGCTCGCGGGCTAACGCTGTCAGAACAGATTATTCGCGCCTACCACGTCGCGCTGCACACCCGGCCGCTCGTAATCCTGCCCGGAATCTCCGGCACTGGCAAAACCCGCCTGACCCGTCTGTACGCCGATGCACTGCTCGGCGAACGTCTGGCGCCTGGTCAGGAGAACGAGCGCTACCTGCTGGTAGCGGTTCAACCCGACTGGCATAGCCCGCACGACCTCCTGGGGTATTACAACGCAATCACCGGCAAATACCATCCGACGCCGTTTCTCCGCTTTTTGCAGCGCGCCGCAGCCGATCCAACCGCGCGCTATTTCGTCTGCCTTGACGAAATGAACCTGGCGCGACCGGAGTACTACCTGGCGCCAATCCTGTCGGCGATGGAGACCGACGACCGCCTGATCGATCTTGGCGCGCCCGGTCCGACCGTTGAAACTGTAACCAGCGAGGTGCTGACCAATCCCTTTCGACTGCCGCCGAATGTGGTGATCATCGGCACGGTTAACGTTGACGAAAGTGCGCATGCCCTTTCTGATAAACTGCTCGACCGCGCGAATGTCATCGAGTTAACCGATGTTGATCTAGAAGGGTTCCGTGTCGCATATCCTGGTACAATCGATGACTCCGTCTGGAGCGTGATTGTTCAGGTTCACGGCATTGTTGCGCGCGCCGGACAACCGTTTGGCTATCGCACTCTGAATGAGATGCTGCGGTATATTGAACAGTCACAGGGAGTTTTGGCGCCGCGGCAGGCGCTGGACTTCCAGATCAAACAGAAAGTGCTGCCCAAACTGCGCGGCGACGACACACCGCGTTTGCGGCGTGCGTTGACCGAACTGCTGGAACTGCTGCTTGGCGCGCCTCAGAGCGTCTGGAAACGTGCAGCACAGGTTGCGCCCGAAGCTATCGCCGCTGCGCCCTTCCCTGAGTCAGCGGAGAAAGTGCGGCGCATGCTCGAACGCCTCGATGTCGATGGATTTACCGATTTCTACGGCTAGAAAGTGTTGATGCGAAGGCGCGAGGACGCAGATGTATTGATTATCAAACTTTGCGCCTTTACGTCCTTGGAGAGCAGTTGGCGTTGGCAGAGCCTGTCGAAGCCGACGCCAATCACGAAAAAGCTATTGCAACCGGAGCCCGTTGCGCAGCGTATCCAAATATATTCCGTTCAATCGCCGCAACCTGCTATAGGTCCAGTGCAGAGACGGTTGGTTGATGAGGAACAAAAGCGCACCCGCACCGTATCGGGCTGTTGAAGCTGATGGAAGACTTCTTCCTAATGCGCTACGCTCCACAGTATGGACGGAACGCCCTCCGCTGTCTGAAGATGTACAGATGCCTTCGTATTGTTCGTCCTGCCAGACATCGAGGATGAGCGTCTCAGCCTTTCTTTGCTGTGCTCCGGCAGGGGGCGCCGTTTCTTTACTGGTCAGGGTGCGGCTTTCAGGTTATGATGAGATCGTGTGAAGCAGGGCGGGCATCGATGGGGAATCAGGTTGCCTGTGCGTGTTGGAGCGCCGGGTGTTTCACGTGAAACACCCGGCGTCGAGCCGGTGGAGGATGGCATGCGAAGCGTCAGCGTTGCTGGAGTGGAGTGCGGCAATGGCGTCATTCACTGTTTGGTTGACGTCGGGCAGCGTGATGGGCGGCATAGCAGTCTCCGGCAGCGAAGAGCGTTGTGCGGGCGCCAATTACAGCGTCTAGCGTCAATTATCCTCGTCCTCATAGACGGCGGGTTGTTCGAAGTGAGTCCAGGGACGCAACGAAGTCGCTATTAGGAGGAGCAAAGAGATGTCGCTAACTGCACTTTCTCCGCTCGATGGGCGCTACCGTGCCGATGTCGCCGACCTCGAAGCCTATTTCAGCGAGGCGGCGCTGTTCCGCTATCGGGTGCGCGTCGAGGTGGAGTATCTACTGTTTCTGACACGTGCACGGGACGTCGATTTCGTTCCAAAGCTCGATCCGCGCGCTGCGGCGGCGTTGCGCAATCTGTACCGCTCGTTCTCCGCAGCCGACGCCGAGGCGATCGCTGCGTGGGATCGCAAAGTCAACCACGATGTCAAGGCAGTCGAATACTGGCTGCGCGAGCGTCTCGACGCGCTCGGTCTCGGCGCCTGGAAGGAAGCGGTGCATTTTGCGCTGACCTCGGAAGATGTTAATAACCTCGCATATGCACTGATGACCCGTGAAGCGCGCGATCTGACGATCATGCCTGCGGTTGGCGAAATTATTGTGGCGCTGCGTGACCTGGCGTTCACCGAAGCTGAGACGCCGATGCTAGCGCGCACCCACGGTCAACCGGCTACGCCAACGACCTTCGGCAAGGAAATGGCAGTCTTCGCGGCGCGGCTCCAGCGTGCTCACGAGCAGGTGTCCAGCATTCGGCTCACCGGGAAACTGAACGGGGCGACCGGTACGTTCGCCGCCCACGTCGCAGCCTTGCCCCAGGTAGACTGGATCGCGTTCAGTCGCGGGTTCATCCGGTTCCTTGACCTGGAGCCGGTGCTGCTGACCACCCAGATCGAGCCGCATGACACGCTCGCCGAGCTGTGCGATGCGCTGCGGCGGCTCAATACGGTGTTGATCGACCTTTGCCAGGATATGTGGCGCTATATCAGCGACGGCTACCTGGTGCAGATTGCACGTCCCGGCGAGGTCGGTTCGTCTACTATGCCGCATAAGGTCAATCCGATCGATTTCGAGAATGCTGAAGGCAATCTAGGGCTAGCGAATGCGCTACTGGAGCACTTTAGCCGCAAGTTGCCGGTCTCGCGTCTGCAACGCGACCTGACCGATAGTACAGTGCTGCGCAACCTCGGCGTTGCATTCGGGCATTGCCTGCTCGGTTACCGACGCATCAGCAGGGGATTGGGCAAGATCGCCGTTGATCGGGAGCGTCTGCTCGATGACTTGCATCGTCATCCGGAGGTGCTGGCGGAGGCGGTGCAGACCATCCTGCGCCGCGCCGGTTACCCGGAGCCGTATGAGGCGCTCAAGCGCCTGACACGCGGACGGTCGCTGACGATCGAGATGCTGCATGCATTTATTGACGAACTCGATGTCGCGCCGGAGGTAAAGGACGAACTGCGCGCCCTGACGCCGGAAACCTACACCGGGCTGGCTGACCGCCTAGCGCGGATGGTGTGAGATAACTGTACGTGTTGCTTGTGACGGAACTAGGATGGATTGGGACAGACTCGGACGGATTACGGTTGTGTTTTCGCTGCCTGTTCCTGGCAGCGGGTGTTGGCGAAGCCTGTCGAAGCCAACGCCCTACGATAAGATTTCACACTGGCAACCGGTTCGCGGTTATCTATGAGAGCCGCTGCTGCGCGCTACGGTGATCTAGCGGTCCTGAGACGCAGAATGACGATTGTCTTGATCATCGCCAATCCGACAAGGAACGCGCGCATCAACAGGCTCTCAACGGCGAAGATCGCCGCAGCAAGCAGCATTATCCAGGCAACCCCCAGGACCATCACCTTTGCGCGCAGGGTCATTGAGCGATCCTGCTGAAAACGTTGAAGATGCGGTCTTATCAGCGGGCGCTCGGCCATCCAGCCGTACAGTCGAGGCGACGACCGAAAGAACAGCGCCGCAGCCAGCAGAAAAAACGGCGTTGATGGGAGCGCAGGCAGAAAAGCGCCCAAAAATCCAAGAATAAGGAATAACGTTCCTCCAATCAGTAAAAGCGGACGCAAGAGCGGATAAGACAGTCTTGCGTGCGCGTTTGAGAGACGCTCGCGCTCATTCATGTCGCCATCTCCTCCCGGCGTATGTCTTCCCACAGATCCCGTTGTTGCGCAAAGAGTTGAGCATATGTTCCATTTCGTCTGAGCAACGCGTCGTGTGTGCCGCACTCGACCAGGCGACCGTTGTCGAGAACCAGAATCTCGTCTGCCATGCGCACCGTCGAGAGTCGGTGCGTGATGATAATGGTAGTGCGTTCTTTTCGGGTGGTGTGCAGTGCATCTTGAACGGCGCGCTCTGTCTCGGGATCGAGATTGGCGGTCGCTTCATCGAGCACAAGAATGGGTGCATCCTTTAGAAACGCGCGCGCCAACGCCAGGCGCTGGCGCTGACCACCCGAAAACCGGTTTCCCAGTTCTCCAACCGGCGTGTCGTAGCCGTGCGGCAATGTCATCACAAAATCATGCAGGTGGGCAGCCCTGGCAGCCGCGATAATCTCATCGTCTGAAGCAGACGGCTTGCCCAGGCGGATGTTCTCGCGGATTGACGCATTGAACACATGCGCGTTTTGCGAGACGACCGCGATATGGTGACGGAGTGCAGTCAGCGAAAACTCGCGAATGTCAACGCCGTTCAGGGTGATCCGCCCGTCTGTCGGGTCCCAGAACCGTAACAAGAGCGCAAGCAGCGTAGACTTTCCTGCGCCGCTCCTGCCCACTATGGCAATCGTGCGGCCGAACGGAATATCGAATGTGATATTGTGCAGAACATGCTGCGCATTTCCTTCTCCGGACGCCTGCGGATAGCGAAATGAGACGTTCTCAAAACGCAGGTGCAGCGGTTGGTTGACGGGAAACGGACGCGGTTGGGCAGGATCCTGAACCGCTGGCGCTTGATCCATCAACTCGAACAACCGCTCTGCGCTCGCCATGGCGCCGTTGAAATCGTTGATCACGCCGGTAACGCCCAGCAGCGGTTGAAACGCCATCCATCCCAGCGTTACAATCACCGGCACGTCGCTGATTGCCAGCATGCCGCGCTGAACGAGCCAGATGCTGAGGGCTAGAAGCGTCAGTGTCCCGCCTGCTAGCAATGCTTCTATAACTCCGTTCTGAAGCGCACCGGTACGCGCCAGACCAGCCTGTGCGCTGCGCAGGCGTTCGCCTGCCTCCCGCAACAGCGCACGGCGGCGTTCACCATAGTTGAATGCCAGGACATCACGTATGCCCTGGAAACTGTCTGTCAGCAGTGCGCTGATCTCTCCGGCCTCGCGCCGTGTTCGTGCAGCAGGAGCGCGACTTGCACGATAGGCGATCCACGGCGCGACAACGCCGACCAGCACCAGAAAGGGCAGTAGTCCAAGGGCTAAAACGATGTTGTAGTATCCCAGCGCCGCCAGCAACGTCAGCGGCGCGATGACTGCTGCAAAGAACGGTGCAATTGTGTGTGCATAGAAGGGTTCGATTCGATCAATGTCCGCAATCACGCGAGAGACAGCATCGCCGCTGCGCAGACGCTGCAACCCGGCTGGCGTCTGCGGCTCCAGTGCGTTGTAGAACTGATACCGCAACTGCGCGAGCAGATGAAATGCGACATAGTGACCAGTGTATTGCTCGACATAACGCACGACGCCCTTGAACAGCGCAAGCGCAACCAGCGTCATCACGACGATCGCAGATGACAATGGCTCGCCAAGCGCGAAACGCACGACAGCAGAAACGCCGACTGCGAGGAGGGCGGTTCCGGCAAGAAAGTTCAAAATACGCGCTGCGATGGAAACGGTCATAACCCAATACATTGGGCGCAGGAGCGTCAACAGACGTGCAAGAATGCGGGATCGACTCATCGCGCACCTCCTGCAGCAAGGTGTGCCATGTATGCAAAAACGCCCTTCTGCCGCAGCAGATCAGCAGGAGCGCCCATCTCAATGATCCGTCCGCTGTCCAGGACTACAATGCGATCCGCACGGCTGGCTGTACTCAGACGGTGCGCGATAATGAGCACCGTCCTGCCCTGGAAAAGATGATCGAGAGAGTCCTGGATCACCGCTTCCGTCTGGCTATCGAGTTGCGATGTCGGTTCATCGAGCAGCACAATTGGCGCATCCTTTAGAAAAGCGCGCGCCAGCGCCAATCGCTGCGCCTGACCGCCGCTTAGCGTGCTGCCGCGCTCGCCGATGACCGTACGCAACCCGTCGGGGAACTGCGCCACGACGTCATCAAGGTGCGCTGCACACAGCGCGCGCGCCAGTTCCTCTGGAGAAGCGTCGGGTTTCGCAATGCGCAGATTCTCTTCCACGGTTCCGTAGAAGATGTAAGGGTCCTGCGACACCAGCGCAATACTGGCGCGCAGATGATCAGAAGAGTACGCTGTAACAGGGGCGCCGTTGATCAGGATCGTTCCCTGCTGTGCCGCAATAAAACGCAGCAACAACTGAAAGACCGTACTTTTCCCCGCCCCGCTTGCGCCGACCAGTGCGACTCGCTCACCGGGCTGGATGGTCAGCGAAAACCGGTTCAGGGCAGGAGCGTCTCTCCCGGCGTACTGGAACATGACTTCTTCGAACCGAATCTCAGGCGCCTCAACGATCAGACCTGCGGACTGCGCTGGCTCCGCCACCCCTGGAGGCGTATCGAGAAAAGCCAAGATCTTTTTCGCCACCGAGCGACCGATCGCTCCGGCGAAGAAGAACTGACCGATCAGATTCAGCGGTCGGGCAAGCTCAAAACTGAGAAGAACGAACGTCACAGCTGTTCCCAGAGCGATGCCGTCAGTCGAAAGCCGCCAGAGCGATGCCAGGGTTAACACCACTGTCGTTGCCAGCGCAAATCCGCCATCGACAATAAACAGCATCACCTGGTTGACCGCTAATAGACGCATCGTCTCTCGCCGGAGCGTCTCATTTTCCTGGCGAAACTGCTCGCCGCGCGCTTTTCCCTGGTTGAACATTTTGAGGGTCGTTAATCCTTGCAAACTATCGAGGAATTGCGCACTCAAATGGTTCGCTGCTGCGAAAAAGCGATCACTCACTGCTTTGAACCGTTGCGAAGTTGCGCCCAGCAAAAGCGGCGGCAACGGCAGTGTCAGCAACAGAATCAGCGCTGTTGGAACGTCCTGTGTGGCAATGTACGCAATGACCAGGACAGGACTGAGCATCCCGACGATGAATTGCGCCCAGTAGATGCTGTAATACTGCTCCAGCCAGTCCATGCCGTCGACGGCGGTATTGACCAGTTCACCGGTGCGCTCACGGTCAAGACCAGCTGGTCCAATCCGTAGAGCATGGGCGTAGATAGTGTCGCGGACGGCAATTTTGGTGTCGGCGGCTGCCTGCGCTGCCGCAAAACGCTCGAGCCACCCGGCAAATCCTTTGCTCACGATGAGCGTGAGTGCGCCGATGAGTACACCTGTCGAAAGGATGAGTCCGCCGGTCCATATGCTTTCGATGACCCAACCTAGCGCAGCGAAAAGAGCAATGTTTAGTATGACTGTCACTAGTCCGGCGGCAGCGGAAACTGCAACCCACCTCCGTGTCTGACGGGAGAAGAGACGGCTGTCAATGCCCAACATACAATATAGTATCACTAAGGGAGAATAGACTGCGTCTGTATAGTAACAGAGATGATAGTAAATGTCAATAAATGCATAGCCTGCTTCGCGTTCAACGCACGAGCGCCGCACCTTCCGCCTTCGCACCTTGCCCTCTTCTCCTCTTGCCCTGCGTCTCTTACCTCTTTTGCGCCTCTTTACGTTTTGCAAAATCGCACTCAAACCGATCCATTTCCGGTACCGTCGGGCGCTTGACCTTCGCCGATCTTCCATAGTATGCTTGCGCAAGGTGAATAAATTGTTGTTCATTTGCGACAGTGCCATGACCATGACAGGCATGCGATCCGATAGCGCTGGGCAAACCGACCAGAGTGTGCTGCTGATCCGTCTAGCGGACGAGGTTTATGCACTGCCGTCGTCGTATGTGCGCGAAGTCGGGCGCTATCGGGCGTTCACTCCCGTCCCCGGCGCCCCGTCAACGATTCCCGGTATCATTAGCCAGCGTGGCGTTATCCTGCCGGTAGTAGATCTGCGCCTGGTGCTAGGCCTGCCAACTGCTGAAACATCTCGCTCGACACGTTTGGTGACAGTCGCTTACGAAGACGTCGATATGGCGCTGCTGGTCGACGCGGTGATTGATCTGGCAGTAGTGCCGGGGGACGCCTTCGGGCAGCCGCCAGCCGGTCTTGACCCGGCGCGCGCCCGGTTGCTCCGCGCTGTCGCGCTTCATGAAGACCAGACCGTGGCGCTGCTCGATGTGGGGGAAATTGTTGCAGCGCTGCGGGAGGCGTAGGGAAGATGAGAAAGGCGAGACGAGCGGCGCGAGGGTATGGCGACAGGAGAAGTGCAGGTTGAAAGTGCTCTGAGGAATGATACAGGTCAACGACAAGCAGTCTAACCCATAACCCATAATCCATAATCCATGACCCATAACCCGTGACCCCTAACTCTTAGCTCTCAATTCTCGGCTCAATGTTGCTTATCGTTCGCACAGCACGACATCGTTACATAGTCCGGCGTGAAGACGTAGCGGCGCTCCGCGCCTTTACTCGGATCGCCAGTTATCATCAGCCAGGGGACGAGGGTCGAACCTCTATCATAGTGGAGTTAGGACCGCTGCTTGACCCTGCTGATATCAGTGTGATGCAGCGACGGCACGCCCTGATCATTCCCCTGCGGCGACGCACCATTGCGCTGCTCGTCGATGCAGTGGATAACCTGGTTGATCACGCTGTCGTTCAGCCGCTGCCGCCGTTGTTGCGCGAGCGCTTGCGTGAACCCTGGGCAACCGGCGTGCTTATGGTTGACGAACAGCCTGTCGTGCAACTCGATGTGCGGGCGATCGCGCGAAGCATTCTGCTGAGACGAGCACGTGACGCAGAACAGAAGTGAGCGACGTATGGAACAGGTCTCGAATCGCCAGATGTTTGCCAGTGTCATTACCAATCCGCAGAGTCAGGACGAAGACCGCGCCAGGGTGTTGGCGCACCTGACGCTGGTATTCGGCAGCGTCGCGGGCGTCGGGTGCGTGCTGGTGATCATCCTTGCGCTGATTGGCATTATGCCCCAGCAGGTGGTCAATGCAGCATTTGGCGTGATCGCCATGGCAGCGACGATTGTCGGCGGCACGCTTGGCGCGTTGCGCCTCGGCAGACACGCGGCAGCGTCAAATGTTTTTCTGTACGGCTCGCTCATCTACGTCATCGGCATGATCTATCTGGCAGGCGGCGTTTCTGGTCCCGCCGGGATTGCATTTCTCTTCCCGATTGTGGTTGCTGGATTGTTCGGGCGCGCCGCCGAGAGTCCGCGTTTGTTCGGCGTTGCGCTCGCGTCATACGTCGCTCTTGCGATTGCCGAAACCGCTGGCATCCTTCAACCGCAGAATGATCTGCCAGGACTGCCGCGCACCGTGGCGTTTCTCATTTTTTTCACCTGCGTCGGCGGCCTGCTGACCTACGTCGCGTCGCTCTGGTCGACCAGCACCATGCGTTTTCTGGAGCAAACCAGAGCGCAGTCGGAGGAGCTGTACGAGACGAACCAGCGGTTGATTGAAAAGAATATTCAGCAGGTTGAGCTGGGGAGTGAACTCGCAGCCGCAGCGACCGAGCTGTTGCGCGCCTCGCACGAGCAGGCGAGCGGCGCATCCGAGCAGGCAAGCGCTGTTTCGCAGGTGAGCACGACCATTGAGGAGCTGGGATCGACAGCGCGCCAGATAGCCATTGCCGCTGAACAGGTAGCGGAGGCGGCGCGACAGACGCTCGAAAATCTGAGCGAAGGACAGGAAGCCGTCGACAAGAGTATTCAGGCGATGGACCGCATTCGCAACCGCATGCAGGATATCTCGGCGCGGGTGCTGAACCTTGGTGAGCGATCACAGCAGATAGGCGAGATTATTGATCTGATCAACGACCTCTCCGATGAAACACACCTGCTGGCGCTCAACGCCGCCATCGAAGCCGCTGGCGCCGGGGAACATGGTCGTCGGTTTGCGGTTGTGGCAGCCGAAGTCAAGAGCCTCGCCAATCGTGCGCTGCTTGCTGCCAAAGAGGTCAAAGGCGTTATTGCCGAAATTCAGCAGGCGACCAATGCCGCCGTGCTGGCCGCCGAGGAGGGCGGCAAGGAAGTCGCCGCTGGCGTCGAACTGGCGCATAGCGCTGGTCAGGTGATGGATATCATCGTGATGGCGGCGGAGCGCACTGCGCAGAGCAGCGCCGAGATCAATCTGGCGACGGCGCAGCAGCAGAGCGCCAGCGAGCAAGTTGTGGAAACCATGCGCGAGATTGCCGATGTGGCGCGTCGCACAGCGGCAGGTGCGCGTCAGGTGCAGGACGCTGCACAGCGTCTGACTGCCATCGCCAACCGGTTGCATGGTCTCTCACAGGACGGGAGCGAGGCGCAAGGCAAGCGACGAGAGGCAAGAGAGAGCGCCGGTTGAAGGTGCGTAGATCAGAGGCGTGACCGGTGGAGCCATTGCCCTGCAACAGCTCGAAAAAGCGCACCGCACCACCCTCCGTTGCAGGGCGGAGCCGGTGCTCTGCACCGGCTTATGCCATGGGCAGTAAAAAGGAATTGTTGAACGTCTATGGACCTGGCGTCGTTCTACAGCCAGTTTCGCGATGAAACAGCGGAAAACCTCCGCATCATCACCGATGGTCTCATGGCGCTTGAGAGGAACAATTTGGAGGGTGAAGCGCGCCGTGAGCGGATCGACGCCATTTTTCGCGCCATGCACACGATCAAGGGTTCGGCGCGAATGCTTGGTCTGGAGGATATCGGCAAAGTTGCGCATACCTGCGAGCATATTCTGGCGGCAGTGCGCGACGGTCGGCGCACGCTGGATCGCTTCCTCATCGATGAACTATTGAAGGGGAGCGATGCCATCCTGGAGTTGCTAACCGCTGCAATCGATGGCAGGCCGTCGTCGGTTGACGTTGAAGCGTTGACCAACAGGCTTGGACGGGGAGCGCCCCAACCTGCGCTTTCAACCGAGATGCCAGCGGCGACCTCGCCCGAACCGCTGCAACCGTCGGTCGATGAGGGCGCTCCGCAACATGTGACGAAGAGCGGCCGCGAACGCATACGTCAGACGGTGCGCGTGCGGGTGGATCGGTTGGACCGCTTGTTGAACCTGGCGGGTGAATTGTCCATCGACAGACAGGTCGAGGATATGCACCTTCAGGCGCTGGAGGAGTTAAAAGGGTTGCTCGAACGCCAGCAACGTTCATTGCTAACCCTTGAAGCTGAGCTGCGACGCATGCATCTCGCGCCCAATCAGCGCCAACTGTTCGAACGTGAAATGAACAGCGCCCTGAATGCCAGCGAGCGCGCCGGTTCTATCGTCAGGTCGCAGCTTGACCGCATCGGGCAGCATACGATGCATAAGGCGCAGTTGATCGACGATCTCGAACAGGAGGTCATGGCGATCCGTCTAACACCAGTGGCGACCCTGTACGCCAATCTGCCGCGCGCCGTTCGTGAACTAGCGCGCGATCTCGGCAAGGAGGCGTCGCTGGCGCTCATTGGCGAGACGACCGAGCTGGATCGGAAGGTTATTGAGATGCTTTCCGACCCGATGGTGCATCTCATTCGGAACGCGATTGATCATGGCATCGAGCCGCCCGAGGAACGCCAGCGACTGGGAAAGCCGCGTCAGGGATTGATCGAGATAGCAGCGCAGGCGCAAGGCGGTCGGGTGCTGATCAGCGTGCGCGACGACGGGCGCGGCATGGATCCGCAGCAGTTGCGAGAGGCGGCAGTGCGCAAAGGGCTGATCGACGCCGATGCTGCAGCGGCGCTTTCGGATCAGGAGGCGCTGGAATTAATTTTCATTCCAGGGTTTACTACCGCAAAAATCATTACCGATGTTTCAGGGCGCGGGGTTGGCATGGACGTGGTCCGTACCAATCTTGCCGAGATCGGCGGCGAAGTGCAGATCGAGTCGCAGCTCGGCGTCGGTACGACGGTCACGCTCTCCTTGCCGCTGACTCTGGTCACTACGCGAGTGTTACTGATAGAGGCGGGCGGTCAGTTATTCGGCTTTCCGGCATCGGGATGCCAGGGCACGGTGTGGGTGCGCCGCAACCAGATTCGCACCGTGGAAGGTCGAGCGGTCTTTCAACACAACCAGATATTGACGCCGCTGCTGCGGTTAGATGAATTGCTCGGGATTGCAAACGGACATCCCTTCGCCAGCGCCGCGCGCGCGCCGGCGCTGCTGATCGGCGGCGCGCGTCGACCGATGGCGTTGCTGGTCGATCGGATGGTCGATGAACGGGAAGCGGTCATCAAACCGCTCGGTCCGCTCCTGGAGAAACAGCGGCGGTACAGCGGCGCATTGCAACTCGGCGATGGACGACTGGCGCTGCTGCTCAACCCGATGACGCTGACGCAACTGGGACGCGGAACGGCGCTGGTTGCACACGCGCCGGAGCAGAGCCAGCGACGCCGCGCGCGATTGCTTGTGGTGGATGACTCCTTCGCCACCCGCGAGTTGCTCCGTAGTATCCTGAACGCCGCCGGGTACGAGGTGGCGACCGCTGTCGATGGCCTCGATGCGCTTGACAGACTCCGCGCTGAAACCTACGATCTCGTCGTCAGCGACGTCGAAATGCCCCGGATGGATGGCTTCGCTCTGACCAGTCGCATCCGCAACGATTTGGGCAAGACCGATCTGCCAGTCATTATTGTGACCAGTTTGGCGTCGGAGGCGCACCGTCGGCGCGGGCTGGAAGTCGGCGCACAGGCGTACATTGTCAAAAGTCAGTTCAATCAGAATAACCTGCTGGAAACCATCCGGCAGTTGATCGGCGTGTGATCATCCCCTGATTTCTATCGTTGCTCAGGTCCCACAGACCGATTGCGACGTGAAAGGATACGAGGCGTACCATGGCAGAAAAGATCCTGGTGGTCGACGATAGCAAGCTAGTAACCGATATTGTCAAGATGCGACTCGGCATGTACGGCTACGAGGTGCGCCTGGCCCACAGCGGCGAAGAGGCGCTCAAGGCGATAGAGGAGGAAGTGCCTGATCTATTGGTGCTCGATGTGCACATGCCGGGAATCGATGGGTATGAAGTCTGCCGCCGGCTGCGCGACAACCCGGCTCTCGATGACCTGCGCATCATTATGCTGACATCGAGTGACGACAAACATGCCGCATTTGAGGCGGGCGTCGATGACTATCTAAATAAAGATGTTGATCTGCTCAACCTGCCGAACCGGGTCAAGATGATCCTGGAAATGGAGTAGCACGGTTAACGTGCTTCTGGCAGGCATTGTTCAGCCGATGCCTGCGCGGTTGTTTGCCCTGCATTTCCCAACACGCTGCTGCGTCGCGCTAGCGGCTTGTTGATATGGACGAACGTCCTGCTCTCGCCAGTCGTTCGCAGTGAACGAAATGAGCTGACCCATGACCAGACCCATCCGCGTTGTCGTAGTGGACGACTCTGCTCTCATGCGGCGTTTTATTACCGACATGCTGCACCGCGATCCGGCAATTCAGGTTGTCGGCGTCGCCGCGAACGGGCGCGAGGCAATCGAGGTGGTGCAACGGTTGCGCCCCGATGTGGTCACCATGGACGTGCGCATGCCGGTGATGGATGGGCTGGCGACGACTGAGCACCTAATGGCGTATTGCCCGACGCCGATCCTGGTGCTGACGGCGTCGCTTGCCAGTTATGAGGTGGACATCACCTTCAAAATGCTTGGCGCCGGTGCGCTTGAGGTGGTCGAAAAGCCGCGCGGCGGCGACGCACAAGCCCTTGAGCGCGCCGCACGCGATCTGGTGCGGCGGGTCAAGATTCTGTCGCGGGTTAGGGTCGTCACCCACTTGCGCGGTCGCCGTCGTGCGCTCAATGAAGGGTTATCGCAGCAAGCGGCATCTCTGCCTAATCGAGCAGTGGTGCAGGACAAGCTGCTGGCGGACCCGACTGCCGCTTCGTCTGTTCCGCCGGTCAGCAGCGGACCTGATGCGCTGCTCAGCCCGATCGTCGTTATAGGTGCAAGCACAGGCGGGCCGCGTGTTATCCACCAAATCATTTCCGGTCTTCCGCGCACATTCCCCGCTGCCGTCTTGGTGGTACAGCATATCGCGGAAGGATTCAGCGCAGGCATGGCAGAGTGGCTGGCAAGCGCTGGCACGTTGCCAGTGCGTATGGCGCAGGAAGGATCGCCCATTCGCGCAGGGGAAGTGCTAATTGCTCCTGACCGGCGCAATCTGCTGGTAACGCACGATGGCACGGTTCATTTGAGCGATGCGCCGCTGCTCATTCAGCGACCATCAATCGATGTCACGATGCAGGCAGTTGCCGATGTGTGGGGGTCGCGCGCAGTCGGAGTGCTGTTGACCGGCATGGGGCGCGATGGCGCATATGGCATGCGGTCGCTCCACCGTCGTCGCGCGTATACCATTGCGCAGGACGAAGCGAGTTGCGCAATATTTGGCATGCCACGCGCGGCCATCCAACTCGGCGCTGTGCGCGAAGTGTTGCCGCCTGCCGCCATTGCGCCGCGGTTGGTGGAAGTGGTAGCCGAGTTGGTCAAAGGTTGAAAGTGCGCGGGTTTCCGGTAGCGAAGGTCACTGCACCGTCTTGAAGCATACGCGGCGGGGGCGCATGCCGCGCGCCCATCCAGGGGTGCAGTCGCAGGCAGGCTGGTGGAAGGTAGTACGAGGCGCCAAGTGCGAGAGAGAGTGTCTGGAGAAGACAGGTGCGTTGCTATGCCTCGGTGATTAGGAAACGGGTGTGTAAGGGGCAGGTTGCACGTCGCCTGTCGCGCAGAGGAAAGCGCCATAGGTGCGCCTCCTCGTGGACGCCCGCCTGGACAGCGACAGCATAGCGCGACATTGCAATCTGTTGCAACACTTACGATTCAGGTCACATGCACAATGATTGAATACCAATGAATGGTATGGACACCGCGCCCGATCTGTGTGTTCTGTCGCCGGTGCGTCTCTCGCCAGAAGCGTTTGACCGGTTGCGCACCCTGCTGGCGGATTACAGCGGCGTCTACTTGGATACGGCGCAGCAGCGCGTCCTGGAGGCTGGTCTGGCGCAGCGCATGGCGGCGCTCGGCGAAACGCTCGAGGCATATGAGCGTCGCATTAGCGCGCCATCCGGTCGCAGCGAACTCCACCGCCTGGCGGAAATGGTAGTCAACCACGAGACCTTTTTCTTCCGCAATGCGCCGCACATGCGCGCGCTGCGCGAAACCTTGCTCTTTGAGTTGCACCGCTGCAAACCGCCGGGCGAGCCGATCCGCATCTGGAGCGCCGGGTGCGCAACCGGCGAAGAAGCGTATTCTCTGGCGATTACGGTGTTGGAAACGTTTGGATCGACAATTGCGCGCCCGGTCGAGATCTGGGCGACCGATCTGAGCGAACTGGCGCTCGAAAAGGCGCGCGCTGGCTTTTACCGGGGCCGCTCGCTCAACAATGTGACGCCTGCGCTGCTCAATCGCTACTTTGTTCGGCAGGGCGACGGGTTCCTCGTGTCGGACGCCGTGCGTGCGCTGGTGCGTTTCGAGCAATTGAATCTGCTCGAGGCATTTCCGCCGACTGCGTATGGCGTCGATGCGATTTTCTGTCAGAATGTGACAATCTATTTTCGCCCGGAGACGCGACGATCCTTGATCGAACGGTTTTACCGCTGCTTGCCAGCCCATGGGCTGCTCTTTTTGGGATTTTCAGAAACGCTCTGGAATGTCTTCGATGGATTTCGCTCGCGTGAGGTTGCGGGCGCCTATGTTTACCAAAAAGTCGAACGTCCTGATCACAGCGTGCCGCGTCGCACCATGCCGCGCCGACCGACGCCGACCGGAGAGATCCGGCGACGTTCCCCCCTGATCGTCGAGGCGCCGCACACCACTTCCCGCGAGCGACGACCGTCCGATGATCTGCTCGCATCTGAACCTAACAATGAGGATGCCAGTCGGATCGAACAGGCGCGAACGCTGATTGATGCTGGCAAGATCAACGAGGCGATGGATCTGCTGCGTCGCGTCCGTCCCAACTCATTGCTGGCGCCGCGCGCGCTGGTGCTGGTGGCGCGTGTGCACGCTGATCGCGGCGAACTCGATCTGGCAGTCGCCGAGGCGCGTCGCGCGCTTGAAATCGATGCACTGAGCAGCGACGCCTATCTTCTGATCGGAACGATTTATGCGCGTCAGGGTCAATGGAACGAAGCGATCCAGGCGCTCGAACGCGCGCGCTACCTGGATCCCGATACAGCGCTGATTTCCTACCATCTGGCGCTGGCATACAAGCAGGCGGGAAAAACGGAGCGGGCGACGCGCGAATTCCGCAACGCGCTGCGCAAACTGGCAGCCTACCGTTCCGAAGATCTGATTGAAGGCGTTGAAGTTGGCTGGTTGCGCGCCTCGTGCGAGCAGCACCTGGGAATGTAACACGGTATGCGAAAACGTCGTAAACAGCCAAAGCGCCATTTCACGCTGCTTAGCCACATAGCGACGGGCCGACCGCGACGCGTCAGCCGTCCTGCGCCGCCGCAACCGCAGATCGGTCCAGAGGAGGCGCGCCGTCAGGCGGAGATCGAGCGCGAACTCCTCCTAGCGCGTGATATTCAGCAAGGTTTGCTGCTCGAGGCAGTACCGCATCTGCCCGGTTGGGAGATTCACGCAATTTCGCTGCCAGCGCGCGATCTAGGAGGCGACCTGTACGATTTTCTGCCGCTTGGCAACGGGCGCCACGGGATCATGATCGGGGATGTTTCGGGCAAAGGGTTGCCAGCGGCATTGCGCATGGCAGTAGCGCGCACTGTCTTTCGCTACGTCGCCCGACGCGGCGCTGCGCCGGGCAGCACGCTGGCTGACGTCAATCGCGGGATTATCGCCGATATTCCGCAGGGCATGATCACCATGCTCTACGCTATGCTCGATCTGCGCCAGGGCATCGTGCGGATTGCCAATGCCGGGCATCACTACCCGTTGCTGCTGAACGGGCGCGTCAGCGAACTGGAACTGTCGGGATTGCCGCTCGGCGTGGATGACGATGCGGAGTATGAAGAGATCTGCGTGGCGATCGAACCGGGCAACACCGTAATCATGTATACCGATGGAGTGGTCGAAGCGACGAATAGCAACGGCAAATATTTCGGATATGAGCGGTTGGAGCGTCTGCTGACCGAAGGCGCCGCCCTGAAACCGCGGGCGTTGGTGGCGCGCCTGTTGCACGAATTGCGCACGTGGAGCGACGCCGGACAAGACGACGACATTACCGTTGTGGCGGTGCGCCGGCGATTTGAGCGCCTGGCGGATGAGCTGCGCAGCATTATGCGCGATGTGTTGGGCGAGGAACGCGGCGAAGAGGCATGGCAGACGTTGCCGCACCCGGGTGACTCAGGCGTGGCTGCGTGGACAGAGGCGTTGCCAGAGATCGTCAAAGCTGCGCAGAGTCGGTTTGGGCGCGGTCTGGCGCGCGAGTTGAATGCACAGATCCGGCTGGCGCTCGAGGAGTATCGGGATCAGAAAAAATGTGACTAAGGCGCTACTAAACTGCAATCAAGACGCCTTCAAGAGTGCAAAGGTTCATAGTAGAATAGAGGGAAAGCATCAACCAAAGGCGGATGCATAAACGTCAACCGTAAAGGGCACAGGTAGACGATGAGTTCGACAGAACCGCTCAATTTCATGCCGCTTGATCTGGACACGTTCAGCGGGAGCGAGCGATTCATGGCTGGGACGCGCCTGGGGGCGGCGTTCAGTCAGGGCATTCGCGCCTACCTGCGTGCTGACTATGCAAGCGCGATTGAGCACTTTAAGGCGGCGCTGATTGCCGCCTACATCGAAGGGGAAGAGCGTGCTCAGATCTATGATCGCGAACGCGCGATCATCTATCTCTACATCGGCAATGCGCTGGCGTACCAGGAAGATTGGGAAGGTGCATTGCGCGAGTATCTGGAAGCCGTCCAGACTGACCCGCAACTGGCAGAGGCGCACTACAATCTGGGGGTGGCATTTGCGGCGCAGGGTCGCCTTGATCGCGCCATTGCTGCGTTCAAGGAAGCCATCGAGCACAATCCGCGCCTGTACGAAGCGCACTTCTCGCTCGGGCGCTGCTACCAGCGGCTCGACGATGCCGGGCGCGCATACATTCACTACGACCAGGCATGTCAGGCGCGTCCGCAGGCAGCCGAGCCGCGCTACTATATGGGATTGATGCATCAGAGCCATGGCGCGCACGAACTGGCGCAGCGCTGTTTCGCTGAGGCGCTGCGCGTTGAGCCAACCTTCGTCTCTCCAGAGTTGCAGGACGAAGTGCTCGTCAACCGCTCGGAAGAGGAAGTTGCGCAGTGGTACTACCGGCTCAGCAACGACCTGAAGCAGCAGGGGTATGAAGAGGAGGCGGAGCGGATCTATCGCGCGCTCTTGCAGTGGCGACCGGAAGAGCACTATGCGCGGTATCTGCTCGGCAATCTGCTGGCGCGGGCGCGGCGGCTCGACGAGGCGCTCGAAGAGTATGCTCGAATTCCGCCGCAGGATAAGCACTACGTCGATGCGCGCATTCGGATCAGCGCCATTCTCAAGTTGCAGAACAAAATGCGCGAGGCGTACGATACCCTCTTCGAGTGCGCCAAACTGCACCCCACGAACGGTCAGTTGTTTCTGAACATGGGTAAACTCCTCTACGACATGAACAAGCACGCGGCTGCAGTCAAGGCGTTCGAGCGCGCCGTGCAGTTGCTGCCCAACGATCCGCAGGCGCACTATCTGCTCGGGTTCATGTACAACCTCATGGGACGCGAAGGGTGGGCGCTGGCCGCCTGGCGCAAGGCGGTCGAACTGGCGCCGGACGCGCACTCGCTGCGGTACGACCTCGGCTATATGTATATGCGGCGCAACCGCTACGACCTAGCAGCGAAAGAGTTTGCGCGTGTGCTCCAGTTCTGGCCCGATGACGTCGAAACGAACTTTATGCTCGGGTTGTGCTACAAAGAGTTGATGGAACCGGCGCGCGCCATCCCGCTGTTCGAGAAGGTGCTGCGACGTAATCCGCGCCATGTGCAGGCGCTGTATTACCTGGGCGCGTCCTACCTGCAGATTGGTAACACCTCACTGGGCAAAGCCTATCTCCGGCGCTACGACTACCTGGTGAGCCAGGAACAGGCAGGCGCGTCCGCGTCGCATCACGCCATGCGGCAGCGCAGCGTTGGCATGGTGGGTTCATCGTAAGCGTTGAGGAGCGACATGTCCATGCATCAAGTCCTAGTGAACATTCCGTCCGTGCCCATATTCGAACGTGTCGTTCGCGCCAGCGCCGATGAGGTTGGGCGTGCGCTCGGGTTCAGCGCCGAGCGCGTCGAAGACTTGAAGCTGGCGGTTAGCGAGGCGGTGAACAATGCCATCGATCACGGCAACAAGCGTCAGCCCGGTAAGCTGGTGGAAGTCGTCTTTGCGCTCCATAGCGATAAGCTTGAAGTCCACGTGACCGACGAGGGCGGCGGTGTCGAAATGGTCGATTTCTCCCGGAAAGTCATTGACGATCAGAATCTCGATGCAGGTATGCATCGCGGCTTTGGCATGTACCTGATCAGCGCCCTGGTTGATGACTGCGAAGTGAATTCGTCACAGTCAGGCACAACGTTGACACTACGTCTCTATCGGAGGAACCAGGACCATGACGAATGAGATGAGCGAAGTGATCCGCCGGGAAGAATTCGGCGATGTCGCGGTGCTGCACATTATGACGAATAGCGTCGATGCGGTGTCGGCGAGCGCCATCGAAGCCGTCGCTACGGCGACAACGATGCGCCCGATCACTGTCCTTGATTTTGCCAATGTGTCTTTCATTAATTCAGCGGGCATCTCTGCCCTGCTCAAGTTTGTTGTGTCAGCAAAGAAGTCTGGCTATACACTGTATGCAATGAATGTGACTCCGCACCACCAGAAGGTCTTCAAGATGGTCGAGATGTCACGCTATATGCCCCCCATTGAAGAGCGCGACCTGGCGGCGTATCGGTAACGAGGCGAGAGGCGAGAGGCGAGAGGGAGTTGCAGGTAAGAACGTTGACGAGACGTTGCGCCGCAACGTCTCATTACCCTGTTGCACCGCCACGTCTTGTGGCATCGTTGTGAGAGGGAAGGGGCGCGCCGTTAGTGCGCTCGGTTGCGCAGCCATGCGCCTGTACGAGTGCTCCGCATTGCGCAGGTTGAGCGCGGAGAAGTGGCAGACATGGGCGCGAGGCGTGAGGCGACCGGGCGCCGCTGGCGCGCCGTTGTATCGCACCAGTGCGGTGCAGGTGCACGATGATAGGTATGCGTATGGCGACAGCGCCCCTTGCAGGTTCAGCGCAGGAGAGGCGCTCCCTCAGTAGACCTCGCGAGTAAGGTTTTCTTTAGCGGACCCATGCGTCGCATCGCCCCTCTCAGGCATCAAGATGTCTCCCGCATGCGGAGGAAGGGGGCAGATCCACGAGTGGAGATTTTTCGGCAAGCCTCCGTGTTGCATCTTGAGCGTCAGGATGCGTAACCTTCCCCTCGTGGGAGAAGAGGGTTGGCTCACAAGGGTAGATTTTTCCGGCACGCCCATAAAGAGGAGAAATATCCGGGACGCCTGTGCTGCCGGTCTGTGCGTTCTCTGAGCTTTGGTTCTCGGATCTTAGCGCTCATCCTCTCTTCCGCGCTACGTAGAACGCCACGCCGCCGTCATTGACGACGAAAACGGTATCGGTTGAAGGGCGATGGAGCAGGAAGCCGCGCTGAAAGCGCCGATAGCCGCCGGTTTCGCCCTGCTCCGGTTCGATGGCCCACCCCAATCTGGCGCGCACGTCGGCGTTTCGTCCCCATAGATAGCCAAAGCCGCGTTCGGGGGCATACAGTCCGGAAGGCGGCGGTTCAGAAATGTCCGTGGGGGCTCCTTCGCTCCACTCATCAGCGAAACGCTGCCAGGTCCAGCGTTGCGGATCGGCGGGATCAGGAACGAAGACAAAGATCTCACCCGGAGCAATGGCATCGCCAGCGAATTGGCTGACCCATAGCATCATGCCGCGCTCAAAACGCTGAACAGCGAGCGGCGCGGGGCGCAACCCAATGTTCGTGACAAGAACTAGTTCGCGCGACGTCGCAATCGGGCAGCCGAGCAACGCCCGGTAAGCGTAGGCTACCGGCTCGTACTCCGCCAGAAGCGGGACGCAACCATCGATACGCATCACTTCAACTCCCAATCGTCCTAGAAGCACCTCGTAGGGCGTACCGGCAAGTTCTGCGTGATACTCCATCCGCCGGCGCTCGAAGTATTGCACCGGGTAGATGCGTCCCTCAATCTCTTCCTCAAAGCGTTCCGTGATCGGGTAGCCGAAGCGCTCCAAACCACCGCGCGTGCGCCAGTGGCTCAGGAATGGCTCGCATACCTGGTGACCGGTCACTGCGAAGTAGGCGCACCCCGGCGCTGCCTGCGCTACGGTCGGGAACGTCTGCCAGGGACAGCCCTGCAATTCCAGGTGCCGCGCCCTAGGCGTCCAGCGGTCACGCGCCCGTCCGCCTGAATCTCCAGACGGTCGCGCTCGAACCACTGCACCGTCAGCATGCGATCCTCGACCATTGCGGTTCGTTGAGCGCTGCTCGGCAAGCCGAATGTGCTCAAACCGCCATTCCGCCTCCAGTAAGCCAGGATCGGTCCAGAAATGCAATAGCCGGTCTCGCGGAAGCATTGCTCGCGGCTGGCGGCAACGCCACTCTGCGGGATCAGGATAACGCTCAGGAAGAGGAACAGTGTGAGGCGTTTCATAGCATTCTCCGGGGGTGTTCAAGAGAGTCCGCTTGTATCTGGCGGGGTCATCTGTAGAAAAGAACGTTTCTCGCAAGCATTCTCTCTCATCGAAGGAACACGAATTCGCATGGACGCAATAGATGCACGCGGATCTGCTGGTAGGAGACGCCACGCCGTCCCGATCCATCTCGATCCGCAGTGGTCCCTGTGCTCTCTCAGGAATGGATTTGTCGGCAAGTCCTTCCGTTGCATCGCCCGTTTTGAGCGTGAGGATGCGCAAACTCCCCCTTCTCCCCTGGAGGGAGCGGGGGGCAGGGGGTGAGGAGACGCCCCCACCCCCGCATTCCCTGGCGCACCCTCACTCCTGGCCCCGCTCGCACCCCCACCCCCGGCCCCGCTCGCACCCCCACCCCTGCCCCTCCCCCATCAAGGGGGAGGGGTGACTACGCCCCCCGCTCCCCGCGTGGGAGCGGGGGGCGGCTCACAGGCGGAGATTTTTTGGCAAGCCCTTCCGTCGCCTCGTCCATTGTGCGCGTCAGGACGCCCTACCTCCCCCTGCTCCCCTGGTGGGAGAAGGGGGAAGGGGGGAAGGGGGGATGAGGGGCAAAAGGTCGTCGGGATGCGGCAAAGCCGCTTCGCACCCCAAAATCCTCCGCTTGAGAGGGGGGGCAGGGGGTGAGGAGACGCCCCGTCAAAGGATGTCACTTGGACATCTATTATCCTACACGGAAACGTGAAACAATACTGGTAACGGTAAGGTGTAACTTGCTCGATGCTCTTTCCACCCCACCCCCAATTGAAAGAAGCTGAAATGCCATTGGCGCGCACTCCCATCATCAATGATGCGCCGGTAGCCCCGTTTGACCACCCAGCGCCCGACGCTGACCAACCAGAGATAGGCGAGCGCCAGCACCAACAGCAACTGGACGACCCGCTTGGTGTCCGTCAAGCCGCTCTGATCCAGGTGAAAGCCGCCGCTTTGCCAATCGCGAAAGACCGTCTCAATCCACATCCGGCGCTTGCCATATGCTTTTGTCTGCGCCGTGGCCGGCAGATTGGTCATAACGGCGTGCAACACGATCTTGCCATCATCATCGCGTTCCCGCCACGCCAGGACGTTGACCGGCCCATAGCGCTGCTCCTGGCCGAGATAGACCTGCGCCAGATAGGTCACCGGCGAGGCGCGATGGCGCCGTTTCCGTCCGGTGGCTGTTTGCGGCGGCAACGCCGTGACGTGATCGGCCAAGGGACGCCCGTCCACATGCGGTTCGGCGCTCGCGTAGACCCAGATCTGGCCGCGAATGCCCAGCATGGCATCATACCCCTGCGCCCGCAACCAGCCAAACAGCTCCGGCGAGCGAAACTCGCTATCGCCGTGGACGCTCATCCGCACGTCTGGCGGCAACCGCGTCACGGCGGTTTGGCGGAGTTCCTGTTGCTCGCGCGGATTGCTCGACCCGCGATGCGGCAATGCGCACCAGACCAGCGGGATTGAGCGACGCCGGAACCCCACGCTGACCACCAGGATGGTGTGTTGGTTGCGCAGCAGCACGCGGTCCAGCAGCAGTTGCACCCGCTGACCGCGCAACCCATGGAGCGCGTGTTGCACCAGCGGATGGTAATGGCTGGGTTGGGTGATCCGTTCATTATCCAGCCAGCGGCGCAGGCGCTGCTCTTTGGCCAGGGCGGTGGTGTCGAGCGGCATCGCGCGGGCGATTTTGGCCAATTGACTACTCATACTCTGCACGACACCGACGAGGACCAGGCTCAGGGTATCGAGCTGACTCGCCAACGCCTGCGGCAGATGCTGCGCCAAACGGGCGCGTGTGCTAAGATAGAGCGGTGAGGTGGGCATGGAATGCTCCTTTCGCGTGATCAGTTTTTGGCACGCACGATCATACGCAATTGGCGCATTCTGTCCACCTCCGTTTGTCAAGTGACATCCTTTGACGGAGACGCCCCCACCCCCGCATTCCCCGGCGCGCCCTCACCCCTGGCCCCGCTCGCACCCCCACACCCAAACTGCCTGCGCGATTCGCGTCACTCCCGCGCACAAATACCCCGCGCCCCGGCCGGCCCGGCGGGGGGCCCGGCGGCGGCGCGCGGGCCCCCCCCCGACCGCGTCGCCGGCGCTCGCGCGGTTGCCGCCCCCCCCCCCTCCCCCACACAAACCCCCCCACCGCCACCCCCCACACCCCCCCGGGGGGGGGGGGGGTTGGGGGGGGTCGGCAGCAACCAACCCCCCTCTCCCCCGATGGGAGCGGGGGGCAGCTCACAGGTGGAGATTTTTCCGGCCAGCCCTTCTGTTGCATCGCCCGTTTTGAGCGTCAGGAGACGCAAACTCCCCC
>JANXAL010000118.1 GCA_025062325.1 Roseiflexus sp.
GGGGCGGGGGGGTGGGGGGGGGTGGGGGTTGGGGGGGGGGGGGGGTGGGGGGGGTTTCTACCCCCCCCCCAACCCCCGCGCCCTCCCCTTGACATTTTTAATTTTTATTCTACAATAGACGCATCGTATACTTGTATACAAGCATACGTTCAGTGGCGTTTGTCCGCCTGCCGCACGGCGGTGCGGCGTCGCTCTCGGCAATCCGAATTCCTGTCTGGCAACCAAGGAGACTGCTATGGCGCTGCCTCCCTCACCCGCACGTTTCCATCCGTTCCTCATCGTCCTGTTGCTTGTGTGCTCGCTGATGTTCTCGGCATGCGGCGCTGCTCCCCAACAGAGCGCTCCGGCGCCAACGCCAACTGGCGCCGCCGCGCCGCCGCCGACCTCTGCTCCCGCGCCGCCGCCGACCTCCGTTCCCGCGCCGCCTCCTGAAACCGGACCGCAAACGACCAGCCGGTCACGCCTGGTGTTCTTTGGCAACCTTGAACCGGCCAGCATCGACGTCATCACGATGTCGGGCAACGTCAACGAACGTCAGGTCGCGGCGCAGATCTTCGAGACCCTGGTCTATATGGATCAGAGTCAGCAGATCTACCCCGGGCTGGCGCGCGAATGGAGTCGTTCGGACGATGCGAAGACCTGGACGTTCAAACTGGTTTCGGGGGTGAAATGGCACGACGGCGCGCCATTCACCGCTCAATCGGTTGTGGAGTACTTCGAGTATGTGCGCGATAACCCGGTCGGCAGCGGACCGGGCTCGCTCAAATCGGTCATTGGCAGCGCCAGAGCGATCGATGAAACCACGGTTGAACTGACGCTGACTGCGCCGCGCCCCGATCTGCTGATCGAACTTGCCGATCCAGGGATGGGAATTGGCAATGCCGCTTACGTGAAGCGGGTCGGCGCCGATGCCGGGTTCAATCCGATCGGTACCGGTCCGTTCAAGTTTAAGGAATGGGTGCGCGGCAGCCAGATCGTCCTGGTGCGCAACCCTGAATGGACCTGGGGCTCGCCCATGTTCAAGATGAGCGGCCCTCCCGTGATTGAAGAAGTGGTCTTTCGCTTCTCTTCCGAAGCGCAGACCCGCCTGGCGGCGCTGGAAGCCGGCGAGGTTGATTTCGTCGATCTCCTGCCGTTCCAGGATGTCGTGCGCGTCCGCACCGATCCGCGCTTTACTGTGACCGGCGTCCTGCTGCCCGGCATGCCGCAGATGAACTACCTCAACACCAGTCTCCCGCCGACCGATGATCTGAATGTGCGCAAAGCGATCATCTACGCGACGGATAAGCAGGGTATCATCGAGAGCGTCTATTTCAATATGGTCGAACCGGCATACGGGCCGTTGTCGCGCGTCTTCCCGGAGTACGAACCGGCGCTGGAGCAGATGTATGAGTACAATCCCGAGAAAGCCAAGCAGTTGCTCGAAGAGGCTGGCTGGCTTCCCGGACCTGACGGCGTTCGCGTCAAAAACGGTCAGCGCCTTGAAGTGACCATCGTCGAGAACAAGGGCTGGAACGATTGGGTCTACGTCTTGCAAGCCAATCTTCAGGCAGTCGGTTTCGACGCCAAAGTGATCACGACTCAGGGTCCGTCGAACACCGAAGCGATTGCCAGCGGGAAGCACCACGTTCCGGCAATGGGCGATGTCTTCGCTTCTGCGAGTCAGATGACCCGTGACTGGCACTCAGAAGGGTATGGCACCTTTCCTTCCGGTCATTTCCTCAAGGGTGAGAAAGGCGCCAGACTGGACGCGATGCTGAAAGACGCCGAGACGGAGATCGATCCGGAGAAGCGCAAGGAAAAGTATCGTGAGATTCAGCGATTCATTATGGAGAATGCGCTGATGGTGCCGATTTTCGAACTCTACTTTTACGTCGCCCACGCGAATAACCTGAAAGGGTTCATTGTCGATGGCACCGGCTTCTACAAGTACTTTGCGCCAGCTTACTTCGAGTAACCCGTCGCGGGCAAACGTATGAGCGCGTATCTGGCACAACGCGTGCTGCTGACGATTCCGATCCTGCTCGGAATCGTCATCCTCACATTTTTCCTGGTGCATCTGATACCAGGAGATGCCGTGTCGGCCATGCAGGGCCAGTTGAAGATGAGCGCCCAGCAGATGGAGCAGATGCGGGAGGCGCTCGGATTGAATGACCCGCTCCACGTGCAGTTGGGACGGTACCTGATGAGGCTGGCTCAGGGCGATCTGGGGCGGTCGCTCTTTGGCGGTCAGCCGGTCGCACTATTGATCGCCTCCAACATCGGCGCAACCATTCAGTTGACTGCTGCAGCCATGGCGATCGCGGTCGTTATTGGCGTACCGCTGGGCATTCTGGCGGCCGTCAGGCGCGGAACCCTCTGGGATGTGACGGCGGTCGTGCTTGCGATGCTTGGCGTTTCGATCCCATCATTCTGGCTGGGTCTCATGATGATCCAGTTGTTTGCCGTCACGCTGGGGTGGCTGCCGGTTATCGAAGATCGCAGCGCGCGCGGCCTGATCATGCCAGCCGTTGCGCTGGGGCTGGCGGAAGCGGCGATTATTGTGCGCCTGACGCGCGCTACGATGGTGGAAATCTTGAATGCCGATTACATCCGAACTGCGCGAGCGAAAGGATTGCTGGATCGCGTCGTGCTCTGGCGCCATGCGTTGCGCAATGGCCTCCTTCCGCTCATAACGATGATCGGCATGCAGTTTGGTACGCTGCTGGGGGGCGCGGTTGTGATCGAAAATGTCTTTGCCCGACAGGGGTTGGGCACGCTGGTGACTCAGGCGGTCATCAATCGCGATTTTCCCGTTGTCCAGGGATGCGTTCTGGTGGCGGCGTCCATGTACGTGTTGGTGAATCTGGCGGTTGACATCTTCTATGTTGTTGTCGATCCGCGGATTCGCTATTCCTGAGGCGGTGTGCATCATGAGTCGAGCAGCGCAACAACCACTGCGCACAGGCGATACGTCCATCACCATCGCTCTGAAGGCGCGGCGCTGGCAGCGCGCCTTCTGGCGTCATCGATCATTGCTGGTTGGTTCGGCGCTGCTTGCCATCATTCTCTGCGGCGTCGCATTTCCTTCGTTGTTCACAAATCGCAGCCCGGTTGTCATGAATATCCGGGAACGGTTACAACCGCCGAATCCGACCTATCCCTTCGGCACCGATCAGTATGGGCGCGACATGCTGGCGCGCGTGCTGTATGGCGGGCGCACCTCTCTGGTGATGGGCGTCGTGCCGATCCTGATTGCTGCTGGCGCTGGCGCAGCGTTAGGACTTGTCGCCGGTTACCATGGGCGCTGGCTGGACGCGCTTCTGATGCGCGTGATGGACGTGTGGATCGCACTGCCGATCATCCTGCTGGCGCTGGCGATTGTTACAGCGCTCGGACCTGGTCTGGTGAACATTATGATTGCCATCGGCGTCGCGTGGATTCCTTACTATGCCCGGATGGTGCGTGGCGTGACGCTGTCGCTTCGAGAACATAGCTTTATCGAAGCGGCGCGCGTGCTTGGGTTAAGTGACGGGCGCATCCTGATGCGGCATATTCTGCCCAATACGATCGCACCGTTGATTGTGATGTCATCAATGGGCATTGCTGGAGCAATCCTCACCGGCGCTTCCCTGAGTTTCATCGGCATGGGACCGCAGGCGCCGACGCCGGAATGGGGCCTGATTCTTGCTGATGGACGACAGTTCATTCGTCTTGCGTGGTGGATAGGGTTCTTTCCGGGCGCAGCTATCGCACTGACGGTTTTAGGGGCGAATCTGCTCGGTGATGGACTGCGCGACTGGCTCGATCCCCGTATGAAGATTTGATCAACGATAACCATCACGTGCGCGAGCACGGACGATATCCAATGGAGCCACTGCATGAAAATCACTCGTGTCTCGACCCTCGTTGTGCACGCACGGATGCGCAACTGGATCTTTGTGAAGGTCGAAACTGACCAGGACGGTCTCTATGGCTGGGGCGAAGCGACGCTCGAATGGAAGACGAAAGGCGTGGTCGGCGCCGTCGAAGACGTCAGTCGCCTGATCATCGGCGAAGACCCCCGGCGCATTGAACACCTGTATCAGATTATGACTCGCCAGTACTTCTGGCGCGCTGGCATCGAAGGGATGACCGCCATCAGCGGCATCGAGCAGGCGCTGTGGGATATCAAGGGCAAATGGTTGAACGTGCCGGTCTGTGAGTTGCTCGGCGGACGGGTGCGGGATCGGATTCGGGTCTATAACCATCTCGGCGGCGGCGAGATGGAGCAGATGTATGAGACGACCGATCCCCAACTGTTTGCTGAGCGCGCACTGGCAGTCAAAGAGCGGGGATACACGGCGCTTAAGTTCATGGCTGTGCCGCGGACGGAACCGATTGAGGGCATGCGCCCAGTACATTATGCCGAACGTCTGGTGCGCGCTGTGCGTGATGCAGTCGGCGATAGCGTCGATCTGATGGTCGATCTCCACGCCCGCTGCACGTCTCCGGCGATGGCGTTGCGTTACTGCCGCGCCTTTGAGCCGTATGGCCTGCTCTTCTTCGAGGAGCCATGCCCCAGCGAGGACATCGAAGCCACAGCTCAGGTCACCCGCGCATCGAACATTCCTATCGCCACCGGCGAGCGCCTGGTGGGACGGCATCAATTCCGCGAAGTGTTCGAGCGACGCGCCTGTCACATCATTCAGCCCGATCTGTCGCACTGCGGCGGTCTGTGGGAAGCGCGCAAGATCGCCGCTATCGCCGAAGCGTATTCGATGGCGGTGGCGCCGCATAACCCGAACGGGCCGATTGCGACGGCGGCTGCCGTGCATTTTGCCGCCGCCACGCCCAACTGGGTGATTCAAGAGGCGATCAGCAATGATGTGCCCTGGCGGTACGATGTGGTCGACTCGGAGCACCACGTCCGGGATGGGTACATTGCCGCGCCCTCACGCCCCGGGTTGGGCATCGAGGTGAATGAACGCGAGGCGGCGCGTCACCCATGGCAGCCGGAACTGGTGCAGCGCTATTTCCATCCCGATGGTTCCGTGGCTGACTGGTAGGCGCGGCGGCGCGCTGCGTAGAAACAGGCGCACGCCGATGACCCGATTGTCACGGCGTAGACCGGGCTGATACCGGCGATCTCGCAGCAACAAGAGGAAGCGCTATGATGCGACGACTGCACGCCGGAGTCGCACGCACCGACATCACGCCGCCCCCTGGAATCGCCCATGCCGGGTGGGGCGCGCAGACCCATCAGCGGGCCGCTGGCGTCGATCTGCCGCTCTGGGCGACGGCGCTGGCGCTCTCCGATGGCGTTGAAACGGTGGTGATCGTTGATATTGACCTGATCTACATCTGGGACACGGAGGCGCCGGGCGTGGTGCAAGCCGTGAGCCAGGCGACCGGTCTGCCATCCTCACATATCCGCCTCGCCTACTCCCATACCCACTCCGGACCGATTAACGGCGCCACCTGGAGTTCGTGGGTGAAGGAAGGCGCCGAGATGACGCCTGCCTATGACGCGATTCTGGAACATCATATCGCTGGCGTCGCCCGACAGGCGTTGCAACGGATGCGTCCGGTGCGCATTGCCGCCGGTTCCGGCGAGGCGCGGATCAACGTTAATCGGCGATTTCAGCGACCCGGAGATGGCGCCGTAGTGTGCGGGCGCAATTGGGATGGCCCGGTGGATCATCAGGTGCAGGTCGTGCGGATCGATGATCTGGAAGGCGCGCCGCTGGCGGTGATCGTCAACTATGCCTGCCACCCGATTACGGTCGGTCCCGATTGCGACCTGATCACGCCCGACTATCCAGGGGTGATGAAGCGCGTCGTCGAGCAGTCCACCGGCGCAACATGCCTGTTTCTCCAGGGTGCGGCTGGCGATCTCGGACCGATCCGGGGCGTCGCCCGCGGCGGCCTGGCGGAGTACCGGCGGTTGGGCAGCATCCTGGGCCACGAAGTGAGCCGGATCTGGTGGGAGCTTGAACCGCAACGGCGGCGTGATCGCTACGTCGGTACGCTGGAGTCCGGCGCGCCGCTGGCCATCTACGAAGATGAACTCCTGCCTGACCTGGACATGACGCTCCGGGTCGGCGTGCGCGAGGTGCAACTGCCGCTGAAGCAGTTCGCTCCGGCTGCTGAACTGGCCGACGCGGCGGCGCAGCATATTGAGCGGCTCAACCGTCTGCGCGCCGAAGGCGGCGATCTGGAAGCGATCCGCACCGAGACGATGCTGGCCAAGCGCGCCGGGATGCGCGCCGATCTCGCGCGCCGCAACGAGGGGCGCACCCACTGCAACGTGACATTGCAAACCTTCGCGATTGGCGACCAGATCGCCCTGCCAGCCGTGCCAGGCGAGCCGTTCTGTGAGATCGGCAGGCGCGTGAAGGCTGGCTCGCCCTTTCCGTATACCCTGTTCGCCGGTTATGCGAATATCGGTTGGGCGTACATTCCCACCGCTGACGCTTATCCGATGGGCGGCTACGAAATCGAGATCACGCCGTTTGCGCCCGAAGCCGCCGACATCCTGGTTGATGCAAGCCTGGCATTGTTGCGTGATGTGGCATCGGAGCGGCGCTGATGAACGTTGACGCCATCACGCCCGGCGTTACTGCAATCGAGACGACACGAGGGGTGACCCTATGCGACTACGTGGCAAAGCAGCGCTGATCACCGGCGGCGCGACCGGCATTGGAGCAGCCTGCGCACGGCGCTTCGCTCAGGAGGGTGCGCACGTCGCCATTGCCGACATCAATCAGGACGACGGGATGCGTACCGCAGAAGCGATTGGCGGACGGTTCATCTTCTGTGACGTCGCTATCGCCGAACAGTGCCGTGCAGCGGTCGCCGAAACCGTCGCCTGCTATGGGCGCCTCGACGTTCTGATCAATGCCGCCGCGTATCTTGGCGGTTACCGAAATGTCGCTGAGATGACCGAGGAGGAGTGGCGCAAAAGTCTTGCGGTAACCCTGGACGGCGTCTTTTACTGCTCGAAGTATGCCGTGCAGGAGATGCTCAAAACTGGCGGCGGCGCGATTGTTACCATTGCCTCGGTTGAAGGCATGATGGGCGCCGCCAACCATTCCGCGTATGTGACCGGCAAGAGCGCGCTGTTCGGATTGACGCGCTCAATGGCGATTGACTTTGGCAAGAGCGGCGTTCGAGTCAATGCGATCAGCCCCGGCATCATTGACTCCGGTCGACCCGATATCGAGCGCCTGAAACACGATCCGGTCATCATGCGCTTCTGGCGGGATATGACGGTGCTGAATCGCATGGGGCGCCCGGAAGAGGTTGCAGCCGCAGCGCTCTTTCTGGCATCCGATGAGGCGTCGTATATCACCGGACAGAATCTGGCTGTCGACGGCGGCTGGACGATTGGACATCCCCCGCTGCCGCGTTCGTTCCAATGAGCCGTACATCCAGCATATGACATCACGAGGTTCGCTATGAGCGCTGGACATTCGTCTGTTCGACTCTTTCATGAACTGACGCGCGACGATCTGCGCGCCGCTGGCGCGAATGCGCTGCTCATCCTCCCCGTCGCCGCCGTGGAGCAGCACGGTCCCCATCTACCCGTCGGCACAGATTGGATCATCGTTGAATATGTTGCACGCGCTGCCGCTGCTGCCGCTGCGCAATATATTCCGGTCATCGTCGCGCCGACCCTGCCATTTGGCTCATCAGATCATCACCTGCCCTTTAGCGGGACAATGTCGTTCAGTACAACAGCGTACTACCGGTTGCTCGTCGATATCGTCACCTCGCTGCACACTGGCGGCTTCCGGCGCATGTTCATTTTGAACGGCCATGGCGGCAACCATGAAATCATTCAGTTGGTGGCGCGTGATATGGCGCTCCGGCATCCGCTGCGAATCGGCGCTGCCAGTTATTGGAACATTGCACGGGAGCGATTGATCGCCCTGGATGCCGATCACGGTCAACGTCTGCCCGGTCACGCTGGCGGTTTTGAGAGTGCGCTGATGCTTGCGTTGCGCCCTGAACTTGTGCGCCTGCCGTTGCCATCCCGCGCCTGGACGCAGGAGAATGACCCGTTGGAACCGGCGCTGCCATTCCGCCTGGAAATGCATGGATTCTGGCAAGCGATCGATGGGTACAGCGACAATCCGGCGCAGGCGACAGCGGAGCGTGGGCGCGTGTATCTTGACGCTATCGTTGAGGCGGTGACGCACGCCTTCCTGACGTTCGATACGGTGACTCGTGAAGGTTTCACACATTGAGACCTTGGAATTGCCGGTCATCCCTTTACAAAAGCGGGGATTGAGGCAGAACGGCGATATCTTTGGCACGGAAAGCCTGCACGAGCGCTGTCCCGGAGGCGCCTCCGGGCACGAAACGGACAAGACGAGCGCCTCATCGCCAGCAGGAACAGTTCTGCTTGCAAAAGGACTGAATCCAGACGATGGCGGCGCAGAGATGGTGTATTACGCCACAACCAGCAGCGGCGCCGTGTTCTCGGTCGGGTCGATCACCTGGCCGCTCGCACTGCTCGTCGATTCGCACGTATCACGTATCACCTCACATGTCATCCGGCGCTTTCCGGGTGAGACAGAACAGCGCATTGCTCCATGCGGCGCAATCGGACACAGATGACCACGGGTACGACGGATGAACATGGATGGACAGCAAAAGATCAATCCGCGGTCATCCGTCCCAAATCCGCGCCCATCCGTGCGTTATTCCGCAGCGCCAGGTTCCGCAGATCAGATGATGCTTCTTTAGCTCATCAGCCCGCAGCGCTCCGGTAGACTCTGTCACATGATGACTTCCTCCGACTGTCTGAACATGCTTGACTTTTTGCGTGGATCCTGCTATGTTTTAGACGGGTCTGATCGCTATTGTCTGTTAATTGTCCCTTATTGTCTTGATTATGTCTGATGCTCTTTGTTCTTTCCGGCAAAGTGTCTAAGGCATGGAAGATGCCAGCGTTATGACCGATCCTGTTGCGCGCAACGAAACGACGCAGCGCTCGCTGCGTGCAAGCGATATCGTGCATCTGCTAGAGCAACAGATTCGATCCGGCGCATACCGGTTCGGCATGCGTCTGCCAACCGTTCGTGACCTTGCCGAACAGTATCAGGTGAACAAGAACACTGCTGCGCGCGCGTATCAGATACTTGAACAGCGCGGGTTGATCGAGGTCTCGCGCGGACGCGGCGCATTTGTTTGCGCCAGATCCGAGTCGGATCAACCAACATTGCAACAGCAGGTTGAACGGTTGGTTCAGGCGGCCCGGCAGGCGGGGTTGAGCCGCAGCCAGTTGCTCGACTTGATCGACAACGCCGTGCACCAGTCGTATGGTTCCGAAGCGCCGCGCGTGTTATTCGTCGAGTGCAACCGGCGCGATGTGGAGACGCTTGGCGACGAGCTTGAGAGCATTGTTGATACGCCAATGGATCGGGCGCTGCTTGATGATGTTCTGCGCGATCCGATCACGCTGGTGCATCGATACGATCTGATCGTGACCACCTTTCAGCATCTGGGACAGATTCGCCAGGCTGTGCCGTCTGCCGCGCGCCAGCGAGTGGTCGGCGTGCTGGCGACTCCGTCTCACGAGTCGTTGCTGGCGCTCGCGCGCCTGCATGTGCCTTCGTTCGGTCTCGTTTGCGACTCGCCGGGAACGATTGAGAGTCTGTCTCACATTATTCGCACCTATCACCCAACCTCAAGTGTTATCCCTGTGCTGATTGATGATCGGACCCGCCTCTACGAGATGATTGAGCAGGTTGATGCACTGGTGGTCACGCGCTCATGCCGCGAACGCCTGCTTGCGCTGAATCCTGTGCTCCCTGTGATTACCGTCGTGTTCACTATTGATCAGCAATCGATTGATTTCTTACGTCGCCGTCTCGAGGAAACAGCGCAGATCAACGCCCTGCAACCACGGATGTCACGATAGAGGCAGGCGAAGAGGGACAGCCTCCGGTTCTTCTGAACCATACACACGATCACCGAGAAAGCGTCCGTATGATGATATGGAGTTTGAGAAAATAACCCGGTATTGCCCGATATAGCCCGCGCAAGCAGGCTTCGCAACCGTCGCCCGCGACTTCAGGCGCCGGGCGGGTAAGCGGATAGCGAAATAATGACTAAAAACCATACAAGGCGCCAGAAGCGAGGAAGCGCATGGATCTGACGCGAATTCATGGGTTTACCTATTGTGCGGTCGGTGTTGCGCGCCGGGATGCGACGCCGCCCGTCGGCATCTATGCGCGCTCATGGGCGGCGGCGCGCCACGATGTCGCTGAAGGCGTGCATCGACCGCTGACGGCGACGGCGCTGGTGATGCGCCCCATTCACGCGGATGCTTCGACGCTGGCGCTGATAGCCCTTGATGTGGGCTGGTTTCCGTACCTTCCCGATGAACGTCGCGTCCGCGAGTCCGTCCTGCGCGCCACCGGGCTGGACGAAGATGCGTTGCTGATCAATTTCTCGCATACCCACGCGGGAGCACACCTCAATACTCAGATCAGGGATAAACCCGGCGTGCATTTGATCGAACCGTACCTTAACGATCTGACCCATGCGCTCATCGAGGCGATTATTGAAGCCAGAAGCGCGATGCGCCCGGCGTGGATCACCTACGGGTACGGGCGCTGTGCGCTGGCGGCGAATCGCGATTTCTGGGCGCCGGACATCGGCAGATACGCCTGCGGCTACAATCCTGCGGCGCCTGCTGATGATACAGTGCTCGTCGCCCGCGTGACCGGCGAGGATGGCGCGATCATTGCCACGCTGGTCAACTACGCCTGCCATCCGACGACTCTCGCCTGGCAGAATCGATTACTTTCGCCGGATTATGTCGGCGCTCTGCGCGAAACGCTCGAGTCGATCTATGGCGCGCCCTGCCTGTTCCTCTACGGCGCTGCGGGCGATCTCGGTCCGCGCGATGGGTTTGTGGGCGATCCTGCCATTGCTGATCGGAACGGCCGCCAGCTGGCGTATGCCGCTGCGGCGGCGCTTGAGGCGCTGCCTCCGCCTGCCTCGCGCTTCGTCTACACCGGCGTGGTTGCGTCAGGCGCCAACCTGGCAACCTGGGAGTACCAACCGCTCGATGCGTTCGCCCGAAGGCGCTGCGCGATACTGCATTATCACAGAACGATCGTGCCGCTGCCACGTAAGCCGACGCTTGAGCCGATTGATCCGCCAGGGTCTGATCGCAGCGATGCGATCGCCGAGGCGGAGAAGGCGCTGCGTCGCCGCCTGCTTCAGGACTCCCTCGGCGATGATCCGGTCTACCCTATGACGCTCTGGTTCTGGCGGTTAGGCGACGCCCTCCTTGTGGCATGTCCCAACGAAGCGTATTCTCAAATGCAGATTGAGATCCGCTCCCGGTTTTGTCGTCAACCGGTGCTGGTGCTGGGATGCACGAATGGTGCGTTGGGCTATCTCCCGCCCCGCCATGTGTATGGCAGCGGTCTGTATCAGGAGCAACAGTCTCCTTTTCTTCCCGGCTGCCTCGAGCAAACAATTGCCGCTGCCATAAGTGAATTGGAGCGCCTATGAGCACAACGCAGATCGTGACCCTGGTTGATTTCGAGAAGCCTGGCAAGCAACTGGGACGACTGGCTATTCCGCAATCGACCAACACCTCGGGGTGGGCGACGGAATATCTGCCGATTGCGGTGATCAATGGCGCGCCGGGACCAACGGCGCTGCTCTTTGGCGGCAACCACGGCGATGAGTATGAAGGACCGGTGACGCTGTTGAAACTGGCGCATACGCTTGAACCGGACAGCATTCGCGGGCGAATCATTATGCTCCCAATGTTGAACCGTCCGGCGCTTGCCGCTGGCGCCCGGTTGTCGCCTCTTGATGGTAAAAACATGAATCGGGTGTTTCCCGGACGCGCCGACGGAACCATTACCGAGATGATCGCGCATTACGTCACGACGGTGCTCTTCCCGCTGGCCGATCTGGTGATCGATATCCACTCCGGCGGACGGTCGGCGCACTTTCTGCCGCTGGTCAGCATGCATCACGTTCCCAACACCGAACAGTTGCGCGCCATGATCGATCTGGCGCTGGCATGGGGAGCGCCCTACATCCTGATCTACCGCGATGTAGGCGGCACGGGGCTGTTGCCCGGCGAAGCCGAACGTCTGGGAAAGCTGACGCTTGGCACAGAAATGGGCAGCGCCGCGCAGTTTGGCGTCGAGATGCTCAACCTGACAGAGCAGGGGGTGCGCAATGTGCTGCGTCAGGCAGGCATGCTCATCGACCGGGCGCCCGATCCGCCGCCAGCGCCGCCGCAGCTTATGGCAGCGGATCAGTATGACGACTACATCATGGCGCCGGTCAGCGGCATCTTTGAACCGTTTGTCGAAATGGGCGCATGGATAGTTGCAGGCCAGACGATTGGCCAGATCCATTCCATCGAGCAGCCCTTCGAGCCGCCGACGCCGGTATCAGCACGAACGGAAGGCTTGCTGATCAGCCGACGCGCGTTCCCTCTCGTGCGTCAGGGCGATTGCCTGGCAACGCTCGCACGACCGTTTCGCCTGCCATAGCACAAGGAGAAGCGTGTGAAAATTACTGATGTCGAAGCCATCTGGCTCCAACTCCCGACCGTAGACGACCGCGCCGACGGCACTCAGGATACGCTGGTGGTCAAAGTCCACACCGATGAGGGGATCGTCGGCGTTGGCGAAGTCGACTCGTCGCCGATGGCAGCGAAAGCGATCATCGAGGCGCCAATGTCCCATCAGATTGCGCGTGGTCTACGGTTGTGCGTCCTTGGTGAAAACCCGCTCGACATCGCCCGCCTGTGGCACGCCATGTATCAGGGGTCAATCTTCTTCGGGCGCGGCGGCGCGGTGCAGCAGGCGATCAGCGGCATCGACATCGCGCTGTGGGACATCGCCGGCAAGGTGATGGGTCAGCCGGTCTATCGGTTGCTCGGCGGCGGCTTCCGCGACCGCCTGCGCGCCTACGCCTCGATCCTGTTCCAGGAGACGCCCGAAGCGACCTATGACCTGGCCCGCCGCCTCGCCGACCAGGGATTTACGGCGGTCAAGTTCGGCTGGGGACCGATTGGGACAGGCGAGACGATGGATCTGGCCCTGGTGCGAATGGCGCGACGTGGATTGGGGGATGACATCGATCTGATGATTGACGCTGGACTGTGCTACGATACGGCGACGGCGATCCGGCGCGCGCACCAGTTTGCGGAATACAACCCATTCTGGCTCGAGGAGCCGCTGCACCCCGACAATCTTGAAGGGTACGCGCGTCTGGCTGCTGTGTCCCCCATCCGTATCGCCGCCGGGGAGCAGGAAACCACACTTGCCGGGTTTCAGGCGCTGATGGACGCCGGTCTGTCGGTAGTGCAGCCGGACGTGGCGCGGGTCGGCGGGTTGTCGCAGGCGATCCAGATCGGGCGGATGGCGGCGCAACGCCATCGGCTGTGCGTCAATCATTCGTACAAAACCGGCATCAGCATTGCCGCCTCGCTGCACTTCCTGGCGGCGCTGCCAAACGCTTCGCTGCTTGAGTACTGCGTCGAGCAGAGTCCGTTGCGGCAAACGCTGACCCGCGAAACTTTTCCGGTAGTGGATGGATGGGTGGCTGTGCCGCAAGAGCCAGGGCTGGGCGTCACCCTCGATGAAGAGGTGATCGCCCGCTATCGCGTGGCATGACCAGGGAGTTCCGATGATCATCGACGTGCATACCCACGCCTCACAGTATCGCAGTCCCGTGCCGCCGGGGCGTGAGGGAACTTAAGTATGGTCCACGCCGGCGTCGGTTGAGCGGACAAGAAATGTCGAGTTGCGGCTCAGAGCGCGCCAGGAAGTGCTTAATGGCGCGGTAGACCGTGTACTCCAGGTCGCCGGGCCGCAGCCCAGGCGCCTGGGTCAGGTTCCCCTGCGGATCGAAATTGACCAGTAACACGCGCTGCCCGCGTTCAGCGAGCGCCGCCTTCAGGTTGATGGTCGTGGTGGTTTTGCCGGCGCCGCCCTTGGGGACGGCCACGGCGATGATGCGGGCGCCGTCGCACGGCAGACGTGCGGATGGCTTCGGTTGCGGTGCGCGTCGCCCGCCGTCGCGGAGAAAGCGTTTCACCTCGTCCATCAGCCCGCAGCGCGCCAGGCGTCGCACCAGACGCCGGAAGGAACGGCGGCGATTGCGGGCGAACACGCTATCTCCCCGCGCAACTGATCGTCCCTGAGCCTGTAGCGGTCCCGCAGGGCTTGCCTGATCTGAGTCAGGGCTAACGAAGCCTAAACTATGTATTGTACCGCAAGGTTCGCCCGCTGCCCGCTCGGCGAACCTTTGCCGGTGCGCATCAACCCGCAGCGCCGGGAAGCTGTCTGACAATTTCACGCCCAGACCTCCACACTCCCACCCCGCGCCGTTCGGCCTTTGCCGCACCTATCCGACACTGCACGCGGCGGAAGCAAAGCAGAAGCGGCGGACGTCTCCCGACCAGCGCTGACGCAGTGATCGCGTGCGGTATACCCCTGCCAGTGATGAAATGGGCGACTATATTAAGACCTCGGGACCGTTCAAAATGCCGGAGTCGCGGCATAATCACTATGAGTCCTGAGTGCGCGCGCGGCGGGGCGAACAACAACGTGTTCCAACCGCTGGAGTCGCGGCATGATCACACGAGGGCAGTCTGACTTCTGCCGCGCTTGAACGGCGGACGAATGCTCACAGGGCGAATGGACTCCGATGAAATTGTAAAAGGAGGTATCTCATGCCTGCCAACGCACTGCTTCTGGCCGCGATATTTGGCGATGACATGTCCGATCTTGCTCAATTCGTGAATCGCGGGAAGGACATCCAGTTTCTGCTCCTGGCCGTGACTCGCAACGACGCACACGGCCAGAATGCGTGCAATGCATACCTGCGCATCGCTCTGGCTGCCGCTGGAGGCGCCGATCTTCCGAACAATCTGAAGCAGGAGTTGGCGCAGCATGCGCCAGATGTTCTAAAACTTCTGGCGCAAAACAATGCGCAGGACCTGCGCCAGGCGCTCATCCGGCGCTCAGACTGGGTACGCGCATTTCTGACAGCGCTCGTGCCGCCAGACAGCGCCACGACAGGTTGGTTTGGTACGCTGTCTAATGGGGCGCGCCGGGTGCTGGTTGAGCTCGCTTCGAGCGATGCTACCGCTGCCGCTGATATGCTTGCGGCGCTCGGCAACAACGGCTGGCAGACGTTCCTCAATCACGGAGAGCGCGCGGCTCTTATCGATGCTGCCGCATGTCAGGCGAACACAGCACGTAGGGCGCTTGCTGTATTCTGTCCCGTTCTCAATACTCTCGATCCACAATTCCGCAATCGCCTGTTTCACAAAGTTATCAGCGACCCTTATGCTGCTGCGGATCTGGTTGAGGATCTGGTTGGAGCTCCTGGCATGAACGCATGGCAATCGCTGACGAGCTATGAACGTCAGCTTGTGATCGATGCCGTTAAGCAATCTGCTTCGACCGCGAAAAGGGTGCTTGTCGCTTTGTTCCATTCGCTTGATCGCACCGAGCGCAAGAAACTTATTGATGCACTTACGAGCCCTACCCTATACGCCTACGCCGTGAACGACGTACTTGTCGCACTGTTTCATGACCTTAGTGATGATGAGCGTGATCAACTGCTGCGCGCCGTCGCCGAAAGCGACCCCAGCGCTGTTCGTCGCCTGGTTGTCAAACTTGGTTTTAGAGAATGGCAGACGTTGACCCGCGACCAACAACGCATGCTGCTGCACAAGCTCACCTGCTTGACGGCATGGCTGCCTGACGCTAACGCAGATTTGATCGACGTCTGGCAAAGTGCGTTGCTGCAACTGCCTACAAACGAGCGCGATGACTTGATCGACGCTATTGCCAACAACGAGAGCGACTCTCTTTGCTTTATCGCGGGACTCGGCGCCGACGGATGGCAACAGCTGACCCGCGACCAACAACGCATGCTGCTGCGCAAGCTCATCTCGCAGGAGGATGTCGCCGCCTATCTGCGGCACAAGAACGTCGTCTGGCACGACTGCCTGGAAGCATGGCTGCCTGACGCTAACGCAGATTTGATCAACGCCTGGCAAAGCGCGTTATATAACGGACAGTTACCACCAAACGTCTCGGCTATCATCGCCCTATTGTTTCCACGCACCTCTTCCTGCCGACAGAGGAGGCATTCGACTAGACAACCATGACACCACGCCTTCTGCGTCGGCGGAGGAGTGCTGGCTCATCGCCTGCCGCGGATCAATGCAGCGCTGGACGCGCTGTAGTCAGGCGCGCTGTTCCCACAAGGCAAACAGTGACTGCCTTCTTCGCCTCCCACGAGGCGCTCACGCCCGTGATCGCGCTCCTGGAGCGCGCCGCTCCCGATCAGATTCGCACGTTGGCCCGGCTGCTGGAGCGCGTGACCGCTGAAACGCGTGATGCGCACCCGCTGCCCGGCGCACCGTGATCTCCTTCGATACGTCAGGCCGCGACGAACAGATCGGGGGTGGACGTGGTTCGGTTGCTCCCGTCCGGTCACTGTGACGCTCGGCGTCGCCGCCAGGGGGTGACAGCAGCGCCGCCCCTTTGGCGACATTCTGGCAAGATTGGGGGGCGCAAGCGCCGCGTGCGCTGCCAGGACGGGACGCGCCCGACGGACACGCTCTTCGGCGCCAGAGCGCCAATAATCTGCTACACTGCCATTGCATCACGAAACGTGATCGCCATCTGGCGCGTATGTATGAGGTGTAAACAGGTGCAACAAACAGAGGTGAGCCGATATGAACCGTCTTCAACGCAGTCTGGAGCTTGCCCGGCAAATGCTCGAACGCGGCGACGCCGAGCAGCTTCAGATCAAAGCCAGCGATTTTCTGTCGCAACGTTCACCTGGTGAGAGCGGCGCCACCCGCATTGAGCAGATGACCGCGCTCCTGGAAGAAGCGGCGGAGCTGCTCAATCGCAACTTTCAGCAACCGGAAAGAGGCGGGCAGGTCACGAATATCATTTCGCCGGTCGTTATTCCGCGCAATCCACGCTCGGCAGGCTGGATCTTCGTTACCGTGTTCCTGACCATCCTTGGTCTGACCGGCTGGCTGATCGGCGCAGCGGTTGATTTTGTCTTGTTCGGTCTGACGAACTTCGCCACGGTCTTCTTCGGTCCGCACTACTGGCTGCTGATCGCTGGCTACGTCGCCTACAGCCTCTGGCGCAACAGCTTTATCATGGTGCCGGATGGCTGTCTGGCATTGATCACCCGCTTCGGCAAACTGGAAGAGATCGCGCCAGCGGGCCGCAAAATACTGCTCGATCCGTGGAAACGTGTCAGTTACATCGTCAACGTTACTCGCGAGTACCCCTACAATGCACCGATCCGTGAAGCGCCAACCGCCTCGCGCGTGAATGCTTCGGTCGATCTGTTCCTTCAGTTCAAGATCGAAGACCCGGCAGCGTTTATTTTCACCCTGGGCGGCGCCAAGGGATTCCAGGAGAAGCTGCAAAACGCGGTTAGCGAGGTGACCCGCGCCCTCATTTATGAGCAGCGCGCCGAAGCGATCTATGATCTGGTCGGCGAGAGTACACAGGGTTTGCTCGATTCGCTCAATCAGCAGTTCCTGCCTGCCGTGCGCTTTGTCAACGCCAATATCACCCACGCCGAGCCGTCGAGTCAAGAGTACCGCATCGACCTCGCCAAACCGGAGATGATCCGGGTGGCGAAAGAGGCGTACACGTATGAGTATGAGCTGGCGTTGCGCAAGGAGCAGGACGAGGGGGACCTCAACCGTGAGCTGGCGGGACTGCGCGAGCAACTCTCCGCCATTCAGGCTGAGATTGCCACCTACCAGGCGCAGATCGACACGGCGCGCGAACGGGAGATCTACCGCGCGAACGCCTATGCCAGCCAGTTGTTGAGCGAAGCCGAGAGCGCTGCGCGCGCCAATGCAGCGCTGCTCGAAGCGCAGGCGCTCGACATTCGCGCCGTCGGCGCCGCCGCCTACCCGGAGATTTTGCAGTATCGCTACCAGCAGGACATTCTCGACCGGCTGGAGGCGGTTGCCGACCACCTGCCGCAGATTGTACAGATTGGCAAGGGTGACGAGAAGGACATCGATTATCTGGCGATTGCACAGCGGATGCTGGGCGTCGGTGACACGCAACTCTACTCTCCCGAAGATGTGGCTGCAATCCGCGACCGTTTGCACGTCATCCAGCAACGTATTCAGGCACGTGCTGGACAGATCGGACAATTGACCGCTGTTGAAAAGGAGACAGCGCAGACCAAAGAAAGAGAGACCGCCAATGGCTGACGCGCGACGCACATTTTCTCGCATCAAGGAAACGGTCGCCGCCTGGAGCGAGATCCGGCAACTGCTCCGTTCAGGCGAAGATGGTCAACTGGTGCCGGTGGTCATCCCGCGGAGCCGACGGCGTCTGGGATGGCTGCTGCCGCTGGGATTGAGCGTTTACCTTACCGGTGTGGCTGTCTTTAGCGGCGGATTCTTTGGCGTTTTCGTCGGATTTTTCGCCCTGATCGCCTTTGTTGCCGCTGTCGTTTCCTTCATCACCGGAGCGATTGTCGAGATCGAGCAGGGAACCACTGGCATTCTCTCGCGCTGGGGGCAGATCGTCGGCACGCTTGCTCCTGGTCGGCACTATCTCTGGCGGCCCTGGGAGAAAGTGGAGGCAGTGGTCGATACCAGCACTGAAATACCGTACACTGCGCCGGTGCTGGCGTCGCCGACCCGCGAGAATATTCCGCTCAAGTCGATTGAGTTCTTCCTCAAGTTCCGTATCGAAGACCCGATCGCGTTTGTGCGACGCCTGGGCGCCAGCAACTTCGATCTGGTGCTGAGCAGCGCTGTGCAGGATGCGATCCGCCAGCGGGCGCGGCGCGTCGAAACTGAGCGCGCCTACGATCTGCGCGGCAGTGACGTGGGTGATATGCAGGAGTTGCTCAACCGCCAGTTGGCGCGGTATGGCGTGCGGATTACCGGCGCCAACATTCCCAATGTCCAGTTGCCCGATCAGTACCAGCAGCATCTGGCGACGCGCGAACGGGTGACGAAAGAATTGCAGGCGTATGAGCGCGAATGGGAGTTGATCAAGAAGCAGCGTATTGACAGTATGCGGCTGGAGATCGAGCGCGCCAGAAAGGTGCGCGATGCCAAACTGGTGGAGGTGCGCGCTGCCATCAATCAAGCGCGTCAGGACGTGGCGCGCATGCTTCAGGAGAAAGAAACTGAGGCGCAGCGCGTGCGCTGGGAGATTGAAGCGCGTGGCCGCGCGACCCTGCGGCAGGCCGAGAACGAGGCGCGCGGACTGGAATATCTCGGTCGGGCGTATCAGGACAACCGGGCGGTCTTGCAGTATGAACTGGCGCGCCGTCGCCTGCAGGTCGCCGAGGCGCTGGTCAAACGCGCGCCGCGCCCGATTGTCATTCAGAGCGATGGGGGCGATCAGTCGCCGCTGACGACGTTGATTACGGCGCAATTGCTTCCCCAACTGACATCCCGCCAGGACGACGCGGATACGCAGAGCACGTCCAGTTGACGAGCACAGGGGAGAGATGGACAGAGAGATCACATACCTGAATACCGATCTCAAGCTGACCTCGACTGATGACCTGACAATGCTCGCCAGCGCGCTTGAGTCTGGAGGTGCTGCGGCGCATAGCGGCAGTTGGCGCGTCGCTGCGCATCACGCTCTATCCTGCGGATCAGCGCGATGCGCCAGGGCCAGCGTCGTGTCGGGCGCCTACGCGCGACTTGTCGTGACAGAACACGGACTCACACGGATGCGACGGATTCATACGGATCTGCTTATGGCGGAAGGCAATCAGTCTTTGTGAGTTCGCCTCAATCCGTGTGAGTCTGTGTATTTCCATTCACCACGCTCACGCGCGATGAGCATGCCAGACCGCCGAAGCATCTAACCTCCTGACAACTCGCAACGACACCCTTGTGTCGGATGTCGGATCAATATGACGTGAGCGCTGTTTCTGAGATTTTCTCGTAGACTCCTGCTCTACTTATTATTGAACCGCGTCGCAGGGGAAATCGAGCGACGCTTGTGCTCTTTAAGCGTGCCTATGGATCAGTTCCATCATCTCTGGCCCTTTGTGCGGCGCTACCGCCGGCGGTTGCTAATCGGCGCGCTGTGCGCTATGGCAGCGACCGCCGTCGCTGCCATGATTCCGCAGATCGTGCGCTTCGCCGTTGATGACCTGAATACGCGCGGCGTCGTGCTTGATCGCTTATTGCAGTACGGCGGATTGCTGCTACTTACTGCGCTTGTTGAGGGGGTCCTGCGTTATGGGCAGCGCACCCAGATCATCGGAACGTCACATCTGATCGATTTCGACATGCGCGAGGCGTTGTTTGCGAAATTGTTGACGCTCGATCAGGGGTTCTTCACCACAATGCACACCGGCGACCTGATGACGCGGGTGACGAATGACCTCTCGGCAGTGCGCATGTTCCTCGGTCCTGGCGTCAGCAACCTGCTCGGTTCAATGCTGCTGCTGCTGACTGCTGCGACATTGATGTTTCTCACAAACCCGACGCTAGCGGCGATTGTCGTCCTGCTCCTGCCGATGGCGGCAGTGCTGTTCGTTGTGATCGGCGGGCGCATGCGCGTGATTTTCCGCAAGGTGCAGGATCAGTTCGGCGAGATTTCAACCCGCGCCCAGGAGAACTTCAGCGGCATCCGCACGATCAAGGCGTATGCTCAGGAGGACGCCGAGATCCGCGTGTTTCGGGAAGCCAACGAACGCTACCGCGCGCTCAACCTGCGCTATGTGCTGCTCAGCGGTATGCTCTGGCCCATCATCGGGTTGATGCTGGGGGCGATTGGCGCGTTTGTGCTACTTGTCGGCGGGCGCATGGTTGCAGCCGGTGAAATGACGGTCGGTGAACTGGTGCTGTTCAATGCGTACCTGGCGCAACTCGCCTGGCCCGTCATCGCGCTTGGGTGGACGGTGGACCTCTACCAGCAGGGAGCGGCGTCGCTGGTGCGTATCAGCGAGGTGCTGCAGCGCCGTCCCGCGATTGCCTCGCCGCCCGACGCACCGCGCGACTTTGTGGTGCGCGGGGAGGTCGAGTTTCGCAATGTCGGGTTGCGGTTTTCGTATAGTCAGAGCGCGAATGGCGACTCATCCGCGCATCCCGCGAGTGCACCCTCGCCGCACGCCCAACCATCCGTTGCAGGTGCGTCCGAATGGGTGCTGCGCCACATTTCGTTCCGCATCCCGCAGGGAGGTTCGCTGGGGATCGTCGGCGCAACCGGCGCCGGCAAGACCACCCTGGTCAACCTGCTGGCGCGCGTGCGCGATCCCGACGAAGGGCAGGTGCTGGTCGACGGGTTTGATGTGCGCACCCTGCCGCTCGCTGCGCTGCGTCGCGGTATCGGCTACGTACCGCAGGATACCTTCCTGTTCAGCGTGCCCATCCGCGAGAATGTCACCTTCGGCAGACCGGATGCGACCGAAGAGCAGATCGCTCACGCCCTCGCCGTCTCGCGGTTGGTCAACGATATTGAGCAGTTTCCCAACGGGATTGACACGCTGATCGGCGAGCGCGGCGTCACCCTGTCCGGCGGGCAGAAGCAGCGCACCGCTATCGCGCGCGCCATTTTGCGCGACCCGGCGATCTTGATCCTTGACGATGCTCTATCGAGCGTCGATGCGCACACTGCCGCCGAGATCCTTGCCGGTCTGCGCTCGATCATGAAAGGGCGCACCAGCATCATCATTGCGCAGCGGATTGCGACGGTGAAGGACGCCGATCAGATCATCGTGTTGCACAACGGTGAGATCGTCGAGCGCGGCACGCACCGCGAATTGCTTGAACGCGGCGGACGGTACGCCGATATGTATCGCCGGGAGCTGCTGCGCGCCGAATTGGAAGAAGAGTAGGTATGTCTCGCAGTCAATTCGATGACGATGAAATTTTAGGAAAAGCCTACGACGCGACGCTGGTGCGCCGCCTGGGGGTGTTTGTCGCACCCTACTGGCGACGGCTTGCACTGGCGACGGCGCTGATGTTCGGCGGGGCAGCCGTGGAACTCGCGCCGCCGTTCCTCGTCAAGCAGGCGATCGACGGTCCCATCGCCGCGCGCGACCCGGCTGGCGTCCTGCCGCTCTTCGGATTGTACGCCGCTGCGCTGCTGGCTGCCTTTGGCTTCCGCTACGGGCAGACCTATATTGTGCATTCAGTCGGGCAGCAGGTGATGGTCGATATCCGCACCCGCATCTTCAGCCACATCCAGCGCATGAGCCTGGCGTTCTTCGACCGCAACCCCGTCGGGCGGCTGATCACGCGCCTGACGAACGATGTTGATGCGCTCAACGAGTTCATCACCCAGGGAACGGTGGCGCTGCTAGGGGACCTGGTGCGCCTGCTGTTCATCGTGATCACAATGTTGCTGCTGAACTGGCGTCTGGCGTTGATCAGTTTCATCGTGTTTCCGGCGGTCATGCTGGCGTCGAGCGTGTTTCAGCGCATCATGCGCGGCGTCTATCGGCGCGTCCGGCAGCGGATTGCGCGCATCAACGCGTTTCTGAACGAGCAGATCAGCGGCGTGCTGGTGACCCAGTTGTTCAACCGCGAAGAGCAGAGCCGCATCCGCTTTGCTGAACTGAGCCGCGACTACCTGGCGGCGCAGCTCGAGTCGAACCGGACATTTGCGGTCTTCTTCCCGCTCATTAACTTCCTTTCGGTGACGGCAATGGCGCTGCTCCTCTATTTTGGCGGGCAGGCGGTGCTGGCGGATGTGGCAACCCTGGGTATGCTGGTGGCGTTCATTCAGTACACCGACCAGGCATTTCAGCCGATCCGCCAGATCGCTGAACGCTACAACACCTTCCAGTCGGCGATGGCGTCGGCGGAACGGGTCTTCCGCGTCCTCGACACGCCAGCCACGGTTGTCGATCCGGATCATCCTCGTTCACTGCCGTCGCCGGTGCGCGGTGAGATCACGTTTGAGAATGTATGGTTCACCTATGATGCCGAAGCCGCCGGACCCGACGGCTCAGGACTGGCCGACTCGGACGACCGCTGGGTGCTGCGCGGCATTTCGTTCACCATCCCGGCAGGTCAGGCGGTGGCTGTCGTGGGTGCGACCGGCGCCGGCAAAACGTCGCTTGTCAGCCTGATGGCGCGCTTCTACGATGTTCAGCGCGGATCGATCAAACTTGACGGCATTGATATTCGTGAATTGCGCCAGGCAGAGTTGCGCCGTCACGTGAGCGCCGTGCCGCAGGACCCGGTGTGCTTCAGCGGTTCTATCGCCTCGAATATCCGTCTCCACGATGACAGCATCAGCGATGAGCAGGTGCGCCGCGCCGCCGAGATTGCGTGCGCTGCGCCGTTCATCGAGCGGCTGCCCGGCGGCTACGAGTACGAGGTGCGCGAACGCGGCAGCAACCTGTCGGTCGGACAGCGGCAGTTGCTGGCGTTTGCTCGCGCAATTGCGTTCAATCCCGAAGTGCTCCTCATTCTCGACGAAGCGACGTCAAGTGTGGACGCCGAAACTGAAGCGCTGATGCAAGAAGCGCTGGCACGCCTGATCCGCGGACGCACCAGTATCGTCATTGCGCACCGGCTTTCGACCATTCGCCACGTGGACCGGATCCTCGTGCTGCACAAGGGGCGCCTCGTAGAAGACGGCTCGCACGAAGAACTGCTGGCAAAGCGCGGCTATTATTATCGCCTGTATCAACTCCAGTTCGCCGAAGAGGTCAGAGGTTAGGGGTCAGGGGTCAGGGGGTTAGGGGTTAGGGGTCAGGGGTCAGGGGTTAGGGGTTAGAGTTCTCGGTTCTCGGTTCTTGGTTCTCTGTTCTTGGTTCTTGGTTTTCGGTTCTCAGTTCTCAGTTCTCTACCCCATTCCCCCGTACCCGACGTACAATACCTCCAGGCGAAAGGAGACAGCCATGCGTCGTTTTGTGTTCATTCTCGTACTCGCCTGTGCGCTGGCGCTGAACCTGTCGTCCATAGTCGCCGCTTCAACTGTGCGCGCTCTGCTGTTCTACTCTCCCCGCTGCAGCCACTGCCACGTGGTCATCACAGAGCACTTACCGCCGGTGCAGCAGCGATTCGGCGATCAGTTGCAGATACTGATGATGAATGTCGATCAGCCACAGGGCGCGCGCTTTATCGTGAGGCAATTGCCGCATATGCCATCCCCGAAGCGCGGCGCGGCGTTCCAACCATGATCATCGGCGATTCCGTGCTGGTCGGTTCCGTTGAGATTCCGCAGCGTCTGCCGGGTCTAGTCGAAACGCTCCTGGATCGCGGCGGCAGCGACTGGCCCCCGCTGCCGGGTCTCGCCGCTTTCTTGCCCGCAGAACCGACTGCGCTACCCGCGGCGCCTTCCCCATCAGTCATGCCCGCCGAAACTCCTCCCTTCCTGCGCGACATGCCTGCCAATGCGCTCGCTGTGGCAGTGCTGGAAGGGATGGTGTTGAGCGTCATCTGGGCTGCTGTTGCCTGGTCGCGTCCGGCGCATCCGCCTGCACCCTGGCGTGACCGGACGATCCCGCTGCTGGCGCTCGCCGGGATGGGGGTGGCGGCATACCTGACATTCATCGAAACTACTGGCGCACAGGCGGTATGTGGTCCCATGGGCGACTGCAACACCGTGCAGCAGAGCGAGTTTGCCCGGATCTTCGGCGTTCTTCCGGTTGGCGTGGCAGGCATTGCGGGATATGGTGCGATCCTGATGGCGTGGATCTTGGCGCATCGTCTGCGTGGCGCGCCTGGCGAGCGCACCGCGCTGGCACTGCCAGCGCTGGCATTGATTCGGTGCGCTCTTCTCGATCTATCTGACCTTCCTCGAACCGTTTGTGATCGGCGCCACGTGTCTCTGGCGCCTGACATCGGTGGTGATCATCACAGGGCTGTTGTGGCTCAGCATGCTGTACCGCTGGCGCTCCTTATCACTCAGGCATACCTGCATAATATGCCCTCATATGTTTGCATCTGTCCGACTAGCAGAGGAGTCCTATGACTGAACCATCACCCCCGCGTCCCTGGCGGCGCACTGCCGAGATTGTTGCCATCACATCGCCGTGGGTGCGGATGATTGCCGAGCGCTGGATCGATGATCACGGCAGAGAACTCGACTACTGGCGCGTCGAGCGCGTGCCGTCGGTCATCGTTATTCCGATCTGGCGCGCCCAGATTCTGCTGCCGCACCCACAGTTTCGTCCCGGTGTCGGCAGGATGACGCTCGACCTGCCCGGCGGTCGCGTTCCGCTAGGCGCCACACCGCTTGACGCTGCGCCGCAGATCGTGCAGCGCGAGCTTGGCATTCCGCCGGAAGCGATTGCATCTCTGGAACTGCTCAACGAACAGGGATGGCTCATCAACAGTTCCTTCTCGAACCAGATGCTGTTCGGAGTCATTGCGATGATCGATGATGCATCTGAAGTGCGAACGCCGCTGCTTTATCGTTCGGTTTCCAACACGTTCCAGCAGATCGCCGGGCTGATCCATGACCTGGAATGCCTGCAATGCCGCGCCGTGTTGCAAGAATGGACGCTGCGGCGGATTATGGCGAATGAATGGTGATCCGATGTGTCGTTTTTGCTCCTGCTTTCGTTCGTGGTTACGGAGAGGTGCATCGTGATAATGATGCGTGGCGCCGTTTGTTTGACATGTAGAGCAGGAGCAATCAACGATTCCGGATAACGGTTGATGTTGCAGGTGTTCCGGCGGACCAGGCGCTCGACGAGATCGCACTGAATGCGAGGGAGCGGATGGCTGTGCTTCAAAATGACTCCCGAAAGTCCCCGGCCCACTGGTGAGCACGAGGTCGATATCTCCCTGAATGAAACACTCGACAGAACGCTCAGGTTCGCGGTTCATGGAGCGCCTGCAACATTTCCTGGGTCGTGCGCGAGCGTAAGACCACAATGGATCGCGCGCTAACCACGTAGTAGGGCTGGCACACCTGCACTTCCTGCCCCGGTTCACGGATATCGTCGGGAGAGGGGCGCGCGGTATCAATCACGCGCCACCATCCTCCTGGCGCCTGTTCCTGGATTGTAAACACCAGGTCCTTCCAGTAGCCATTGATCATCACATAGAGGTCGCAGTCGCCGACCGAGACACCGCGCAGGCAGTAGGCGACGGCGTGCGAGTTGTACGATGTGTCAGGCGGACCGTTGACGCCGTACCAGTGCACGTCGTCGCGCCAGAAGCGACTGCGATGGATCGAGGGATGCGCTTTGCGGAACGCAATCAGAGTTTTGACAAAGCGAAACATGTCACGATTGCGCTCCAGCAAATCCCAGTCAAGCCACGTGATCTCATTATCCTGGTTGTACGGGTTGTTATTGCCGCGCTGTGTATTCAGGAACTCATCGCCCGCAACGAACATTGGCGTGCCATTCGCCAGCATGAGCAAGGTGAAGAGATTCCGCGCCTGACGGCGACGCAGCGCCAGCACGTCCGGCGGCACATTCTCGTCCCCCTCCCAGCCGCAGTTCCAGCTAAAGTTTTGATCGGCGCCGTCGGTGTTCTGATGACCATTTGCCAGATTATGCTTGTGATTGTAGGAAACTAGGTCGTAGAGACAGAAACCATCATGTGAGGTGACAAAATTGACGCTCTGAGTCGGACGGTATGAGTCGGCCAGCGTGTCGGGAAAGAGATCGTCGCTGCCATACAGCCGACACATCAAATCGCCAACCTTGCCCGGATCGCCCCGGACAAACGCACGCACATCATCACGGAACTTTCCATTCCACTGGCGCCAGGTCATGCCGGGGAAGGCGCGCCCCAGGAGGTAGGCGCTGATATCCCACGCCTCTGCAATCAAGCGTACTCCGTACCGTTGACCGAGCATGCTGATCTCGTGGATCAGCGCCGGATCTTCGTGATTGATTGAACCGTCATCATCGCGCGCCAGGATTGACGCCAGATCGAAACGGAACCCGTCCACATGCATCGACTGAATCCAGGTGGTAAGGCTGTCGATAATCAGGGTTCGGACTGCCGGATCGGCGCAGCGCAGCGTATTGCCGCAGCCGCTTGCGTTGATGTACTGGCGTCGGTCGGGGGTCAGCAGATAATAACTCCGATTGTCAATCAGGCGATAACAGTATGCCGGACCACGCTCATCCCCCTCGCTAGTATGGTTGTACACTACATCGAGCCAGACCTCGATGCCAGCCGCGTGCATGGCTTTCACCATCTCGCGGAACTCGCGGTGGGGATCATGGACGGCGTAGCCTTTGTGGGGCGCGAAGAAGTTAAGCGTCATGTAGCCCCAGTAATTTCCTTCCTGCGGGTCGAACTGATGCACAGGCAGGAGTTCGACCGCCGTCACTCCGAGTTCCACCAGGTATGGTATCTTCCGGATCAAGCCGAGGAATGTTCCCCGCTCCTCTGGCGCGACGCCTGAATTGGCGCGCGCGGTGAAGCCGCGCACGTGCAGTTCGTAGACAATCAGATCGTGGGTATGGTAGGGGCGCACATCGTCTTCCCAGTCATACGGCGGCTCACGGCGCGGCAGGACGCCAAGCGGCGCGCGGCCATCGTTCGGTCCCGGACGCATCGCCGCTTCTCGGCAGTAGTTCGGCGGAAAGAAGACCTCCGGCGCATAGGGATCGAGCACGATTTTCGTCGGATCGAAGCGATGCCCTTCTTCTGGTGCACGGGGGCCATCCACCCGATAGGCGTAGTAACGACCGCCAGGGATGGCAGCGGCGGGAACCCAGCAATGCCAGACGTGGTGAGTCTTGTTGCGGCGCGGATCGAGATGATGGCGGTAGATTGGATTCACGAAATCATCTGCGCTGTAGATGAGCAAGGTCACACTTGTTGCATGACGCGAGAAGAGGGCAAAATTGTACCCTTCGCCTGCGGGAACCCACGTGGGACCTAAAGGCGCAGGCGAGCCTTCGCTGCGCTCCCAGGCGGATGGTTGGTACCACGACGCCGATTCTCTGGAAAGCATACTGTATGATACCACAACCGCGCATAGCGCCATTTTGCGCGGCGGTCGCGTTGCGCACGGCAGGGAAAGGAAGCAGCAACTCTATTATAGTGTGCTTAATCTCGGTCAAGGAACAGTAAAATGAGGTTGACAAGCGTCACTAACAGGGCTATAATGCCATGCGCAGGCCGAGGTGGCGGAATTGGCAGACGCGCTAGGTTGAGGGCCTAGTGAACAGAAATGTTCGTAAGGGTTCAAGTCCCTTCCTCGGCACCATGGGCGATTAGCTCAGTGGCAGAGCACCTCGCTTACACCGAGGGTGTCGGCGGTTCGAGTCCGTCATCGCCCACCACGGCAGTAGAACAAGCGGCGAACCGTTTAGCCCTCGTTGCTCCTGCCAGGGTAGCTCAGTTGGTAGAGCGCGTGTCTGAAAAACACGAGGTCACCGGATCGTTCCCGGTCCCTGGCACCACTCTCTTTTGACAAGCTGCCTAGGTTAGGTCGTTGCGCTGAGGTGCAGCCCTCGAGGGTTGCATCTTTATTAATGCCATATCGATTTGCTCCGCTTTTGTCCGACCCCGATCCTACTGACGCGATCTCGGAATACTGCTGCGCGAAGTTCACAAGCGCCGGATGTTTCGTGCTGAAGCGCTTTCTGTCCCCTGCACATGCGCCGCGAAGCGATCTTCTGGCTAGTTGATCGCTTGAGCCGCCGCCAATACCCCGCTCTGTCTACAACATCGCTCCGCGCGATCCGGGCGCTGCTTGCGCTTCCCTGGTCAGCCTGCGCCGATCGCTGCCCGCCTCTGAACGGTTGCCGCCTGGCAGGCTTCCTTACCTCCATTCCGCGCAACATGCCTCCGCTCTTAAGCGTACCTTCTATGGAAGCAGGCAAAAACGTCACAATGATGTGACTTCTGTAACCAATTTGTAAGTCTGACGTGATGAAGCCTTCTTGTTGCGTGCTATACTGGTGATAAATCGTATGTGTCATGATAGTATGTGCCGCTCCGTCCTCGCCCCTTCCAGCAGGTGACCTATGTTCGATCAGCATATATGGCGGCAACAGCTCACCGACTATCTGGCAATCTTTGCTCGTCACCCCATCCAGGAAATGCAACTGGCAGGCAGTCCAGGCGTCTTGCCGCACCTAGCGCTGCGTACATTGACACCTTTCTTGAATGCACTGCACGCGCATCCGGTCGATGCCGTGGTGACCTTGGCAGCCATCACGCACGACACAGGCGCTAATCTCCTCGTCCGGCAGGTAATGCGCGTCCATTATCCGACAGCGAAAGACCTTGATCGCATCATGCGCGCCAGCACGGATCTGTGTATTACGATTGAGCGCCTCTTGGTTGAGTTGCAGACCATCCCTCTCGCACTCCGACGCCTGAATGCACAGCGCAGCGTCTGGCTGCGCAACACACTCAAATATGAATTAGACGCCTACCCCTGGTCGTTCGTGTGGATCCGTGATCTGCTCCGCGAGCTGAACGGGCAGGATCGCATCGACGCGCTCCGTCGCCTGCGGTCGCGTAACGGTCGATACACAGGCAGCGATTTGACATTGATCGAGTCGGCGCTGTCGGACGCTAACGCTCAGACACGCGCCTATGCCGCACGCCTGCTAGGCGTGATGGTCGGCGCTCCTCCGCCTGCGTTGAGCAGTCGCCTGCTGGAGGTTGCGCTGCGCGACTCTGATGCCGAAACGCGCTTTGCGGCAGCGCGCGCGCTTGGTCTGCTGCGGGAGCGTGCCATCACAAGCGACGCGCTGGCATATATTGAGAGTCATCTCATCCACGAGGACAGTTTCTATCGCTCATCGGCAGCGCTTCTGCTGGGACAATTGGGCGAACACGCGGGCAAGCCGACAGTTGTCCGCGGTCTGTGCGACTTGCTGCGCGACCGCGATGCATATACGCGCGAAGCGGCGGCGCGCGCCCTGGGACGCATCGGACCTCCGGCTGCGCTGCCGGAGGTTATCGAAGCTCTTGAACGCGCCACCCAAGACGATGATGTGCAGGTCCACGAGGCCGCAACCGATTCGCTGGCGCTGTTGTGCCAGTTCGCCGAACTGAGCGTGCAGGCGGCGTAGGACGCAATGGCTTAAGCTCCACGCACTCAAACCACGGCACATCCTTCGCGGCCAACTGGTACCACGGGATATGCTCTTTTGCGTTTTCGCGCCGTCGCGCCAGCCTTTCTGATAAACCCTCCTGCTTTCTGGTATAATGCTGCTATTCGCAGGAATGGAGCGTCTCTACGACAACCGCGGTCATCCTTGTCATAATCGGTGATGCGCGTCCCGATGCACTCGACGCGATACCGCGCCCGAACCTCGCTGCGCGTAGCGCAGCGGAATGACGATACCGGCGCAGAGCTTTTTCCATCAGGAACGCTCCCTGCCCGAAGGTCGATCTGCCACGGCGTTCCGCCGACACGCCACGGCATTACGACCAATATCTTTGTCCCGATGGCTCGTCCGCTGCCTGGCGTATTTTAGGACATGCGCTCCACACTGTGTGGGAGGGTCGAATCATCAATGAACGCCGAACGATCAATCTACGAACGTGCAGGCGGCGATGAGCCGTTCCGCCGCCTAGTCGACGCCTTCTATGCGCGCATCGAGCATGATCCTCTTCTGCGTCCCATGTTCCCGGCGGATCTCGAACCGGGCAAACTCCATCAGTTTCTGTTCATCACCCAGTACTTCGGCGGACCGCCGCGCTACACGGCGCTGCGCGGGCATCCGCGGCTGCGGGCGCGGCATTTGCCCTTTGTGATCGGGAAAGCAGAACGTGATGCCTGGGTTGCCCATATGCGCGCTGCTATTGATGAGGCAGGCTTTCCAGAAGATGTACGCCCGGCACTGATCCAGTACTTTGAGCGGACCGCCACCTTCATGATCAATGCTGATCCTGAACGCCTCGACCTGCGTGGTTGATCCTTGCAGCATTGCTAAAAATTGACGCAAAGACACGCAGTTCTACAGTTAACACCGCCGCACCCTTGCGTCTTTGCGCCGCTGCGTCAGCCTGTCGGAGAAACTCTCGCAGCTGCTGACCGGCGTATAAGCTCTGCTGCAGCGCGTCACTCCGCCTCAGTCTATGGTACAATCAGCACGCAATGGCGCAGCGAAAGGAGACGATGCTATGTTTACTGTGCGAGGACGATTTGACGGCAAGACTATCGAGTTACTCGAACCACCCCCTGTTGATGAAGAAACATTTGTTCTGATCACTTTTCTCGAAGGACCGCTGGAGACCGCAGCCGCGCGCGCGAGTCGTCGTGAAGTCAGTGTGGCAATGTTCTCGCTTGATCGCTATGCCGCGCCGCTGAGGCAACGCCTGCGCGCGAGCCAGACCTCTGCCGAGGCGCCGCGTCCGTTCACCGTCGGCGAGGTAATGACGCGCAAAGTCATCAGTGTGGCGCCCGACGCTACGGCTGCTGAAGCGATCCATATCATGAACCGACACGGCATCACCAGTGTGCTGGTCGAACCCGATGCCAGCGGCGAATGGGGCATTATGACCATGCGCGATGTGCTCCAGAAGATTGTTGCGGTGGATCGGTCTCCAGAAGAAGTGACCGTCAATGCGCTGGCATCGCGCCCGCTGGTGTATGTATCGCCCGATATGTCCTTGCGCGACTGCAGCAAATTGATGATCGACAAAAATATCCGCCGCGCCGCTGTCCGTGAGCGGGATCGGATCGTCGGCATCATTAGCGATACCGACATTTTCCAGGTTGTCGAGGAGCGCGGCTGGGGACCGGCGCCTGCTGCTGATGAGCGATAGCATGCGGGGAATGATCAGGAGGAGACGGTGCATGGCACCGTCTCCTCCCGAGTCCATGCCCGATTTTAGTCATCGTCCATATTGGCAATCATCGCATCGGCGAACTGCGATGTCTTGACTTCCTTTGCGCCGGTCATCAGGCGTGCAAAGTCGTAGGTAACAATCTTTTGGGAGATGGTCTTCTCGAGCGCGCGGATGATCAGGTCTGCCGCTTCGGTCCACCCGATATAGCGCAACATCATATCGCCGCTGAGGATGACGCTGCCGGGGTTGACCCGATCCTGATTGGCATATTTCGGCGCCGTACCGTGGGTTGCCTCGAAGATGGCGTGCCCCGTGATGTAGTTGATGTTACCGCCGGGCGCAATCCCGATGCCGCCGACCTGCGCCGCGAGCGCATCACTCAGGTAGTCGCCGTTGAGATTGAGGGTCGCAATCACATCAAACTCTTCCGGTCGCGTGAGCACCTGCTGAAGGGTAATGTCCGCAATTGAGTCCTTGACAAGGATCGCCCCCGCCGCCAGCGCCTCGCGCTGCTCGGCATTCGCTGCCGCCTCGCCCTTTGCAGCTTTGGTGCGTTCCCACTGCGCCCAGGTGTAGACGTGTTCGCCAAAGGCGCGCTCTGCCAGCGCATATCCCCAGTCGCGGAAGGCCCCCTCGGTGAACTTCATAATGTTGCCCTTGTGCACAAAGGTGACACTCCGGCGCCGGTGGGTAATGGCATACTGAATGGCGGCAGCAACCAGACGCTCCGTTCCTAAACGACTGACCGGCTTGATGCCGATGCCGACTTCAACGGCGGCGCTTTCTTCCCCGCCATTCCCCAGCATAGCGAGAAACTCGCGCGCTTTCTCCGCTGTGCCAAAGCGGATCTTCTCGAAATCCTGCGGGAACGTCGTGCGCAGGAAGTCGAGCACTTTCTGCGCTTCGGGAGTGCCAGCGGCATACTCAATACCTGCGTAGATGTCTTCCGTATTTTCGCGGAAGATGACCATATCGACCAGTTCGGGGCGCTTGACCGGCGACGGAACCCCCCGGAAATAGCGCACCGGACGCAAACAGACATACAGATCAAGCAACTGGCGCAGTGCGACGTTCAGGCTTCGGATGCCTTTGCCGACCGGCGTCGTCAGCGGACCTTTGATGCCGACCAGGTACTTCTTGAACGCTTCAACCGTTTCGTCCGGCAGCCAACTGCCCGTCAGGTTGAACGCTTTCTCTCCTGCCAGCACCTCGTACCACATCAATTTCCGCCGACCGCCGTATGCCCGTTCGACGGCGGCATCGAAGACGCGCACACTTGCCCGCCAGATATCGGGACCAGTGCCATCGCCTTCGACATAGGGAATGATGGGCATATCCGGCACATGAAGGCGCCCGTTCTGAATCGAAATTGGATCTCCTTCGGGCGCTCGGTTGCGCGTCGCAGTCATAGCTTCTGGACCTCCAGATGTGTTACAGCGGTTTCGCATCATTATAGCAGGCTTCGCGCGAAATGATGATCTGGCGCGCTATAACGATATTTTGACTTGAACTCGGCCATGCTCTTTCATATAATGTCCATGCGGTAGAAAGGTGACGTATCCCCGATAATAATGATTTTTTCCCGCGTGTGCGCAAGGCAGGGTGAGGTTTGCAACAACCGCTGCGACGAGTGTGTGGAAGGAGGAGGGATGGCGCGCCGATCCCTAGCGCGTCGTGCAACGAACATCCTGTTGACGCTCGTCACGGTGATGACTGCCATCGTGACCGGATCAGGGAATGTTACGCGTTCCGATGGATGGTCAACGCGCCTTGCTCATGCCGTGACGACGCCGATAATGCACACGACCGCGTTCGATGAGGTGGATGGCGCCGTTCGCCAGTCGCTCCTTTCCATAACGCATACTGTTATTACGGTAACGACTACGCTCGATGAACTGGATGGAGATACGTCCTCGTTTGAACGCCTGAAAGCTGACCCAGGCGGCGAAGGCATTTCACTACGCGAGGCGCTGATCGCTGCCAATGCTGAGCGCCCCGGCCCGCCGCTCCGCATCCATTTCGCTATTCCCGACAGCGATCCTGGCTATAATTCCAGCACCCTGGTCTGGCGTATCCGTCCGAACTTTTCGGCGTTGCCCGTCCTTGAGCGCGGTAATATCGTGATCGATGGAACAACTCAGCCGGGTGCAACTCTTGTGTCCCACCCGGTTATCGTGCTCGATGGGACGGATGTGTATGAGGGGGCAAGCGGGCTAAACGGGTTGACTATCACATCTGCCAGCAATGTTATTCGTGGCCTGGCACTGGTCTCATTTTGGGATGCGGGCGTCGTCATTCAGGGAGAGAATGCTTATGATAATGTCATTGCCAGATGCTTCATTGGCGTGTTGCCCCCTGGTGTCAGCATGGATGGGCCTCCCAGCTACTACGGCATCGATATCCGTGACGGCGCTCGCAACAACCTGATTGGCGGCGTTGCTGCCGCGGATCGCAATATTATTGGCGGGAACGAAAATGCGGGTGTTCGTATCGATGGCAGCGCCACGATCAGCAATACCGTTGCGGGCAACTGGATCGGCGTCGATGCCAGCGGAAGACGTGTAGCGGGCAACAAATACTATGGCGTGGTCGTCAGCGGCGGTGCGCACCGCAATGCCATCGGCACACCCGGACACGGCAACGTGATTTCGGGGAACGACCACGGAGTCATGATCTGGAATGCCCGCGAGAATAGCGTCGTTGGAAATGTGATTGGTCTTGCGCCAGACCGATCCACGCCGATGGGCAATCGTGAAGGCGGCGTGTTTCTGATCAATGGAGCAAGCGGGAATGTTGTCGGCGGCGAAACGGAGGCTGAACGGAATATCATATCCGGGAATGGATACGGCGTCTTCGTTGGTCGGTACTACGAAATAACGCCCGCTGACGCACGTCTGAACCGTGTCTTGGGGAATTACATCGGCGTTGACCCCAGCGGCATTCTCCCGCGAGGAAATATGCGCGAGGGCATCGTGCTGAATGCATATGCAGAACGTAATGTCGTCGGCGGAGTTCACGAGAGCGCAGGCAACGTCATTGCTTACAATGGCGGAAATGGTTTGTCTGTCGCCGGTTCTGCCAACCAGATTGCCTATAATCTGATCGGCGTTGGCGCCGACGCTCTGACACCGCTGGGGAATCAGCGGCACGGCGCATTGATCACTGGCAATGGCAACGTTGTCGGACCATTCAACACGTTTGCCTCTAATCAATTGTCTGGTCTGTTGATTGAGGGCGATAACACCTTCGTTCAGGGAAATGTCATCTATCGCAATGCTCGATCAGGCATGTGTGTCAAAGGCGATGGCTCGACCATCATCAGCAATACAATCCGAATCAATCAAGCACTGGAGACGCCGTGGGACGGTTTCGACGCCCAACGCGACGATTGCACGCTGACGAGCGGCATTGTCCTTACAGGAACATCGCTGACCCTGATCCGCAGTAATACGATCAGCGACAATGCGGCGCCGGGAGTGACGATCTTTGGCGGGGCGCGGAACCGCGTGTCTGGCAACAGCATCACTGCCAATGCTGGCGGCGGCATTCTCCTGCTCAACGGCGCCAACGGCGGCATTGAACCGCCAACCATCCAACACGTCGATCAAACTGAGGTTCGTGGCGTCGCCTGCCGTGGTTGTCACGTCGAGATTTTCGCCGATCCCGGTAATCAGGGGCGCGAGTTTCTCGGTGCGACACGCGCCTCAGAGACGGATGGCGCATTTTCGTTTCTAATTGTCGGCAGCGCCCTGTCTTCGCTGCATATCACTGCAACCAGCACCGACGCCAGCGGCAACACTTCCGCATTTGCCGCCTGGGTAAATGTGCCGCAGTTGCCGATTACCCATACGATCCATCTTCCGCTAGTTATTCGGTAGGTCGCTATGCGTACCTCATCATGAGCGCTTCCTGCGGGCTGCGCACGGTCACAATGTCGCTCAACCGAACGTTCTGCTGCGTCAGCGTCAGCGCAACATCCGACGAGATGCCGCTCAACGTCACGCGACAGCCGAGCAGTTTGAGCGCCTGTGCGGCGTGGATCAACGCCTGGGCAACGGCAGTGTCCACTGTCGAGACGCCCGAAATGTCGATGATCACGTGATGCGCACGTTGATGGTGCGCTGCCTCGAGCAGGCGCGAGGTTAGCAACACCGAACGGCGGCTATCAAGGCGCCCGACAATCGGCGCGAAGAGAATACCCTCTGCAAGAGTGATCGCCGGGATTTCGAGGGTGGCGACAAGGTCGAGCAGGCGGCGCTGTTCGTCAAGTTGCGCCTGCTGTCTGGCATTGGCAGCTTCTAGCGCGTGTGCCTGCTCCTCTGCATGCGCCTGCGCCGCTTCCGCCCGTTGACGCGCTTCGTCCGCCTGTCGCGCCGCCGTATCGAGTACGGCGCGTGCCAGGAGGAGAATGCCAGTGAGCATGCTATACGCGATCACATCGTAGATATTGAGCGTCAGACCGGCGGCCAGCGCCCGAACAACGTAGATCGCAGCCGTCAGGAATGCGCCGATTGTCATCCATAGCGGACTGGTCATTGCCATCGCCAGGACAGCGGGAAAGAGCAATACCATCGGCAAGGCGACAACGCCATTGATTGGGATAATGTCTAGAATGAATGCAATCGTGAGTGCTGCAATGATGATCAGCACATTCGGTGCGTGTTGCCATCCACGACGGTATGCGATTAGAAGCGCAAAGTCGATGATGCTCATCATTCCGACGATCGTAGCGCGGGTCCAGTGCTGGTTGAGCGCAAGCAAACCAAAGAAAATGGTATTTCCGACGATGAGTATTCCCAACCCCAAGGTAACGACCTGTCGTTGAGTAATCGTCATAGATCGCATCTCCCCAAAGTTGCACGAGTTGAACGAGTTCCAGGCATACTCAACCTCTCGGATGATACCGTTTGTGTCTATGAGAAAATGTTGCAATATTGACGCTAAATGAGTGCAAAATGACTCCAGACGATGTGGGTTTGCGAAGCGGAATGAGCGCGATGAATGGGAGGGAGGAACGATGCCCGCCTGTGACGCAGTGATCATCGGCGCCGGTCCCAACGGGCTGACGGCGGCATGCGTGCTGGCGCGCGCCGGACGACGGGTGCTGCTCATCGAGGCGCGCGAGACCATCGGCGGCGGCGTGTCGTCAGCCGAGATAACGTTGCCAGGATTCATTCACGACCTCGGTTCGGCGGTGCATCCATTCGGCGTCGCTTCGCCAGCGTTTCGCGCGCTGCAACTGGAGCGTTTCGGTCTGCGCTGGATCCAGCCGCCCGCGCCGGTAGCGCATCCGCTCGATGGCGGTCGCGCGGCGCTGCTGGAACGGTCGGTCCGCGCCACTACCGCCCGGCTCGGTCGTGACGGAGTCGCCTATGAGCGATTGATGGCGCCGCTGGTGCGCATGTGGGACCGCATTCAGCCGCTGGTGCTGAACCCGCTGCGCTTCCCGAACCATCCGCTCGCCGGAGCGTATTTCGGCGCGCTGGCGCTCCTGCCGGTCACGCTGCTGGCGCGCATGCTTTTCCGTGAAGACGCAGCCCCAGCGCTGATTGCCGGGCTTGGAGCGCACTCGCTGCTGCCGCTGGAAGCGCCGCTGACATCGGCGCCTGCCCTCGTGCTCGGCGCGCTCGGGCACGCAGTCGGCTGGCCCATTCCCCAGGGAGGCGCGCAGGCGATTGCGAATGCGCTGGAATCCTGCCTGCGCGCCAGTGGTGGCGAGATCCGCACCGGGTGGCTGGTGCAGCATATCGATGAATTGCCGCACGCCAGGGCGTACCTGTTCGACACCTCGCCCCGCCAGTTGATCCAGATCGCCGGCGACCGCCTGCCTGTATGGTATCGCCGGCAACTGGAACGCTTCCGTCCCGGACCGGGGGTGTTCAAGCTCGACTACGCGCTCGACAGACCTGTTCCCTGGGATAACCCCGAATGTGCGCGTGCAGCAACCGTCCATCTCGGCGGGACGCTAGAGGAGATTGCCGAATCGGAACGGGCGCCGCACCGCAATGAGCACGCGGCGCGCCCTTATGTCCTCCTGGCGCAACCGACGCTGTTTGACCCGACCCGCGCGCCGCCAGGGAAACATATCGCCTGGGCCTACTGCCATGTGCCGAATGGTTCGACGGTCGATATGACGACTGCCATCGAAGCGCAGATTGAACGATTTGCGCCTGGCTTTCGCCATTGCGTCCTGGCGCGGCGCGCCATGAACTGCGCTGACATGGAAGCCTGGAATCCCAACCTGACCGGCGGAGACATCAGCGGCGGCTTACCTGACTGGCGGCAACTGATTACGAGGCCAACCCTCAGTCTGACGCCGCACCGCACCCCGGCACGCGGCATCTATCTCTGCTCCGCTTCGACGCCGCCAGGACCGGGAGTGCACGGCATGTGCGGGTATCACGCCGCCTGCGCTGCACTTGCCGACATGGAATGAGCGGGTGATGCGTCTTCTCCAAGAACCAGGCAGGCTTCGGGGGCGAATTGGACAGCGATTGACGACCCTGGCTGCGGCGGGCGCAACTGCGGGTTGTTAAAGAGATCGAAGTGCAGTTTGTTTGCGGAGAGACGCACCCGAACACGCACAATTGAACCGAGGAAAGTGACATCTTCGACCGTGCCGCTCAGACGGTTGACCTCGCCGTTCATCTGTCCGTCGAGCGCGATCAGTTCCGGGCGGATGGCAAGGCTAATGGCGTCGCCAGAGCGGTGCTGCGGAAGCGGACGCGCAACGCGGATCGGCTGACCTTCAACGGTCAGAAGCCCGATAGCAGCATCGACGACCATCGCCTGCAGCAGATTGAGCGTCCCGACGAACGATGCAACGAAGCGCGTCGCCGGGAAGTTGTAGACCTCGAAAGGCGTGCCGATCTGCTCGATCCGTCCGCGGCTCATGACCACAATCCGGTCGGAGAGCGCCATCGCCTCTTCCTGGTCGTGGGTGACGTAAATCGTCGTGATGCCAAGCTGCCGCTGGATCTCGCGGATCTCCTGGCGCAACGACGCGCGAATCTTGGCGTCGAGCGCCGAGAGCGGCTCGTCGAGCAACAGCACCTTCGGCTGAATGGCGAGCGCCCGCGCCAGCGCGACTCGCTGCTGTTGCCCGCCGGACAACTGGTGCGGATAGCGCCGCCCAAACTCCGACATATGGATAATTCGCAGAAGTTCCTCGACTCGCGCACGGATCTCGTCCGCCGGGCGGCGCGCAATTTTCAAGCCGAACCCGATGTTCTCGGCGACCGTCATATTCGGGAAAAGTGCATACGACTGGAAGACCATGCCGATGTTGCGACGGTTGGGAGGCGTATCAGTCACATCAACGCCGTCAATGATAATCCGCCCTGCGGTTGGCTTCTCGAATCCGGCAATCATCCGCAGCGTGGTAGTTTTGCCGCATCCCGACGGTCCCAGAAACGAGACGAATTCGCCGCGCTCGACCGCCAGGTTAAAGTTCTCGACAGCCACAGAAGCGCCAAAACTCTTGTGCACATTGATCAGTTCAAGAAACGCCATAGACCCCTCGATCAGCGCGGTCCCGCTATACGCGCCTGCGCACCTCGACCGATCCATTGCATAGCGGCAATCGCTGCCCATGTTAGCGCAAAGCTAATGATCGCCAGCGCCGACGGCTCGTAGACCTTACTGCTGGCGAGCCGGTTCATGTACGGACCGAACGCCGGTTGCGCGAGCAGTGCAGCAATCGTGAATTCGCCCATCACGATGGCGAAGGTGATGAATGCGCCGCTCAGCAGCGCAGTATACACATTCGGAAAAATGACCCGCGCCAGAATTGTAAACCATCCTGCCCCCAGGCTTTGCGCCGCTTCGGTGAGATCGTGAATGTTGATCGCGCGCAGCCCGGTATCCACCGCCCGGTACATGTACGGGAACGATAGAATAACGTATGAGCCGACCAGCAGCACCCACAACCCCTCGCGGCTGTCGGTGAGCGGCGTACGGTTGTAAGTGCGCGCCAGACTGAAAACCAGCACAACCGCCGGGACGACAAATGGCAGCAGCGTGAAGAACTCAATCACCGGGCGTAAACGCGGCATGCGGAGTTGCACCCAGTACGCCGTCGGCACAATCACCAGCGCACTGATCACAATCGTCGCCAGCGCGGTTTGGAACGAGAACCAGAAACTTTCGACGAATTTTATGTCGTTGAGCACATTCGCATACGCCGCAAAACTCAGTTCGCCGCGGCGGGCGCGCAACGAGAAGTCGAACGTAGCGTAGAGCGGCACAAGAAAGTATGTCGCGCCGATGATGAACCAGAACCAGGGCCAGAACCGCTTCAGCATAGCATTACGAACGCAGCCAGCGCGCCGAGAGACGCTGGAGCCAGGTGTACAGACCAATACAGACGCCCATGATGACGATCATTCCCAGAGCGAGCGCGTTGCCAAGACCGGGGTTGGCGAGCGCGTCACTGCTGATCTGCGCACCAATCAGAATGGTGACCACGTTGCCCTGACTGCCGCCGCCGGTCAACTGGAAGGCGGTGGCATGCGCGCCGAATGCATTCCCGAACAGCAACACCATTGTGCCGAGGATCGAGGGAAGCAGGATCGGCAGCCCGATGTAACGCCAGTAATGCCATGAGGACGCGCCCAGGCTCTCAGCGGCTTCACGCCATTCGCGCCGCATCCCCTCGAATGCCGGGGCCATGATCAGCACCATGAGCGGGATCTGAAAATAGATATAGACGATACTCAAACCCCAGAAACTGTAGAGACTGAAGGCGGGGTACAGACTGATCCCAATCGAACGCAGCCACTGGGTGACCACTCCCAACTGCCCAAGGGTTGCGATGAATGCGAAGGCTAGCGGCAGCCCGGCGAAGTTCGACGCCACGCCGGAGAAACTAAGCACCGCATCGCGCAGCGGGCGCGGCAACCCGCCAATGGTAATGGCATAGGCCAGCAGCCCGCCGAGTATTCCGCCGCCAATTGCAGTCACCGCGCTGAGCTGCAGGCTGTACACGTATGACGAAACGATGAACGGATGCCCCAGCTCCAGGATGTTGCGCAACGTCAGGCGGCGCTCCTGATCGAGGAAACTCTGCGCAATGATTGACAGCGTGGGCCAGATCAGGAACGCTGCCACAAACAGGAAGAAGGGCGCCACTCCCAACCACGTCCATGAAAAGATGCGACGTTCAACAACCGATTGCCTCGTATTTGTCTGGGTCAATGGCGCCATGCATCACCTCGCGCCTTTGTCATAACTCCTGGGTGCGGTCTGTCATCATGGGACGCGGATTCACACAGGTGCGACGGGTGGGCGCGGATCTGCCCGTGTCCATCCGTCTCGACCCGTGTAAATCCGTGTGCGCTGATGGGACGCGGATTCACACGGGTGCGACGGGTGGGCGCGGATCTGCCCGTGTCCATCCGTCTCGACCCGTGTAAATCCGTGTGCTCCACACGTATGCAACCAGAGGGCTTAACCTTTCAATGACCACATCCCTATTTTACCGTTGCACCGACGATTGTGGGCCAGTTGGTCTTGATCTTGTCGAAAGCGGCGTTGATCTGGCTGCCGGTTGGGAACGCAACTGGCGCATCGGTCTTCGGCAGTCGGTCGAGCAACTCCTGCGGGATCAGCCCTGCCTTACGCATCGCCTCGAACCGCACCGGCGTCGCGTACCCTTTGAGCCAGATCAACTGACCCTCATCGGAGTAGAGGAACTCCATCCAGAGCCGGGCTGCGTGCGGGCGCGGCGAGTAGGCGCTGATCGCTTGGACGTAGACGCCGGCCAGCGACCCGCTCTTGGGCACGACGACTGCAATCTCAACGTTCCCGGCGTTCTGATCGCGGTTTGCCAGGGCATTATAATCCCAGCGCAACGCGATCGGCGTTTCGCCCTTGGCAATCGTCGCAGGTTTGGCAATCACCGGCAGCAGATTGCCCGCTTCGTTCAGCTTTTTGAAGAACTCTAGCCCAGGCATCGGATTGTCGAGTGAACCGCCATTGCCAAGCGCTGCGGCCCACACGGCGTTGATCGCCTGCCCGGAACCGGTCGGGTCGCCTGCCAGCGCTACCTGCCCTTTGTACTCCGGCTTCAACAGGTCCGACCAGTCCTGTGGAATGTTCTTGACGACCTGTGTATTCACCTCGAACGCCATCACGCCATAGTAATCGGCGTACCAGAACCCTTCCGGGTCTTTCAGGTTATCGGGAATCTCATCCCACTTCTCAACTTTATATGGCTGGAGGAGACCTTCCTTCTTCGCCTGCTCGCCCCAGGTAAACCCGACGTCGATCACATCGGGCGCCTGCGGACCCTTGCTGCCTGCGTTGGCTTTGATCGCCTCGATCTCCTGCGCCGAACTCGCATCGGGGTTGAGGTCTTCGTGCTTGATGAAAGGATACTTCTCAAGGAATTTCTTCTTCATCTCGCCGTAGTTGGCCCAATCGTCCGGCAGGGCGATGGTGGAGAGACTGCCCTCCGCGCGCGCTAGTTCGATCAGCTTCTCCATGCCGCCAGCATCCTTAGCGGTCAAAGGACCGGGCGGAGGCGGCGGCGGAAGTTGGGCGGGAGCGGTCGCTTGGGCGGCAGGTGTAGCGGTTGTGCCGGGTGCGGTGGTCGCGGCTGGCGCTGTCGGGGCGGGCGGGGCTGCCTGACCGCAAGCAGCAAGGATTGCTCCTGCACCCGCACCAACCGCCATACGCAGGAAAGCCCGGCGCGATCGGCGCCAGTCTCTGGTTTCTGTACTCACGCTCTTCTCTCCTTGCAATTTCAGAGGACATCTGCAATGCACGCCGTAGGGCGGAGCGCTAGCGTGCCATCAAGTAAGAGGCGTCCTTCTGGACACATCACAGATGCAATGATGGCTGCATCACGCTAGTAGAGCATAGGCAGAAAACATCAAGGTTCGGTGATGCCTGTGTAAACGTTGTATTAAGCAAGCGCAAAAGTTTCGTCGCCATATTGACAGCTTTGTCTATCCCTTCTATACTGCCGCGCGCAGGCGTTATGGAGATGGGACACGGATGCGCACGGATCGAGACGGATTTGGTACTGATTGGGCGGTGCATTACATTGGCAGAGCGAAAATGCTGATAGAGCGATCAACCTCAACCCGGACAAACAAGCCTGCACCTGTGGATCGGCTGGCGTTAGCGGCGAGAGATGCCATCGACCTTGGCGGCGAGAGACGTCATCGGCGCTAGCTGAGCCTGTCGAAGCCGGCGCCAATCACGAGACAGTCAGCGTCAGGACGTTCTTTCTCCTAGAGTGGAATATGCGATTACACGACCTTCTGAGAACCATCAGTGATCCAGCGCATCTGCCTGACTCCAACCCGCAGATTACCGCCGTGGTCTACGACTCGCGCGCGGTCACACCCGGCGCGCTGTTTGTCGCCTACCGCGGCTTTCACACCGACGGGCACCTCTACATTCCGCAGGCCATCGAGCGCGGCGCAGCGGCCGTCGTCTACGAAGACCCGGCGTGGGACGACCGCATCCCGGTTCCGGCGCTGCGCACGTCCAACGCACGTGTTGCGCTCGCGCCGCTCGCAGCAGCATTCTACGATTACCCCGGACGCCGGATGCGCGTCGTAGGAGTGACCGGCACCGACGGGAAGACGACTACGACGTTTCTGACCAGCGTGGCGCTTGAAGCCGGCGGCGCCGTCACGGGACTGATGGGCACCGTAGATTTCAAGATCGCCGGGCGCATGTGGGCGAACGATTCGCGCCAGAGCACGCCGGAAGCGCCGGAGGTGCAGGCGCTGTTGCGCGATATGGTGCACGCAGGCTGCACGTATGCCGTTGTCGAGGCGACGTCGCACGCGCTCTCGGCGCGCTGGAACCGGCTTGCCGGCTGCGCTTTCGATGTTGCGGTGTTGACCAATGTGACGCAGGAGCACCTGGATTTTCACGGCACAGTCGAACAGTACCGCCGCGACAAGGCGCGCCTGTTTGAAATGCTGGCAGAGTTCCGCAGCGCTGACGCACCCCATAAACAGCGCAAAATCGCCGTAGTGAACGCCGATGATCCACATCATCGGATGTTTCTCGCTGCCGCCCCGCTCTACGCCGAGCGATTGACCTACGCTGTTCACGCCGACGCCGATGTGCGCGCAGAGGACGTCCGTTCGACTCGTGATGGGCTGCGGTTTCGGGTAACGACGCCGTGGGGCGCAGCCGACGCGCGCCTGCGGCTCACTGGCGATTTCAACGTCTGGAACGCGCTGGCAGCGCTGACCGTCGCGTGCGCTGAAGGCGTGCCGCTCGCTGCGTGCCTTGCGGCGCTCGAACGGGCGCCTGGCGTGCGCGGGCGCATGGAACGGATCGAAGCAGGGCAACCGTTCACGGTGCTGATCGACTATGCCCATACTCCTGGGGCGTTCGAGAAATTAATGCGCATCGTGCGCCCGCTGACTGATGGACAGCTCATTGCGGTGTTCGGCAGCGCCGGGGAACGCGACCGCGCCAAGCGTCCGTTGCAAGGCGAAATCGCCGGGCGCTTCTGCGACCTCATTGTGCTGACCGACGAAGACCCGCGGCTGGAGGACCGCGAGGCGATCATCGCCGAAATTGCGGCTGGCGCGGAAGCCGCTGGCAAACGCATTGGCGAGACCTGCCTCTGCATTCCAGATCGCGCCCTCGCCATTCGCGCCGCCTTTGCGCGCGCCCGTCCCGGCGATATTGTGCTGCTCCTCGGCAAGGGTCACGAAGGAAGCATTATCTACGGCACGACGCCAATCCCCTGGAACGAAGCGGCAGAGGCGCGGCGCGCGCTGGCGGAAATGGGTTTTAGTGATGGGTCTGAGCCGTTGTCAGATGGCGTCTAGCGCAGCGGGCTAATGAAGGCTAAGAATGCTTTCGGTAAACCTGCACTGCCAGGTCGCACGTCCTCTGGGCTACGGGCTGAAGCCCTCGCTCAGGACGTGGAAGCCCTAGAGAGGCTTTCACGATCTCAGCCAGGGCTTGTGGAGTTTGAGAAGATAATCTGGTACCGCCGGATCTAGCCCGCGAAGGCGGGCTGCGCAACTGTAGCTCGCGACTTTAGGCGCTAGGCGGGTGGGCGGATAGCGGAGTATTCTCCAACTCCATCAGCCCGCGGCGCGCAGGAGCATAATCCTCATAAGCCCTTGTTCAGGTCAGGCAAGCCCCTGCGGGGCTGCCCTGCGAGCCATTGGCTGCGCGAGGAGATGGCGTAAATTCGCTCGCAATCGCGCTTTCTTTTGGTGCACCGCCCGGCGTGCGGACTAGCCATGGAGGAACTTTCACGTCTTCAGCGATGGCCATAGCCCACAGCGATATGGCAGTTCCCGACACATCGTGCCAGCACCCTTTAAGCTATTTTCACTTGACAAAGTGCGAATATAAGAGTACTCTAATTTGCGGTATGAGTACATCAAACAGCGCCATTGAATTACGATCTGTCAGCAAGCGGTTTCAGCGCAACACTCCTGCCGTTGACCGGGTATCGCTGCAGGTGCCGCGCGGTGCACTCCTTGCGCTGCTTGGGCCGAGCGGCTGCGGGAAGACGACTACCCTTCGCCTGATTGCCGGGCTCGAAATGCCTGATACCGGCGAGATCTTTCTGGCAGGCGAACGAGTCGCTGGCAGCGGCGCCTGGATCCCGCCGGAGCGGCGACGTGTAGGGATGGTCTTTCAGGATTATGCGCTGTTTCCTCACCTGACAGTACGCGAAAATGTGGCATTCGGTCTCAACGGACGCTCTGTCCGAGAGCGTGCGGCGCGCGTGGACGAACTGCTGGCATTGACCGGGCTTACCGATCTGGCGGACCGTTATCCACATCAACTGTCGGGCGGGCAGCAGCAGCGGGTGGCGCTGGCGCGCGCACTGGCGCCTGATCCGCAGGTCATTCTGCTCGACGAGCCGTTCTCAAACCTCGACGCCGTGCTGCGCAAGGCGACGCGCGAAGAAGTGCGGCGCATCCTGCGACAATCAGGCGCGACTGCGGTCTTTGTCACGCACGACCAGGAAGAGGCGTTCAGCATCGCCGATATCGTCGCAGTGATGCGCAACGGCGCCATCGAGCAGATCGGCGCGCCTCACGAGATCTACCTGCGCCCGGCGACCCGTACCGTCGCCACGTTCGTCGGCGAGGCGAATTTCGTGCCAGCGCGCGCCTCCGGTTGGTGCGCCGAATGCGTGCTTGGCAGGGTGCCGCTGGCCGCCCCGCGCGACGGACCGGTTGAGGTGATGGTGCGCCCTGAAGCGCTCGATCTCTGCCCGGACGCTGCCGGTTGCGGATTGATCGAAGAGATTGTCTTCTTCGGGCACGACCAGTTGATCGGGATTCGCATGTGCGACGGAACGTTCATCCAGGCGCGCACCGGTCCACGGATCGACATCGCCCCCGGCGCGCGGGTTGCCGTGCGGGTGCAGGGAGAGGCGGTGGCGTTTCCGTGTGCTGAGGGTTAGGGGTTAGGGATTGCGAGAACCAGGAACTGAGAACTGAGAACCTGACTCATTGCCCCTGCCCCTCTCTTGCCCCTTATCCTTACCATGCGCCGCTTGCCCCTTGTCTCTCGCTTCCTTCCTCTGGCCCCTTGCCTCACGCCTCTTACCTGCTCCTCTGCGCCATAGAGCCACAGAGGGCACAAAGCGGATCACCTGCAATCCCCACGCTTCGCCGGGGCAAGCCTTTGCACCTTCAACCTTTCCACCCCGTGCCTTCGTGCCTTCGTGCGACCATCATCTTCAACCTGCAGCCTTCCCACCTTCAACCTGCGACCATGATTTCGCGCAAGAAACAGATCTTCTCCTGATTCTGGAACGTACCGCCGCCTTCGTGCTGGTTGTAGCGATAGACGCGGATCTGCTTCGGACCGGCGTAGTGGTTGTAGGCGGCATAGACCGTCGATGGCGGACACACCTCGTCCATCAACCCGACCGAGAAGAGCGCGGGCGCCTGCGCACGCGCAGCGAAGTTGACTCCATCGAAGTAGCTCAACGTCTGGAACACGGCCTCGACTCGATCGCGGTGCACTTTACAGTACCTCGCTATCTCGAAATATGGGTTTGCGTCGCTGATCTCGGTAGCGCGGCGGTAATGACAGAGAAACGGCACGTCGGGCATGGTTGCCCGGATGTCAGGCACGAGACCAGCGACTACAATCGCAATCCCGCCTCCCTGACTAGCGCCGGTCACCGCAATGCGCCCGGCATCGACTGCCGGATGCGCGCGCGCCGCTTCGACGGCACGCACAGCGTCGGTGAAAACCCGGCGGTAGTAGTAGGTGAAGGGGCTGGCAATCCCACGGGTCATAAAACCGGGATAGTGCGGGTTCGACCCTTCCGGCTCGGGATCGGGCGTATCGCCTTTGAGCCAGGCGCTCCCCTGACCACGGGTGTCCATCACCAAATGCGCATACCCGGCGGCGCTCCAGAGCAACCAGTCTGTCGGGAAGCCGCGCCCGCCGCCATATCCGATGTACTCCACCACGCAGGGCAGCGGACCAGAGCGGTGGCGCGGCAGCAAGAGCCACCCCTTGATTGGTTGGCCGCCATAGCCGCGAAAGGTGACATCGAAGGTCTCAACTGTTGCCAGTCCGGCATCGTATGGCTCAAAATGTGCATCAAGCGGATAGGCGCGCGCCTCGTCCAGCGTCGTCTGCCAGAATGCATCAAAATCGGGCGGCTCCTCCCGTGGCGGAAGATACTGTTGTAACTCATCGAACGAGAGATCGAAGAATGCCATACCTGTCCTCCCGTCTATTTCCGTAATAATGCCGCTGCATTATAGGGCAGCAGGCGCCTACCCATTTTTCCGGGCAGCATCCTGCGCGTTCCGGCGATGCCAGTTCACGGGTATGCCGGTATGATCCGTACCAAAGGAGAACAGCATAACGCGCAGCATATCAGATAGCCAATGCTGCAAGGAGAAACCCATGACCTCACCTTCCAGCGCTGACCTGATCAGTGCGCTCTCGAACCAGATGGCGGACGCCGTCGAACGCATTCACCGCTCCCTGGTCACCGTCAATGGCAGGCAACGCCAGTCGGCAAGCGGTATCATCGTTGCAACCGACGAGGTGCTGACGGCAGACCACGTGCTCGAACGCGACGACGATCTGACGATTCAGACCGACGACGGGCGCACCCTGGCAGCGCGTCTGGTCGGACGGGACCGGACGAGCGACCTGGCGCTCCTGCGCATTGATGGGCTTGGCGGCGCGCTTGCCGTCCCGGCTAGTGCGCCCGCGCGCGTCGGTCAGTTCGTTCTCGCAGTCGGGCGCCCTTCTCCAGGCGGACCAATGGCAAGCCTGGGAGTCGTGAGCGCCGTTGGCGGTCCGTTGCGCACCCGACGCGGCATGATTGAGCAGGTCATTCAGACCGACGCTACACCCTATCCTGGCTTCTCCGGCGGTGCGCTGATTGATGTCACGGGCGCAGTATTGGGACTATTCACCACCGGGCTGCTCGGCGGCGTAGCGCTGGCAGTTCCGGCGCCGCTTGCATGGCGCATCGCGCATGCCCTGGCGCGCCAGGGGCACGTCCGACGCGGCTTTCTCGGCATTAGCAGTCAGCCGGTCACGATTCCGCAAGGGCAGCGCGCTGGGCGCAATCAGGAACGCGGGCTGCTGATCGTGCGCGTTGAGCCAGACAGCCCGGCGTATCACGCTGGCTTCCTTATCGGCGACATTCTTGTCGGCATTGATGGCATCGTGGTGAACGACACCGACGATCTGCAGGCAGTGTTAAGCGGGGATCGCGTCGGCGCGACGGTTCCGGCTGAGATTATTCGCGGCGGTGCGCTGATCACCCTGTCGGTGACGATTGGACAACGCAAGAGTGCTTAGATGATGACTCAGGTATCGTATCATTCTTCCCTGATTGCTGGGTTCGCCGATCTTGCCGAACAGACCCGGCGGAGCGTCGTACACCTGCACGGCGCGGGTAGAGGCAGCGGCACGGGAGTAGTCTGGCAACCTGGCGGCGTCGTTCTCACGAACGATCATGTGGTTGCCGGGGCAGGCGGCGCGCTGCGGGCGCAAACACTCGATGGGCGCGATCTGCCGGTGACGGTGAAAGCACGCAGCCAGAACCTCGATCTGGCGGTGTTGCACATTCCTGCAAATGACCTCCCGCCTGTTCCGGTTGGCGACTCAACACGGCTGCGCGTTGGCGAGCTCGTCTTTGCGATTGGGCATCCATGGGGCCAACCGTGGGTCGTGACCGCTGGCATCGTCAGCGGGTTGGGCGAAGCGGAGACACGCAGCGGTCAACGGATCGCCTTCATCCGTTCCGATGTGCGTCTGGCGCCGGGCAACTCAGGCGGACCGCTGCTCAACGCACGCGGTAGGGTTATCGGGATCAACGCTATGGTCTTTGGCGGCGATCTCTCAGTGGCGATCGCCAGTCATATCGTTGAACAGTGGCTCAATAGCGTGCAGGGACAACGCATGCGCCTTGGTGTTGGGGTGCAACCGTCGCCCCTGCCGGCAGGACTATTGAACGGACGTTCTCACGGGCTGCTGGTCGTCCGCATTGAACCCGGCAGTCCAGCAGAACGGGCAGGGGTGATGGTTGGCGACCTGCTGCTCCACGCGGACACTGTCTCGCTGGAGCGACCGGAAGATCTGCGCACCGCGCTCCAGCGTGCGGCGGGCGCGGCGGTTCGCCTCCGTCTGTTGCGCGCTGGCAACATTCGTGTGATTGACGCCCCCCTGAACAGGGCGCCGCAGGAACAATGATACACGTGGTGATTGTCGCTCCAACGCCAGCGCTGCGCGCCGGGTTGCGCGCGCTGCTGGCCGAGGCGAACGTTGAGATCGCTGGCGCCGTCAGTTCGCTTGCCGACCCGGCGGGCCTTCCCGCTGCCGCCGATGTCATTCTAGCGGCGGATGAGAGTGTGCTGATCGATGCCGATCACGTCTTAGGGGAAGAGCCGCGCCACGCGGCGCTGCTCTTGACCGACGACGCACGGCAGGCGGACGTCCTGCGCCGCCTGCCGCTCACCGCGTGGGGCATTCTGACGCACGATGTCAGCGCCGCGGAACTGGCGGCGGCGATCCACGCTGTCGCACAGGGTCTCATCGTCCTGGCGCCAGAACTGGCGCTGCGCCTGCTTCATCCGCGCCAGCCGCTTGAAGAACCGGCGGGTGAGCCGCTGACGGCGCGCGAACGCGATGTGCTCGAACTGGTGAGTCAGGGGCTATCGAACAAACAAATCGCTCAGAGGTTGCAGATTAGCGAACATACCGTCAAGTTTCACCTGTCCTCCATCTTCGCCAAACTCGGCGTTTCGAGCCGCACCGAAGCAGTCAACCGCGGCGCGCGCCAGGGGATCATCACCTTGTGATAGCGGGGAATTGTTCCGATCCGTGCGCATCCGTGTTCGATTTGCATAAGTCGCTGTCAGGGACGAATCCGGCGCAGGATTGCCATCAGGCGGTCGTAGTCATCGTTGAGAAGCGCAGCAATCTCTCGCCCAGCGCGCACCAAAAATGCGCGCTCGTCACCAGAAGCGCGGGCTGCCAGACGCAGCGCCGCAGCCAGCGCCTCGTCGCCCGGGATGTGCGGCATAAATAGCACAGTGCGGAAATAATCGGTCGCCTGATTGAACCGCGCCACCTCGGCAGCATCGCACTCGTAGACGCTATAGTGCACAGGCGGCGGTTGCGGCGGCAGAAACTGACGGATCTCACCACGTTCCACAAACCCGACGATCACCGCAGAAAACTCAGTTTGCAACACTTCTGCCAGGTCGGGATGCTCGTGATAGATCTCGGCATCATAGACCTCGCGGCCGGCATATGTCCGCCCGCGCACCGTTGCGCGCGCGCCAATGTCGCGGCTGCCAGTGCGGATGTCGTATACCAGGCCGTAGATCGCCATCGAGTCGTCGCGCGCCTGAGCGCGCACGAGTGCGCCGAACGGCGGCGCCTTCAGCAGCTCGTAGGCGCCTGCCGTAAATTGCGTACTGGTCGCTTCAATCACTTCTGCAACGCGCGTCGGCATCTCTGAGTCCATCTGTTGTCGGGAGGTTTGACGCTCCCAGGCAGTATATGTCCTCGGCCTCCCTATGTCAACTTGCGTTGTCTGGTGAATGCTGCTATAATATGCGTGTCGGGGCCGCGAGGAGTTCGGGCCGACGAAGAGAGCAGGCCCCATCGTCTAGCGGCCTAGGACGCCACCCTCTCAAGGTGGAGGTCGCGGGTTCGAATCCCGCTGGGGTCACCAAACTACGCGGGCCCGTCGTCTAGTGGTTAAGATGCCACCCTGTCAAGGTGGAGATCGCGGGTTCGAATCCCGTCGGGCCCGCCAGTTATGGCGATGAGGAAGGCTCACACGTGTGAGCCTTCTTGATTCTTGGACTCCAGGCGCTACGGCAGGTAGGCGCCGAAGAGTTGCTGCCCGTGCGAAGTTATTCGTCGCTCTTGAAGAACTATCGGCGTCTAGAAATGGAACCCTGACGCTCGACGCGCTGTACGTTCCAGC
>JANXAL010000003.1 GCA_025062325.1 Roseiflexus sp.
AGTGACGAGTGGCGCGTGACGAGTGATGAGTGACCCCTAACCCCTACCTCCTAACTCACCGCGGCACATCGATCCGCGCTAGGATACGCGCTATCGCAGTATCCGGCGTCAATCCCTCGACTTCGGCTTCCGGCTTGAGAATGATGCGATGGCGATAGACCGGCCGCACCAGGAATTTGACATCGTCAGGTATCACATACGCGCGATTTTGCATGGCGGCCCAGGTTTTGGCAGCGAGGAGCAGGCTGATCGAGGCGCGCGGGCTGCCGCCAAGCAGCAGGTCGAGACTCTTGCGACTCGCCTGCGCGATATCGGTGATATACTTCAAAATGCCGTCGTCTACCTGCACCTGCCGGATTTCGGCGCGACATTGCGCCAGGATAGCACTGTTCATCACCGGGCGCAGCCCAATCTCCTCCAGGCGATGGGCATCAAAGCCTGCGTGGTAGCGTCGCAGCACCTCAATCTCGACCTCCTGCGGCGCATAATCGACGATCACCTTGAACAGAAAGCGGTCGAGCTGCGCCTCCGGTAGCGGATAGGCGCCTTCGTATTCCACCGGGTTCTGCGTTGCCAGCACGAAGAATGGTTCTGGCAGCGGCAGCCGTTGCCCTTCAATCGTGACTTGACGTTCCTCCATGGCTTCGAGAAGCGCGCTCTGAGTCTTAGCCGGTGCGCGATTGATCTCGTCGCCGAGCAGAATGTTGGTGAATACTGGTCCCTTGTGCAGGCGAAACTGCCCTGTGCCCATCTCAAACACCTGTGTGCCGATCACATCGGAAGGCATCAGGTCCGGGGTAAACTGCACCCGCTTGAACGATGCATCGATCAGCATCGCCAGCGTTTTCGCCATGAGCGTTTTTGCCGTGCCGGGCACGCCTTCGAGCAGCACGTGACCGCCGCAAAACAGCGCGATGATGATCTGCGTCAATGGCTCTTCCTGCCCGACGATCACTTTTGCTGCTTCGGCACGGAGTGTTCTGGCAACGTCGTGGGTTATCATTTGTGTTTTCATTACGTTCAATGTGTCTGTGGGCGCGGCGCCGCCGCGCTCCGACATGCCGCCCCCCGGCCGTGGCGCCATCCCCTTAGGCGCGGCGGCGTCGCGCCCCTACGGGTACCGTTGCACTTGCAATCAATGTTCAACATTCAATGCACGCACTCGCTCCGCCCACGCTTCAATCCGCTGCGCTAGGTCGGCGCCGCTGCGCGCTGCCTGGTTGCGCCGGTAAAGCAACGTCATCCAGATGAACCACGGCGGCATGACCAGCGCTAGTCCCAGCAGCCACGCAACGCCAGCAAGCGCCTGCGCAATCGGCGACTCTGCGCCAAGCAGCAGCAGTGCGGGGACTGGCACGATCACACCAACCGCCAGACTGACCGACGCACCAACGGCAAAGACAACCAGCGCGCTCAGTCCCCAGACGACCAGGTTGCCGCGAAAGCGAAAGATGATCAGATCGACACTGCGCTCAAGCGCCTCGGCGAAACGCAACCGTTCGATAAGCCACGGCTGGAGCGCGTAGAACATGCTGCTGTAACCGATGCCGCCGATGATGAATGCCAGCACATACACACCAGCGATCAACACAGTAAGGACGACCAGCGCCGCAATTCCGATGGAGCTGCCAGGATCGACGGACGCGAACAGAACCGACACGCTCAGGCTCAGAAGATAGATCGGGCAGATGCAGAGAAGACTTATTGCCGAGGATGCAACCTGCATGATGAAGCTATAGATAACGGAAAAACATCCGGCTTTGATGATGCCGAACGGATGTATCGTCAACGCCTCGCGCAGATCGATGGCGCGACCGTCGATGGCGGCGGCAGCGGCGCGCGACAGCCCGCCAATCAGATAGAGGAGCAGCAGAGGCGCTAGAAAAAGCACACCCGCCAGAACAATCACCACGAGCCAGTTTTCGCCGATTTGCTCGGCACTAGCCACGAGCAGACCAATGGCAATGGCGATCGGCGTCAGCCATGCCATTCCGATCGCCACAAAGCTAGTAAAGTGGCGTCGATAGAGCGCACATCCCTCATCAAGCAGATCGAGCGTCGGGCGCAAACGCCCGGCAATGTTCAGTTTCACGTAAAAACTCCACGTTTGCGCACAAACTATCGTTCGTACCCATAGGCGGCGATGAAGGCGTCTGCCGCCGCGACGACGCGCAACAGCTCGGCATCAGACGCTGGCGTTGCGCGCAGTTGCGCCAGCAGCGCTAGCAGCGCCGCTTCGTTGATCGAGCGCGCCCGCGCCATCTGATGGACGAATTCGCGATCCTCCAGTTGCGGGTTGATACCGTATGGCTTTGCGAGCCGACGCTTGAAATCAGCGTAAAAGTGCCGCAGCATGTAGTGGCGCTTGCCGCCGCGCTGATACAAGTCCGCCATGCTGTCGAGGTACTCGGCGCTGCTGCGACGCGCCGTTTCTTCCCTAAGCGGCACAGCGCGTCCGAAACGTCGCCCGCCCAGCAATAGGAAGAGCGCCGTAGCCACAGCGACATACGTTCCTGCCCACCCCCATGGTGTACTGAGCAATCCATCGGTCGGCAAGGGGGGCGCTGTTAGCCCGTGATGATACTCATCAAATAGAATGCGCCCTCCCGGCGGCGCGCGCCGCAGCATATTCAGCACCAGCGCCGCGTGCTGCCGGTCGCGCAACCCACTGTTGGTGAACGGGTGTGCAGTTGCGCTGAGGTACACATAGCCTTTGCCGATCTGAATTCCAGCGATGAGCACCTGACCGGAAGCGCCGAACAGAGGTGCATAGTCGTTGCGCTGCGGAACAAGCGCGTGCCGGGTGCGAACCGAAATCTCGCGCACCGGCGGTTGGTCGAACACCGGTTGCAATGCTGGCGCGCGCTCGATCGTTTGCGTGTCGGTAAGCACGGTTATTCGCATCTTCAGCGCCTCCAGCAACGCATCAGACGCGCTTAACCCTGTTGGCGCATTGTCGGCGAAGATCAGCGTCCCGCCGCGCTCCACCCAGTCGAGAATATCGCGGGCATGGGCGCGACTGATCGCTTCACTGGGGCTGAGCATCACCAGTACGACATCGTCCTCGGTGACCTCGAAGGGACGATATTCAAGGCGGCGCACGTCATACCCCATTGCGCGCGCCCATTCGTAGAGCGCAAGCGCTCCATCCGGCGCACTTGAATACGTGCTGGGAACACGCGGCGTCGGTGGCGGCGTGCGCCCTGGACCAAAGACGACAAACACGATGAGAGCGCCGAACAGACCGGCGATGATGAGCAGATCGCGAACCCGCGTCATATGCGTCGCGCCCCCAGCTCGCGGCGTAATGCTTCGATCTGCTGGCGGTACGCTGCGAATGCCGACGCATCGATTGGCAGATGGCCATACCAGACCTGATCGAACGTTTCGATCACCGGCGTCAGGCGCGCCAGCAATGCGGGGTTGCTCCGCGCCCGCTCCAGATATTCGCGGTTGGTCAGCGCGCGATCGTAGCACAGCAGGTCCTGTTCATCGAGCCAGAGGAGCGCCGAGAGATAGAGGCTACGCACCGCAGCGCGGTAATCGCCGTCGCGTGCCAGGGCGCTGGCCTGCTCGAACGCCTCGGTCGCCGTCGGCATAGGATCGTCGCCCGCTGCAGCAAGCCGTGCATCATGCACAAAGCCGCGCCGCAGATTGATCAGCAGATACACAATGACTGCGAGCAACAGCACAACGCCGATGAGTGCAATCACCCAGGCGACCACAGTGGTTGCGGTTGGCGGAACGGCTTCAACCGGACGCAGGATCATTTCGAGCAACCGCGCCAGCCAGTCAAAGACATCGATCAGCCACTGCGGCGTCTCGGGTCCGGAGCGGTCTAAGCGATCAAACGGCGGCGCTGCCAGCAGGCGATCCAGGCGTTCGAGCGCATCGGCGGGCGCCGATGAAGGCGGCAGCGCCGCAGCATCGATCAGCGCCCCAAGACGCGCCGTAATCAGCGGGAAATCAGGGGTCGGCGACAAGAGCGCCTCCTGCAACCAGGAGTTGTTGACCGAGACGATCGTTCCATCAGGCATGCGGACCGCCGTTGCCGCCATTAGGCGATCCGCCGCCTCTTCGAGACCAATGCGATCACGGCGCTGCGCCGCAGCATATGCTTCGCGCAACCACGATTCATACGTCGCCGTATCAGGGATAGCGCTTTGGGCGGCGGCAGAGGCGCTAAGGATGCAACACAATGCCGCGTCGATCATCCAAGAGGAGAGTAGACGCACGCTTCGTTGGCGCATATAATATACGATGTACAAAGTTCCCTATCCTAGCGCCTGTGCTATTATATCAGCAGCCGGGGGAAGCAGGCAAAGGTTATGAGATATTTACGTGCGGTTCGGAACCCCATAACCGCGAGGGGTTAAAACGTGTATACAATGACGATGTAATGCGCACCACACACGCAAGGCACGGTCAGTCCGACGTGGCAGCGGCGTTGCCGCAGACTGCAGCAGCGCGCTGTGTGTCTTAGCGGCGGAACAATCGGCACGTACCTTTCTGACCAGAGACCACCCTGCCCAACCTGGTTGCGCAAGCGGCGCCCAAGGCGCCATTCAGGGGGTGCATTCTGAGCGATATCTCCGCGCAGATGCACGTGTGCGACGAAATGGTTCGCGCACTCCGTGAGCACGAAGCTCGAAAGGCACTGGCATCGCTCAGTTTAGTGAGGAGATAGGACGTATGCGGATTGGAATTCTGACTGGCGGTGGAGACGTTCCCGGCTTGAACCCGTGCATCAAGGCCGTCGTGAATCGCGCCAGCGACGCCGGGATCGAAGTGATCGGCATTCGGCGCGGCTGGGCTGGGTTGCTCTACTACAACCTGGATGACCCGGACAGTGCATCGGAGTGGGTACAACCGCTGACAAAAGCGGACGTTCGTACGATCGACCGGTACGGTGGAACGCACCTGCACACTTCACGCACAAATCCGCAGAACGTGCGTGAGAAGGAGATGCCAGAGTTCCTCAAGGGCAAGTTCGAGCTCAAGGGCGAAAAGAAGACTGCTGATTGCACACCGCACGTGCTGCGCGTGCTCGAACACCTCGGCATCGACACGCTCATCCCCATCGGCGGCGATGACACTCTTTCCTACGCTGTGCGCATGCACCGCGAGGGAGTGAAGGTCATTGGCATTCCCAAGACGATGGACAACGACGTGTTCGGCACCGATTACTGCATCGGCTTCTCGACAGCGGTTACGCGCAGCGTCGATTTCATCAACGCCCTCCGCACACCAACCGGTTCACACGAACGTATCGCGGTTATTGAACTATTTGGGCGCAACTCGGGCGAAACAGCGCTCATTTCAGCGTACCTGGCCGATGTTGATCGCGCTGTCATCTCCGAAGTGCCGTTTGATGTCGAAAAACTGGCGCGCTTCCTGGTCGAAGACCGCCGACGCAACCCGAGCAACTATTCCATCTGCGTCATCTCAGAAGGCGCCTCCATGATCGGCGGTCAGGTGGTCGAGTATGGTCAGGAGGACGCCTATGGGCATCGGAAACTCGGCGGCATTGGCATGATCACCGGCGAGGCGATCAAGAAGATCACGGGCATTGATATTGTGTACCAGCAACTGTCATACCTGATGCGTGCCGGTGCGCCTGACTCGCTTGACCGGATGGTTGCGATCTGCTACGGCAATCTCGCAGTCGATCAGTTGCTCCAGGGGCATAGCGGCCTGATGGTGGCGCTCCAGAACGGTCAGTATACCACTGTGCCGATCGACACCTGCGTCCAGGGAGTCAAGCGAGTTGATGTAGAAGAACTGTACGACGCGGAGAACTACCGGCCGCGGGTCAAACACCCGCTCGGCAAGCCGATGTTCCTGTACTGAAGGAGGTTGACAATGGCCACGGTCACGATGACACGCGGCAAGTTCAACGGCATTAACAAATGTGCCAATGAACGTGGCGTGATAGCCGCAGCAGCGATGGATCAGCGCGGTTCGCTCAAGAAGGCGATCGCCAAAGCGCGCGGCGATGGCGCAGCAGTGACCAGCGAGGACTTGACCCAATTCAAAACTGCGGTCACAAAAGTGCTGACGAAGTATGCGTCAGCCATTCTGATCGACCCGGAGTATGGTCTGCCTGCGCTGAAGTACAAGGCCCCAAACGCTGGCGTCCTGATGGCATACGAGAAAACCGGGTACGATGCCTCGGTCAAGGGTCGCCTGCCCGACCTGCTCGATACGTGGAGCGTCTACAGCCTGATCCAGGCCGGCGCCGACGCTATCAAGATCCTGATCTACTATAATCCTTTCGATGATCCGGATATTCTGGCGCGGAAGCATGCCTTCCTTGAGCGAGTCGGCGCGGAGTGCAAAGGTCTTGACGTGCCTTTCTTCCTCGAACCGCTGGCATACGACGACAACATCGGCGATGAGAAGGGCTTTGAGTTCGCTAAAGTGAAGCCGAAGTACGTCATTGCGTACATGGAAGAGCTCTCCAAGCCGAAGTATGGCGTCGATGTGCTGAAGGTTGAAGTGCCGGTTAACATGCAGTTCGTGTCGGGCACGAAGGCGTTTTGCGGTCAGGAAGCGTACACCCGCGAGGAAGCGCTGAAGTTCTTCCGCGAAGCGTCGGATGCTGCCTCGAAACCGTTCATCTATCTCAGCGCGGGCGTGAGCGATGATGTGTTCCGTGAGTCGCTCGAGATGGCAGCCGAAGCCGGTTCACGCTTTGCTGGCGTCCTCTGCGGGCGCGCCACCTGGCAGGACGGCATTCCCGTCTACGCGCGCGAAGGGTACGACGCCCTCGAGGCATGGCTCAATGATCGCGGCGTGCAGAACATCACGGCGTTGAACGAAGTGCTCGACAAGGGCGCCAAACCCTGGTGGGATATGTACGGCGGCAAGGACGCTATCAAGGTGGTCGATCTGCCGGTCTGATCTTGTTTCCTCCGAACGTTAGGTCGTAGGGACGGGAAACGCCCCGTCCCTGTGATTTACAATGCCCCACATCATACTCATTGAGGAGTGTGAGCATGCTCGGGTATGATGCTGCGACAATCGCTGCCCGATCCCAGGCAAAGGATGATGCAGCAGTGTCATGCCCGGACAACGATTGAGGCATAACGAAGAGGCCCAGTGTTCGCACGCCTCCGCCCTGCACGCGCTGTCGCGTCTGGTTTGCGGCAGCGCGTGATGATTCTGGATGAAACAGCGGATCGCAGTATAGAATAGAGAGCGCCGGTCTTCCGCCGGATCGGCGTGCGATTCTGCAGGAGAAGAGAGGAATAAGCGCTATGACGATCAATCCCGCTTCACGACTGCGCATTGCTATTTGCACCGGCGGCGGCGACGCGCCGGGGCTGAACGCTGTTATCCGCGCGGTAGTGCTGAGTGCGCTCAACCGCGGATGGGAGTGTTATGGCATTCGTGATGGCTTCAATGGCATTCTCTCGCCGAAGAACTACCCGCGCGGCGGCGTTATCCCGCTCACCCGCGAGACGGTGCACGGGATAACGCCGCTCGGCGGCACAATCATTGGAACGACGAATCGCGGCAATCCGCTGCGTTACCCGACGCCCCTGCCTGATGGCAAGATTATCGAACGTGATCGCACCGATGAGATCGTCAACGGACTGGCCGTCTACGGCATCGATGCATTGATCTCGGTCGGCGGCGATGGCTCGATGGAAATTGCCGCAGCGCTGGCGCGCAAAGGAGTGCGTGTGATCGGCGTCCCCAAAACGATTGACAATGATCTCGACGGAACGGTGGCGACCTTCGGCTTCGATACCGCTGTCGCCTTTGCCACAGAAGCGATTGATCGCCTGCACACGACTGCCGAAGCGCACCAGCGGGTGATGGTCGTCGAGGTGATGGGGCGCTACGCAGGCTGGATTGCGCTCAATGCCGGCGTGTCCGGCACCGCGCACGCTATTCTCATTCCCGAAATCCCTTTCGATATCCATAAAGTCGCCGCTAAGATTATGAGCCGGGAAGAGGAAGGACGTCCCTATTCAATCGTTGTCGTCGCTGAGGGTGCACGCCCGATCGAAGGCAGCATCTCGTTGATCGCGCCAAAAGAAGCTGGACGCGCCGAACGGCTCGGCGGCATCGGTGAGCGCGTCGCGCGCGAACTTGAGGCGCTGACAGGCAAGGAGACCCGTGTCGTGGTGCTGGGTCATCTGCTGCGCGGCGGCACGCCAACCACCTTCGACCGCCTGCTGGCGCTCCGTTTCGGCGCCGCTGCCGTGCGCGCACTGGAAGCAGGACAGTCCGGCGTGATGGTCGCGCTCGACCCGCCTACGGTGCGGTACGTGCCGCTCGAAGAAGCCACTCGCCGTATGAAGACTGTCCCGCTCGACTCGGATACCATGCTGACAGCACGCGACCTGGGCATCTCGTTCGGCGACTGAAACTCTCACTACATCGCTTACACCAAGGCGCAAAGGCACAATGATAAATGGCCTGTGCGCTGCTGTGTCTCCGTGCGTCACGTCACTATGCAAACGCGCAAAAGTGTGAGACACGGCATTGCTGCACCGCTCTGTCACTGTATGACCGCATCCCCGCGTGCATACCAGCGTTGCCTGTCGTGCCCGTCTGCGATACAATCCAGACGCTATGGAACATATTCTCCGCCTGCATGCAAATCTGCTCTTTACCATCCTCATGGTCTTTGGCATTCTAGCGGCCTGGTCGCTGGTCCTGGGAGTGCTGCGTCGTCCGGTCGGGCAATGGCTCCTCAGCGGGATGGCGATCGGCGTCTTGCTGGTGCTGGCAGAGTGCCTTCTCGGTGTGATTATGCTTGTGCAGGGACTGCGCCCGATCCGTACTGAGATGCACATTCTTTATGGGGTCATTGCTCTATTGACCATCCCGATTGCGCACTCGTCGGCGCACAACCGCGAGGCGCGGTCGCAAGGGTTAATATATGCGTTCGCGTGCGCATGCGTATGTATCTTTGTTCTGCGCGCCGTTGAAATGACGCGTCTCTGAACGTCTCGGAAAGGCTGGCGCAAAGACGCAAAGGGTGCGCATTGCTTGCGAGCCGTTGCGCCCTTATGGCTTCGCGCCAACCGGCTTGAGCCATGCTGAAGGCATATGCTCCGCACGCATAGCGGCAACGGATAAACTGCTAGCGGAGCGTTTATGAACCATGGACGAAACACGCGCTATTCGTCTGTCGCCGCCGGTCGGTCGAGCATTGCTCACATGGAACGGAAAACAACCACCGCCGCCGCTCGCCGTGCCTCCTGCGATTGAGGTCGAACGGTGCGGCAGCGGCGATCAGCTTCTGCTTCACGGCGAGAACCTTGCTGCGCTCGCCTGGCTGCTCGCCAACGGCTACCGGCAGCGGATCAATCTGATCTACATTGATCCGCCATTTGGCTCAGGCATTGATCGCGTGCGGCGCGTTCGCTTGCGTGGTTCCGGTCCGGCGCGTCTCGTCCCGGTCGCCGAGGTCGAATACTGTGATACCTGGAATGCCGATGCCTATCTCCAGTTCATGTACGAGCGGTTGATAGCGCTGCGCGACCTGCTCGCCGATGACGGGTGCATCTACCTGCACTGCGATTTTCGCAAGGCGCACCACCTCCGCTGTCTGATGGACGAAGTCTTTGGCGCAGAACGGATGCTCAATGAGATCATCTGGTTCTACCCGCGCGGCGGCGATGGCGAACGCCAGTTCAACCGCAAACACGACACTATCCTGCTCTATGCACGAGGCGACCGCTGGACATTCAACTACAACGAGGTGCTCATCCCTTACACTCGTCGCCAGCTTGCCCGCTTCCGCCAGGAAGATGAGCGCGGACGCTACTACTGGAACGTCAACCCGCGCGGTGAGCGCGTCAAGACGTATCTGCGCAAACCGGGCATCGGCGCCTACGATGTCTGGACGATCCCGATCGAGGCTGCGCTAGTGCGCGACCTCGGCTACCCGACTGCGAAACCGCTGGCGTTGCTTGATCGTATCATCCGCGCCTCGTCCCGACCGGGCGACTTGGTGCTCGACTGCTTCGCTGGCTCAGGAACGACAGCCGTAGCAGCGCAGAGCCTGGGACGGCGCTGGATTGCATGTGACGTAAACACGAGCGCCATCCAGATCGCATCCAGGAGACTCCGCCGCGCCATCCTGGAATGCACATCGTCCTCCGCCGGGTTCTCGGTGTGGCGGATCGGAGATGCCGCGCCTGCACCGCGTGGCGACGCGCATGTTCGTGTGACGTATCACAACGATCAGATTACAATTACTGTCGAGTCCTACACCAATCCTCTGCTGGCTGACGCCTCCCAAGCGCTTCCCGACTGGCGCTGTCTCGTCGATGAGATTGTCATCGATCCCCGATACGATGGCGCAATCTTTCGCCCTGCCATCATGGACGCGCCGCCTCGCCGCAGTACGCTGGTGCGCGGCGCATACACCCTTGCACTGGCAGACGTCGGCCCATCTCTGGCGCTCAAAATCGTCGATGCTGCTGGCAGCGAAGCGTTCATCGTTGTGCCGATCCGATGAAAATCTTTGTATGATCTGCTGCTTGACTTGCCCTGCGTGACAGTGTATACTTCGTCAAGCCGGTATGTCCGGTTGGTTGAGTGTGCTCTCTCGACGGAAAGAATGCCTGGGTTAAGTCATGTTGCTGCTTATCGTTCAGGTTCAAGAGTGCGGACGGAACTGCGGCAACAGGAGCGATGCGCCAATGAGGGGCGCAGGTGTACTGCCAAGAGAATGATTGCTTCTCCAGGCTCATCCGGGAGAGTATTCTGAAACAGGGATATGGACGCAAACTCTGGTCATAGTCGTGCGCGGCGGCACCACGACGACTGTGCGCCGATCACCTTTCATGCTGCGGGGAAGTGCAGCGCTGGCGGTCGCTTCTAGCGGCTTACGCTCTCCTATTGCTATGCGCCCCCGCAGCACAAGGCTGTGGGGGCTTTTTTGAGCGCATCACCTCACGCTCCAGGTCCTCCTGACATCGGCGGCGTCTCGAGTGCATCAACGGCCTACCGTTGAACCCCGCGCGTCTGATTGACAATCTGCCTGCAATTTTGTCAACGGAGGACTGCCATGACAGCGCTTACTCTGCGCGCCATTCCTGCAGCCCGGCGCGCATCTGCGCTCTACTGCGCAACTGGTGGCAGCGGATTCCCGCTATTGTTCATTCACGGCTTCGGCGCCAGCGGTGATGTATTTCAGCCGCTTGTCAGCAAACTCGCCGGTCGGTATCAGACCATTGTGCCGGACTTGCGCGGGCATGGTCGGAGCCGTCGGTTGCCACTTGCCGATAGTATCGAACGGATGGCGGCTGATGTGGGTGATCTGCTCGATCTGCTCAGAATTGGTCGCACCTTCGTAATCGGTCACGCGGGCGGATCGGCGATTGCCGCGCACGTGGCGGCTAAGCAGCCAGGCCGGGTGTGCGGACTTGTGCTAATTTCGCCGCCTGAGATTCAATCGCCAGGACGTCGATCGCTCGGTGCACGTCTGCGCGATGGCTTGAGCGCTGCATTCAGTCACAACGCCAACGCTGGCGACCACGACGTTCAGGCATGCCAGCGCCTGCTCCAGAAGAGCGATTATCGCTTGCAACTGCGCTCGATTACAGCGCCCACGCTGGTGGTTGCCGGGGATCACGAACCGGCGCCGATCGTGCGTCAGGCGCGCGAGATTGCGCAGATCGTCAGCAACAGTACGCCAGCAATCATACGGGGAGGCGGCGCCAGTCTGCTGCCCAACCACGCCGACGCAGTGATTAAGGTGCTGGCGCCCTGGCTTGAGCAGCAGGAGCGCGCCGCATGACCGCACCGCTTGACCTGGACCTGCTTGAACAGCAGGTGCGCGCCGCCCTCGAAAGCGATGACCTCGCAACGCTCCGCGATCTGGTGGCGCGCATCTACCCTCCCGATCTGGCGGATATTATCGAACGCCTCGATGACGAGGATCAACAGCGCGTCTTCAGTCTGCTCGAACCTCCGCAGGCCGCCGATGTGCTCGATGAAGCCAGCGTCGATACAGCGCGCGACCTTATCAGTCAGTTGCCTGTCGAACAGGCGGCCGACATTCTCGAAGAGCTCGATAGCGACGATGCGGCCGCCATTCTCACTGAAGATGTGCCTGAACGACAGCACGAACTGCTGGCGGCAATGGCGCCGGAGGAAGCCGCCGACGTTCGTGAATTATTGCGCTACCCGCCTCAGAGCGCTGGTCGCCTGCTGAACGATCAGTTCGTCGCGCTGCGCGAAAGTGACACGGTCGCCGATGCGATGGAGCGCCTGCGCAGCATCATCCACGATGCCGCTGTCATTGTGTATCTCTACGTGCTGGACAGGTACGATCGACTCATTGGCACGGTCAGCTTGCGCCGATTGCTGGTCGAGTCGCCCTATCGACCGATCATCGAATTGATGCGCCCCTCCCCGATCGCCGTCCGACCCGACACCGACCAGGAAGAAGTCGCACGCCTGGCGGCGCGCTACGACCTCGCGGCGCTGCCTGTCGTCGATGAAGAAGGACGGATGCTCGGCGTCGTCACGGTCGATGATGTCATGGACGTGCTGGTGGAAGAAGGCGCGGAAGACGTGCTGAAGTTCGGCGCCGTGGCGCAGGGTCAGGCAGACGAAACGTACTTTACGACGCCGATTATGGCGTCGGTGCGTCGGCGCATTGTCTGGCTGCTGTTCCTCTTCGTCGCTGGATCGATCACCGCTAATGTTCTGCGCCTGTTTGAAGCGGAACTGGAGCGAGTTGTGGCGCTCTCGTTCTTTATCCCCCTGCTGATTGGCACCGGCGGCAATACGGGCGCCCAGACCGTCTCAACGCTCATTCGCGCCATGGCGCTTAATGAAGTTCGTCTGCGCGATGTGTGGCGCGTGCTGGCGCGTGAGCTGCTGGTGGGCATCATTCTCGGCTGCCTGCTGGCAATTATCGCATTTGGACGCGCATTTCTTGAAGTGCCCATGGCTTCGCTGGCAATCACGGTCGCCCTCTCTGTGATGGCAATCTGCATCTGGGCGAATATTATTGGCGCAATGGTGCCAATGGCAGCCCGCCGGTTTGGCATCGATCCCGCCCTCATTTCAGCGCCGCTGATCACAACGCTGGTCGACGCCAGTGGGCTGGCGATTTACCTCCTCATTGCCAAACTGCTGCTGGGATTGTGAAAGGCGTCGTCTTAACTCATCGCTCTCTCTCTCAGCCTAGTATGGGCGGATCTCAGACCTGCCCTTCGCCAGGCAAGTTGTTGACTGCCCTCTGGTATAGATTGATGTCGGATGGTGAAGGACGGCTCCATATGAGGTTACAGACACGCCCCATCATTGGCGTTGTTGGCGCGCTGTTCGAGCGCAAGAACGCCTCAACTATCAGCGGCATCGCGCACTCGTATCTGACGGCGGTGGAGGCAGGCGGCGGCATTCCGCTCCTCGTTCATCTGACCGAGGATCAGGAGGTGCTTGACGCACACTATCAGCGATGCAACGGGTTGCTATTTTGCGGCGGCGGCGACATCGCGCCCATCCATTACGGGCAGACTCCGCATCCGCGCCTCGGCGCGGTCGAGGAGCTGCGCGACCGGGTCGAACTGCGCCTGGCGCGCCGTGCTGTCGCTGATCGCAAACCCATACTTGGAATCTGTCGCGGCATTCAGTTGATTAATGTTGCACTTGGCGGTACACTCTACCAGGACATTAACGCCGAACTGCCGGGAACGCTCAACCATCGCGAGTCGTCGCTGCGCAACGACCGGGCATATCCAGCGCATTTGCTGACCCTGGAGCGCGACTCGTGGCTGGCGAATTGTCTGGGCGCAACTGAGATCGCGGTCAACACGCTGCATCATCAGGCAGTTCGGGATGTAGCGCCTGGTTTGCGCGTCGTCGGACGCGCGCCCGATGGGGTGATCGAAGCAGTTGAGAGCGCCGACGATGCGTTCATCGTCGGCGTTCAATGCCATCCCGAAGAACTGTGGCAATCTGCCGATCCGCGCTGGAAGCGCCTGTTCGCCGGTTTTGTCGAGCGTGCAGCATCGCGGGATTGAGGTCCGTCTATGCAGCCGCTGGTTGGCATCATTATGGGATCGTTGTCAGACTGGGAAACCATGCGTCATGCGGCGCAGACGCTGGAAGAGCTAGGGGTGCCGTTTGAGACGCGCATCGTTTCGGCGCACCGCACTCCTGACCTGCTCTTCGAGTATGCCGCGAGCGCCGAAGAGCGCGGCATCGAAGTGATCATCGCTGGCGCTGGCGGCGCAGCTCACCTTCCCGGCATGACAGCCGCCAAAACCGTGCTGCCAGTGCTAGGCGTGCCGGTGGAGTCGCACGCGCTGCGAGGACTGGACTCGCTTTTGTCGATCGTGCAGATGCCAGCAGGCGTTCCGGTTGGAACCCTAGCCATTGGGAAGGCTGGCGCGATCAACGCCGCGCTCCTGGCAGCCGCTATTCTCGGCAATCGATATTCCCACATTCGTGCTGCACTTCGTCAGTTCCGTGAACAGCAAACCCAGCGCGTGCTGCAGTCGCCTGATCCCCGTGAGCAGAGCCTATGAACGACAGGTTGATTGGCATTCTGGGCGGGGGACAACTGGGTCGGATGCTGGCGCTTGCCGGTTATCCGCTCGGTCTGCGCTTCCGCTTCCTTGATCCTGCCAGTGACGCGCCGGTGCGCTACCTGGCAGAGCATATCGTCGCCCCCTACGAGGACCATTTAGCCGTGGCGCAGTTTGGCGCCGGGCTCACGGTTGCCACCTATGAGTTTGAGAACGTACCGGTCGCAACGGCGCGCGCTCTCGAGCAGCGCGTACCAGTATTTCCGCCGCCGCAGGCGCTTGAGGTTGCCCAGGATCGGCTTGCAGAAAAGCGCTTCTTTACCCAGTTGCATATTCCAACCGCCCCGTTCGAGCCGGTGGATGATCGCACGTCGCTTGATACAGCCATTGCCCGGATTGGGCTGCCTGCCGTCCTGAAGACGCGACGCCTTGGCTACGACGGCAAAGGACAGGCGCTCATTAGACAACACACCGACATCGATGACGCATGGCGCGCGCTTGGGGGGCAACCGCTCATTCTCGAAGGGTTCGTCTCCTTTGTGCGTGAACTCTCGATCCTGGCAGTGCGCGGGCGGGACGGCGCTATTGCGTACTATCCGCTGGTCGAGAATCTGCATCGTAATGGCATTCTCTATCGCTCAATTGCGCCAGCGCCTAGTCTAACCACCGATGTGCAGATGCTGGCAGAGACCTATGCGCGCCGGGTGCTTGAAGCGCTTGATTACGTCGGCGTTCTCGCGATCGAGATGTTTGAAGTGGATGCTTCCTCCGTAGGCGCTACTGGCGTTCGTCTGCTAGCAAACGAAATGGCGCCGCGCGTCCACAATTCTGGTCACTGGACTATCGAGGGGGCAGTGACGAGCCAGTTCGAGAACCATCTGCGTGCCATCACCGGTTTGCCGCTCGGTGACACCTCAGCGCGTGGTTGCGCTGCGATGGTCAACCTTATCGGCAGCCTGCCCGATGCGGAGATGCTGCTGGCGTTGCCCGACACCCATCTGCATCTCTACGACAAAGCGCCACGGCCAGGGCGAAAACTGGGGCACGTGACCGTCTGCGCCGGTGACGCAACGCGCCTGGCGGAGCGTCTAGCGCTCGTTGAGCGGTATGTCCCGGCGAGGACGCAGTGACTACCACCGACGGGGGGCAGAAAGCGGTATGTCCCGGCGAGGACGCGGTGATCACCACCGACGGGGGGCAGAAAGCTGCGGATGATGAAGCGGAGGGTGCGCCCATAGCGGATGGCGTCAGTAGCGGCTCCCATCAAGCAGAGACGCAGGTAACGGTTACCGAAAGGGCGCTGGCCGCTCACCAACGTCACTCGTCACTTGGCACTCGTCACTCGTCACTTGGCACTCGTCACTCGCCACTTGGCACCCGTCACTCGTCACTTGGCACTCGTCACTCGTCACTTGGCACTTGTCACTCGTCACTTGGCACTCGTCACTCGCCACTTGGCACCCGTCACTCGTCACTTGGCACTCGTCACTCGTCACTTGGCACTTGTCGCTCAGCCCTCATCACTCGTCACGGTTACACGTTGAGGTCTCGAACATATGTTAACCGCCCTCTTTATCTGGCTGATCAACCTGACACGGCATAGTCGCAACCTATGGCGGCGATTGCTGCGACGGCGCGTTGCGTATGTTCGCATTCCAATCAGCGGGGCGCTGCCGGAGTTCGCACCAGCGCCGCCGTGGTGGGCGCAGCGCTTCTTTGGCGCACAGGCGCCGCTGAGCCTAAGCGAGTTGCGCCGTCGCTTCGAATGGCTGGCGTCTGACCCACAGGTGCGCGGTGTAGTGCTCGATATCGGCGCCCTGACATGCGGATGGGCGACGATCCAGAGTATCGATCAGGAAGTCCGCCAACTCCGCGAGCGCAGCAAACTGGTCGTCGCCCAGGTTGCGAACCCCGACACGAAAAGTTATGTTGCCGCGTGCGCCGCCGACCTGATCGTGGCGCCGCCTGCCGGATTGCTAACGGTCACCGGCCTGTACACCGAAGTGCGTTTCCTCAAAGATGCGCTAGCAAAAGCGGACGTGAGGGTGGAAGTCACTGCAGTGTCACCGTACAAGGCTGCGGGCGAGCCGCTGGCACGCTCAGACATGTCACCGGAAAACCGTGAGCAGCTTGAGCGGTTGATTGACCAGCGCTACGCCATGATTATCGAGACCATTGCCAGGGCGCGTCGCAAGACGGCTGACGAGGTGCGTTCCCTCATCGATGGAGCGCCATGGAGCGCCCGACGCGCGCGGGAAGCCGGACTGATCGATGCTGTACTGTACGAAGACGAACTGCCCGCCTTTCTAGCATCGCATACCGGCGCGTCTTCGACAAAGCTGCCAGCGATTGCCGAGTGGGACGAAGCTCGCCGCACTCTGCGCCTGCCGATGCTGCGCCGCTATCGCCGTCTGGTCGGCGTCGTCGCAGTGGATGGAACGATTGCCCCTGGACGCAGCCGCCGGATTCCGCTGCCAATCCCACTGATCGGCAGTGAGATTGCCGGGAGCGAGAGCATCGTGCAGGCGCTGCGTCAGGCAGAGCGCAATCCGCGGATTGCCGCCGTCATCCTGTATGTCAATTCACCCGGCGGCAGCGCCTTCGACTCTGACCTGATCTGGCGTGAGGTGCGGCGACTCGACCGGCGCAAACCAGTGGTGGCTGTGATGGGAGATGTCGCCGCTTCGGGCGGGTACTATGTTGCGTCCGGCGCACGCGCCATTCTTGCACAACCCGGAACTATCACCGGCAGCATTGGCGTCCTGATCATCCGCCCAGTCTTCGACGGCCTTGTCAGGCGCGCTGGCGTGAACACCGTCGCCATCGGGCGCGGCGCGAATAGCGGATTCTTTACCAGTGATGCGCCAACGGAACAGGAACGTCGGGCGACGCGCACCCTGCTGGACGAAAGTTACGCCATCTTTAAGCAGCGCGTTGGTGAAGGGCGATCATTGACCGAGGATGCGCTCGAACCGCTGGCAGGCGGGCGCGTCTGGACCGGAAGTGAGGCGCGTGAGCAACGGTTGATCGACGACATCGGCGGCATGCCAGAGGCGTTGCTGAAGGCGCAGGAATTCGCCAGACTGCCACGCGATCGGACGGCGCCGCTGGTTCTGATCGGCGGCGAACGCGGGCGCCTGATGCCGCAGCCGTTCCCCAACGAACCGCTAAAGGCGCTGATGGAGGCGCTGGATCTCTTGCATCAACCGCGGGTGTGGGCTCTTCTGCCGTTTAGTGACGAGTGATGAGCGGCAGGCGGCGAACGGTTGCCCAGCAGAGAGTGTGGTACAATTGAGGGAAATCGCGAGCAATAGCAGGCCGTTGATGCTCCATGGAGGTTTTTACCGTGTCTCTCGCAAACAAGGGCGCGAGCAGCGTTGTGATCGATGTCAATGAACGCACCTTTCGCGTTGAGGTGCTTGAGCGTTCGCGCACCGTTCCGGTTGTAGTCGATTTCTGGGCGCCCTGGTGTGGTCCGTGCCGCGTGCTGGGACCAATTCTGGAAAAACTGGCCAACGAAGCAAAGGGCGCTTGGATTCTGGCAAAGCTGAATGTGGACGAAAACCCGCGTCTGGCGCAGATGTTCCAGGTGCAGGGCATCCCATCGGTTAAGGCGTTCCGCGACGGTCGAGTGGTGGACGAGTTCACCGGCGCGTTGCCCGAGTCACAGGTGCGCGCCTGGTTGAAGCGGCTCGGTCCGCTCGCGCCGGTATCACCGGCAGACCGGCTGGCAGACGAAGCGGCAGCACTTGAGGAGCGCGATCCGCTTGGCGCAAAAGCGCGGTATGAAAGTGCGCTCAACCTGGACCCAAACCATAGCGCAAGCCTGTTCGGATTGGGACGGTTATTGCTGATTGCTGGCGATCCGACGGGCGCTGAATTGCTGAGGAAAATCCCATCCGATGCACCGCAGTGGAAGCAGGCGCAGGCATGGCTCACGCTTGCTGATCTAATCGCAGCAGCGGAGGACGTCAATCCATCAGCGCTGCTCGAGCGGATTGAACAAAACCCGACAGACCTCGAGGCGCGTTGGTTGCTGGCAGCGCATCAGGTGCGCGGTCAACGCTACGCCGATGCTATCGAGACGCTTCTTGGGATCGTGATGCGCAATCGCGCATTTCGAGACGACGGTGCACGCAAGATGCTGCTAGCGCTGTTCACGGTGCTCGGCGACCAGCATCCGTTGACCGTCAAGGGGCGGCGTGATTTGGCGAATGTGATGTTTTAGGGGTTCGGGGTTAGGGATTAGAGCAATGAGATCAGGGAACGCAATGACCATCACCCCTAACCCTTAACCATATTCTCAGTTCCATGATCGATCTCTTGATAGACGCCTACACCTACTTCCTCGCCAACCAATCTCGTTTCTGGACTGCAGCAACCCAGCATCTCTGGATCAGTTCAGCAGCGCTGGCGATCAGCATTGCCATCGGGCTGCCCCTTGGCATCTGGACGGCGCACCAGGTGCGTATCGGGCAGTGGGTAATCAACCTGTTCGGCGCGCTGCGCCTAGTGCCGAGCCTTGCAGTACTGTTCCTGGTACAACCTTACCTCGGAATCGGCACGACACCGGCGCTGGTAGCGCTGACGCTTCTGGCAGTGCCGCCAGTGCTTATTGCCACGTATGCAGGGGTGCGCTCGGTCGATGGCGGCGTGCGTGAGGCGGCACGCGGCATGGGGATGACCGTCGGACAGGTCCTCTGGCGGGTGGAACTGCCGCTGGCGCTGCCATCAATCATCGGCGGCGTGCGCACCGCTGCCGTCGAGGTGATTGCAAGCGCTACGCTGGCCGCGTTTATCGGCGGCGGCGGGCTTGGCATCTTTATCACTCGCGGCTACGCACTATTCGATACTCGGATCATGCTCGTCGGCGCCATCCCAGTGGCGCTGCTGGCGCTCACGGCAGAGTTGGCGCTGGGATGGACGCAGCGTCGTCTGGCATCCGGGCTGGACGCTGCAACGTAGCTTTCGGAAAAAAGGAGGTTCACGGTGCGATCTATCCGTTTTCTGGTCGCGTTCACCACGCTGGTTGGTCTGCTCCTCGCCGCATGCGGCGCTCCCGCCCAAACCACGCAACCAACTGCTGCTCCACAATCCGCTCCTACCGACTCTAAACCAGTTCGGATTGGCTCGAAGAATTTCACCGAGGCTATTCTGGTCGCCGAAATGTACGCGCTGGCGCTGGAGAACGCTGGCATTCGCGTTGAGCGCAAGTTCAACCTTGGCGCGACACCGGTGGCGCATACGGCACTGGTGAATGGCGAAATCGACCTGTACCCGGAGTATACCTCGACGGGTTTGCTCGAAGTGCTCAAGCAAGCGCCGATTGCTGACGCTAGAGGCATTCTAGCGGCAGTGCGCAAGGGATACGAAGAGCAGTTCAAGGCGACCTGGCTCGAACCATCGCCCTTCAACAACACGAACGCGCTGGCAATGACCCGGCAACGGGCCGAGGAACTGGGAATCAAAACATACTCCGATCTGGTGGCGTTCTCCGATAAGCTGAAACTCGGCGGTCCGCCGGAATTCCCGGAGCGCGAGGATACCAAAGGGCTAATGGCGACATACGGATTCGACCCAAAGTTCATCGAAGAGAACTTTGTACAACTCGATACCGGTGCGCTGCGCTACGAAGCGCTCCTCAGAGGCGACATCGATGTGGTCGTCGCGTTCGGCACTGACGGGCAGATCAATGGACTAGGGCTAGCGTTACTGGAGGACGACAAGAACTATTATCCCATCTACCAGATTGCCCCAGTCATTCGCCAGGACGTTCTAGCCGCCAACCCGCAGATTGCTGAGACGCTCAACCGGCTGGCGCCGCTCCTGACAAACGATGTGATGTCCGGGTTGAACTGGCAGGTCGATGGACCAGAGAAGAGGGAGATCGCCGACGTAGCGCGCGCCTTCCTGCAACAGCAGGGGTTCATTAAGTAAACCCATGGCATTGATCATCGCAGATCGGCTGACCAAGACGTTTCCTGGTGAGACCCGCCCGGCAGTCGATCAGGTTTCATTTGAAGTCAAACAGGGTGAGTTCGTCGTCTTACTGGGACCGTCCGGTTGCGGCAAGACGACGCTGCTTAAGATGATCAACCGGCTCTATGAGCCAACTGCCGGTCGGCTTCTGATCGATGGCGTCGATGCGCGCTCTGTGCCCGCAACGGAACTGCGCCGCCGTATCGGGTATGTGATTCAGCAAACTGGACTGTTCCCCCATCTTACTATCGAACAGAATATCGCCATCGTTCCGCAGTTGCTGAAATGGGATCGCCGACGCATCGAGGCGCGGATCGATGAACTGCTCGACCTGGTGGAACTGCCGCGTTCGTACCGCAAACGATATCCGCGTCAGTTGTCAGGCGGCGAGCAGCAGCGCGTCGGTCTGGCGCGCGCGCTGGCTGCCGACCCGACCCTTATGCTGATGGACGAGCCGTTCGGTGCGCTCGACGCCATCACTCGCGCCCGTTTGCAGGATGAGTTGTTGCGTATTCAGCAGCGTCTCCATAAGACTATTCTGTTCGTAACCCACGATGTCGATGAAGCGCTCCGTCTGGCAGACCGGCTGCTGATTATGCGCGCCGGACGCATTGTCCAGTTCGACACGCCGCTTACTGTGCTGGCGGAACCGGCAGACGATTTTGTGCGCGATCTGCTCGGTGCGGACGACGTGCTTCGTCGCCTCAGCCTGCTGACCGTCGCCGATGCGCTGGCGGGACATAGCTATAATGCACGCCCCGCCGGGAACGGTGTGCAGGAGACGCTCCAACTGGGCGATACGCTGCGTGAGGCGCTCATTCGCGTCCTGCGGGCAGGCGGTCAGGCGTTGCCAGTTGTTGCTGATGGGCAGAACGTGGGGCAGATATCACCCGATACCATTGCCTCTGCACTGACGCGCATCACCCATGCGTTACCTGATTGAGAATCTGCCATATGTGCTGAGCCTGGCCGGGCAGCATCTGCTCATGTCGGGCATGAGCCTCGCCATTGCGCTGGCAATCGCGCTGCCAGTCGGGATTATTTGCGCGCGTATAGCGTGGCTGCGCAGCCTAGTACTGGGGATTCTGGGCATTATTTACACTATTCCAAGTCTCTCACTCTTCGTCCTCCTCATCCCGTTCACTGGTCTGGGGCTGCGTCCGGCAGTCATCGCTCTGGTCGCATACGCGCAACTGGTGCTGGTACGGAACGTGGTTGTCGGGCTGACCGGCATCGATCCCGCGATCGTGGAAGCGGCGCGCGGCATGGGGATGACCGCGCTGCAACGATTGTGGCGGGTGGAACTGCCGCTAGCGCTGCCGATCATTCTAGCGGGAGTGCGCGTGGCGACCCTCTCGATCATCGCCATTGGCACGATCGCGGCGTTCATCAATGCCGGCGGGCTGGGGCTGTTGTTGTTTGACGGAGTGCGCAGCAGCAACCCAGACAAGATCATCGCTGGCGCTGTCGCCGTCAGTGCGCTGGCGATCGGCGCCAATGGCGTGCTGTGGGTGATCGAGCAGCGTGCGGCGCGGGCGATGCTGGGGGACTAGGGGATTAAGAACAATGCCTTGCAAAGACGAGCCATCACACCAGAGTTCAAGCGCAGCATCCCTGTATTGTATTGTGGGCGCTTGCTTGAAAGGTATCGGGGTCGGGGAAGCCACTGTGCTCGTCGCTGGCTGTGCGTGCTGTGGCTGATGGTGTAGCTCAAACGCGAACAGTACTATGTTGCACCATCGGACAGCGCCGCGCCATGGAATGGAGATTTGGGATGCAGTATGAATTCCAGCACATTCGCCTCAGTGACGTGTCACTGGCATATATCGAGCAAGGGCGCGGCGCGCCGGTAGTACTCGTCCATGGCAGCGGACCAACCGACCTGCGCACGTGGGAACGGCAGATCGAGCCATTCGCTGCCAGCTTCCGCGTTATTGCCTACAGTCGGCGACACCATTACCCAAACCAGGTGACTGGCGATCTCTCTGACATCATATCGACCCGAACGCATGCGCGCGATCTGGCTGACCTGATCACTGCGCTCGGGTTGGGGCGTGTGCACCTGATCGGTTTCTCGTTCGGGGCGGATATTGTTCTGCGATTAGCAGTGGATCGCCCAGATCTGGTGCGCACGCTCACAATCACAGAGCCAGCGCTGCGCTCCTGGCTCACTACGCTGCCCGGCGGGCCCGAACTTCTGGCGCAGCGCGCGGCAGCGATTCTCCTCGCAAAACACGCTGTGCGGATCGGTGATCTGGAGCAGGGGGCGCGGCTCTTTATCGACGGCTTAATGGGAAATGGCGTATTTGACAGACTGCCGCCGCCATCCCGCCAGCGCATCCTGGACAACGCGCATTTGATCGGCGCAGAGCCAGTGGAAATCAGCATTACGGACGCCGAGGACATCACCCGCGACGAGGCGGCGACGATCCGGGCGCCGACGCTCCTCCTCACCGGCGACGCAAGCCCGCCGATGTTCCTGATCGTCAGCCGGGAACTGGCGCGCTGCCTGCCGAACGTCGAACAGGCGCGGCTACGCGGCGCTTCCCATCTCCTGCATGTCATGAACCCGCAGGCGTACAATGCGACCGTCCTCGAGTTTCTGAAGAAGATTGAGGGATTGGGATAACGACGTTGCAAGGTAAAGATGTTGCGATGCAACGTCCTTATCCCCGCCCCCCTGTTGCTCGCTTCTCACCGTTTGTCTGGGACGACGTACACCACGAATTTTCCTGCCTCCACACGCCTGGCATGACGCTCGAGGTACGCCCGGACTTCAGGAGAAGCGAGGGTATCGTCGTGCGCCGGCAGCACAACGTAACGGATCGGATGCTGAGACGTGTAGCGCACGAAATGATCAACGTTCTCCATAATGTTACGCCGGAACACCTCGTCAAACTCGAACCAGGTTGCCGGTTGCCGCGCATAGAGGATGGTCGGCCAGTACGCTTCGGTTAGCACATAGCCACGCGGTTGCGAACGCAATACCTGCCAGACCGGCTCGTAGCTGCGGAGGCGCGCCCCCTCGCCAGCGTAGTATCCAATAGTCACGAGATTGATCAGGGTGAAGAGAACAACCAGATAGAATGCAGCGCGGCGCTTCCACGGCAGCGGCAGGCGGGTGAAGCCAGCCGCAACCAGCAGCGCCAGCGGCGGCAACGCCGGAATGATAACGCGCGGACTGTTGCCTGAACCGGGGGTAGCGGCATATACCAGCAGCACAACGACACCCAACCCCATCCACGCAAGCAGCAACGCCAACGCATTGGACGGAAACCTGTCGCTGCATGCGCCAATCCCTGCAAGAGCGCCAATGACTGCCAGCGTCAGCAACGCGCCATACCACGGGATATAGAACAGCAACTCGAGCATCTGCGGCGCAACCAGGCTGAACTGCCGGAGCGACAGTCCGCCCGTCGGCGCACGCTCACCCTGCCCCAGATAATGAAACCACACCCACGGCGACGCAATGAGAGCTGGACCTATCAGCGCGGCGAGCGTGTGCACCCAGGAGCTCAGCGTGACGGGCTCGCGCCGTCTCCATTGGGTGACAAATGACCATGCGGCGGCGATGCCGACCGAGCCAAAGTAGAGCGCAAGCAGATCAAGTTTCATCAGCGCCGCCAGACCGCCGAGGATGACGGCGGCAACAGTGCGCTCTCGGACATATGCCAGCAGCGCAGCCGTCAGCGCTAGCGCTGAGAGCGCTTCGCTGTAGGCGACTGTTGCATAATCGCGGAAGAGGGGAAAGCAGGCGAGAAACGCCGCAGCCATTAGCGCCTCGCGCCGCATCAACCACAGGCGCGCTAGCCAATAGGTGAGCAACACGACTCCTGCGCCTGCCAGCGGGATGACCAGGTGCAGCGCGGTATACGAACGTGTCAGAGCCCAGACGCATGCAAAGATCAGCGGTGGAACCGGACCCCACCAGCGGTGCAGCCCTCCCTGCGGGAAACGGTAGAGCGCCAGTGGCGCAAGCGATGGCGGATCGGGAGGGAAACCCTTAATGCGTTCATAGGTGTCGGGTGCGCCGAATAGGAACGCCGGGTTCTCGACAATCAGAATCCCCCAATGCATATTGCGCGGCGCATCGCCGTACTGCGGACCGGTGAGCGCTTGCACCAGCGCAAACTGGCCCGACAGCAGGACCAGCAGAACGACGTGTGAACCGATTATAGCGCGAATGCGAACGTACCAGGAACGGAGAACCTTGTTTGATAGAGGAGCGCTGGAATGGTTCATGGTTGTTGTTGCTACCTTTGCGCCTACAATCTGCACGCCTGCAACCTTTCCGCCCCTCGCCTCACGCCTCATCTATGATACACTATTCATAAACACACGCGTTCCAGAAAAGGATGCTGATATGGACCTCCCAATCATTATTGTTGGCGGCGGACTTGGGGGATTATCCGCCGCTATTCACCTTGCGGCGCGTGGTCGACGCATCGTCCTGCTCGAAAAGAATGAACGCGTCGGCGGCAAACTGAACCTAGTTGAAGCCGACGGATTTCGGTTCGATACCGGACCTTCATTGCTGACCATGCCTTGGGTGCTGCGTTCGGTCTTCGCTGCCGCAGGGCGGCGGATGGAAGATTTCCTGACCATCACACAGCTTGAACCGATCTGCCGGTACCGCTGGCTCGACGGCACGCGGTTCGACGCCTGTCAGAATCTGCCTCGCCTCGCCGAAGAAATTGCACGCATCGAACCTGCCGATGTAGCGGGCTTCCTCCGTTTTCTCACCTACGCCGAACGCATCTACCGCGCTGCGGAGGGTCCGTTTCTACTGCGCCCGTTCGACGGTGTGCGCGACCTGCTGACCCCTGAGCTGTTCAGCGGTATGTGGCAGATTGACCCTTTTCGCACTGTTGATCAGGCAGTCCGCAGTTTCTTCCGCAGCCCCTATCTGCGCCAGGTGTTCGACCGTTACGCTTCATACAATGGGTCATCGCCCTTCCGCGCGCCGGCGACGTTCAATCTTATTCCTTATGTTGAGTTTGTCCAGGGCGCCTGGCATGTGTGCGGCGGCATGTATCAGATTGCACGTGCGCTATCAGCGCTGGCGTGTGATCTTGGCGTGGAGATTCGCACCAATGCGCCGGTCGAACGCATCGAAGTTCGCAACGGCGCCGTCTCCGGCGTTGTTCTGGCGAGCGGCGAGCGACTGGCCGCCTCGCTAGTGATTATCAATGCCGATCCGCGCTACGCATACGCTGCGTTGCTGCCTGGTGCAGAAAAGACCGCAACGCGCCTGGCGCGGCTCGAGTCGTCGTACAGCGGGTTCGTCCTGCTGCTGGGTGTTAACCGTATTTACCCCGAATTGGCGCATCACAACATTTTCTTCTCGTCCGACTACCGCGCCGAGTTTACAGCGATCGTCGATATGCAGACGCCTGCGCCCGACCCCACAATCTACATTTGCGCTGCATCGGTGACTGATCCATCGCTGGCGCCGCCTGGACACATGAACCTGTTCGTATTGGCTAATGCACCAGTGCTCAACCCGCGTGTCAACTGGACGCGCGAAGCAACCGGCTACCGGAACCTGATCCTGCACAAACTGGAGCGTATGGGGCTGGAAAATCTGAGCCAGCACATTGTGTTCGAGCAGATCTGGACGCCAGCAACGATCAATGAGCGCTACAATGCTCCTGGAGGTGCAATCTACGGACTGGCGTCAAATAATCCCTGGACAGCGTTCATGCGTCCGCCGCTGCGCGCTCGTGAAGTGCGCGGCGTCTACTTTGTCGGCGGCGGCACTCACCCTGGCGGCGGCATTCCGCTGGTGCTCCTCTCAGGGCGCGCCGTCGCGGAACGGGTTCTAGCAGATGCCGCCTGACCTATCGTTAAGAAACGATTTAAGAACCTCTTGACTTATGGCGCATAGATGCTATCATGTGGGTAACACCCCAGGGAACGAAAAGGACAACTGGACTTTGACAAACGGATCGATGACCCTGCATGGCAAGCGGCGTTACCCATAAGATGGTGGGGGCGACCGTAAGTCGAGGGAAATGGCAGAGCAAAAATGCCAGGGAGATCGACAGGCAAGCGCCGGGTGTTTGATGAAACACTGGATGCTGTGTGAGTCGATGCAGGGTTCCAGCGGTAAAGCTCGCACTATCGCAGGGGGAGTTTGAGGGCGAAGTGCGTTGCGACCCCGACAGAGGAGCTGGCCGTCTGCAAAGCGCTGTCGCGGTAGCCGAACGGTAGGTCCCGAAGTTGGAGTTCAGCACCTTTTCAGCGCCCCTGGGGCAATACGTTCACCGGCCCTTCGCAGCAATTGCTGCGAAGGGCGTTTTTATGGCGCTATTCGCCACCCGCCATCTACGACCAGCGTCTGCCCGGTAATGTACGACGCAAGCGGCGACGCTAGAAAGACGATAGCTGCCGCTACTTCCTCAGGGCGCCCGGCGCGCCGCAGGGCAATCACCTGCTCACCCCAACGCCGCATCTCCTCTGGGATGACTGTCAACTGCGGCGTTTCGATGAGACCCGGCGCAACGGCATTGACAGTAATGTTCCAGGGCGCCGCCTCACGCGCCAGCGTCCGAATCAATCCTAATATACCGCCGGTCGCCGCCGAAAAATCCGCCTGTTGCGGGCCGCCCGCCAGTCCGTGAAGCGCTGCGACAGCAACAATTCTGCCATAGCGCCGCCGCATCATCCGGCGCAACGCGGCGTGGCAAACGTTGCTGGCGCCATCGAGGTGCAATGCCAGCACTTCACGCCACTGCGCCGCACTGATCGCGTCAACCGGCGCAAAACGCATTGCTCCTGCACAAAATACCATCGCGTCCAGGCGTCCATACGTTTCAACAACCGAACTGACCAGCATCTCGACTGACTGCGCGTCACGCGCATCAATCCGATGCGCCACTACCTCGCCGCGCATACCCCGGCACGCGGCAACCACCTGCGCTGCCGCTGCTGCATTCTGATGATACCCGGCAATCACGCGCGCACCACGCTCTGCGAGCATCTGCACGACCGCGCTGCCAATCGCTCCCGACCCGCCGACAACAATTGCGACTTGGTTGGTGAAATCCATGCCGTGTCACCCTTGGTTTGGCTTTTCAGAGGGCGTGCCGCCTTCTGAACCCGCTGCTATGGTACCACGTTATGCGACCGTGACAACTGCGCAAAAGGTCAAGCAGCGGCGCGGTAAACCGATAGCACGCGGCATTCGTGCTGCTGAAAGGGCACAGCAGGTCACTTCAATTCTATGTCTGCCAAAGGCGTCCGGTTGACCGAACGCGCGCCAGCGGAGCTTCTTGGATCTTCGTCTGATGTTCTTGCTGGGGCGCACGAACGGAAAACCTCTTCATGCTCGTAGTATGCTTTGGTACCTCCTCACTATTGAGAATACGTCGAGAAGAGCATACTATGCTGTCAGGATGAGACTACGTCGTCAGCGTCTACTGGACACGCATTGCAGCGCCTGCCGGGTTGGGCGCTCGAACGACTAGATCTGCGTGACACGATGACCATCGTGGACGAAGAGACCCGGCGCGCCCCGCTCTTCTCAATGGACGACCCATCCCGCGAGAGGTGCCGCGATGAAAGCGCTCAACACCATTGCACTTCTAACTCTCATCACCATGCTCCTTGCCTCGTTGACAAATGGAACGATAACAGCGCAGGAAAACCCGCCCGAACCGCTGCCAGTGCAGGATATGTCAGCGCCTCTCACCTCCTCGGAGGCAGAAACTGACACGCTACCTTCCTCATATGTTCAAGAATTGCAGCATACCTCACCATCAGCCGCATCGTCAGCCGGTCTGCCTTGTCGCTCCTTGCCGTTTGTCTACACTGCGGACGTCCTGTACGGAACTTTTGGACGACACCGTCCGAATGGTTGCTATCCAATCGGCGAAGCGGCAAAGTTTCATCTGATTGTGACCGGACCGCAAAGCCATCGCACACGGAATTGGTGCGAGAACCCGGATAACGCCTTTGTCGCCATCAAAAATCTCAGCCCAGACACGCTGATCCTCCTTTACCGCATGGGTCCGGGTCAGTACGTCACTAGCACGTGGGGCGCGGTCGGCGATGGTTGGGAGTGGATGAAAACCAACCATGGCAAAGGAACGCAGGACCGCTGGATAGCATTGGGAGTAGATTCGGGTGATTATCTGCTGAGCCTGAGTTATCCCGTCGAGCGAGCCATGGAAATTGGCAACACGAACTGGCAGGAGTACTGGATAACCAGGAACTATGAAGATATCTGGGTCAATCGTATCAATGGCTTGAACGGACAGTCGACCGATGGCATCTTTGCCGACGGTATGCAGTACGGCGTCTCTTGGGCGAATGGTTGGTGCGCAGAGAGCGCATACGACTACAGTGAACAGCGCTGCACCCGGATGGATCACCCATCGACTTACTACCAGAACGGCGCTTACAATCAGGCGCTTTGGCGTCAGCACTATAGTGCATTCTTGGAGCGGGCCGTCCCCTACTACCGGCGACGCAACTTGCGGTTCGGTCTCAATGCGTGGAGAGTCAACCTCCCGGATCAGATTGCTCTCTATCAGCGGCTGGGGATTGTGGCGATGGAGGAATGCGGGTTTTTATGCACAGGAGGATCTGACCTCCGCTCCTGGACGCAAAAACTGCAGGCAATCCAGCAAGCCGCCAACTATGCGATTATCTCGGTCAACCTGCCTCCCGGCTATAGTGCGAGCAATGGTCCTGACGCGATGGAACGAACCTGGTGCGCCGATGGGGTGTGCCAGACTGGCTGGAAATGGCTGTGGTACAGTCTGGGCAGCTACTTATTAGGCTATGATCCTTATCGTAAGAATGCGTACTTCCATTTTTCGCTCTGGGGTTATAGAGGAAGCTACTGGTTTGACGAGTATGATCCGCGCTATCTCCACCTCGGCTTGCCTGTGAGATCGGCTGAGCGACTAGCAAGCGGCGTATGGATTCGAGAGTTTGAAAGGGGATGGGTCGTGGTCAATCCGACCCTGAATCCGAGTAGTGTTAGTGTACCATCCGGGCGCGCGCGCGTACTGGAACATGAGAACTTCAAGAATCCCGAAACGGCAGCCTCTGTTGATCGACTAACTCTCCCGCCGTTGCGGGGCGTTGTTCTTTTGAAGGAGGAGCATCTCCGCCCGCTGTGCAAGACGCATTTGCCGCTCGTTACGACTTCTCCGCGCTGATGCGCTACGTGCCGCCCGACGATCCGACCGGGTCGTCGGAGCGGCGAACATCCATTCGCACCCAAAAACTCCGCATCTGTGATCAGATCCCTGTCCCTCGACTGCAGACGGAACACCGGCACTTGTCCCGTCGCTGCTCTGGTCGTCGCAGAATCCCCATATACCTGTGCTATACTTCTTGCGCTATCCGATGCCTCGCTGTGTCCGTTGCTCTGAGCAACGCGCAGACGACACGTTAGGAGGAGCGCTATGAAAAAGCAGATGCTGATCATCCTGGCGCTGATCGCTGCCATCCTGGCGATCAGCGCCTGTGGCGGAACACCCGCCGCACAACCGACCCAACCTCCAGCGCAGCCGACCCAACCTGCTGCACAGGCGGAGGGGAAACTGGCGCAGATCCGGGCAGCCGGCAAACTCATCGTCGGCACTTCGGCAGATTACCCACCCTATGAGTCGATAGACGCAAACGGCAACTTCGTCGGTTTCGACATGGACCTCATCCGTGCCATTGGCGAGAAACTCGGCGTGGAGGTCGAAATCCGCGATATGCCGTTCGACTCGCTGATAGCATCGCTGCAGGAGGGGAAGATCGACGCCGTGATCGCCGCTATGCAGGCGACTGCCGAGCGTGACGAGAAGGTCGATTTCACCATTCCGTACCGCATGACAAAGGACGCCTTCATCGGCGCTGGCGATACAACAATTGTCATGACCAAACCTGAGGATGCTGCGGGCTTGATTATCGGCGTACAGACAGGCACAGTCCAAGAGGGTTGGGTCCAGAAAAACCTGGTCGCAACCGGTTTGACGCCCGCGGACAAGGTCTTCAGCTATGAGCGCGCCGATCAGGCGGCGCTCGACCTGGCCAGCGGACGCCTTCAGTTGGTGCTGATGGACGCTGAACCGGCGCTAGAACTCGCAAAGCAAAACGGGTTGAAGGTGCTGCTCGTCACAGAGAAAACGGCGGAAGGCGGCAAAAGCATCGCTATTCCCGAGGGGGCTAGCGACCTCAAAGCAGAGCTTGATCGGATCATTCAAGGATTGATCGACGACGGAACCGTGAAGGCGCTTGAAGAAAAGTACGGTCTGCCATAGACGAGCGATGGAATTGTTGCAGGACCTGCTGACGACCTTCAATTTCATCGTGCAGGGGTTGTGGGTGACCGTCAGCGTAACAGCGGTGGCGTTGACCGTAGGCCTTGCCATCGGACTGGTCATGGCAGTTGCACGCGTCTATGGTCACCCTGCCCTTCAGCTTGCCGCTTCTGCCTATAGTGTTGTGGTTCGCGCAGCGCCGGTGATCGTCATCATCTTCATCCTGTTCTTTGTGATCTCTCGTTATGTCAATCTACCGCCTTTCTGGGCTGGCGCGCTGGCGCTCGGATTCGCTTCGGGAGCGTACCAGACTGAGATCTTTCGCGGTGCGTTGCAAGCCGTGCAGCCAGGGCAGATGATTGCGGCGCGGGCGATTGGGATGAGCCGTCTGCAGGCGATCCAGAGCATTGTCCTGCCGCAGGCGCTGCGGCTGGCGCTGCCAGCCTGGGGCAATGAGGCGACGCTGGTGCTGAAGGATTCAACGCTGGTGTTTGCTGTCGGCGTACCAGAGGTGCTGCGGCGCGCGCAACAGGTCAGTGCGCGCACCTTCGAACCGTTTCTTGCCTTTGGCGTTGCGCTGTTGCTCTATCTGGCATTAACGCTGATCACCACTCAGGCGCTTCGCTGGCTCGAACGCCGGTATCGGTTGCAGATATAGCACACGTGAGGAAGCCGACGCTTCAGAAGCGATGACATCTCCCATTCTCCGCATCGAAGACGTGCACAAATCATACGGCGCACTCCAGGTGCTCAAAGGCGTTTCGCTGACGGTGCAGCCGCGCGAAGTTGTGGTGCTCGTCGGACCGAGCGGATCGGGTAAGAGCACCTTGCTGCGCTGTATCAACCTGCTCAACCCGCCGACGAAAGGACGAATCTGGCTGGAAGATCAGGAGATCACCGCCCCCGGCGTTAACCAGGACCGGGTGCGCCAGCGCATCGGGATGGTGTTCCAGGAGTTCAATCTCTTCACGCATCTGACAGCGCTCGGCAACGTGATGATTGGGCTGGTCAAGGTGCGCAAGATGCGCAAGAACGAAGCGCGTGATCTGGCCATGTTCGAGCTAGAGCGCGTGGGACTGGCAGATCGCGCTCACTACTACCCGGCGCAACTGTCTGGCGGGCAGAAACAGCGGGTGGCGATTGCCCGCGCACTGGGGATGGACCCGCACATTATGCTCTTCGACGAACCTACGTCAGCGCTCGACCCAGAGTTGACCGGCGAGGTGCTCGCCGTGATGCAAAAACTCGCTAGCGAAGGCATGACAATGATCGTCGTATCGCACGAGATAGGGTTTGCCCGGCAGGTCGCCGACCGGATCGTGTTTATGGAAGGCGGCGTGGTGGTGGAAGAAGGCACGCCGCAGCAGATGTTCGAGCAGCCTGTTCACGAGCGCACACGCGCGTTTTTACGAAATATCACCCGGTGATCGGGGTACGCCATGAGAGACGCGATCGATCTCCTGATCAAGGTCATGCCAGAACTATTGCAGGGAACTGGCGTCACCCTGCAGATTGCGCTCGTCTCGCTGGCGCTGGGGATGATCGTCGGGCTGCCGGTCGGCGTCGGGCGTGTCTACGGACCTGTATGGCTACGGCATGTCCTTGGCGCATATATCACCCTTTTTCAGGGAACGCCTGTGTTGATCCAGCTCTTCATGGTCTACTATGGTCTGCCCGATATTGGCATAACCCTAGGACGCCTGCAGGCGGCGTTTCTTACTCTTGGTCTCAACAGCGCTGCATATCAGGCCGAATATCTGCGCAGCGCGCTGCTCTCGGTAAGCGAAGGTCAGATGGTCGCTGCGCGCGCGCTCGGGATGAGCAAATGGCAGGCGATCTGGAGCATCATTCTGCCGCAGGCAGTGCGCCTGGCGCTGCCCGCTTGGTCAAATGAAGCCGTTGCCATGCTGAAGTATACCTCGGTCGTCTTCCTGATCGCTGTCCCTGACCTCATGGGGCAGGCGAAGATCCTTGCGAGCCGGTACTTTGCGCCGATCCAGATCTATCTGATTGTTGCCGTGTTCTACGTTGTCCTGGTCGGCATTACCTATTTGATCCTCACGTCGATTGAGCGTCGCATGCGCATCCCCGGTCTGACCGGCGATGCTGCGTCGTGACCGATTCCGCAGCACGGCGAGGCGCGCGAGTTGCCTGAGCTATGACGCTTTCCTCGAAAGCTAGTATCGCTCTATGATGTTGCGTCTTCGGACGAGCCATGATAGAGTCGTAGCGATACGTGTACATCGTCGCCCCATCACGTCAGCACTGTCCCCTCATCCGCCCCAACCCGATAGTGAAATGTTAGCGCCGATCTCTCATGCTGGCGCAGCAGCGGTGCGTAAGTGTGCGCCGCGCACTTCGCCTAGCGAGTGTGCATTGCAGCGCGTCGCACATAGTGGGCTCATGGTGCGTCGGAATAATGATGTGTTCCGCTACTCCGGCTGACACTGCTGAATGAGGAGGAACGCTATGGACCGAAGATCTCGCATCACACGTCGCCAGTTTCTGATCGGCGGAGGGATTGTCACTTCGGGGCTGCTGATCGGACATATGCAGCGAGTCATTGGATATGCGGTACGCCCCTCAGCCAATGCGCCGGTCGTTAGTGCACGGGTGTACTGTCCACTGATTATTGTTGACAAACAGGGAACCCCGGCGGCGACCCCCTCTGCAACAGTGACCCCCTCTGCAACGGCGACCCCCTCTCCGACGGTCACCCCCTCCTCGACAGCAACCCCTTCCCCAACGGCCACGTCAGTTCCCCTGCTACGTGGACACGTCGTTCACACTTATCATCCGCGCGCAACGTCCTGGGACTTTGCGCGCGGCTGGTATGGCGATAGCGTTGATGCGCGGATTGTCGCCGACATGGTCGATGAAGGCGTCACACGATTGACGCGCACGACAACCCGCGCCGATGCATGGGCGGCTCTCCTGCCCAACTATCAGCCCGGACAGATGATTGGCATCAAGGTCAGTCTGAACAATGCCGCGCGCGAGGACGATGACAACGAGATTGACGCGCTTATGGATCCGATCAATGCCATTATCCGTGGTCTGCTAGAAATCGGCGTTCCTGAACAGAACATCTGGATCTTTGACGTCACCCACGGCGACCATCCTGGCATTATTCCGCTGCGTTTCAAGCGTCGCTGCGCGTATCCGCAGGTCAAGTTTGCATCCTATCAGGACGAGCATCCTGAACTAGGCTTCAGCGCGATAGAGAAAGTTCGTTTCAACACCCCGCCAGACATTGCTCCTCTCCCGGATCTGCCCTTTTGCAATGCGCTGGTCAACGTTCACTACCTGATCAATATGCCGATAATGAAACGGCACGTCGGCGCTGGCATCAGCCTAGGCTTCAAGAATCATTTCGGTTCGATTGACCGCTGCAACCTTCTTCACCGATACACCGACATTGGCGCCGATTATTTCTCTGACCGATATAGCCCGCTGGTTGATATCAACGGCCATCCGCAGATCCGGCAGAAGACCATTCTCACTATCGGCGACGGGTTGTTTGGCAACCCTGTGAACAATATCAGCGCACCAAGCCGCTGGCGCACCTTTGGCAACACCGCGCCCAACAGCCTGTTCTTCTCTCGTGATCCGGTCGCTATCGACTGTGTTATGGCAGACTTCTTACGCACCGAAAGTGGTGAGACTCCAGGCGCCGACTTCTATCTGCGGCTAGCCAGCGCCGCCGGGCTTGGGGTGTATGAACGGGGCGACCCGTGGGGACGCGGGTATAACCTCATAGTGTACGAGCGAGTCAATCTATCCTGACCAGAGTCCGGGCATGGATTGTCAGACGGCAGTCGCCGCCGCGGTAGACAGTGTCTGCTGCCAATAGGTTCGACAAGCTAGCGGTTGCAGCCGTTTCATCCCGGCGCTCACGCTTTAGCCGGGTGCGCCACAGCGAGCACTTTAGCCGATGAATTCCGAACTGTGTAGCTAGACTCAGCTACGCGCGCACGACTTATTTGATTTGCGGGCGTCCCCTGCAGACGATACAACGCAAGGGCTTGCCGGACACATCTCCTCTAGGGCAAACTTCTGCGGGGCTTCCACGTGCTCAGCGAGAGCTTCAGCTTGCAGCAATTCGGCGGTTCCTCATAAATGCACCTGCGTTCAGACAGCAATTTGACACGTTGTATGCTCTCGAATATACTCGAGGCATTCATGTTGTGAGTATATGATCATGAGCGGCGTCAGGCATCCACTAACCATCGAGTTTGCGCTGCTTGGGCTGGTGCAGCGACGCCCCATGCACCCTTACGAGATCTATCAGCATTTGCGCAAGGAATCTGCGCTGGGCGAAGTCTGGCACATCAAGCAAGCGCATCTGTATGCGTTGTTGCGTCGTCTGGAGGAAGAAGGGTTTCTGATCGGCGTGACTGAAACCCAAAGGAATCGCCCGCCGCGCCGGGTGCTGAGTCTTACGGCGCGAGGACGCGAAGCATTTACCGGATGGATGCGCACGCCGGTACCTCATGGGCGCGATTTTCGGATTGAGTTCCTGGCAAAACTCTACTTTGCCCATCAGGAAGGCGCTGATGCCGTGGAGTTGCTGATTGCGCAGCAGCGGCGCACATGCCAGCGTCTGCTCGACGATCTCGACAACAAAGCGGCAACGCTTCCGCCAGATCAGCCGTATCGCCGCCTCGTCATCCGGTTTCGGCGCGGGCAGATCCAGGCAGCGCTGGCATGGTTGGACTCATGCCGCGCGGAACTGGTGTCAGATGGCGCTCCTTAGTGCTAGGCGCCTATGACCACAACGAGCATATGTTCAGTTCTCGAAAAAACTGATGCGAAGGCGCAAAGTCTCACAGTCGATATGACCTGCCTCTGCATCTTTGCGCCTTTGCGTTAGCCCTTCCAAGGAACCTTTCAGAAAAAAAGCGAGATGACCCGCTGGTGTTTGTTGACCCTGATCGTTGTCCTGTTCCTCGTCAGCGCCTGCAGCGCTGCGCCTGCTCCATTAGCGCCTTCGAGCGCTTCCAGCAGCGAACTGGTCGTGGCCGCCGCCGCCGATCTGACGCCTGCATTCCGCGAGATGGGCGAGCTCTTCGAGGAGCGAACCGGCATCAAGGTGGTGTTCAACTTTGGTTCAACCGGTCAACTCGCCCAGCAGATCGAACGCGGCGCGCCGTTTGACCTCTTCTATGCGGCGAATAAGTCGTTCATCGAAGACCTGAACCGCAAAGGACTGGTCATTTCCGATACCATGGAAGTCTATGCGCAGGGACGCATCACGCTCTGGACGCGCTCCGACAGTCTGTTGCAACCAGAGCGGGTGGAAGACCTGGCTGACCCGGCGTACCGGCGTATCGCCATTGCCAATCCTGAACATGCTCCCTATGGTCAGGCGGCAAAAGAGGCGCTCGCGCGCGCTGGCGTCTGGGAGGCGGTTCAACCGCGCCTGGTGTTTGGCGAGAATGTTGCGCAGGCACTCACCCTGGCAGACACCGGCAATGTCGATGTTGCTCTTGTGGCGCTCTCGCTCAGCATTCAGAGCAATGGCAACTGGGTGCTTATCCCTGCCGAACTGCATCCCGACCACCCCCTTCTGCAGATGGCGGCAGCCGTCGCTGGCACGCCGCGTGAGCAGGAAGCGCGGCGGTTTATGGCGTTCGTGAACAGCGCCGAAGGACACGCGATTATGAAGAAGTACGGCTTCGTCCTGCCTGGAGAGATCGTCAGCCGATGAACTGGCCTGCTTTCTGGTTATCGTTGCGGGTTACCGCAATTGCGAGCATCATTATTCTCGTCGTGGGTCTCGCACTCGCACTGCTCCTTGTTCGCGTCAGGTTTCCGCTCAAGATTCTGGCTGAGACGGTGATCATGCTTCCGCTGGTGCTGCCGCCGAGCGTCATTGGCTATTACCTGCTGTTGGCGTTTGGACGGGGCAGCCCGTTGTTTGAGTGGTTCAATCTTCGGATTTTGTTTACCTGGCAGGCGGCAGTTGCCGCATCAGTCGTGGTGGGGTTGCCGCTAATGGTGCAGAGCAGTCGCGCAGCGCTGGCAAATGTCGATCCGCTGCTGGAAAATGCGGCGCGCACGCTTGGCGCGAGTGAAGTGCGCATCTTCTGGCGGATCACCCTGCCGCTGGCGCGGCGTGGCATCCTGGCGGGCATGATCCTTGGCTCAGCGCGCGCCCTCGGAGAATTCGGCGCAACATTGATGATCACCGGCAATATTCCCGGACGCACCCAAACCCTGCCGGTCGCTATCTACGACGCGGTTCAGGCGCAGCGCTACGCCGATGCGCACCTCATGGTGCTGGTGATGACCGCCCTGGCGTTCGCCGGGATCCTCTTGGCGCGCCAATTGGAGCCGCCGATTCCAGGAAGACGTCCTGAGCAATCTGCAAAGGCGCCGCTATGAGTCCGCGACTCCACGTTGATTTCGTCAAGCGCCTGGGGCATATGACCCTGCAGATGCGCTTTGCCATCGACACAGAAATTCTGGTGCTTTTTGGGCCGTCTGGCGCCGGGAAGACGCAGACGCTCCAAGCAATTGCTGGTCTCTCTGCGCCGGATAGCGGATCGATTGTGCTCGACGACACGACTTTCTTTCAGCGTGTGTCGGGAAAACCTTTCGTTAACCTCCCTGCGCGTCGGCGACGCATTGGCTATGTGTTCCAACAATACGCGCTCTTTCCACATATGAGCGCTCTCGAGAATGTGGCATTTCCACTGGCAGGACGGCGTGATGCACGCGATCGCGCTATGCAGTTGCTCGAACGTATGCACCTGGCGCATCTGGCGCATCGCATGCCGCACGAATTGTCGGGGGGGCAGCAGCAGCGCGTCGCAATCGCCCGCGCCCTGGCAACTGAGCCGCGCGTTCTGCTGTTCGATGAGTCCTTTTCGGCGCTGGATCGCTCCATCCGTGAACGACTGCACGAAGAGATCCGCACGCTGCAGGCGGAGCATCATCTGATCGTCATCTACGTTACCCACAACCTCGACGATGCTTTTGCCGTCGGTCACCGCCTGGCAGTCGTGCGTGACGGACGGATCGAACAGATCGGGCGCATTGATGATGTGTTTACCCGTCCGGCAAGCCAGCAGGTGCTCGATATTCTTGGCATTCCAAACGCCATCTGTGCAAGCGTTGTGGAGACCGGACCATCCGGCGCAGTGCTCGATTGGGATGGGATTGCGCTTGAAGCGCCGCCGCTCGGCGCCCCTCCTGGCGCTCAGGTGATGGCGTATCTTCGCCCGGAGGACATTCGTCTGATCTACCCGGACCGGCCGCTCAGCCGCATGGTTGGTAATAATCGCCTGGATGGCGTTGTCGTGGAACGACGCCTGGGACGCCACGTGCATCGCCTGCGGGTGGCGTTGTCCGACGGTCGGCAGATTGAAGTTGTTTATCCTGCCTCATCATATGCAACGATGAATCTGGCGTCGGGCGAACGAGTGCGCCTAGCACTGCGGAAGGAAAGCATCGTTGTTATTGCTGTCCATCCGAATCCGCCGCCGATAGAGGAAGAACCCTGCCTGGACGGGGCAAACCGCGCAGATGGCTGTGCGAAGAGCGATCCTGCGCTGGTATCGCCGTCGCCATCGTAACGTAGCGCTCCCCCTCAAACGCGCACCCGCGACAGAATATTTGCCCTTCACGATGCACTTCACGCTCGTTGATGATCTCTTCGCCACACCTGTCGCACACCACCCGCACCCCCGGACGACTGATCAACCGGTCGAGATCCAGGTTCAGTTCCACCCAATGGGCTTCGAGCAGCGCATCGTCGGGCATGACTCGATAGGCGTCGAGATAGGCGTGCCAGCGACTTCTGGCGTGCGGGGCGTAGCGCCGCGCTTCCGTTCGCGCCTGCGGATGCGGACGAATCCGCACAGCGCGCCGGGTGCGCGTATCCACGAACGTCGCCGCCACTTTACCATGGTCGATCAGACGCATCGTGCGACGACCGAGCCAGCATCCCGTGGCTGCGCCAACCCCATCGGCAAAGCACCCGTCGGTCTCGACGAACGTCAACAGGCGCTTGTTCGTTTGTGGCAACTCCAGTCCCAGCAGGCGACCCGCCAGTATCCCCATACGCGCGCCGAGCACCTGGCGCGGGCAGAGATGCCGGTGCAGTGCAGCAGAGCGTTCGAGAATATCATCCAGCAGCGGATTGCTGTATGTTGTCTCCATCATAGCCAGCTCCTTATGTGGCGGGTGTAACAATTTGTGCGGGCGTCTTTTTGCTTCCTGAGCATGATATGCCAGAACCTGCTGGCTTCCAGCAGGTCAATGGCATGGCGATTCGTTATAGGTTGCCTCCTACGCATCCGTGATGCGCCAATGCCTGCGCGCTGTCGCCAGGCTGCCATTCGGGAAGAGAGTACGCTTCCAGATCGGGACGAAGCTGACGAAGCGCAATCCAGCCGCCGCCGTGCGTCTCCTGGCTCATCATGCCGTAACGCCCGGCGCCGTGACCTATTGGCGGGATATAATCGGCGAACAGCCCGGTTTCGCTCCCGCTCGGCGAAAAGGGTATACTATGCAACAATCATATCTTTTCGATAGCCGACATAATCTTTATAGCAAGGAACGCAAGTCCGTGACTCTTCAGCGCTACTTTATCGATGATGACGTCTGGGAAGCGGAAGCCGACCCGACGACCCCGGTTTTCATCAGCGGGAAACGCATCTACGCTATCACCACAATTGGCGGCATGACGCATCCGTTTGGCGAATGGCATCTGCGCGGCAAGATGGGCGGGGTGTGGGCGCATCCGCTCCGCGTGCTGGATGGATGGACGCTGACACTGGAGGCGTATGGCGTTGCTACACCGCTCGATCACGCAACGCACTGCGACCTCTTCGGCGCATATATCACCCGTCATTTCACCGTCGGCAACCTGGCGTTGGAATGGGCCGAGTTCGCCGCCGAGGATCAGCCGCACTATTACGCGACGCTGCTAGTGCGCAACGACGGCGGCGCTCCGGTTGAAGCCGCCGTTGTGCTGCGCGCCGAGATCGACCTGCGCTTCTGCTGGTTTGGCGGCGTCGCTCCAGCAGAACCAGAACTGCACACCCTCCCGGACGGCGTCGCCTGGCAAGCGCCAGGAGCGTATGCGGGCGTCACCGTGCATCTGACCGGCGCCACGCCAGCGACATGGGACATCGCCGGACGAACGGCGCAGGCGCGCTTCCCGTTGACCCTCCAGCCGGGTGAGGCGCTGGCGCTGCAATGGCGTCTCGCTGTGCAACGCGATGATGCGCCGCCTGCGGGGAATGTGTTGCGCACGGCGGTCGATACCCTGTCGGCGAACATTGCGCGCTACCGCTCAATGGCTGGCGAAATGCGCCTGGAGACGCCGGATGGCGACCTCGACCGCTTCTGGCAGGTGGCACGGCAGAATGTGCATATGCTCACGGCGGATTATCGTCCGGCGCTGGCGCCGTACCTGCTGGCAGGTTTGCCGGAGTATCCGCAGCTCTTTGGCTGCGATACGGCATACAGCGTGCCGGGCGTGGTCGCTGGCGGCTTTGCCGATGTGGCCCGCAGCGCGCTCGAAGAACTTGGCAGGTATGCCTGGCGCGCCTGTAGCCGCGTGCCCCATGAGATCACCACGAATGGGCGCGTCTACCATCCGGGCAACATCCAGGAGACTCCTCAGTTTGCCGTCGCCTGCTGGGACTATGTGCGCTGGAGCGGTGATCTGGCGTTCCTGGAGCGGATGTATCCGGTGTGCGTCGAAGGACTGGAACATTTCGAGGCGACGCTCGAAGGGCGCGGCTACCCGATTGGCGATGGCGTGGTTGAAGTCGCAGGGATGGGCGCCTGCAAACTTGATACGGTGTGCTACCTCTATCAGGCGCTGACATCCCTGCGCGAGATGGCGCTGGCGCTCGGACGACCGCACGACGCGATCCGCTTCGCCGGGTATGCTGGCGCGCTGGCGGTGCGCTTCGAGAGCGACTGGTGGATCGATCAGGAAGGAATGTACGCCGACTCGTTGCATCTCGACGGTCGGCAGCAGTTCGACGGTCATTGGACGGTCGTGCTTCCGGTAATAACCGGAATTGCTTCCCCTGAGCGTGCACAACGAGCGCTGGATCGCATCATGCGCGAGTGGGTCAATGAATGGGGCATGGTGCATACCCGTGGCGTCGACACACGGGTGTGGACGTTGCCGACCGGTCTGCTGGCGCTGGCAGCGTTCCGCCATGGACAGGCGGATGCTGGTCTCAAGCTGCTGCGGTGCATCAGCGCAACGGCGCGCCATGGAACGCTGGGAACGCTGAAGGAGCTGATCCCGCAGGGGTTGTGCTTCATTCAGCTCTGGTCGGCAGGGCTGCTCCTGCAAGGGATCACCGAAGGGATCTTCGGTCTCAATCCGCAGGCGCACCGTCACGAACTGACGATTGAGCCACATCTGCCATCAACCTGGCGGCGCGCAACGCTCCACGGACTGCGCATCGGCGAACACACGCTCGACTTCCACATCTCGCCGGAAGAGATGGCAATCCGTCATCTCAAGGGGAACGCGCCGTTGCTGGTACGCTACCGTTTTGCGCCCGATCAATCGTGGCGCGAAGCGCGCCTGGCGCCTGGAGATCGGCTGTTGGCGAACAAGCGAATGGGAGACGATTAAACGAATGCGCGCCGCCTGCCCCGCACTACCTGCCGCGCGCTGCGCGTCCCTTGCCTCGTGCTGTCAGCGAATGGGGAAACGAGAAGCGCATGGGAACGAATGCGGTCGGCGAATGGGGAAGCGAGGAAACGCATGGGAGCGAATGAACGAGGGTGTGCGGTCCGCCGCGCGCCTTACGCCAGTCAACGAATGGGGAAGCGAATAAACGCATAGGCGTGCATACCCGGATGCATTGTGCCCGCCTCTGCCCTGCGTGTGGTTGGCGAATGGGGAAGCGAGAAGCGCGTGGCAGCGCACGCCCGGATGAAGACGAGTGATCGGATATGCATCGGCTGCCTCTCACTTCTCGCCCCTTGCCGCGTGCCTTGTACCTCGTGCCTCGCGCCCCGCGCCCTGCGCCTCTTGCCCCTTGCCTCGTGCCTCGCACCTTGTGCCTCGCGCCTCGCGCCCCTCGCCTCGCGCCTCGCGCCTCCTATATCTCCCACAACTTGCGCTGGAACGTCGAGAGAAATTCCACGCCGTCGTCGGTCACCAGCACATCTTCCTCAATGCCGATATATCCAGCAGAGGTGACGACGCCCAGTTCGAGGGTGTAGACATTCCCCGCCTCGACCTGCATCTCTGGCGTGCGACCATAGCGGGGCCAGCGCGGACCGAGCAGCGGACCGCCATCATGACAGGCACGCCCCAGACCGTGCCCCAGTGCGTGGCGATACTCCTCATATCCCGCCTCGACGATCACCCGGCGCGCCGCTGCGTCCACCTCATACCCGCGCACGCCAGGGCGCAACGCTGCGGCGCCTGCTTCGATCGCCCGTACCACCGTCTCGAAAGCGCGCTGAATGTCAGGCGGCGGCGCATCTTCACCTGGACGGCGCACATACCACATCCGCTGAATGTCTGAACAGTATCCCTCGTGCCGCACGCCAAGATCGATATGCACCAGATGCCCTGGCTGCACCACGATGTCAGCGCGCGGACCGCCGTGACCGGCTTCGGACTCGGGACCGCTGTTCACAATCGGGCAGGCGTCCCATGCCCAGGCGCTCGCCAGGTTGCGGCGCCGAAACTCTTCGTGCACAAAGGCGGCAATCTGCGCCTCGCTGACGCCAGGGCGAATCTGTTGACCAACCATTTTAACGATCTCTTCAGTGACGGCAACGGCAGCGCGAATACGCTCCACCTCGGCAGGCGTCTTGCGCGAGCGCAGCTTTGCCAGCAGCGGTGCAGCGCTCACGAACCGCGACGGAAATGGCGTATCCGCCAGGAGGTCGCAGAGATGCAGGAACATCCCGTGGGTCAGACCATCAGCAGTCGGGTCGTCAAGGCTGTAGTTCAGCCCGATCGTCAGCGGATCGAGGCGGCGCAGGGCATCGATCAGATGATCGCGGATGCTTTCGTCATAGCCGATGATCGTCTGAAACAGCCCCGACGCGCGCACGCCAGCGACGTCGTAGCGCCCCACAATAGCGACGCGCTGCCCGCCGCGCCCAAAGATGAATGCCGAGTCCCACGTTACATCGACGCCAACCACGAGTTCAATGCCGGGATCGGGACGGATTACACTCTCACGAACGAATATGAGCCAGGCATCGAGACCGGTTTCGGCAAGTAATGCTTTGGCTTGAGCGGCTTTCTGGTGGTAGAGCATGGTCATCATTTCTATCACACACAGGTGGAAGGAGCCTATGCGGTGCATGCATTGAAGTCACACGCTGCTAACACAATTTCGTCGTTCCCTATGGAACGGCAGGTCCATTTGCCAGGAAATACCCCGCCAGCAACGCCGCCACAAAGACTCCTGTCGCAAATAGCACGTTAAGGAGCGATTGCTGCCGAAACGATACTATGAGCGCCCCTGCAACAACCACCACTGCCATCAACCATACCACAAAAGCGGCTTGCCGCACGAATTGCCCAAGGATAAGAATAAGTAGCATGACAGTGATACTCAACAACAAGGCAGAAAGTCGCGGAGTCATTGTTTCCATTGATACTCTCCTTGTTCAAGAGACAAACGTCACTCCGTCACATGATACTTGTCATCATCTCTGTCTTCAACCTTCACACCTTCAACCTTCGCACCTCAACCTTCGCACTGTCACGCCTTCGACCCAAGGAGACGTTGCCGTGCAATGTCTCTACCGCATGCCCCTCACGCCTCTCACCTCTCGCCTCAGTCCTCATTCCAGCACCCGCGTCACGCTGCCTCCCTGCAACGCACGCCGTTCAAGGCGCTGCGCCAGCCAGTTCTGGCGGCGCAGGCGACGCCCCAACGATACCGCCAGGTTCTGCATAAGGCGCATCCCCAATGCCGGGTCATCTTCCGCAAGCGTGTTCAGCGCCTCGCGCGTCAGCACCAGCACCGTCGTCGGTTGATCACCGGCGCGCAGTTCGGCGCTCCGCTCTGTATCCTCCAGCAATCCCAATTCTCCGGCGACCTGCCCGCTCTGCATAAAGGCGATCCGCACGGGCGGCTGGCGCGCCCCGCCAACATGCACCGGGTCGAGCCAGACTTCAAGCAACCCGTCCTGAACGATGTACATCTCGTGGCTGCGCTCACCGGCAGCGGCAAGGCGTTCGCGCGGCGCCAGCACGCGCTGCTGCAACAGCGACGCCACGCGCAGGCGTTGCGTCTCATTCAGATGCCCGCCGATCTCTGAGTTGTTGAGAAACTGCGCAATGGCGCGCAACTCGCCAATGTCGCGCGAATCGGCAGGCAGTGCAACCCCCGCTGGCGGCAGACCGAGAAAGAGGGCGATGTGGCGCAGTGTCGCGTCCGGTTGCTCGAACTGGGGCCAGTGACCGGCGTTCGGAATGATCCGCAGATCAGCGGTGGGCCACTCGGCGGCGACCGCTCCGGCATCACGCAACGGCACAATGTTATCCTCTGCGCCCCAGATCACCAGCGCTGGCGGTTCAACCATCGAAAGCTTCCCGCGCAGATCGCCCTGGCGCATTGCCTGAAAACAGGCGGCGCGCATACGCCCCTGTCCAGGTCGGCGTGCATCGGCGCGAATGCGCTGATAGTCTTCCTCTAAGACCTGGGCACGTTCAGCAAAGTTCGATGGCCTAAGCAGATAATCAGTGTAATCGATCGGCGTTTTCGCCAGCAGGTGCAATAGCCATTCGAGCGGCGGGAAACGCTCCGCCAGCACATGCGGACCGATCAGCAGATTCACCCGTGTCGAGAGTCGCCCGCTCAACGCCGGATTGAGCAGCACCATGCGCTCGACCAGCAGCGGGTAGCGCAGCGCCAGCGCCGTGCTGATCTGCCCGCCCATTGAATGACCAAAGAGCGCCACTGGTTGATCGGGACTAAAATGCTCGATTAGACGCGCTACAAGATCGGCGTATCCCGTGATCGTTGGAGGGTGTGTTGGCGCTGGTGAACGTCCGAAGCCGGGCAGATCAATGGCAACGCAGCGATAGCGACGACTCAGCACGGGCAGGATCGGTTTCCAGGTATACGACGAACTCGCCCAACCATGAACGAGAAACGCATATGGCGCGTTCTCAGGACCGGTTTCCTCAAGGTAGATTGTTTGATCATCGATCGTGTACAGCGCCACGGGATCGTCCTGTTCTTACCCAACCGAATCAGGCGGAGCGACTGCTCTCCTCCTCTGTCTCGAAACGATTGACGCGAAGATGCGAAGGTGCGAAGCCTCGCAACCAAATATTCGCGCCTTCATCCCTTTGCCTCAGCCTTTCTGAGAAACGTTCTCATCATTGATTGTAGGAGATTGCGGACGCCGGGTACAGGGTATCGGCTTACAAAACGATGAACATCATCTAAAGAGACAGATCGTGTTGTCGTTCAACAACGAAAGGGAAAGCAATTACGACTTGAAGAGAACACCACGATCTCGCATACTGAAAACGCCGATCCGTGTCTGGCTTAGATCGAGGGGTTGACCATGATTGATTTTCGGACAACCTACCTTGGTTTGTCGCTGAAGAATCCTATCGTCGCTTCATCATCGCCGATCTCGAAGCGCATCGACAATGTTCGTCGTCTGGAAGAAGCTGGCGCCGCCGCCGTTGTGCTCTTCTCGCTGTTTGAGGAACAGATCGTTCACGAGTCGCTCGAACTCGACTACTACCTCGACCGAGGCGCCTACAGTTTCGCCGAGTCGCTGACCTACTTCCCGGATATGGAACGGTATAACCTCGGTGTCGAGCCGTATCTCGAGCACATCCACGCGCTGAAACAGCGGGTCAACATCCCGATCATCGCCAGCCTCAACGGACCGTCGGACGGCGATTGGGTGGAGTACGCGAACAAGGTGGAGCAGGCAGGCGCCGATGCGTTGGAGCTGAACCTCTACTTCTTGGCGACTGATCCGAACATCACCGGCGCCGAGATCGAAGAACAGTACCTGCGGCTCGTGCGCGACGTGTGCCGCCGGGTAACCATACCGGTAGCAGTCAAGATGAGTCCGTTCTTCAGCAGCATCGCCAACATCGCCAAACAGTTCGTTGACGCGGGAGCGAAAGGACTGGTGCTCTTCAACCGCTTCTACCAGCCCGATTTCGATCTGGAAGCGCTGGAAGTCGTGCCAAATCTGAAGTTGAGCACATCGGATGAACTGCGCTTGCCGCTTCGCTGGATCGCCATCCTTTATGGGCGCATCAATGCCGATCTCGCGCTAACCAGCGGCGTCCATACGGCGCAAGACGTATTGAAAGCCATGATGGCAGGCGCGCGCGTAGCGATGATGACTTCCGAGCTGCTGGCGCATGGCATCGAACGCATCCCCGCTATTCTGAACGATATGCGGATATGGATGGAAGAGCACGAGTACGAGTCGATTGAACAAATGCAGGGCAGCATGAGTCAGCAGGCGGTCGATAACCCGTCGGCGTTCGAGCGAGCGAACTACATCCGGGCGCTGAGTTCCTTTGGGTGAGATCGGGCCTCGCATAGGCTATCCCACGGATCTCAGGCTGCGGAAGGCATTGCCTCCGCAGCCTGTTTTTGGCAAGCTTCGCACACTGCGCCGCAACCGGTGTTGATCATCCATTCAAGAATCAGAAGCCAGAAGTCTGATACGGTTGCCGCTACCGCACAACTTCTGTACAATATGCGCAAGTGATCAGTATTCGCATATGGCGGTATGGCAGCCTATGTCAGCACTCAGTCGCTTCGAAGCGTTCATGGAGAACATCGTCGAGGGGTCAGTCGCGCGGTTGTTCCGCAGCCCGGTCCAACCTGCTGAGATCGCCAAACGCCTTGAACGAGCGATGGAAGCTAACCAGACGGTTAGCGTGCGGCGCATCCTGGTGCCAAATTACTACCGCGCCTTCCTGAATCCGCAGGACTTCGAGGCGTTCAAGCCCATTCGCACTGAGGTCGAACGCGAGATGGCGACCTATCTGGCGGATCTAGCACAGGAACGCGGGTTCAGCATGGTCGAACACCCCCGCGTCGAGTTGGTCGCCGACGCTAGTGTGCCCCGGCGGACGATTCAGGTGGTGGCGGAAACGCAGGCAGCGCCAGCTGCACCGGACCGGGCAGGCGATACGCAGGTCATTCCGGCGCAGGTCGCAGCGGCGCCAGCAGCCCGCGCTCGCCTGCTCCTGACAACACCCACCGGCACTCATGTCATCCCGCTTGACAGCACATTAATGACTATTGGGCGTGGGTTGAACAACGATATCATTCTAGAAGATGCGCGTGTGTCACGAAACCATGCTCAATTGCGCTATAAATCGCGCCGTTTCTGGCTAACCGACCTTGGCTCAACGAACGGCACCTTCGTCAACGGCGAACCAGTGACGGAACGCGCCCTGCGCGACGGCGATGTCATCTCGCTTGGCGGGATGGAACTGACGTTTCGCTATGCCGATCGTTGAGCGCTGGTCGCTTGACATCTCGCGCTGCTTGAACCACCTATGTTCGACTTTGCCAATGTCTCGATTGACGCCGCAATGCTTGTGCTGCGCGTTGCCGTTGTGCTGCTGCTCTATTTCTTTCTCTGGCAAGCGCTGCGCGTCATGATCCGCGAACTCGCCGTCACTGGGCAGACCGGTCAGGTTTCAGCGACGCAGAGTCCGTATGGTCACCTAGTTGTGCTGCGCAGCGGCCAGAGCGGCGTGGCTGTCGGCAAAATGTTTCCGCTCAGCCCGAGCACGATCATTGGGCGCAGCATGGAGCACTGTGAGATCGCCCTGAACGACTCGTTCCTGTCGCAACAGCACGCTCGCCTTGAACTGCGCGGCGATCAGTGGGTGCTCGAAGACCTGAACAGCACTAATGGCACCTTCGTGAACGACATCGAAGTGCGTGGCGCCACTGTCGTCGAAGAAGGCGACATTATCCGCGTCGGGCGCATCGAGCTGCGCCTGGTGAGCGGGTAGCGAGGGCGACTACGCTCATACTCGAAAGAGCGGACGCGGATCGGCGCTGCTAAAGGGCCATGGTATCGCCAGCAGCACTGCCAGCATCGCTAGACCAGCGAAGATAGCGTAGCGCCGATAACGCTTCTCTTCCGGCAACCGCTTCGCAGTGACATGCCCGACATGCGCCAGCACCACGGCGATCACCATCACCAGAATGTGCTCGACTGCCCAGAAGCGCAATCGCGCATCGCTCATGGCAGCGCCGAAATCGTCGAATACCCGCCGCACGACGGGACTGAATACGCCGTAGAGCAGCAGTCCCAGCAGCAACTGAATGTCCATCGATATCGTAAAGAACGACCCCAGTCGCCCGACCGACGCATCCCACGGGCGCCTCCCCAGCCATCCGGTCAGGGCGCGGACGATGAGCAGCACTCCAAGAATCACAACCGCCCATCGCATATACGAGTGTGCATAGAGTGTGATGTTGTATAGATTCATCGTAGTGCCTCTGTGCGTTGAGCTATGCCGCTGAAGCCCCGCGCTGCAGACGGCGCTGCGTCGCAAGCTCCTCGGTGCGGCTCTTTAAACCAAACGAAGCGATAAACAACAGGACCATCAGGACGCCGACAATCAGGAAAGCAGCAGCATAACCCCCGACGTCGCCGCCGCGCGCTGCCGCAACGGCGCCGAGCAGAACAGCGCCGATCAACTGTCCGATGCTGATGAACACCGTCAATACGCCCTGCGCCGCGCCACGCTCTTCGGCTGGCGCCTCGTTCAACAGGATATACCGGAGCGATGCCCCAAGCAGGACGCCGATACCGATGCCGAACAGCACAGAGAAGCCGTAAAACGCTGGCAGAACGTTCGCCAGCATACCTTCCAGCAACAACCCGGCGGCGATCAACGCTGTGCCAGTCAACACGACGATCTTCGACCCGACTCGGTCAAGTGCGCGCCCCGACAGCGGCGAACCGACTGCCATCGCTAGCACCATCGGAATCAGCATAAAACTTGCCGTTGATGGCGTAACGCCGAATGCCGCCACCAGCAACGATGGCACAAACAGTGTCACCGCTTCGCTCAACCCTGCGCCAAATGAAAGCGCGCCAGCCAAGGCTATCTGCCGGTTCCGGAACAGGTTGATGTCCAGCACCGGATCCTCAGCGCGACGTTCGATCCACCAGAAGACGGGGACGAGCGCCAGCGCCAGCAGCAACAGCGGCGCGACTGGCGAAGCGCGGAATGCATTAGTCAGACCTGGCACGCTTGCCTCATCTATCAGGTAGGCAAGATCGCTGAGCGCCACTGCTAGCGCTGCCAGCAGCACGCCCAATACCGCCGTCCCGCCCCAATCGAAGGGACGCGGCGTTGACGAGCGGGTTGCAGGCAGCAGCTTCACGCCGAAACCGATCAGCGCCGCTGCGATCGGCAGGTTGATCAGAAACAGCCACTGCCACCCAAGCATGAGCAGCAAGCCGCCAATGATTGGTCCAATCAGGAACGCAATGCCAAAGACAGCGCCAATCAGGCCAAGCGCGCTGCCACGCTTCTCTGGCGGAAAGGTGTCGCCGATCACTGCACTGGCGACCGGGAAAATGCCGCCAGCTCCAAGCCCCTGAATGGCTCGACCTGCCAGCACCACTGTGTACACCGGCGCCGCCACGATCATCAACGACCCCAGACCGAAGAGCGCGATGCTGGCAGTGTACAGCATACGCCGCCCGAACCGATCTGATAATTTGGCAATGAACGGCGTTCCGACGAGATTGAAGAGCACGTAAATGACGAACATCCACGATGCAGCGCGAGCGTCAATCGCGAAGTGCTCGCGCAATGCCGGCAGCGCCGGTCCGACAATGGCAATGTCGAGCGCTGCCATCAGGACGCCCACAAACAAGACGAGGAGAATCTGGTTCCGTTTGCGTTCCTCGTGTGCTATCATACGCTCACCTCGAAGGTTTCCTGACCGGTCGGTAAAGAGTGTACCGCATCCACTGCACCATGTCAAGAGAGCACAAGGCGCTATGATATAATGAGTGGTAATTCAGAGCCTGTTCTTGCAGGAGTGTGTGTGCCTGTCATCACCGCCGATCAACGTTCGATACGTCTGATGCCGTCAATTCTCGCCGCCGACTTTCTGCGGCTGGGTGAGCAGGTGCGCGAAGTCGCTGAAGCGGGCGCTGACGGTCTGCACATTGACGTGATGGATGGCGTATTCGTGCCCAATATCAGCATCGGCATACCGGTCGTCGCTGCACTGCGCCGCAGCGTTGACCTGCCACTCGATTGCCACCTCATGATCGTTGAGCCCGAACGCTACCTTGAAGCATTCGTCGCTGCTGGCGCCACCCATATCACAGTTCACGTCGAAGCCTGCCGTCATTTACACCGCACCATTCAACAGATCCACGATCTGGGAATTACTGCGGGTGTTGCGTTGAATCCGGCCACCTCGCTGACCGCCATCGAAGAGATCCTGCCCGATCTCGATCTGGTGCTGATTATGAGCGTCAATCCGGGGTTCAGCGGGCAGACCTATATTGCAGGCAGTACAGCAAAGATTGTTCGATTACGACGCATGCTCGACGAGCGGGGGTTGTACCACATCGATCTACAGGTAGACGGAGGGATCAGCGCCGCAAACGTCGCCGATGTGGTTGGCGCTGGCGCTACCAACATCGTCGCCGGCACGGGCGTGTTCAACGCGCGTCCCATCTCCGAGACGATACAGGCGCTCCGTCACGCAATCCAACATCGGCGCTGAGTAAGACAGTTGCTATGACCATACGCATCACGCTTGCCTGCACTCACCACGATCCGGAAGGTCGGTTGCGCCGCCAGTTGGAGCGAGTCACGCCTGCATTCCAGCGCATCTTTGCTGGCATTGTCGTGCGTGTCACCGACCTCACCCCCGATGAGGCGCTAGCGCCACTGGTGCAGGCAGGCGCAACCGTTCATCGCGCGCCGTCATGCGGTCACCTGCGTCTGGGGCAGGCGCGACGCGAGGCGCTGCGTCTGGGGATCGAGGCGGGTGCGCACCATCTGCTCTTCTGCGATCTGGATCGCGCGCTCCACTGGGCGGAATACTATCCCGCTGAGCTCACGTCCGTCGCTGGGCTGATCCCCGCCTACGATTTCCTGATCCTGGGGCGCACCCAGCGCGCCTTCGACAGCCATCCACGCGCGCAGAGCGATACCGAAGCCATCGTCAACCGCGTCTTTGCACAAGTCAGCGGGCAGGGGTGGGACGTCACCGCAGCCGCGCGTGGCATTTCCCGACGAGCTGCGCTCGCCATCCTCGACGGATGCCCTGATGAAACGATCGGCACCGATGTGTCCTGGCCCCTTTTTCTTCAGCGCACCGGTCGGTATGCCGTCGGCGCTATGGAGACCGAAGGGCTGGAATACGAGACGGCAGACCGTTTTCCTGAAGAAGTCGCTGCCGCTGGCGGCATCGACGCCTGGAAAGCGCGCATCGACGC
>JANXAL010000017.1 GCA_025062325.1 Roseiflexus sp.
TGGATGGTGGGCGCCGATTACTTTGTACGCTTTGGCGACGCCCGTGATCTCGCAAGGTTGCTTCAGGCGCAGCATGAGCGAATCAAGCCCGATCCACACACTGCCAGCAAGGCTGACATGTCTGACTGGAATAACTCCCCAATCAAAACAACAGCGAGTAGCCTGATGCGCGTCTCACAGGCATTGCGGGTCGTGCGGCCCGCTGAGGCGATGCACGCCAGCGCGCAGATTCTCCAGCAATTACCGCAGGCTATTCCATCGATTGGCGCTCTGGCGCGACCCTTTATCCCTCTCGGTCAGCACGTCACTGAGAGTTTTCAGCGAATTGCGCTCAGCAATCATGAGCAGAGCAATCCTCGGCGCGTGCTTCAGACTGAACGAGATTTGATTGGCTGGTATCTGGAGCGTAATCAGGTCTTCCAGGCGGTGGCATTAGCGCGTGAATGGCTGATTTCGTGGACAATGGTCCAGCTTGGGCTGCATAATCAATTGCTGGAGAGAGACATTCGCAGGCGTGTCGAAGACGCACTGGGCGCAGAGGTTCAGAAACAGAGTAAAAAGACGGCTGCGAGCGAACATGAGAACGAACTGCTTGATCTGAGCGCCTTGCCTTCTCACGACGATGTGGTCAAGCTCTTCGGCCAGCTCGGTGAATTGCGCAACGACTTGATGCACGCCGGCAAGCGAAAAAATCCGCTTCCCGCCGATAAGATTGAGGAACGGGCGAAGAGTCTGTATGAACAAGTGATGAAGCTTCCGCAATAAACTCGGTGTATGCTCACATAGTGCGGAATCTTTGCGCTTTTGTGCGAGCTTATTCACAAGGCGTTGCGTTCAGCAGCCATCAGAACGCAACAGGCGACTCACATGTCGGGGCAGCGTTCAAGTGAAGATTAAGAAAATCGTCCGGCACTGCTGGGTCGCTGCGGGTTGATGGAGTTTGAGAAAATAATCCGGTATCGCCCGGTCTAGCCCGCGCAGGCGGGCTTCGCAACCATAGCCCGCGACTTCAGGCGCCGGGCGGGTGGGCGAATAGCGGAATATGTATTCAAAGTCCATCAACCGCCGGGCGGGTGGGCGCGATCGGAATATGTTTTCAAATCCCATCAGCCGCCGGGCGTAGAGTTGACACATCACGCCTGCCCCTACTCCTCCTCTTCCTCCTCCCGCTCCGCCAGCCGCCGGTCGAGCAGCAGCAGCCCGGTTCCGTCGCCATCAATCATCTTCAGGTGCTGGATGATCTCCTGCGCGCTCTTCTCCTCTTCGACCTGCTCATCGATGAACCATTTGAGCATGCTCATCGTAGCGTAGTCGTTCTCCTGCGCGGCGAGCGTGTAGATCGCGTGGATGGCGGCGGTGACCCGCTGCTCGTGCGCCAGCGCGTGCTCAAAGGCGTCGAGCGGCGAAGCAAACTCGTTCCGCGGCTCGTCGATCGCGCCGAGGATCACGCGCCCGCCGCGATCATTGACATAATCGAAGAAGCGCAGTGCATGCTCGCGCTCCTCCTCGCTCTGCACCCGAAACCAGTGGGCAAAGCCGGTCAGCGACAGCGACTCGAAGTACGCCGCCATTGCCATGTAAGCGTGGGACGCTGAAAACTCAGAGGTGATCTGTTTGTTGATCGCCTGCTGAATGCTCTCGCTGAGCATGGGAACGCTCCTTTCCGCTACAATAAATACAGAGGCATTATATCAGGTTCGCAATGGGGTACAGTTTGAAGTGTTCGTTAGGCGTTGAATGTCGAACGTGAAGTGGGAGTGCGTAAGGGCGACCCTTGCTCGAAAGGGTGGATTTTTCCGGTACGCTCTCGTGCTGCAGCGCGTGCTCGGGGCACTAAGACGTCCTAACCCCCTTCTCCTCAACCTGCCGCACGCGGTGGACACAGGGGGCTCACGGGTGTATATTGGCAAGCCCTTATGTTGCATCGCCCATTTTGATTGTCAGGATGCGCACCCTCCCCCTTCTCCTCTTGTGGGAGAAGAGGGTAGGGGGACGAGGGGAAAAAGGACGTCACGACGCGCACCCTCTCCCTTCTCCCCTCGTGGAAGAAAGGGAGTAGGGGATCTCATAAGTGTGGATTTTTCTGGCAATCCCCCTGTGCTGACTATCTGTTTAGGCATCAGGGCGCCCTAACTCCCCCTTCTCCCCTGGTGGGAGAAGGGGGCAGGGGGATGAGGGGACAAACGGCGTCAGGACGATGCCCACCCTCTCCCTTCTCCCCTGGTGGGAGAAGGGAGCTGGGGGATGAGGGGACAAGCAGCGTCAGGACACACACCCTCCCCCTTTTTCTCTGGTGGGAGAAGGAGGCGGGAAAGATGAGGGGAAAACAGGCGTCAGGATGCCGAAAACGCTCCTCGCACCTGAACAACTCAACCCTTGAGAGGCGCCCCCCATGGGCCCTCGTGAGGACGTTGCATGTTGCATATGCAAAGGTTGCACGGAGGAGCGTTGCACTGCAACGCCTGCGGATGCGCACCTTTGAGGTCTCTACCATGAACCTGTCCCGGTTGCGGCATCTGACTGTCGGAACGAACCCCCATTCCGGGCACGCTTCCTCTCTGACCCCAAGGGTCTTGGCAAAGGAGGACGTGAGTGATGGATTCGTCGGAATGTTCTGGGGGCGTCCGTGACGAATAAACACGAGAGCTGCATCCATATCGTTTATTCGTTGATGATATTCGTTTATTCGTTGACAATAGTCGTTGACGATATTCGTTTATTCGCCGACAATATGAATTGGTGAAAATTCGCGCCTTCATTGACACTATCCCACTGCTGCTTGACGATCTGTGGTATACTGAAAGTATGACGCACCGCGTTATACCTGTGGCTCACGCGCAGGAGAAGCATAAAGGAGGCATCGACTATGGTGCTCGGTACAACCCGCGATGTCGTGCGCAAGAGTCTACTGGCGATGCTCGGCGCTATTACGCTGGCGGACGATGAACTGGAACAACTGCTTGATCGTCTAGCAGCGCGTGGCGAACAGGTCGCACGCGACCAGCTCAGCCACGTTGAGGCGGTTCGCAATCGGTTGCTGGGAAATGAAAGCGTGACCCGCGAGGTTGGGCACGAAGGGCGGGTGCTCCAGCAGACGCTTCGAGAAGAAATCGAACGTCGCGGGAGAATGTTCGCTGCTGCTCTCGATCTGCCAACGCGTGACTCGATCAATCTCCTTCGTGAGCAGGTCGATCAGATCAGCAGAGCGCTCGATCAGATTCTTGCTTCGCGTGCTCCTCTTACCGCGCCAACCGGCGATGGACATGTTCCTGTTGCTGAGTCGGTCGCAGTCAGCGCTTCTGAAACTTCCGCAGAGAGCGCTGTAGCCACGCCGGTTGTTGAGCCTGAAGCAGTAGAAGAGAGCACAACAGCTCCCCGCGAAGCGCTAGGGGAGAGCGTTGCCGTCGCGCCGGTTGAGCCTGAGGCAGCGGAGGAAAGCACGGCGGTCGTTGCTGAAGCGCCGCTGGAGAGCGCTGCTGTCGCGCCGGTTGAGGCGGAGACAGCGGCAGAGAGCAAAGCGCCCGCAGAGGGATCTGGCGGAGCAGCGCCAGTGCCTGGATATGATGCGCTCAATGCAAAACAGGCGGCTGCACTCGTGAACGAGCTGGATGAAGCGACGCTCCTTGCGCTTCGGGAGTACGAACAGGCGCACCGCAATCGCGTTACGGTGCTGCGCGCCATCGACCTGGCGCTCGCCCAGCGCAATGCCCCATCCGCCTGAGTTCGCTTGTGAGCGGCATCCCTGCACTGTCTGCAGCTCTCGACATTCGTCCCCGTTGTTTGAACCATAGGGAACAGAGGGCGCAGAGAGTGCTGCTGTGCTGATCTTTGCTCGCGGTCCCTTTCTGCAAGCCTTTCCGAGGAGCGCCCCGCCATGGCCTGCCTCGTTTGCACCTGCTGTAACCACAGAGATACAGAGAACACGAAGGGCGCTCACGCAAGGGATGCTCCAGCGCAGGTTGCAACCTTCCTGACATTCGAATCCTGGGAGTTCTCACGGGGCGTCCACAGGGGCTCACAGGTATAGATTTTTCTGGCAATCCCCCGTGCTGATTGTCTGTGTCAAGCATCAGAATGCCTTAACTCCCACTTCTCCCCCCACCCCCTGCACATGCGGGGGGTGCAGGGCGCCGGCGGTGCATCAAGCGCTTGCAATGCCCCCAACCCCCCGCCTGCGGGGGCGCAGGCAACAGTGCGAGCGCTAGAGCGACGTGGCGTGCTCCCAACCTCCCACATGCGGGGGTGCAGGTATTCGGCGGAGGCAGGTACGCGATGAGCGGCTCCCGACCCCCCGCATGCGGGGGTGCAGGGCTTAGTAGATTTTTTCCGACACGCCCTTCCATTGCATCGCTCGGTTTGCGCGTCAGGATGCGCCCCTCTCCCCCTTCTCTCACAAGTGTAGATTTTTCGGCAAGCTCTTACGTTGCATCGCCCGTTTCAGGCATTCGGACGCCATACCTCCCCCTTCTCCCCTTGTGGGAGAAGGGGGCAGGGGGGATGAGGGGGAAAAGGGCGTCAGGACGCGGCAAACATCCATCGCACCCCAAAAACGCTCCACTTGTGAGGGGGCGCAGGGGGGCGGGAGAAGGCTCACAGGTATAGAGTTTTGCTGGCAAGCCCTCACGTCGTATCGCCCGCTCCGGGCATCAGGACGCCCTGACTCCCCCTTCTCCCCTTGTGGGAGAAGGGGGCAGGGGGGATGAGGGGGAAAAGGGCGTCAGGACGCGGCAAGCATCCATCGCACCCTTAAGAACTCTACACTTGTGAGGGGGGATGAGGGGAACAAGGGCGTCAGGACGCGGAAAACTTCCATCGCACCCCAAAAACTCTCCACTTGTGAGCAGGGGGGATGAGGGGAAAAAGGACGTCAGGACGCGCACACTCCCCCTTCTCCCCTTGTGAGAGAAGGGGGCAGGGGGGATGAGGGGGAAAAAGGACGTCAGAATGCGGCAAATCCGCTTTTAAAAGCCTGCACGTGAGAAGTCCACAGAGAGGCCCTTGCGAATCTGCCTCACGCATTCCGTTCCTTCGAGACCCTAGAGGTCAGGCGGAACATGGAGAGGATAGCAAGGGCCTTTCGCTATTCAGACACCGCAACCAGGACAGAGGCACGGTAGATACCTCAAGGGGCAGGGACGTTTTCGCTGCGCTCATGTGCAACTCGCGACGGCAGCGGGAGCAATCTGGGTGAAGAGCGCCTGCAACCTCCCCGCCCGCAATTTGTAACCGTCATCCCGTGTTCCCCGGCATTAACCATAAAAAAAGGGACTCTTCTCCTACTGCGTTCGGCGTTGAACAACGTTATGATACCTACAGGGGCGCGTACTCTACTACAACGTTGATCAGCCTCGCTCTCATCTTCGTTCAGAACGCATATCGTAGCAGACAGACGATAACACAGCTATGGACGCGCTGATCTACGCCCCAACTGCTCAGGCGCTCATGTGGCGCATGCCCGAAGTGCAACGGTCGCTGATCGCCGGGGTGCTGCGTCTCGCTCAACCGCTGCGTGCATTCGCGATCTCCGCGCGTGTGACGATTGACTCTGATTTTGGCGGTCTCTCGGTCATCCGGTTGAATGCCGAGCAACCGTTGTTGTTCTTCGATGCGCTAGAGCGTCCTCTGCCGCTGGTGACTCGACCTCGTGAGTTCTGGTATCCGCATTTGACCGCACACATCCGCCCTGAACGCCATCCGCGTCAAGCGCGCCCTGATACGCTGGTGGTCTGGGGTCCGCCTCGTGCTCCGCTCTCCACGGTTCGCAATAGCGTTCCTGTTCACGATCCACGCACCGGTCACTATCTAGGGCGCGCGTTCTGGCGTGTGGATCGCAATGGGTACTGGGGGTGTTGGAGCGATTCGACCGAGAATGTTGGCCCGGCGCTGACCCTGGCGGAACTAGTTGCCCTCCTCAATGCGGAACGGGGCGTTTTCGCCGATTGACTTCCGAGAAGGCCGGTGCAACGCCATGGCTTCCGCTGCCCATTGAAGAAGTTAAAAGTCATTACACTGGCATTAATGATTTCTCGATTGTAATCGGCTATTACCATCAATCATCGTATCCCTGTCATCTGGTTCTCATCTTAGTAGCATTCTCGTATCCGCATGCGATCACTACAATGTGAGCCAGGGTGCAGAGGATACGAAAAGCGTCTGCAAGCAAGCGATCTACGAGGAGACATGGATGCAACAGAGCAGTATGTCCAGGCAAGCAACGCCTCGCACGTCGTCCGAAGCGTTGGTTGGCAGCGTTCGCAGACGGACTGTTCCATACGAACACTCGGATATCGACGCGCAGACCATTGCCAGCATGCAACTGTCTGAACTCCAACGATACTGTCAGATCGAGAGTGATCGGTTCTTTCGTGGGCAACCCCACGACACGCGCTTTGCCTACGAACTGTTCCGACGGGCGCTGGTCGAGCGGTGCGAAGCGGCGTGGGAAATTCTGTTCTATCAGTACCGCTCACTGGTCGAGAGTTGGGTGCGGCGCAGCAGTGCCTTCAGCAGCACCGGTGAAAGCAGTGAGTCCTTCGTTGGCTCAGTGTTTGCCCGATTCTGGCAGGCCATCACGCCGGAGCGGTTTGCGTCGTTTCCAACGCTCGGCTCGCTGTTGCACTATCTCCAATTATGCGCTAGTTGCGTGGTCATTGACTGCGCACGGTCGCAGTCGTGGGCAGAGGTAGTTCCCGAAGCGCTGACGCGGGGATTCGATCAGATGCTCGATGCGCCGGACGAAGAAGCGATTGATCGAGTATCGCGCGAGGAGTTCTGGCGCTCAGTTAATGCCTTGCTGGCTGGCGACGCTGAACGCTGCGTGATTTACCATTCGTTCATCATGGGGCGCAAGCCGGGTGAGATCTACGAGATGCGCCGCGATCTCTTCGAGAGCGTTACAGACGTGTACAATGTCAAACGAAACATTCTGGGTCGCCTGAGCCGCAATCGCGAGCTGCGCCGTATGGCAGGGGTTTTGGTGTCGTAGGGGTGTCACCGGTTCGTCCCCGTCTTCCCATACCAGACAGACATTGCCTGGCAACCCCCGTCGTACAGATGTTGCAATGCAACGTCTGTACGACGGGGGGATGTTTATTCCTCCATCTCATCCGCGATAAATGCTGCCAGATCGGCGACGCGCGTCGCGTAGCCCCACTCGTTGTCGTACCAGGCGATAACCTTGATCAGATTGCCCCCCAGCGACATGGTCAGCGGCAGATCAACAATCGCCGAGGCAGTGGAACCGATAAAGTCGGTCGATACCAACTCCTCCTCGGTCACTTCCAGGATGCCTTCCAGTTCCTTGCTTTGCGCCGCCTCGCGGAAGGTCTCATTCACCTCATCGACCGAGGCGTTTCGCTCGAGTTCGACCACAAAGTCTATCATCGAAACTGTAGGTGTAGGCACGCGAACGGCGAACCCATCGAATTTCCCCTTGAGTTCAGGGATGACCAGCGCCACAGCGCGCGCCGCGCCAGTGGTGGTTGGCACGATGTTCATGGCCGCCGCTCGTGCGCGCCGCAGATCTCTGTGGACGTTATCCTGTAGATTTTGATCCATCGTATAGGAATGGATCGTCGTCATCAGACCGCGGCGGATGCCAAAGCGGTCATTGAGCACTTTGGCGACTGGCGCCAGGCAGTTGGTTGTGCATGAGGCGTTGGAGATGATGTGATGCACGGCGTTGTCGTAGCGATCCTCATTGACGCCAAGGCAGATAGTGATGTCTTCGCCTTTGGCGGGGGCCGTAATAATGACCTTGCGCGCGCCAGCTTGCAGGTGGGCGCGCGCCTTCTCGGCATCGGTGAAGCGTCCGGTCGACTCAATCACGATATCGACGCCTAGGTCGCGCCATGGCAATTTTGCCGGATCGCGCTCCTCGAGCGCCACAATCTCAATCTCGCGTTCATCACCGTCTTCACCGTAAAATGTGACGATCATACGGTCGTTCATGACGGTGACATCGCCGTCAAAGGCGCCATACGTCGAGTCGTGGCGCAGCAGATGCGCCAGTGTTTCGTTATCAGCCAGGTCATTTATCGCCACGATCTCCAGGTCGTCCGGATACTGTTCGAGCATGGCTTTGAAGCTCTGACGACCGATCCGACCGAAGCCGTTGATTGCGACACGTGCCATCGTCATGCTCCTTCTGCAGACATACGGTATGCTCCGTCATCCGGAGCGCGCCGTGCCATTATAGCACGGCTCCTGTAACGCTGTGTCAGAAGGAAATCGAGCGTTCTTTCAGGTGGGTTTCGGGCCAGATGCGGATGCCACGCTCAAGGCGATTATCCGCCTCAATAATGCACTCGTCGCTGACAACCGCTCCGTCGGTGATATGGGTCCGTGCGCCGATCTGATTGCGGCTGCCGATGACGCACGAGCGCAGTGCTACCCCTTCACCGATCTGATTGCCGTCCCACAGAACGGCGCCCTCGATCCGCGCCCGTGCACCGATGACGCATCCCGCGCCAATGACCGTCGGCCCGATGATCTGGGCGCCAGCACTGATTTTCACTCCCGGACCAATCACGACCGGACCGATCACCTGGGCGCGCGGGTGGATGTCGGCATCGCCGACCAGCCACACGCGGTTGCCGATCTCGTTGCCACGGAAGCGGTAGCGCACCTTGCCAACCAGGATGTCGTGATGCACCTCGAGGTACGCCGACGGCGTGCCAATATCGGTCCAGTATGCTGGCGACGGGTAGCCGTACATGGGATCGCGCGTCTGCAGCACGACGGGAAAAAGCCCGCGCTCAAACATGTAGTGCTGTTTAGGGGGCACGTAGCGGAACAGTTCCGGTTCAATAATGTATGTGCCGGCATTGATCAGGTTCGACGTGACCTCATCAACGCGCGGCTTCTCCATAAAGCGGCGGATATGACCGGTTTCATCTATTTCGACCAGACCGTATGCTGTTGGGTCTTCAACCGGGGTCAGGGCGATGGTCAGTTTACTGCCGCGCTCGCGGTGGAATGCCAGCATCGCCCGCAGGTCGAGATCCGTCAACACGTCGCCGTTGAACACAAAGGTCGATCCGTCGAGCATATGCTCGACATTCTTCACCGCGCCAGCGGTGCCGAGCGGTTCTGGCTCTTCGACAACGTGGATCTTCAAGCCCAGCGCCGAACCATCGCCGAGCGCCTCACGGAACCGGTCGGCAAGATACTGAACGCACAGGATGACCTCTTCAATCCCCTGGTTGCGCAGATTTTCGAGCACATGGACGATGAACGGCTGGTTGACCAGCGGGATCATCGGCTTGGGTGTGTTGCACGTGAGCGGTCGCAGACGGGTGCCGAGACCGCCGACCAGAATGACTGCCTTCATGGTTGCTCCTGTACCTGGAAACGCCAGTATTCAAGCGTGTCGAACAGGGTCTGCTCCAACGGAATGCGCGGCGTCCACCCGGTATCGCTGCGAAAGCGTGATGCGTCGCACACTACGCATGGCACATCGGAGGGGCGCATGCGCGATGGATCGGGTTCAATCTGAATATCGTGCGTGCTGAGGGTCAGCAGAATATCCAAGATGCGTCGCACGCTGACCGCCTGCCCGCTGCCGACATTATACGCTGCGCCGACTTCGCCGTGGAGCGCGGCGAGTTCATACGCGCGCGCGATGTCGCGTACATCGCTGAAATCGCGTTCCGCTGCCAGGTTGCCGACGCGCAGCACCGGTGGTTGCAGCCCGGCTTCAATTCGCGCGATCTGTGCAGCGAAGGCGGGTACGACGAACGCCTCCGTCTGACGTGGACCGATGTGATTGAACGGCCGCAGCCGGATCGTGCGCAACTGATGGCTCATGTGGTACTGGTACGCGAAGAGGTCTTGCGCCGCTTTGCTCACGGCGTATGGATTGACCGGGCGCAGCGGCGTCTGTTCGGTGAGCGGCAGCTCTTCGGGGCGCACCATGCCATAGATCTCGTTGCTGCTGGCAACAATGATCAACGGATCAATCCGCAATTGCAACACTGCAAGAAACAGATTGAGCTGCGCGCCGATATTCGTTTGCACAGTCGCGTGTGGGTCGGCGAAAGCGCGGGGAACATTCGACTGACCGGCGAGATGAAAGATCACGTCGGGTCGGACGCGGGCGAGCGCCATAAGCGTCTGATCGCGATCATTGAGATCGGCGGCGATGTAGGTCACTCGCCCCTCGAGTGTTTTGAGCGCGGGCGCAGGTTGGCGTGCCAGACCGGCAACCTCCCAGGCGCCGGTTGTGAGCAGATGTTCTGCGAGATGTCCGCCGACGAACCCGTTGATGCCGGTAATCAGCGCGCGCATAGGTCGAGCAGGTGCCCTGATCGATGGCTTTTCTTTGCGCTACTATAGCGGAATGCGCCGTATCCTGCAAGATGCGCGGATAGCAATCCTGTCATAGAGGGATGACAGCATAGTAAGTAAGGTAAGAGGCGCGGGGCGCGAGGCGAGCGGTGAGGGATAAGTGACGAGTGACGGGTGACGAGCGATGAGCAGTTTTGACCATCGCTGTACCTTTGCGCCTTGGTGTGAGGAATGAACGGCGCGAGGCGAGTGATGAGTGACAAGTGACGAGTGACGGGTGACGAGCGATGAGCAGTTTTGACCATCGCTGTGCCTTTGCGCCTTAGTGTGAGGAATGAACGGCGCGAGGCGAGAAGTAAGCAGGTGGCGAGTGGGAGGGTTGCAGGTGAGAAGTCTAACCCTTAACCCCTGACCACTAAACCTAAAACCCCGCGAGCTCCCAGAACTCGCGGGGTCCCTTACTAGAACACGTCGGGATTATGACTGCTCTTCGTTCTGCTCAGTCGATGCCTGCGGCTGCTGGGAAGAAGTTGGTTGGGAGGCAGCAGGGACGTTGATTGCATCAGCGGGGCGACGTGTGCTGGCGTAGCGGCGGCTGACGCTGACCGGCTCCGGCAGTGCGCGAGTAGCGACAAAACCAAACTGCTGACGCTGCGTAGTGCGCGGGTCGACAAACGGATGTTCAGCTTCGACGCGCGCCAAGATTTCGTTCACGTCGAGATCGGTCAGTTCGTTGCGCAAAATCAGCGCCTCGGCAATGGCAATAACTGCCTCCTTATTGCTCTCGAGCAGCGCCTTCACTTGACGATACTGCTCGTGCAGGATCTCCTCGACGCGCACCTTGATATCGGGGCTGGCCAGCCCCTGCATACCGAAGGTCAGGTACGAGTAAAGGCTGTTATCCATGCCGTATGCGCCGACCATGAACGTCGCCAGACCGGTGGCGCTTTGCAAGTCGCTAGTGACGCCGCTCATCTGGATGTTGAGGAAGATTTCCTCAGCAGCGCGGCTGGCGAGCGAGATTTTGATTCGGTCGAGCAACTCATCCTTGGTACGAGTGTGGATTTCCTCTTCTGGTTTCCAAGCGGCGAACCCAAGCGCCGAGCCGTGGCGCACAATGGTCACCTTTGTCAGGCGCTCCTTGCGCAACAGTTTGACGGCTGCATAGGCGTGCCCAGCCTCGTGGTACGCAAGACGGCGACGCTCCTCATACGACATGTTACGGATCGGTTGGCGTAGACCCCATTCATGCGTCTCACGCGCGCGAGTGAAGTCCCAGTAGTTGATCGCCGAGCGCCCATCAAAGTGCGCGTGAATGACCGCCTCGTTGATCACAAATTTGATCGCCACCGGCGAGTACCCGATCGTGTCAGAGACCATCCGGTCAATAGGCATTGGCTCGTGCTTGACCTTCGCCAGGTAATACTCGATGATCTCTTTCCGTCCATCAGCATCGGGCAAGTCTACGACGATCTTACGGTCGAAGCGACCCGGTCGCAGAAGCGCTGCGTCGAGCGTTTCCGCCAGGTTTGTCGCTGCCATGGTCAGTACTGGCGGCATCTCCGCCTTCTTGCGCCGCAGACCGAAGAAGCGCAGGATCTTGCCGGTCAATGACTGCTCATGAGGCGGCGGATCCATCTGAATAAGCAGTTCATTGAGCAAACCGCTCGCCGCACCCATACCCATGCCAAGGCCCATAATCACGTTTGAGCGACCGCCATGGCTGGAGTCAGGTGACATGCTCACCGCTCCCTGACCGGCAAGAGTGGGGCTACGCGCCATACCGATAGCGTCTATCTCATCAATGAAGATGATGCAGGCGCCATATTCGCGCGCCAGTTTACGGGCTTTGCGGTAGAGCAACATGACCTTCACGTTGCCCATACCCATCCACGCAGACAGGAGAGACGGAGCGCTCAAGTAGCCAAACGGCACGCCAGCCTCTGTCGCCACTACCTGCGCCATGTAGCTTTTACCAGTTCCTGGCGGGCCGATCAGGAGCACGCCGCGGGTGACTTCGCCACCCATCTCCTTGAACTCTTTTGCGCCCTTGAGCAGGGTCACGATTCGACGTGCGGCTTCCAGCACCTCCGGATTGCCCTTGTAATCCTTGAAGCCAACGCCCGTCTCGCCTGGCTTGAGCCAGTAGATGCGGGTGCGCGACATAAAGTAGAACATCAAGAAGAACTGGAAGCCGATGAAGAAGAACAGATAGGCGCCGATCAGAAGTATCTGGATGATCGCGGCGCCCATATCGTTCGTCATGACGAACTCGATAGCGCGCGGCGTCAGGTTGACCACCAGCCAGACAGCGGCGACGGCGATCAACACGCGCCAGATGAAGCGTCGCACCTTCCAGGGCCAGCGGTGAAGCGCCTGATCAATTTTCTGGTCGAGTTCGCGATCAAGCTCATCGCGGTAGCGCGGGTCGACGCTTGGGCGGTATGGTTCAAGAGCCATGCTTCAACTCCCATCTTAGGCGCGTGTGCGCCACTCGTGCCCATCACAGCAGGTCAATTGTTCTGCGTTAGCCGATCCAGCGGTGAGATAATATTGACGATTTTGCCCTCTGGGTTGGCCATGATGATCAGCGGCACCTTAGCCTTCTGGCTCTGGAGCGATATCTGAACGGCATAGAAGTACATCGAACCGCCATCATCAAGCGGAATGCCGCCAATGTATTCGTATCGGTTGTATACCAGGCCCATATTCTTCTCGATATTGGCCTGCGATTGCAGCGTGGCTTTGGAAGCGCCAGCATTGAGTCGCGCAGTCTGATACTCCGTGCTGAACGAGTCCCACATCAGGTCCGCATTGAAGGTCTTGCGCCCTTGCAGGTAGTTGAGCACAGCAGGCGCGGGCGGTATCGAGTCAGCGCGAGCGAAGGTCGGACCGTCCGGCTTTGGTCCCCAGAGTTGCCAGCTCATCCAGCCAATGACACTCAGCAGCACGAACGCGACGGCTAGAGTCAATGCGTATGGTCGCATCGCTCGCCCCAGCAGCACCAGATTGTACAGCACACGTCGCAGGAGCAGGCGCATCAGTCGGGCAAAGCGACCGGCAGCGCCGACGCGCGGCGGCGTATGGTAGTACGGATACGGCGATTGAGCCGAATATGGCGGCGAAGGCGTCGCTTGCTGAACCGGGGGTTGCGATACTTGACGCGGATCGTGCATAGGTATCCCTACGTTCTCTGAAACTAACACTCATCTAGCGACAGACGGAATTGTCGGGCTGTTAAAAACAGAAAGCTAATGGAAGAGAAAATCGTAAAGAATTGTTATCAAGACTAATTAAAGTATACTTGAACAAAGACTGATGATCAAGGCATCTGTATGAGGATACGATGAGAGAGATCGCGCGGATGGCGTGGCGGCGCTCCAGATGGCGCTGGCTCGATAGCGCAGCGCTGATGATTCTCGTTGGGTATGTGGCGCTGGCGTTGAGCGCACACACGGGAGTGCAGGTTGCAGGGCAGGGTCTCGACCCGGTGTGGGCGGGAGTCCAGCAACGCCGCACATTGCGAGTGGCGGTTGATCTCGGCTTCTACCCATTCACCTGGATGGAGGATGGGCAACCTGTCGGATATGACATCGATCTGGCGCGCGCAATCGCGTCGCATCTTGGTGTTCAGGTCGAATTCGTCCCTAGCAGCCTGGATTCGATCTACGACGACCTGGCAGCACGACGCGCCGATATAGCCATTTCAGCGCTGCCTTACGCGCCAGAATTCGGCTGGCGCGCGCGCTTCTCGCAGTTCTACTTCGATGCCGGACAGATGCTGGTGGTCTGGTCGGGTTCACCTATCGCCTCAGAAGCAGACCTTGCCGGTCGCGTGGTTGGTGTGGCGCTAGGTTCCGATGCCGATACGCTGGCACGGCGTCGTCTGGCGGAGGGGTCGTCGTTCACGCTGCGCCCCGATTACGATGCGCCCGAAGATGCACTGGCTGCGCTGCAGCGCGGCGAGATCGATGCGGCTATCGTCGATCGCCCGGCAGCGCTAATGGCTATCGCGCGCGCGCCAGAGTTGCGCGTCGTACAGGCGCTGACTTTTGAGCCGTATGTCATTGCGGTGGCGCCGGAAGCGTATCGCCTGCACGAAGCCGTCAACCAGGCGCTCGACGCCTTGCGCGCCAAGGGGTTTTTCGAGGAGGCGCAGCGAAAGTGGTTTCGGTGAGCGCCGCTTCATATGAAACTTCTTGTGCTCCGCTCTAGGCCAGCGCTGGCGGCGTAATGCCGAACCATGGCAGTTGAGCGGCGCCAGTTCGCGGAGAGGCTCCATGTGATAGACCACAGCGCCTGAACGTCGCAGACCCTTCGCATTCCTACCACTCACCTTCTCGCCTCGCACGCTGCTCGCTTCGGTGAGGTCAATGAACAGGGAAGCGAATAAGCGAATGGAAGCGAACAAACGAATGTGCGGCCTGCTGCACTCCCGTTGGCGCTTGCCTGTCTACAGTCAGCGCAGGGGGAAGCGAATAAACGAATGGAAGCGAATCAACGAATGTGTACTACCCGCTGCACAACGTTCGCGGCTCGCTCCTATTGCCTCGTGCCTCTTGTCCCTTGTCTCGTGCCTCGTGCCTCACCACAATCACATCCCCCTCGCATACCGGATGGCATTCCGAAAGATGATCAGCCCATCCCCTTCGTGCCGTAGCGGCTCGCGCGTCCAGCGCGGATGTTGGTATGGCAGCGCCGCATTCTCTGGGTGGGGCATCAACCCCAGCACATTGCCGCCAGGATTGCAGATGCCGGCGATATCATCCTCGGAGCCGTTCGGGTTCTCCGGATAGGAGGGCGGACCGCCATCGGCGGCGACATAGCGCAGCGCCACCAAGCCAGCAGCGCGGAGAGCAGCGAGGGTTGCGGCGCTGCGCGTCACAAAGCGCCCTTCGCCATGCGCGACGGGAACCTCAATTGGGCGCTCAATGCCGCGCGTGAAAATGCACACACTGGTCGGGTCGGCAGCTAGATGCACCCAGCGGCACTCGAAGCGACCGGAAGCGTTATCGGTGAGCGTCACCTGCTGCAGTGCGTCTTGTCCGTCATCCAGCCGAATGCCGGGCAGAATCCCAGCCTTCACCAGCGCCTGAAAGCCGTTGCAGATTCCAATAACCGGGCGGCCCTCGGTAATGAAGCGCGCAATTTGGTCGCCTAGGCAGCGAGTCAGATCGACTGCCAGGAGTTTGCCTGCTCCCAGATGGTCGCCGTATGAAAATCCCCCTGGGATCACCAGCATCGCATAGTCCATCAGGCGTCGTTCACCGGCGATAAGCCGATTGATATGGACTATCTCCGGGCGCCCGCCCGCAAGCTCGATCGCCAGCGCAGCGTCGGCGTCGCGGTTGATGCCAGCAGCGCGAAGAATGAGAACGCGCGGTGTCTTCATCATCTATCCCCAGCGAAACTCGATCTCCACCTCGCCAATTCTAATCCGGTCGCCAGAGCGCAGATGATGCTTCTGGTGCGGCGGCAGCGGCATGCCGTTCACCAGCGTCCCGTTGGTTGAACCCAGATCGACCAGGACGTAGTGGTCGCCATTGCGGTCGATCATTGCGTGGTGACGCGACGCGATGCCGCGGTCGTGCTCCGCCAGGTCAAGTTCCGGATAGTGATGCTGACGCGGATCGCGGCGACCGATGCGCAGCGGTGTGCGTTCGATCTTCTGTTCGAAGGTGCTGCGTGGTGAGGTGACGATCAGGCGCGGCGCGGCCATGGCGACGCTCAGCGGTGCGCCGCATCCGGCGCAGAAGCGCGCGTTTGGCTTATTGATCCGCCCGCAGCGCATACACGTATGACCTTCCGACGGTACACCTGTTGGCGCGGCAGACGGTGGCGTGACAGGAGGATGCAGCGGCGCCGCTGGCGCCTGCATGGTTGTTTCGACCGACGGGCGCGCCACAACTGGCGGAATGATCGGCGGCGGCGGGGTGGCGCGCGCAACCGGATCGACGAACGGTGCATCAAGGCAGCGATGGAGCGCCTGCTCGAATTCAAGGGCGCTGCTGTACCGTCGGGAGGGGTCAAGATTCATCGCCTTGATGATCACCTCTTCAGTGCGCGCATCGACGGACGGATTGAGCTTGCGAATGCTCCCCTTTGCAGGCGTTTGCAGCGGGATGGGCGGCAGGTTGGTCAGAAGATGGAGCAACGTGGCGCCAAGCGCATATACGTCGGAGCGCGCATCGGTTTGTCCTTTGCCGTACTGTTCCGGCGGCGCATAGCCCGCTGAACCCATGGCAATCGTATCTTTCGCCTTGCGCGCCTTGTACGTCCGTGCAACGCCGAAGTCGATCAGTTTCAGCACCCCTTCCGGCGTCAGCATCACGTTCGATGGCTTCAAGTCGCGGTAGATGATCGGCGGCGTGCGCGTATGGAGATAGTGCAGGATGCGCGCCAGTTGAATGCCATAGCCGATCACCTGTTGTTCAAGCAACGGCGCGTTGGCATCGCGAATGCGGTGTTCGAGCGTCTGCCCCGGTACAAACTCCATAATCATGACCGGGCGCCCCTGGTACTCGAACAGCTCGGCGACAACCGGCAACCCGGGATGGCTGAGTTTGCTGAGGAGTTCGGCTTCTTGAAAGAACAGACGACGATTCTCTTCCAGTTCTGCAGTCGGCAGGTCTTCCGCCGGGCGCATCTCCTTCAATGCCCAGATCGTCGAGTCTGCCAGGCGCAGAACGCGATAGACCGCCCCCATTCCGCCGCGGCCTATCAGTGAGAGGACACGATACTCAGCATGTGTACCGTGGATGATCGTTTCTGGCGCGAGCAGATCGGACATATGGCGCTGCGTCTGCGATCCTTGCAGAGGAACCGCATTCTTGCGCCAATTGTACCACATGATGCCTGAAAACGGCGCTGTGGTATACTTTACGAGGCGTATGCCGTTTACAACGGACGCAGGAGAGGTCTATGGCGGGGGAGGTTACCATTCGCGCGTCGCTGGCGCGCCCGTACCTGGCAGCAGCAACGACGCCGCAGGTCGCATATATGCTGATCGAAGTCACGCCTGGTCAGGTGATGACACAGGTGCGCGCGCCAGTCAATGTCTGTTTCGTGATCGACCGGAGCGGCTCGATGAAGGGCGAGAAGATCGACCGGGTGCGGCGAGCAACGATTCGCGCAATTGAAATGCTCGATGCGCAAGACGTCGTCTCGGTCGTCATCTTCGATCACCGCACCGAAGTCCTGATCCCCGCTACGCACGTCACCAACCCGGCCGAACTGATTGACCGCGTCAACCGGGTGCGTGACAGCGGCGGCACCCGGATTGCGCCAGCCGTGGAAGCAGGTCTGCGTGAGATCGACAAGGGACCGCCGCATCTGGTGCGCCGCCTCATCCTGCTCACTGATGGTCAGACAGAGAATGAATCCGACTGCCTGCGACGTGCTGAGGACGCCGGACGGCGCAGTGTGCCGATCACGGCGCTGGGCGTCGGTAAGGACTGGAACGAAGACCTGTTGATTGAGATGGCGAACCGTTCCGGCGGAACTGCCGATTATATAGATCGCCCGGAAAAGATTGTTGATTACTTCCAGAGCACCATTCAGCGCGCCCAGGCGACGGCGGTGCAGAATGCGAACCTGACGCTGCGGTTGGTGCAGGGAGTGTTGCCACGTGCGGTGTGGCAGGTTTACCCGCTCATCACCAACCTTGGCTATCGCCCGATCTCCGACCGCGACGTGAGCGTGTCGCTCGGTGAACTGGAAACCGGCAGCGGGCGCACCCTGCTTGTTGAGGCGCTGGTCGAACCGCGCCCAGCAGGAGAGTATCGCATTGCGCAGGCAGAGGTGAGTTACGATGTGCCGTTGCTGAACCGGTACGGCGAGAAGAGCCGCGCTGATATTATGCTCACGTTTACGACCGATGCCGGTCTGATTGCTCAGGTGAACGCCAATGTGATGAACATCGTCGAAAAAGTCAGCGCCTTCAAATTGCAGACGCGCGCACTGCAGGACTTGGCTGCTGGTGATATCGCCGGAGCGACGCAGAAATTGCAGAGCGCTGTGACTCGCCTGCTCAACCAGGGCGAAGTCGAACTGGCGCAGACCATGCAACGCGAGATTCAGCACCTGCAGCAGACCGGCAAACTCTCCAGCGAAGGGCAGAAGACAATCAAGTTTGGTGTGCAGAAGACGGTGCGGTTGAGTGATATCAAGAAGGAGGAGTGAGGCGAGAGGGGTGAGGCGAGAAGGGTGAGGCGAGAGCTCTCAAGTGTAGGCTTTTTGGCGTTCGAAGCGGATTTGCCACATCCTGAAGCCCTGTTTCCCCTCATCCCCCCGACCCCCTTCTCCCACCAGGGGAGAAGGGGGAGTTGGGGCATCCTGATGCCTTTTTCCCCCTCATCCCCCCGACCCCTTCTCCCGCCAGGGGAGAAGGGGGAGTTGGAGCATCCTGATGCCTTTTTCCCCCTCATCCCTCCGACCCCTTCTCCCGCCAGGGGAGAAGGGGAAGTTGGGGCATCCTGATGTTCGAAACAGACGATGCGACGGAAGGGCTTGCCAAAAAAATCGACACTTGTGAGCGCGGCGAGAGGGGTGCGACGAGAGGAGTAAGAAGAGGAGCATTGCCTTGCGCCTCTTGCCTCGCGCCTCCTTCCGTTTGCCTCGCGCCTCTTGTCTCGCGCCTTCATCGCCTATGCACCACGTAGATCGGCGCTGGACCAAGGTCAAGCACCAGGCGACCTTCACTGGCATTGATGGTCGAGGTCGCGCCATCGCGTGTGACGAGGGTTGCGGTTGATGCGCCAGTGCGGATGCTGGCGCGCACTGGCGTCGGCGCCCATAGCACGTCGATTGTTGTATCGCCGCGCTGAAACTGCGCGTCATACGCTTCTGGGCCACTGATTGCGAACAGATCGTCAAGGTAGACGACTCCTCCGCCCGCAAAGGCATCCGGTGAGTCATCGAGCACAACGGCATCGAGCCGCGCCGGAAAGTCAACCCTTCCGTTGCCGCTGCCGCTGATCCGGTCCCATTCCGGCGCAATGCCAGCAATCGGCGCTTCTAGGATGCGCCATCCCGGCGGTCCGATCACGCCCAATGCGAACTGTAATACTTCCCCTTCTGCATCGCGCACCCAGACCTTGAGCGTGTTGCCCGAGCCGTCGCCGTACACCCACATGCCAAGCGCATAGGAACTATCGGGAATGGGCGCCGGGCGCTCGCGACGAAAAACGACAAACTCATTGGCGCGCGAGGAGAACGCATAGCGCAACTCCGCCGCTCCGCGTCCGCTACGTACCTGGCTGCTGGAGGGCGTGAAATCGCCATACGCCTGGTCACCGCGCCGCCACGCGCCGAACCGCTCGAAGTCAAGCACAGCGGTTCGGGTGAACAGATCGCGCAAAACCACCAGGTCTGCACCGGAAAGATATTCCACCATCACCCGGTACGCCGTAAACGACGGCTTCAGGCGGCTGTAGTCGAAGTAGCCGACGCCGAGCCCGACCAGGCCATATGGGTTGCCGGGATCGTCCTTGAGCGTATACCAGAAGATCTTCTCGACGCCAGCGCGCCAGAGCAGCAACGTCGCGCGCACTAGAAAATTCGCCTGATCCTGCTCATTTACCAGTCCAGCGGCGTCGCGGTCGCCGTGCCCGCTCGACCACCCAATTTCAGTGACCCAGATCGGGCGGGCGCCATACTGTTCAGCAACGGAACGCGCTGCCTCAACGCCAGCGACCAGATTGCCAATCTCCGGCGCGCTTGGACTGACATACGGGTGGATGGCTAGAATGTCGAAACTTTCCCAGGCGTCAGCCGCTGCCACCTGCCGCAGGAACGACGGTTCAAACGAGTAGATCCCGCCGATGAGGATAGTCGCCTGCGGATTGACCGACCGGATGGCGGTGGCAGCGAGCCGCAGGAGCGTAGCATATGCGACAGGATCCGGGGCTGGCTTCCAGAACAGCGGATTATCCGGCTCATTCCAGATTTCCCAATGAAAAATGTAATTGCGGTAGCGTTGTGCGACAGCGGCGGCAAAAGCGGCGAACTGTTGCGGATCAGGAGCGTAGAACGACACTCCATGCGGAATATCGCCAGGGAATGGGGTTGCCCATCCCGGCGGGTGTCCAATGACCCCCAGAATGTTCAGCCCGCGCCGACTGAGCGCGCGCACCGCTTCATCAGTGAATGTCCAGTCGTAAGGGACGTCAGGCGCTGGCTGGATGCGAAACCAGTGGAAGTCTTCGCGCACCCAACCGACGCCCAAGCGAGCAACGATGTCTGCTGGCACGTGCATAGATGCAGGATCCCAGTAGCGGGTTGCCAGGTGGCTGTTGACGCCGAAGGGCGAGTCGCGCAGTGGTGTGCGAAGCGGTTCCGAAATAACTGGCGAGGCTTCAGAGGGCGCAACGGCTGGCAACATCGCCAGCAGGAGAGCGGTCGTGACAACGATTGACAGGATGCGATCAATGCGAAGCGACGATGTTGAGCGCATAGCGCGGCAATTATACCAGAGGCGCAGATAACCGTCACCTGAATGCGGCAGGCGTGCGCAGTTTGACAGGAACCGCTGTCTCGCTGCAGGCTAATGCCCCCACTGAGCGCGTGCGCGTTCCTCCGGGCTCTCCCCACGCGGCATACTGGGCGCGTCTGTGAGTCGTAATGCCCCCACTGAGCGCATGCGCGTCTCTCCAGAGCTGGTCCTCACGAGTAGAGATTTTTTTCCTGGCGATCCAGTGCGTCGTATCGCCCGTCTTGAGCATCAGGACGCTCTAGCTTCCCCTGCTCTCGCGGGCAAGAGAGGAGACCGGGAGACCGTACAAGTGTAGATTTGTTTCAGCAAGCTTTCGTGTTGTGTAGTCCGTTTCGGGCATTAAGACGCTTTACCTTCCTCTTCCCCGTAGTGGGGGAAGCTCACCGGCGTAAAGTGTTTCCGGCCAGCCCTTACGTTGCATTGCCCGTTTTCAGGCATCAGGACGCCCCAACTTCCCCTTCTCTACCCAACCCCCCGCATACGGATGCGGGGGGCACAGAGGGCGGGAGAAGCTCTCAAGTGGAGGCTTTTTGGCGTGCGCAGCGGATTTGCCGCGTCCCGACGCCCTTGTTCCCCTCATCCCCCTGCCCCCCTTCTCCCCTTGTGGGAGAAGGGGGAGTTTGCGCTTCCTAACGTTCCCAACAGGCGATGCAACAGAAGGGCTTGCCAAAAAATCTACCCTTGTGAGGGTGGGAGAAGGGGGTTAGGGGAATGAGGGGAAACTAGGCATCAGGACGCGGCAAACCTCCATTGCACTCCAAAGATGCTAACACGCAAGGCGCCCCTCATGGGCGCCCGGAATGGACCGCGCGCTCGCTGATGCTGTCGCGTGCGATGCACACCCCTCATGGGCGCCTGCAATGGATGCGTGCGCTCTCTGCGCAGTGGGCGCTGTTGGTCCACCCCTCCAGGGCGACCGGAACGGACACACCTGGCTTATGGCGCCTCAATGCGCACTAGATTCGCCGTTGCTGTGCCCGCAAGCGCGCGGTCTCCGGGCAGAATCAGTTCAGGCGGTGGCGCCGCGTAGGCTCCCGGTACGGAAGCGCGCATCAGATAGGTGTGCTGATAGATGCCGGGCGCCAGCGTCGCGGCTGTAAGTTCCACCCGGTCATTGAAGGCGTCGATGTGGTCAAATATCGAACTGACGCCTGGATCAACCAGCGCGAACCCTGCAGGAAACGGATCGTGAACTGACACAAAGCGTCGTTCATGGAACGCTGCGATCGTCAACCGGACCTGTACCAGTTGTCCGGGTCGCAGTCCTGTCGGATCGATCAGCGCGCCAGTGTGCGGGTCCAGATATTCTCGGAGCAGACCAACCCCTTCTAAGGTTTGGGGAGCGCTGACAGCACGCGTTACCTGCCAGGCGACCAGCGCCGGAGCATTGCTGCTGGTCACGACCAGTGTATTGGTTGGGCGCAAGTCCCCGAGCGGGATGGGAACCAGGCGTAGCATAGCATCTGGCGTATTGGGCAGGGTTACGGGCGCACCGTTGAACGTGAGCGCGACGGTTGCCGATGTATTTTCTGGCATCGCGATGCGCAGCGCCTGCACAACACGCGCAGTTGTCAGGGCATCGCCCCACCCGGTTGGCGTCATACGGGCAATCAGCCAGCGCGCGGCATCGGTGACCAGCGGATGGCGCGGTGATGCGTAATGAATTGCCTGAACCACCAGCGCCGTTGTTGCAGTGTCGTCATAGGGGAATGCACTGCCGGGCGGCGTTCTCCACCATGCATCCGCTTTTGCGCGCTGTGCCAGGCTAATAAGCCGGGGCAGCGCCGGATGGACGCGCGCCTGGTCTGGCGGCAGCATCAACAGGCGGCATGCCAGACCAAGAACATCCAGTTCACTCTCGTCCCAGCCATGTGAAAGCGACGACTCGGCAACTCCAAGTCGCGCCAGCGCATGGCTCAGGCAGACGCGCGTTTCGAGCGGAACATCAGGATCGCGCGCAAGGCGGGTCGCCAAGGTCGTCGCGCGTTCGAGCGACTCGTCAGGCAGCGTAAAGCCGGCTTCCTTTGCACTGGCGAGCGCTTCAAGCGCGATTGCAACAATGGCCGGGTTTGATCGTCCGCCAGATTGCCATGCCCATCCCCCATCGGACGCTTGCGATCCGGTCAGATGCGTGATCGCTGCCCGTGTCTCTGGGCCCGCCTCTGCCAGCGATGCCGCCACGAGGATGATTGCCGCATCCTCAAGCGCACGACGATCAGTCTGCGCCGCAAGAGCGCGCACCCGGTCAAGCGCTAGCGCTTTTAGCGACGGAGCAATAGCGATATCAAGCCAACCCCATTCCGCCGGGTCATTGCCGGGTAGTGCGATCTCGGTCTCAAACCGGTTGGTCACAAGCGCGCCGCCTGTGCTGATGACCGTTGCTGCAGGCGGCAGAATCGGCAGCCTAGTGCGCAGCGTCTCACTGAATGCTGCGCCGGTTGCAACAGTTGCCTGCGCCTCCAAGGTAGCGGTTGCTGGTGCACGGAGCATGAACGGCATGGACGTAACGCCTTCTCCTGGAACGGTTGCGACCTGAACGGTCGATGTTCCATCGGGGAAGCGCAGTGTGACGCTCGTTTCCCGCGTTATCCCGTCTGTTGACGTGAGACGAACGCTGGCGCCGATCTGATCGCCAGCGCGTGCAAAAGGCGGTGCGACAATTCGTGCGACGACCGGTTGAGTGACAATCAGTCGTGTGCTGATCGCGCTCATCCCGCGTTCACTGGCAACCCATACGTTTACCGGAAGGACGCCAATCGTTCGCGGCAGCGGAACGTCGATGCGCAGCACGCCATTGTCGTCGGTTCGATCAATGCGCCACATGATCGTCTCCTGCGGCTCGTCGGCGTCTGGCGCAACCCGCACAAGAACATCCGCTGGCGTCGGATTGCCATTTGTATCCGTGACAGTGAGCGTCAATGCGGCGGTTGTACCGGGTGCATACGCCTGTGCATCGGCCGTCAACGTAGGCGACAGCGACGGAGATGGCGCCATAACCGGCAGATCAACCTGCAATCGTCGTTGGGCAGGCAAGTGCGATGCCGGTGTCAGCGTCACTCGAACGCTAGGTGCATCGTCAGGCGTCAGAGTCAGCGTCACCGGTTCACCGGCGCGCACCATGCGAAGTTCTTCCCGAACATCCCCTGACGTCTGCTGTACCGTCAGCAGGGCCAGCGCTGCGGGCAGCGGTTCAAGCGGCAGGATCAGCGCCGTGTCGCCCGGTCGATACCGGATGCGGTCAGCGAGGAGTGCGGCGTCTCCTTGCGGCGCCGTCCAATCAGTGAATCCGGGCCGGTAAGCGTGCAGGGTGATCTCAGTGGACGGGGTCGCCGGATCGACTCCCATGAGCGATGCACGCACTCGATACGTGCCAGGCGCTGGAAGCGGCGCAGAAACGGTTGCCCGTCCGGCGCTGTTGGTAACGACCACGCGACTGAGCACTGATCGATCTGCTGGCGATACTGCGTCGGACGCCTCTCTGTTGAGCAACATTGCCTCAATCCGCACGCGCTGCGCGGGAAGCGGTTGACTGCCGAGCAGCGTTGTGACCTCGATGGTCGCTGGCGCGCCCGCGCTTACGATCAACGGTGCGCGCAGTCCAACACGGGGTGCAGGCGGTGCATCGATCAGTCGTTCAATCGTGACAGCAGGTCCATGCGGTTCGGTAATAGCGGCGCGGAAGCGATACCGATGCCAGGAACCGGACGGTATGACGATGGCGAGTATGCCGTTGCCGTCGGTGACGTCCGTACCCGACAACGATGGCGGAGGATCGGGTTTGCCGAACACCGTGCCGTCGTCTGTCGGAAAGAAGAGAGGTTCGTTGTCAAGAGTCCAGTCGACGATAGCGCCCGCAACCGGCAACCCTTCCAGTGTGCGCACAGCGACCAGCAACGCGGGATCTTGTCCATAGACTGTTCTGGTCACGTTGACCCGCAACGGCGCCGCCGCCTCGACGCGAAATGTGACTGCAACACGTTCGTCCTGCGGCGTTGAGATGCGATATACACCAGACGGCGAATTCGGTGGAAGAGACAGGGCTGTCTCAAAAGCGCCCGTTCCATCGAGTACGATCTGCCTGCTCGTGGAGCGACCCAACGGATCGTGCATCTCCAGAGCGAGCATTTGTCCTGGGGCTGGCGGATCGAACGATTGCGCCCCGATCTGACGAACAAAACCGCGGACCAATACCCGTTCGCCTGGCGGGTAAACCGTTCGGTCGGTTGCAAGCACGACGTAGAGCCGAGGTGCAGGCGCGTTCTGTGGCAGCGCGTCCAACGTAGCAAACGCGGGCGGATCGCTGCTGACAGCAATGAGGTTGCGCGGATCCACCCCGGTCAGATCGGTCTTCCATACTCCCCGCTCATCACTGCGCCCTAGAGCGATCAATGATCCCTGGCGATAGAGGGAAAGAGGCGCGTCGGGGATCGCTGTGGCACTGACGGCATCTGTCGTCCATACAATCGCGCGCTGTCCGGCAACCTGCAGCGAGAGCGCAGCGCGCGATATACAGAGGAGAACGCCGATCCCGACGCGCTCTGGCGAGCGGATGCGCAGGAAGTAGATGCCTGGCGGTGGTGGCGAGCCATCGTCGAGCGTTACCATCACACGCGACTCGACTGTCGTATTGAGCGGATCGGCAAGCGG
>JANXAL010000026.1 GCA_025062325.1 Roseiflexus sp.
CGCCAGACGAGGCGATTGATCGCCACCACGGTGATGACCATCGCTAGCGTCGCCGCCAGGAGGCGCGGGTAGTCGCCGTCGGCGGTGGCGGACGTGATCTGCGCGCCGACGCCGACGCTCTGGTACGCCTGCCCGCCGAAGACGACGTACTCCGCAACGATGCTGGCGTTCCACGCGCCGCCGCTGGCGGTGATCATCCCGGTGATCAAATATGGGAAAAGCGCGGGCAGGATCAGAGTGCGCCAGCGCTGCCAGCCGCTCAGTTGCAGCAGGTCGGTCGTGTAGCGTAAATCTTGCGGGATGGCTACAGCGCCAGCGATAACATTGAACAGCAGATACCACTGCGTGCCGAGCAGCATGAGCAGCACCGCAGCGATGTTCAGACCGCCAGGAGCAGCGAGCAGCGCCAGCACCAGCACCGGGAAGAGCGCCGTCGCCGGAATGGAGGCGACGATCTGAACGATCGGCTGGAGCACTGCCGCCGCACGCGGTTGCGTACCGATGTAGACGCCGAGCGGCACCGTCCAGATCAGCGCAATCGTCAGCGCCGCCACGACGCGCAGGAACGTTGCGCCAACTCCAATCCCGATGCCAATCCACTGATCGAGCGAAACCTGGAGCAGCAGGCGCCCGCCAAGTACAGTCCCTGCCAGCGCTGCCACGGCGATGCCTCCAAGGAACAACCACCCGATCCCAGAACTGCGGTTCGTTCCAGCGCTCACTTCGCGGGGAAGCGGCAACAACCGGTCCATGAGCGCATCGAACATGCGACCCAGCGGCGCAAAGACGCTGGCGATCGTATCTTTCAGTGCAGCGCTCTGCAACAGATCGTAGAACCACGACTGCGGCGGATTGTCGCTCTCGACCATTTCGAGCTTGAAGCGGTCCGCCCAGACCAGGAGCGGTCGCCAGACCAACTGATCGAGCAGAACGATGACGATGATCAGCGTGGCGATGCCATAGCCGATAGCAGTCAGGTTCTCTTCATTCGCGGCGGTCTGCAAATAGGCGCCCAGGCCTTGCAGGCGAAAGTCGCGGGCGCCCAGGGTAAAAATCTCGGCAGCCATGAGGAAGAACCAGCCGCCTGCCCAGCTCATCATGCTGTTCCAGATCAATGCCAGCGCCCCGAATGGCAACTCCAGCGTCGTCAACCGGCGCCAGCGGGTAAACCGAAAGATGCTGCTCGCTTCGCGCAGTTCGCGGGGCACAGTGGTAAGCGACTGATACCAGGCAAAGGTCATATTCCAGACCTGACTGGTGAAGATCAGGACGACCGATGCCAGTTCAACTGCAATCCCCTCTGGTAGAATCGCCGTGAGACTCAGCAGAACAACCGGCAGAAAGGACAGGATCGGTACGCTCTGCAACACGTCAAGCAGCGGCATGAGCACCCGTTCGGTACGCGGGTTGTAGGCAGCGATAGAGCCATAGATCAGGGAGAACATGAGCGAGAGCACATACGCCGCCGCCATACGCCCAACCGAATGCAACGCATAGAACGGCAACGCGCCAACCGACAGGCTGATCTCCGGTCCGCGCACTTCGGCGGGAGCGGCTTCCGCCGCCCAGACGCCAAGCGCCAGCAACCCGCCGACGATCAGCAGAATAATGCCATCCGCCCCGGTGAACCGTGGCCGATCAGGCGGGGTCGGCGTGAACCCGCGACGAGCTTGAACAGTCATATGTTCTCCGGGCAACCAGGAGGCGACAGGCGAACGTTGCCGGTCTGCGACGGCGCAGGCGGGGAGACAGATCTGCTGCCTGTGCAACTGGCGCTATTATACTACGCGCATCAGGTCCGGGCATAACTGGTGCATTGATCATAAGCTTTGCCGCTCATTCGTCGTAGTTCGCAGGTTTGGCAAAGGCGTGGTATAATATAGCGAGTCCACGCTGCATTGATCCTCATCAAGACGAAGTAGCGAGACCTGCTGAGACGATCCCCGGCTCTAGCCTTGGGGACAAAGCATCCACAAGAGTGGTGTATCCGTTTATCGGGAAGCATGCGATGGCATAACAGTCAAGCCTCCCTGAGAAACCGGCGCTTCCTTCAGACGCCCCGGTGCGCCGGAATGCTAATGCGGGACGTCCGCCTGGTGAGGAGACAGGTTCAGTCTTGAGCGCAGAACGATTGCAGAAAGTGCTGGCAAGGGCCGGCATCGCGTCGCGGCGTGACTGTGAAGCGTACATCGCCGCAGGGCGCGTGATGGTCAATGGCAGAGTGGTCCGCATCCCCGGCACGCGCGTGGACCCGGAGCACGATGAGATCCTCGTCGACGGCAAGCCGATTGGCAAAATTCATCGTCGCACCTATGTGATGCTGCACAAGCCAGCAGGCGTGGTCTCAACGACCGACGATCCCCAGGGTCGTCCAACGGTCATTGATCTGGTCAATCTCGAACGACGGTTGTTTCCCGTGGGTCGGCTCGATTACGACTCGGAGGGATTGTTGCTGTTGACCGATGATGGTGAACTGACCCAGAAGTTGACCCATCCCCGCTATCAGGTTGAGAAAGAGTATCGCGTCCTTCTGAACGAAGCGCCCTCGCCGAGTGCGTTGCGCGCCTGGCGTACCGGTGTGGAACTGGACGGGGTGAAAACTGCGCCTGCCTGGGTCGAACTGATCGAACGCACACCCGAAGGAGCGTGGGTGCGCGTGATTTTGCACGAGGGACGTAAGCGCCAGATCCGCGAGGTAGCGCGATTATTGGGGTATGAGGTGCGGCGGTTGATCCGTGTGCGTGAAGGTCCGCTGACTCTGGGCGATCTCCCGAGCGGTGCGTGGCGCTTTCTTACCGATGAAGAGGTTGAGATGTTGCGAGAGCACGCCGAACAAAGCGCGGCGATCGCCGAAGCGGAACAGTCGCGTCGGCGTGAACAGGACGAAGCGAAAGCCGCTGGCGGGCGTCGGTTGCAGCGTATCAGTCCGTCGGCGCGGTTGCTTCAGAAAGGCAAAGAAGTGAAGGAAACAACGCTGCCCGAGCTTGATGAGATGGTCGACGCGGCAGAGGAAGCGCTGCCGATGGTTGAGAAGGAGCGTTGGGGGCGTCATGAGAAGGGCGCTCGCCGCGCCGCGCCTTCATCGCGTAACGTCCATGCTGATGACCGGAGTGGGCGCCGCAGAGATCGGCAGGAGGATCGGAGGAGCGGCTACCGCAGTGAGCAACGCCGGGAGCGGGGGTCGGGCGGAGCGCAGGGCTTCCGACGCAGTGAGCGGAGTGATGGATACCGCAGTGAACAGCGTGACGAGCGTAGATCAGGCGGAGCGCGGGATGTCCGGCGTGAGGCGCGCAATGGCGGGTATCGCAGCGAGCGGCAGGAAGACCGGAGCGGCAGGCGGCGCAACGAGCAGCGTGAGGCGCGCGGGTCGGGCGGGGTGCGGGATGTCCGGCGCGAGGCGCGCGGGTCGGGCGGAGTGCGGGATATCCGGCGCGAGGCGCGCAATGGCGGGTATCGCAATGATCGGTGCAACGAGAGCGGATCGGACGGAGCGCGAGACGTCCGGCGCGACGAGCACAGTGGCGGGTATCGCAGCGAGCGGCGGGAAGATCGGAACGGCGGACGGCGCAACGAGCAGCGTGAGGAGCGCGGGTTGGGCGGAGCGCGGGATGTCCGACGCGAGGCGCGCAATGGCGGATACCGCAATGATCGGCGTGATGACCGGAGCGGCGGGCGCCGCGGTGAGCAGCGCAATGACCGGAGCGGCGGATACCGCAGCGGCTGGCGCAATGAGCGCGGTTCCCGGGGCTTTTCGCGCAATGATCGCCCTGCATTGCGCTACTCTGAGGACGATGAGAAATAATCCGGCTTCATCTGACAGAACAACGACCAGGGTGCGGCGCGCTGCACCCTGGTCGTTGTTTACCGGTTCATTCAGGGAGGGGTGGCGAAAAACCTGCGTCCAGTACCTTCCGTATGAGCCGCCATCGGCATGGGCGACGCCGATCTCGCGCAGGTTGCAGTTCAGCATGTTTCTGCAATGCCCTGCGTTGTCGCACCAACCCTTCACCATCGCTTCAGCAGTCCAATAGCCAGCGGCAATCTTCTCCGCAGCGGTTGAGAACATAGACCCTGTGCGCCGGATGCGATCCCACAGAGAAGAGCCTTCCGAGCCGGTATGACTGACGAAGTTGTTTTTTGCCATGCCCTGACTGTGCGCAGCGGCGGCTGTCAGTTGCGGTGATACGGTCAGCAGGGCGCATCCTGCCGCTATACGGTGCTGGTTGGTCAGATCGACGACCTGCCGGGCAAGCGGTGAGAGGGGGCCCGCACCACCGCTATTAGCGGTATCAGGCTCAGTACAGCGGCGATGAAGAAAACTGCAGGACGATATGGTAAAGGCACGGATGCGCTCCGGGAGATGTTGTGGAATGATGAAAGTGCTTCACGTCGGATTTGTCCGCTTATCGGGAAATAGCCCAATAGTCCCTGTGTGGAATGGCGTCCGGTACGTCAGTTGGGCAGGTCGTCCGGTCAATGTGCCAGGACATAACACATCGGCGCACACTGGCGAACAAAGCCTTTGAGTTCTAGGACTGCCAGCGCGGCGGATACTTCATAGATCGGCAGAGATGTGCGACGTTGCAGATCGTCAATATGGAGCGGCTCATATCCAACCAGCGCCAGTACAGCGGCCTCGACCGGATCATCGGGCAATGCGGCGCGCACCTCCTGCTGGCTGGCTGCCACGCCCATATTGAGCGCCTCCAGAATGTCGCCTGCACACGTCACCAGACCGGCGCCATGCTTAATGAGTTGATTAGTTCCTTCGGAGCGCGGACTAAAGATTGGTCCCGGCACGGCGAAGACGTCACGCCCCTGTTCGAGCGCATAATCGACTGTGATCAGGGCGCCGCTCTTCATTCCAGCTTCTACCACCAGTACGCCACGTGCCAGACCGCTGATCAGCCGATTGCGCACAGGGAAAAGTTGCGGTATAGGTCGGGCGCCGAGCGGGAACTCCGAGATCAGCGCGCCGCTGCTGGCAATACGTTGCGCCAGGGCGGCGTGACGTTCGGGATAGACCATATCGGCGCCGCATGGCAGAACCGCCAGCGTGCGTCCGCCAGCGTCGAGCGCTGCCGCATGCGCAATGCCGTCGATGCCCAGCGCCAGGCCGCTGACAATGGTCACGCCCGCCTCAACCAGCCCGGTCGTCAGGCGACGGGCGGCTTCACGTCCGTAGGAGGTCGGCTGGCGTGTACCGATGACTGCGACACTCCAGGCATCAGCTTCGGAGAGCGCGCCGCGCACGTAGATCAGCGGCGGCGGCGATGGGATATGGCGCAGGGATGGAGGGTAGGCAGGGTTCTCGCGGTCGATAAGCGCGATACCAGCGCGGTGAGCGCGTTCCATCTCACGGTCGAGATCGAGGGTGCGCCGTGTTTCAATCAGAGCGTCGATCAGTTTGGGTTCCAACCCAGCAGCGGCAAGTTCGGCAGCCGATGCGCGCCAGGCGGCTTCAATCGAGCCACACCGTTCGATCAGGCGATCGAGGCGAGCCGGACCGATGCCATTCACCCGGTTGAATCCCAGGTAGTAACGAGTGTTCTCCACAGTGCGCCCGGCTCTCTCTCGAGAGCAGTAACCGGCAGACCCGCGTCCGCCGACAGTGTGTAGTATAGCGGTTGCCCATTACCAGAGCGTGACTGCAAGTCACATCGCCCACACGGCATCCCTGCAAAGAGTGACGCAGCGACGCCGCATAGGCGTGAGAAGCCCCCCTAGCGATCATTGCGGGGCCAGATGGTCCAGAGCGCGGTGCCAGCCGCTGCTACCCACGACCAGAATGCTTCATCGGCAAATCCATTGATTCGGAGCAGCACCCCGCCAATGAACAGCGCAGCCGCGATGATCCCGCCAGAAAGTCGATTCGTTGCCCGTTCGACGCGCTTCATGCCGCGCTCGAGACGTGAGAGATCGACGCGCATTTGCAGTTCGCCGCGGTTGGCGGCTTTGTAGTAGGCATCCATCTGGCGCGGCAGCGTCACCGCCACCTGACTGAGCATCGTCACTTCGCGGCGAATCTCTTCCAGCCAGTCGCCGTTACGCCGTTCGCGGTCAAGCATAGCCTGCGCGAACGGCTGCGTTTCCTCGAACAGGTTGATATCGGGATGCAACCCGGTTACAATTCCGCTCACCAGACTGATCGCCCGTCCCAGGTAGATCAGGTCTTGAGGAATTTGGAAAGGAAGATCGCGTATAAGGTGTTCCGTTTCATCGAACAGTTTCTCAACGTCGATGTTGGTCAACTCGCGCTGCGAGCGCGCATAGGTATGGCGCAGCACGATTTGCAGCGCCTGTACGATCTGACGGCGGTCGGCGCCGGGCAGGATCATGCCCAGACGGTCGAGCGCGTCGACAATTCGTTCAGGGTCGTTGGTTGCCAGTCCAATCACACCACTCCGCAAAATTTCCATCGTCGTCGGCGGCAAATGCCCGACCATGCCGCAGTCGAGCAGGATGAGCGTGAAAGGCGCGCCGGGTTTGGCGCCATTCGTTTGAGGCGGCGGCGGACCCTCGACGCGGACGAAGATATTGCCGGGGTGCGGGTCGGCGTGGAAGAAGCCATCGATGAAGAATTGCTTCAGATACGCGCGATTGAGCCGGGTTGCAACTTCCGCACGATCGACGCCAGCGCGTTCGAGAGCGGCGTAGTCGGTGATTTTGATGCCCTCGACGCGCTCCATAATCAACACGCGCCGCGTCGAGAGTTCGGGATAGGGTTTGGGAAAGTACACCCCTGGCGTGTCGGCGAAATTGATGCGAAACCGCAGTGCGTGCTGCGCCTCGCGCATGTAATCGAGCTCCTCACGCAGAACACGGGCGAATTCCTCGAAAAGGAGTTCCAGATCGGCGCGTCGCCGGATCAGCGGATAGTTCTTCACCACGCGTACTGCCCACTGCACGGCGCTCAGGTCGATCTCGACAATTTCATCGATGCGCGGACGCTGAATCTTGATAGCGACCGGTCTGCCGTCGCGGAGTTCACCGTAGTACACTTGTCCGAGCGACGCCGCCGCTACGGGCGTCGGGTCGAAGCGCGCGAAGATACGGTCAGGCGACTGACCCAATTCGGCAATGAGCGTTTGCAGCACATACGGCAGCGGCGCAGGCGGCACTTCGTCCTGCAGACCGGCAAGCTCATCGGTGATGGCTGCTGGCAGTACGTCGGCGCGGGCGCTGAGAAACTGACCAAGTTTGATCAGTACGCCGCCCATTCGTGCCGCCAGTCGCCGAAAATCGCGGGCTATGCGTTGATAGCGGGCGACCCCCGTGCGCTGCGCGTACCAGCGGGTCAGACGATAGCGGTTGAAGAGAATGTCGAAAATGAAGACGTGAACAATAACTCGGAAAAAGAACCAGGACACACGAAGAAAGCGCCGCCGCCGTGGTACTGGGAAAGGACGAAGATCAGGCGGCAGCGGCGGAAGCGAGAGTATGGCGCCGGATTCCGCATCGGTTGTTGTCGGCCTTGTGACCGTTTGCACATGTCGTATTATAGCATCACCTTTCACGAACCAAATCTCTGATTTCTGTTCTTATTCAGTTATGCGCACTGCCATCTGGCTTGTTCGACATGGGCAAACCCTGCTCAACAAGCAACGTCGGTATCAGGGAGCAACCGACAGCCCGCTGACCTCATTCGGCATCCAGCAGGCGCAGGCGCTCGCACATCGCCTGCGCCGGATCCCTTTCACTGTTGCGGTTATCAGTCCGTATGAACGGGTGCGTGCGACGGCAGCGGCAGTGCTCCAGAGACGGACGGTGTCGGTTGTCGAAGATGCCCGCTGGAGCGAAACAAACCATGGGCGCTGGGAGGGGTTGACATATGCTGAGGTGCGTGCACTGTTTCCCGACGAAGCGCTTGCACGCTTTGCCGATACGTTGCATGGGCGGGCGCAGGGCGGCGAAAGTCTCGCCGAGGTCAATGCTCGCGTTCTGGAGGCATGGGACAGTTTGTTGCGTGAGTATCGCGGCGGTCGCATTCTTGTTGTCACCCACGCAACCCCTATCCAATTGATCCTGTGCAGCATCACTGGTCTAGCGCCGACCGACCACTGGCGCTGGCGCATTGATCTAGGGAGTCTGACTGTACTCGATGTCTATAACGGAGGAACAATCGTGCGCGTGGTCAACGAAACGCCGCCGTTGGCGCGTGGCCAGTGACGGGTGATGAGTGACGAGTGACCGGCGACGGGTGATGGCATGTTCGCCGTTCGCCGGTCATAGGCGTATGGCCAGGCGTCTAGGTGTGCCAGCGGCGCGCCCCTCCCTGCCACCTCTCTTGCCCCTTGCCTCTCGTCTCTCCCCTCTCCTCACAAGGGTCGATTTTTTGGCACGCCCTTCTATTGCATTGCCCGTTTCAGGCAACCGGACGCCCCGACTCCCCCTTCTCCCCTTGTGGGAGAAGGGGGCGGGGGGGATGAGGGGAAAACAGGCGTCAGGATGCGGCAAACCCGCTTCGCACACTGAAAGCCTCCGCTCGAGAGCCACTCTCCCCCCATCCGCGCGCGTCCGTGATGTCGTAAACTGTTGCGGTGCGGGCGGGTTCGAGAGCAACGTTGATGTTCCGCTCGACAGCGCTGGATAGCGAACAGGAGAGCAACCGCCGTGAACATTGCATTTATCGACTCATGGCTTCAAACGAGCGTTGAGGGAAGTGGCACCGCCGTCGCAATTGGCGGTCTGCAGCGCACGCTCTTGCAGCGCGGGATTCGCGTGACGCGGTTGACGCCGCTGCAACCCTGGCCCCGCAATCTGACGGCGCGCCGCCTGCTGTTCAATCTGCACCTGCCGGCGATCCTGAGCCGATCGCACTACGACCTGGTTATCGGCTTCGATATTGATGGATTCCTCTGGGCGACACGCGAGCGACGCACACCATACCTGGCGAGCATCAAAGGCGTGCTGGCGGAGGAAGCGCGCCAGGAGCGCGGGGCAGTCCGGCAGTTGCTCTGGTTGCTGTCGCGCCTTGAAGGTATTAATGTGCGCAACGCCGACGGCGTGATCACGACGTCTGACTATTGCCGGAAAGCGATACGGCGGCACTACGGCGTGGCGGAGCAGCGTGTGCGCCTGGTTCCCGAAGGGATCGATCTGAAACGATGGCGACGAATCGCGCGGGAAGCGCCGCGACGCAGCGATGGCGCGACCATCCTCTGTGTAGCGCGCCAGTATCCGCGCAAACATATCGCCGATCTGCTGCGCGCCATGCCGCTGGTGCGCGCTGCGGTTCCCAATGCGCACGCCGTCATCGTTGGCGACGGACCGGAGCACGCCAGTCTTCGCGCGCTCGCTGCTAAGTTGCGTCTTGGCGACGCCGTGAGCCTGGTCGGCGCTGTTCCCGACGATGATGAGGTGGCGCGCATGTATCGTCGCGCTGACATTTTCTGCCTGCCCAGCGTTCAGGAGGGGTTCGGCATTGTCTTCCTGGAAGCCATGGCGAGCGGTCTGCCGATTGTAGCAACGACAGCCGCCGCGATTCCTGAGGTCGTACCGCATCGTCGCGCCGGGCTGCTCGTGCCGCCGGGGAATGTCGGCGCGCTGGCGGAGGCGCTGATCGAATTACTGCGCAACCCAGATCAGCGCGCGATGTATGGCGCATTCGGACAGGCGCACGTCGAAGCGTATGATTGGGAGCGCGTCGCCGATCAGTTCCTCGATCAGGTCGCGCCGTTCGTGCGCGATGCCGTGGCGCGAGCGGCGTAGAGCGTTCCTCCGAAATGGACATTTACAACATAACCCGGCCCGCTCGCCCGGCGCCTGAAGTTGCGGGCTACGGTTGCGAAGCCCGCCTGCGCGGGCTAGATGGCGATCCCGGAATTATTTTCTCAAAAACCATCAGCCCGCAGTGCATTGATCCTTATAAGCCCGCAGAGTCCTGGCGCTACTATTTTCTGAAGGTTCACAGCCGCACGCTTTCAAGACAATCCTAAGGCGCAAAGTGGTACGTGACGTGTTGCTGTTGCTCGATCGTGATGACTCCCCGGCGATGCAATTCTCCAACGATGTGCTCGACAGTCTCATCGGCAACGCGCCTGCCGAGCAGGGAGGGAATGTGTTTCTTCAACGTTGCAATTGTTCGAGGTCTGGAGGCAGGATGTGGTTTGAGCCGTGCGATGATCTTTTGCAGTTGCGTCTCTATCGACTCAGGCAGTGCTGTCACATTTAGCGCGCGCTGTCCGGTGTTGTGATCCGCTTTTGCACTCTCGCCATTCGTGGCGCTTGAACGAGCGTCACTCGTTGTTGTGGCGTCGACAGGATGCCTGTTCTGCTTCCGTTGCGTTGTAGAAGGCGCGCCAGCAGCAGGAAGACTATGCGGTTCATGCGCCGGTGCAAGCGGAGGCGGAGAAGGAAGGGACTTCTTGATAATGGGAATGTCAAGAACATCTTCACAGCGATGCGCCGTGATGTTTTTCGCCCGCAGGTGCTGGATGAGCGGGTCATAGCCTGCATCTTTCGATATAATGTGATCGCGCACCGCTAGCACGCCAAGGTAAAAAGCGATGTGGAATCGGAACTCCTCTGCTCTCCTGCGGCGTCCACAATCAACGTATCTCAGAACTATTACCGGTTCATAACCATACAAAGGCGCATTGATAATGAAACCGCTCATTGACGTTCGTGATGTCGTCAAAATCTACCGGATGGGCGACATCGAGGTGCATGCGCTGCGCGGGGTTTCGCTCACCATCGACGAGGGAGAGATGGTGGCGATCATGGGACCGTCGGGCAGCGGCAAGAGCACCCTGATGAATATCCTTGGCTGCCTGGATCAGCCGACCTCAGGAACCTATCTGCTTGACGGGGTGGACGTCGGCAGTCTGAACGACGACGAACTGGCGGCGATCCGCAATCGGAAGATCGGGTTCGTGTTCCAGCAGTATATGCTGCTGCCACGCACGACGGCGCTACGCAACGTCGAACTGCCGCTGCTCTACAGCAACAACGGGCGCGACCGCACGGAGCGCGCACGCGCAGCGCTCGCGGCCGTCGGCATGAGCGACCGTATGCATCATAAGCCGAACGAACTCTCCGGCGGGCAGCAGCAGCGCGTCGCCATTGCGCGCGCACTGGTCAACAATCCGCGCATCATCCTGGCGGACGAGCCGACCGGCGCGCTGGACACGAAAACTGGTGAAGAGATTATGGGCATCTTCGAGCGCCTGAACCGCGAACGCAACATCACTGTGATCCTGGTGACCCACGAGCGCGACGTTGCCCGTCACGCCAGGCGGATCATCCACATGCGCGACGGGCAGATCGCCGATGTCACAGCACGTGAGTAATTTCGGCGAACAGGTTGCGCTCCCGATTGGCAGCAGTAATGGCGTCTTCGCCGCCCATCACCACAAGCGCCGCACTGTCGCGCAGCGTGTCGAGCACATCGGCGAAGGCGCGAAAATCGGCTAGCGTTGTACCCAGCACTTCGTCGCGCACCTGCTGACGATAGGCGTCGTCATCGCCGACCAGATAACGCACCATTGCCGTAAAGCCGCGTGCGTCCGGGAGCTGATAGGCATCGAGATCGGCAATAGCGCCGATGATGGCGCGGGTCAACTCTTTCTCGCTCAGGTCGAGCTGGCGCAAAAATGCGGCAGAACCGTCATACACGTCGATGGTGCGCAGCAGATTCGGGTCACGGTACGACGTATAGTTGAACATTCCTGAACGCGGATCAAAGGAGCAGAAGCTGCCATAAGCGCCTCCCTGCTCGCGGATCTGTTCCCATAGCCACGTTGTCATCAGATAGCGCGTCACGACCAGCGCAGAGCCGTGCAACCGATACCCTAGACGATACAGGTCGGCGCCCTTGGCGACATAATTGACATTTGCGGGGATGATCAACCCTTCTGATAGGGCGACCTTGTGCGGCGTCCACGCCGCTGGCACAGGCGTTCCGACCGGCAGGCGGTCGAGAAACGCTTCAAGGTGCGGACGAAACCGTTCCCATCCGGCAGCGTCCACCGTCACATTAACCAGCATTGCGCTGCGGTCGACCAACCGTGCTCGTATCTGTTCGAGCACTGCGCGCACTGTTTCCCAGTCCTCGTTGATCGCTCGTTCAACGCGGCGCAGAAACATGAGGTAACTAACGCCGCCGATCTGCTCGGCGACCCAGTCGGCTTCGTTGAAGCGCGCCCGCAGGCGTGTGGCGACCACCGTATGACCGGCGGGGATCAGACTAGCTTCGCGCGAGGCGCGTTCTTCACGCACAAGCTGCAGGATGCGCTCGCGGTTGTCGAGGCGCGCCGAGAGCAGAACGTCGTGCAGAATATTGAGGAGCGCATCGCTCTTCTCGACAATTGCTTTGCCGCGCAGGAACAGCCAGGCGGCGCCGATGCTGCGTCCACGCATCGCCGAGGTGAACGACTGCGGGAAGATGCCGCCGGTATCGCGCCCAATCCGCTGGGTTAGTTGAACGATGTCTTCGCGCTGTGTTCCGGTTTCGAGCAGCGCGCGCCCAAAGATAGTGACATACGGCAGAAACTCTTGCGGCAACGAGCGCAAATTCATGCCGACGTCTACGTACACGATACCGTTGGTGAACAGATCGTGGAGCAGCACGCGGGTTGCGCCGATTTCCAATTCTTCGGTAGGGATGGTCTTGATCGTCCGGTCGAGATCGGCAATCGTCAGGCTAGGCAGCGACGCGAGCGCCTCTGGCGGATCGGGGGTTTCCTGGATTTGCTTGAGACGTGCAGCAGTCGCGTTGATCGCTTCAATCGCAGCGTCGTCGAGCCTTGCGCGGATCGCCGCCAGGCGCTCGCGTTCGGCGGCGTTCTGGCGGTTCGTCAGCTCCTGATCGGGAACAAGCACCACCGTTGTGCGATGCGGGTTACGCAGCAACTTCTCTTCGATCAGCCGCTCGAAGACGCGCTCCCCGCCACTCAGTCGCTGCTTGACCGCGCGCAGCGGCGCTTCAAACATCAGCGGCGCCAGCGGATCGTCGCCATAGAGCCAGGTGTCGAGCGCCCGAATCAGGACGGCTAAACCGCGCGGGTAGGAACCGGTATTGTTCTCGCGCAACTGAAACTCAACTGTGTTGACTGCCGCCTCAATCGTTTGCGGATCGATCCCATCGCGCGCCAGGCGACCCAGCGTTCCGATAATCAAATCTTCGACTGCATTGACGTGCTCGCTCCTAACCCCTTTCAACCCGACAGTAAAGTACGTCTGGCGCAGGCGGGCGAACCCTGAACCGGTCAGGTTCTCACCGAGACCAGAGTCAATCAGCGCTTTGCGCAGCGGCGAAGCAGGCGTGCCGATCAGCGCGTGCTCCAGGATGTCGAGCGCCAACGCCTCTTCGACGTTCGGCGGTTCGGGGAGCAGCCAGTTGACTGTCACCATATGCTTGCCGACGCTGTTCGGACCGGCAGGGTAGGGAACTTCGACGCGCTGCGGTTCGCTCAGCGGCGGTTGCAGCGGGATCGTCGCGTCGACAGAGATGCGCTCGAACGGCGCCAGGACGCGCTCGAGCAGGCGGAGGCGCTCATCTGGGTCATCGTCGCCGTAGAAGAAGATCAGCGCATTCGAGGGATGGTAATAGCGCTCGTGAAACGCCTTGAACTGTTCGTAGGTCAAGTTCGGAATCTCAGCCGGATCGCCGCCGGAGTCGACGCTGTAGACATGACCAGGGAAGAGCGATCGCTGCACTGCCAGATAGAGTACGCGGTCGGGTGATGCGTTGGCGCCTTTCATCTCGTTGAATACCACACCACGGTAGCTGAGCGAACCATCGTCGTTCAACTCGTAGCGCCACCCTTCCTGCTGCAGCACCTCCGGCGTGATACGCGGATGAAAGACCGCATCCAGGTAGACATCGACCAGGTTGTAAAAGTCTTTTGTATTTGTGGATGCAACCGGATAAACGGTTTTGTCCGAATAGGTCATTGCGTTGAGAAACGTCTTGAGCGACCCCTTGAGCAATTCGACAAAAGGCTTTTTCAGGGGATACTTTTCAGAACCGCACAGGACGCTATGTTCAAGAATATGCGCTACCCCGGTCGAGTCCGGGGGCGGAGTGCGGAAGGCAATACCGAAGACCTTATTTTCATCATCATTGATCAGCGAGAGCAGCTCAGCGCCAGTCGCAACGTGGCGGTACAGGCGCGCCAGCGAGTTCAGTTCAGGGATCTGCTGCTCGCGGATCAGTTCGAAGCCGTGGGTCACGTTCATTGCTGCCTCGACTCTCGTAAGAGCATAATGTTTATGAAATTGTACCAGATTTGTTGAGGGAGACGCCATCTCCTCCCAGGCGTTCTCTGGAGCGATGGATGTTTTCCGTGTCCTGACGCCTTTTTTCCCCTCATCCCCCCGGCCCCCTTCTCCCACCCTCTCACGTGTAGGCTTTTTGGCGTGCGAAGCGGCTTTGCTGCATCCTGACACCCTTTTGCCCCTCATCCCCCCAACCCCCCAACCCCCTTCTCCCACAACGGGAGAAGGGGGAGTCAGGGCGTCCTGATGCCTGAAACAGACAGTCAGCACGGGGGAGATCGCCAGAAAAATCTACCCTTGTGAGCCACCCGTCCCGCTCTCGCACTGCTGAACGCGCATCCACACGGGACTGTGCAACACTCTCTTCAATCCCAGGCAAGCATTCCTCCAGTGTCGTCGCAGAGATTGCAAGAATATCGAACGCTGGATCGACGTAGCGCCATAGTACATCTTCCCATCAGTCGAATCCTGTGACCCTACCTGGCTAACCCTATAGCGAGAGTCTGTGCAAAATGACGAGAAACCTGTGCAAATCAGCGTCAACCATGTGTGTCCGGTTCGGGCGTTTCACCCCTCTCTGAAGCCTCAAAACGCAGGTCATTCGTAGAATGAGAGCAGGATGAGAAACCTTTTCAAATCCTGTTCAAAACATTGACAATCACGAGCTCGGATTGTATAATCTCCTCGAAATGAATGCTGAGGTTTACCGCCTCGCGGGAAGGGAAAAGAGGTTCTTCCATGGACAATCGATACTCCAGTGACCCCATTCACGCAATGCCCGTGGCGCCAGTGACATCCCGCACCGACACTCCGGATGACCATGTTCTGATTGCGGCGATTGCTGAGGGTGACAGCAAGGCGCTTGAAGTGCTATATGATCGCTACTCCTCCGTCGTCTATCGCATGGCGCTGCGGATGCTGAAAAATCACGAACTGGCAGAAGAGGTTGTCCAGGAAGTCTTCTGGCGTGTCTGGCGGCGCAGCGCAAGTTTTGACGGCGAGCGCGGGCGAGTTGCACAGTGGCTGTTTGGTATTGCCCACAACCTATGCATTGATGAGTTGCGCCGCATGCGCGCGCGCCCAACGCAGATATACGAGGATGTCGATCATCCTGTCATTCAGCAACTAGCTGATGAGCAGACGGATGTACCGGAAACTGCATGGGCGCTTGAGCAGCAGCGGGTTATTCGTGATGCGCTCGATCACCTGCCTGAAGCGCAGCGTCAGGCGGTTGAATTAGCATACTTTGGCGGTCTGTCGCACCAGGAGATTGCCAATAAACTGAACCGACCGCTTGGCACAATCAAGACGCGCGTGCGTCTGGGGTTGCAGAAGCTGGGCGCGCTGCTGACGGCGCGCGGGTTGCAGCCGGGGGATGTGGCGTGAGGGGAGCGGATACACGAATGGATCAACGAGTGGGGAACGAATAAGCGAACGGGTCAACGAATGAGCAGCGAATAAATGAATGGATCAATGAATGAGCGAATGCATCAGCGAGTGCGTGAAGGGTTGTAAAAGTCCGGCGATTCGGGAGGTTGATGATCTAGACCTTTGCCTTTGCTGAATGCTGTTTGTGTGTATCTAGTGCAAAAGCCGCATCCAGCAAGCTTCACACCTTTACTCTCTGGAAAAACCTTCTGACCGTCGCTTACGTCTATGCAAGGAAACCCGCTTTGGAGGAAAGATACGTCTTCACTCCAAGCGGTATCTTCCGAAGTTGAACAGCAGAACCAGTTTGTGATCAGAAGCGGTGAGATAGTCGATACATTGGGCGATCTCGTCGGAAGTGAGGGGATGCGTGTGTGCTTTGTACTCGATCAGCACACAATGCTCCACTCGATGGTCAGGTACGTAGAAGTGCACTTGATTGCCGCGCTCATCAAAGACTGGTAGTTCAGGTTCATACTCGACTGCCAGGTTCGCTTCTATAAAGCGCTAAGTCATCGCATGATGATAAGCCGACTCTTGGTGTCCAGGACTGAGGTCATCGTGCACTTCCATTGCTATAATCCGGTACGTCAATCCGCTCGCGCCATCATCAACCATTTCTGGATCTCTGCTTTCTAGCGTGTCCATGCCTCTATCTCCTGCTTGCGCAGGTGCATGGCTCATACCACCATAACCCTGCAGACTCTGTTTGTCCTCTTGCTGACATGTACCGCGTGTGTTCCATCGTAGTAGCGGTTTCCTGCGTTTATCAGTCGACTCTTCTCAAGGTGAGACTCAGTCTTCCTCGATAACGCCCCCTATCAACCTATGTGCTTATTCGTTGACCGTATTCGCTTATTCGTTTCCCCCATTCGCTGACCCATTCGTTGATTCGTTGCCCCATTCGCTGACCCATTCGTTGCCCGCATTCGCTTCTCCCGTTTGCTCATTCGTTCCCTTCAATTGACAGAATCCCTTTATGCAGAGTATCATGCCTTCCTGATGCCGAGTATCCACTGTCGCGGCATTGTTGCAGATGAGATGCCGCGCGGCTAACTCGCTCTTCACTGGAAAGGCTCCGTTGGTGCGCAATTGGAAGTTGTGGCTGGGGATCGTCGTCAGCGCGGTTTGCCTCTGGATTGCGCTTCGTGGTCTTGACTTCCAGACTTTCTGGCAGGTCATCCGTCAGGCGAATTACTGGTGGCTCGCGCCTGGTGTCGGCGTGTATTTCCTGGCAGTCTGGGCGCGTACCTGGCGCTGGCATTATATGTTGCGCCACCTGGCGCCAATCCCGGTGTCGCGCCTGTTTCCTATTGTCGTCATTGGCTACATGGGGAACAATGTCTATCCTGCGCGTGCTGGCGAAGTCCTCCGCTCGTATGTCCTGAAGCGCAAGGAGAATGTACCAATCAGCGCATCGCTGGCGACCGTCGTCCTTGAGCGCCTCTTCGACGGTCTGGTGATGCTCCTGTTCGTCTTTGTGACGCTGCCGTTCGCGCCGCTGCCGCCGGTTTACTCATCAGTGGTGACTATTCTCAGCATCCTTTTTCTGGCGGCGCTTGCAGCGTTCCTGGCGCTCGCTGCGCAGCCAGCGCGCGTGAGCTGCGTCTATGCCCGGATCGTGGATCGGTTCGTTCCTGAACGCCTCCGTCCCTTTGTGCACGGTCTATTCGACCGTTTTGTCGAAGGGTTGCAGTCACTGCGCAGCCCGCGTGATCTAGCGCTGATCTTTGTCTCGTCAACGCTTATCTGGCTGGCCGAAACCGGCAAGTATTGGTTCGTGATGCATGCGTTCCCTTTCGAGACGTCGTTTTTGGTGCTGATGCTGATGACGGCAGTGGTGAATCTGTTTACCACGCTCCCCTCGACGCCAGGGTACATTGGCACCTTCCATGTACCTGGCATTGCGGTGCTGATGGCGTTCAATGTTGATCAGGCAGTGGCGACCAGTTATACAGTTGTGCTGCACGTGGCGCTCTGGCTGCCGATCACGGCGCTCGGCGCATGGTATATGCTTAGCGAGCATCTAAGGTGGCGCGACTTTGGCAGGGCGACGGAGGCGGTTCAGTGAAAGTGGCGATCATTGGCGCGGGTGTTGCCGGGTTGACAGCCGCCTACGACCTGGCGCGCAGCGGTCACAGCGTGGTGGTCTATGAAGCGGCGCCGGTTGCCGGCGGTCTTGCCTCCGGGTTCCGCGATGAGCGCTGGGAATGGCCCCTCGAACGCTTCTATCACCATCTGTTCGAGAGCGATGTTGCAATCAGAGCGCTCGTGCAGGAGATTGGCTTTGGCGACAGGCTCTTCTTCCGTCGCCCAATCACCGCACAGTGGTGGAATGGTCGCGCATATGCGCTCGATGGCGTGTTGCCGGTACTGCGTTTCCCAGCAGTTCCCTTCGTTGACCGGTTACGCTTCGGGCTGGCAGTCGCCTACCTGAAGTATCTCACGAACGACTGGCGGACGCTCGAAAAGGTGACTGCAGCGGAGTGGACGCTGCGCTGGTGCGGTCCGAATGTCTACCGCGAGATCTGGCGTCCGCTCCTGGAAGGCAAGTTTGGTCCGCACGCCGATGAGGTCAATATGGCGTGGCTGTGGGCGCGGCTCAAGGCGCGCAGTTTCCGGCTCGGCTACTTTGTCGGCGGGTTCCAGGCGTTCTGCGATGCACTGCTCGAACGGGTGCGCCGCCTCGGCGCCGTTGTACACCTCGGCGCTCCGGTCGTGGCGCTAACGCGGCTGGACGATGAGGTGTGGCAGGTGACGGCTGGCGGCGCGCTGGCTGGCGCTGCTGAGGATGTCGATGCAGTGATCGTCACCGGTTCGCCTGCACTGCTGGCGCGCCTGGCGCCAAACCTGCCGGCGGATTATCTCCGCCATCTGCGCACGCTGCGCTCGATGGGAGCGGTGGTGATGACGATTGCGCTGCGGCAGCGCCTGCTGACCGACGGCACCTACTGGTTGATGCCGCCCAAACGCGAGTTCCCCTTCTTAGCCCTGGTCGAACATACGAATTTCATCGAACCGGCGCACTATGGCGGCGATCACCTGATCTACTGCGGCGATTACCTTGACCCCGATCACGAGTATTTCCGCCTCTCCCCCGATCAACTACTCCAGCGTTTCCTCCCGGCGCTGGCGCGGGTCAACTCGCATTTCGATCCGTCGTGGGTGCGGGCGTACTGGCTCCACCGCGAACCCTACGCACAGCCGATTGTGCCGGTCAACCACGCGCGCAATATTCCGCCGCTGGCAACCCCGCTGCGCGGTCTGTTCTGGGCAAGCATGAGCCAGGTCTATCCCTGGGACCGCGGAACGAACTATGCGGTCGAACTGGGGCGTCGCGTGGCGGCGGAGTGCCATCAGTACGCTGAGATGCTGCGGCTGCGCGGCGGCGTGGCGCTGCGCGCACCATAATGCGTATGGCAGACGCAACAACAGCCTGGGTCACAGCCCTTGGCGGCGCACTCATGATCGCACTGGCGGCGCTGCTGCCCTGGTTCCGCCTGCGACTCGGCGGGAAACCGTGGGATGACGTGTTCCGTGATCCGCGACTGCGCCGCATTGCACGAATCCAGGAACGCCTGGCGCAGGGGTCGCTTGGCGCGATGGGCGCGGGGTTTCTGGTTTCTGGCGCTGGCGTATTGCTGAACTTTCCTGCCGTGCCAGCGCAACTCGTCGCCTCGATCTGCTACGGGCTGGCGCTTGCCGGGCTGGTGGCGCAGGTGGCGCTGATCATTCGCTCGCGCCGGATTGAGTGAAGAGGTCAGACCAAGGGGTCTTCTGTCAGGGGCTGGCTTGCGGGAACGGTCAGGAGGGACTATACTTCTCGAAGCGACGATGCATATAAATCAGGAGAGTGCACAATGACAACAAAAGAGTTGATCCAGGCGGAAATCGAGTCGCTTGACGAGCAGGATTTGCAAGAACTCTATAGCCTGATCCAGCAATTTGTAAAGTCGAAGCAGTGTTCGTCGTCGGATAGGCTGATGTCCAGACTCAAACGGATCAAAATCGACGCACCGGAAGATTTTTCCGTCAATCTCGAACTCTACATCAGCGGTGAAAAACGTGTCTGATAAAGTTTTTATCGACACTGTATTCGTTATAGCTCTAGTTAACCGGCGTGATACGTATCATGCCAAAGCTCTGGAACTGTCTGACCTTTTTGATCAAAAGTTATTCCTCACCACTGACGTTGTTCTCCTGGAAATTGGTAATGCACTTGCAAGAAACTTCAAGCAGCAATCCATCGAGATCATCGATAGCTTTCTCTCTTCGAGCGATGTAGAAATCGTTCATCTTACCCCACAACTGTTTGAACGAGCCTATTCCCTGTATAAGCAGTACCAGGACAAAGAGTGGGGATTGATAGATTGTATTTCTTTCGAGGTTATGCGCGAGGCGGGTGTTACTGCGGCGTTGACCTTCGATCAGCATTTTGTTCAGGCCGGTTTTCAGGCTCTGATGAGAGATTAGTTCGCCTGCGTCAGGAAATCCTCCAGGAACTCCTGGAGTGAATGACCGCTAGAATGTAAGAATAAATTCCGGTATACGCCGCCGCCCGCCCTTCGACAGGCTCAGGACATGGGCGGCGGCGCGCCCCCTTCGACAGGCTCAGGGGGCGCGCTGCTGGTGGTATACCCAAATAAATAATAGTCGATCAGAGTCTGAACCGGCGCACGTGTTCTGGACAAGATGCGCACGGCTTCGCTTCGCAGTCAATAGCACACCAGTGCTATTAGATGCGCTCTCCGCTCCAGAGGATTTGCATCCCGGTGCTCTACCCTGATACGCTATAATTGTGGATACAAACCCATCCGTAGCACACGGAGGCGCCTATGACGAATCCGCCCGGCATACGGCTCGTGTTCTGCGCCGCTCCCGGAACGAACCCCAGCCCCGCCGTCATCGGCGATGTGGCCCGCAGCGTCACGGCAGAGCTGCGCGCCGGGAACCAGCGGATCGAACCGGTCTACGATGGTACGCGCGGCGGCGACATCTACCAGTGGCTGGTTGCAGCCGCAGACGCTGCGCAGCCGCTGCTGCCGCTCGCCTCGCTGATCCTCAGCGTCGTCCAACTGATTAACGAGGTGAAGAAATCCACGTCCTCAAAACCGCCCGATCGCCAGCCGCCGGTGGTGGTTGTCATCAGGTATAGTGATGCCGAGACCGCCGTGTCCCTCGACAGCGACCAGGCGTTGCTGGAACGCCTGCTGCGCGAGCGCCTGCCCGCAGAGCTCGACCCGGCGCAGACGACGATTGAGGTGCAGGTGGCGCCGCCATCAACC
>JANXAL010000036.1 GCA_025062325.1 Roseiflexus sp.
ATTTCGATGTCAAAATCCACCGTCGGCTCGTACATCGCCACGTGCCCGGTGTCCACCTTCAGCACCTGCCCCGCCTCCAGCGTGTACTCGACAATCTCGCCGTCCAGACAGACAAACGCAATCCCTGGACCGGTCAACTTCTGCATAATGAACCCTTCGCCGCCGAAGAACCCCGCGCCCAGGCGCTTGCGGAAGTGAATGTCAAGCCCGACCGTCTTCTCGGCGCAGAGGAACGCCTGCTTCTGGACGATCATCGTCTGCCCTTCGGCGAGCGCCACCGGTACGATCTTGCCGGGGAAGTCGGAGGCGAAGGCGACGATCCCCTTGCCGCCGACCGAGGTGAACTCATTGAGGAACAGGCTTTCGCCGGAGATGGCGCGCTTGAATATCCCGCCCAGCCCGCCGCCGCGGGTGTTGGTCGCCATCTGGATGTTGCCCGACATCCACGACATCGCGCCGGACTCGGAGTAGACCGTCTCACCGGGATCGAGCTCGAGAATCACTGCCTGCAGGGTCGTACCGACAATCTGATACTCCATCCCGGTCACGCCGCGTCCGCGCGCGGTTACGACAGGATCGGGCAGATCTAGGCGCTGACCGGTCTGACTGGTGAAAGCGTATGTCTCACCTGTTGCGACGGCAGGCGACGGCGCCAAGGAGTGTGGCAGGGGCGCGGCAAGCGGCGGCGCAGGTGCAGCGGGCTGTTGTGCAGCGACCCGCGTGCCGCAGTGTGAACAAAACTTTGCCGTCGGCGATAATCCAGCACCGCAGTTTGGACATTGCATCGGGATTGCTCCTTGCACATTTCAAGATTGAGTACAACGACGCCTCGGAGTCATTCCTGCAAGAATACACTCCCGCCTATAGAACGACACCTTCCTGCAATTTCGACGACTGACTCTCAACCGCTACCCCTTGACCCCTGACTTAATTCGCCTTACTCAGCGTCGCCAGGAACTCGGCATTGTTGCGCGTCTTCGCCATACGCGTCAGCACCAGTTCGGTGCCCTCGCCTTCGCCGAGCATGCTGACCATCCGGCGCAGCGTCCATACCTGACGCAGCACGTCGGGCGGCAACAGCAACTCCTCGCGGCGCGTACCGCTGCGCGTGATATCGATGGCCGGGAAGACGCGCTTCTCTGCCAGTTTGCGGTCAAGATGCAGCTCCATGTTGCCGGTGCCCTTGAACTCCTCGTAGATCACATCGTCCATCCGGCTGCCAGTATCGATCAGACAGGTCGCAATGATCGTAAGCGATCCGCCATTCTCGATATTGCGCGCAGCACCGAAGAAACGCTTGGGCGGATAGAGCGCGACCGGATCGATCCCGCCGGAGAGGGTGCGTCCGCTCGGCGGCATATCGAGGTTGTACGCACGCGCCAGACGGGTGATCGAGTCCATCAAAATCACGACATCCTGCCCCCCCTCGACCAGGCGCTTGGCGCGTTCCAGCGTCATCTCGGCGACCTTCGTATGATCCTCGACCGGCTCATCGAACGTTGACGAAATGACCTCTCCCTTGACCGAACGCCGCATGTCGGTGACTTCCTCCGGACGTTCACCGATCAGCAGCACCATCAGGTGAATGTCCTGATAGTTGGTCGTAATGCCATTCGCAATCGCCTTCAGCAGCAGCGTCTTACCGGCTTTGGGAGGCGACACGATCAGACCGCGTTGCCCGCGACCGATTGGCGCCACGAGATCAACCAGACGAGTTGCAAGCAGATGCGGCTCCGTTTCGAGCTTAATCTGCTCGTTGGGGAAAATCGGAGTCAACTGGTCAAACGACGGACGTTTCCGCGCCGTCTCCGGGTCCATCCCGTTGACCATCTCAACGCGCAGGAGCGAGTAGTAGCGCTCGCTCTCCTTCGGCGGACGAATCAGCCCCCAGACACGATCGCCCGTGCGCAATCCAAATCGTCGGATCTGCGATTGCGACACATAGACGTCGTTCGGCCCCGGCAGCATGCGCTCGCCGCGCAGGAAGCCATACCCATCGGCGACGATTTCGAGGATGCCATCAGACAGGGTATGACCTGCTTCTTCAGTTTGCGCCTGCAGCAGCTTGAAAATCAGATCCTGCTTTTTGAGATTGCTGACGCCGGTGATCCCGATCGCCTTCGCCATTTCTCGGAGTTCAGCGAGCGTTTTGCTCTCAAGCTCGGCAACATTAATGATTGGCTTGTCGCGAACGGGTTCTGTGTACTCGGCAACCGGCTCGCCGCCATTGCCATTGTTGGTTGTGGTATTTTTCGTTCTCATTTTTGGCACAGAAAACTCCTTGCTGACGTGTACGCACGCCAGCTATCACACGGCAAGTACAGATTAGATATCAATCGTTCCAGATAAACCCACAGGTGCGTCGTTGCGGGCATAGGACGTTCTATTGACGCACAGACGGCGCAACCGCGCGTGCCGCTTTCCTTTAGTCGAACTGCGCCGATTCTGTTGTGATGGGAATAATGCTCGTGCCAATCAGCAGTTGGCGCTTTGCTTCCATAAACAAGCTACAACGAATGGCGCTCGACCACACTGAAGGCTCACGGCGGTTGCGTCACTGAAATCGGAGGGCTACGCCATGCTTTATGTAGATACAGACTGACACCACAGTATGGTGGACGCCTGGTGCTTCCCAGAGGATGAATAGCCTTTGGAGTCGCTCTGAATGCGAGATCTGGAGGATTGCCAACGCAATGCTTCACTCGCACTTCTATTATAGCACACTTGTCAAGATTTGGCGCCGATCCAGTGCCGCATTGTTGACGCAGCGCGCTCATATGCCGTACAATGCACTATGACGGTACCGCGTACCGCGTTGCCTGCCACAGTGCGGTATGGCGGCATCTCTGGCAGAGGCTCATATCGCTATGAAAACGCTTTCCAGCGCTGCGATTCGTGAACAGTTCCTGCGCTTCTTTGAGGAACGCGGTCACGTTCGTGTGCCCAGTTCATCGCTCATCCCCGGCAACGATCCAACCCTGCTGTTCACCAACTCGGGCATGGTGCAGTTCAAAGACACGTTCCTGGGGCTTGAGCGCCGCCCCTACACCCGCGCGACAACGGTCCAGAAGTGTCTGCGCGTCTCCGGCAAACACAACGATCTCGAAGAAGTCGGCCCATCGCCGCGCCATCACACGTTCTTCGAGATGCTAGGCAATTTCTCCTTCGGCGATTATTTCAAAGCCGAAGCTATTCCGATGGCGTGGGAATTGCTGACAAAGGTGTTTGAACTTCCTGTCGAACGCCTGTGGTTTACCGTTTTTGAGGGCGATGATGAGATCCCCCCCGATGATGAAGCGGCGCAGCTCTGGATCGCCGCTGGCGCCGACCCGGATCGGGTGCTGCGCTTTGGACGCAAGGATAACTTCTGGGTCATGGCGGATAGCGGTCCATGCGGTCCCTGTTCCGAAATTATCATCTATATCGGCGACGACCTGAAGGCGATGAGCGCGCAAGGGGTCAACTCCGACGATCCCAATTACATCGAAATCTGGAACAATGTCTTTATGCAGTACGACCGCGCCACCATGCAGCCGCTGCCGCGCCCCTCGGTCGATACGGGCATGGGACTTGAACGCATGGCGATGGTGATGCAGGGAGTGCATTCCACATATGACACTGACCTGTTCATACCGTTGATTGAACGCCAACTGGCGTTGCTTGGCGCTGACGAATCCGCCTATCGCACCCACGTCGCTCCGTACCGCGCCATCGCCGATCACAGCCGCGCTGTAGCGTTTCTGATCGCCGATGGCGTATTGCCGGGCAATACGGGGCGCTCGTATGTGCTGCGCCGCATTCTGCGCCGCGCCGTCTATCAGGGGCGCACCATCGGCTTCGAGAAGCCGTTCCTCTCCGAGATCGTCGCGGTGGTGATTGAGCAAATGGGCGCTGTCTATCCTGAATTGCGCGAACGCGCCGCGTTTATTCTTGAAACCGTGGATCTTGAGGAGCGCCAGTTCCTGCGCACCCTCTCCGGCGGCATCAGTATCCTGAATAGCGTTATCGAGCGGGTGCGCGCCAGCGGCAGCGCGGTCATTCCCGGCGATGATGCGTTTACGCTCAAGGATACCTACGGCTTCCCGCTTGATCTAACGCAAAAAATTGCTGCAGAATACGGATTGACCGTGGACGAAGCGGGGTATGAGCGCCGTATGGAGGAGCAACGCGCCCGTGGACGCCGCGCCGCGCAGTTCAGGCGCGCTGTTGATGCCGAAGTGTGGGCGGATATCGACCTCCCGCCAACCCGCTTTACCGGCTACACCAGCGTCGCTGGCAGTGGTACGGTGAAGGCGCTGGTCGTCGCTGGCGATCAGGTCGCCGAAGCGAGCGCTGGTCAACAGGTGCAGATTGCGCTCGACAGCACGCCGTTCTATGCCGAAAGCGGCGGTCAGATCGGCGATACCGGGATGCTGATCGGGCCGCACGGTCGCGTGCGGGTCGAAGATGTCCAGCGCCCTGTGCCCAGCGTGATTGTCCACTACGGTGTGGTGGAAGAGGGAACTATCGCCATTCACGAAACGGTCGAAGCGCAGGTCGATAGCGCGCGCCGCGCCGCTATTATGCGCAGCCACACGGCAACGCACCTGCTCCATCGCGCACTGCGCGATGTGCTTGGCGAACATGCGGCGCAGGCAGGGTCGCTGGTTGCGCCGGATCGCTTGCGGTTCGACTTCACGCACACTCGTCCGGTCACGCCGGAGCAACTGCGCGAGATCGAACGGCGTGTCAACGCCTGGATCCGCGCCGATACGCCGGTCGTCTGGCAGGAACTGCAGTACCAGGCGGCGCTTGAAGCAGGAGCAATCGCGCTGTTCGGCGAAAAGTACGGCGATGTGGTGCGCATGGTAACTATCGGGTGCGTCAACGGGAGCGATGCGCCTTCTCCCGCTGCTCTCGCTGAGCGCCAGCACGCAGGCTTCACCATGTGCTCGCGCGAGCTGTGCGGCGGCACGCACGTTGGTCGAAGCGGTGAGATCGGGCTGTTCCGTATTATCTCAGAAAGCAGCATCGCCGCCGGTGTGCGGCGCATCGAGGCGCTGACCGGCGCTGAAGCCGAACAGTGGGTCGATGCGCAGATCGCCACGCTCCAGGAAATCGCTGCTCGCATCGGCGCACCGCACTCGCAACTGGTCGAACGTATTGAGGCGTTGCTGGCCGAACTGAAACAGCGTCAGCGCGCCCTCGATGAACTGACCGCGCGCCTGACGCGCAGTCATCTCGAAGGGTTGCTCGCCAACGTCCAAGTGGTCGGCGATATTCGCTTTCTGGCAGCGCAGGTCGAAGCGCCCGACACGGCGCGCCTGCGCGAAATGGGCGACTGGCTGCGCGATAAACTGGGATCGGGCGTCGTGGTGCTGGCGACGGCGATCGATGGGAAAGCGCAGATCCTGGCCATGGCGACACCCGATCTGGCAGGAAAGCGTATCCACGCTGGCAATCTGGTGAAAACGCTGGCGCCAATCGTCGGCGGCAGCGGTGGCGGCCGCCCCGATATGGCGCAGGCTGGCGGGCGTGATGTTGCGAATATTTCTAAAGCATTGGAGCACGTCGCCGCAGCGATTGCGGCGCAGGCCGGGGTGTGACCCCAGGGAGATCCGGCATGTCGGATGACACTTTACCACAACGACCGAAACCGCAACCGACAGGGATCACAGCGGTGCTCAGCGCTATTCTGGCATCCAATCCGGCATCGGCAGTTGTGCCGGTTGTCCCTGCCGATACGCTCGACGGCATTATTGAACGGGTGCGCGCTGCGCGCGCCAGCAGCGTTCAACTGTTGGTTCCTGAGGGCGTTCCGGCGCTCCGGGGGCGCCGGAGCTTTGCTGCGTTGCGCTTGATTCTGCAGCGCGATGGTATTAGCATCCTGGTGATCAGCCCCGACGCGAGCGTCCTTGAAGCAGCGCGCGCTGGCGGCCTGGAAACCATGGCGGTAGGCGACTCATCTCCGCCACGGCCAACAACCGCAGCGCCAGCAGCGCCACCCTCCACCCAACCAGTCATTGACAAGCGCGACGCTGAGTTTCTGCGCGCGCTGGACAACGTACCAGCGCGGGAACGCTTTGCCGAATTGTCGGACTCAGACGCGGCATTCGCAGCGTCGCTCGACGATCTCTCTGAGGCAATTGCTGCCGCTTCGTCCCCTCCAGCAGAACAGACGGCGCCGCCTCCCGCTCCCAAACCATCGCGCCGGGTGAGCGCCGCCGACATTCGCCTCAGTCCGGAAGAAGAGCGCCGCGCTGCCGCATATGAGACAGGTCGACCGAGCGAGGCGCCGCCGCGTCGCACTGCCGCACCGCACCGCACTCCGGCGCCGCGTGACGCCAGACGCACCGCACGGCGGACAGCGGCGCCCACCCGCATCGGCGACCATACGATGATTATTGGCGTCGCTATTGCCGTCCTGGTCGTCGCCCTGCTGATTGCGTTCGGCTGGTACCAGACCAATCGCGTATCGATTATTGTAGGACCGCCCGTCGTTCAGAGCCGCAGTCAACCCTTCCGCGATGAAATCATCCCGATTACCACGGCCGATCCAGGACCGAACCCGTCATCGATCCAGGCGGCGGTGGTGCAGGCAAGCGCCTCTTTCACTGTTCAGGGACAGGTGACGAGTGAGACGTTGACGCCCGTTGGCCGTGCGACCGGTCAGGTGCGCATTATCAATGTCGTTGAACAGCCCTTTCCGCTGCCCGAAGGCACAGAACTGCTCGGACGAAACTCCGACGGAGCCGAAGTGCGCTTTGCCATCGAAGGACCGGTCACCGTGCCTCCCGCCGTCACCACGACAAGCGATCGCGGTCGCAGCACCACGTATGGCGAAATCGTTGTCACGGTCGTTGCGCGCTCCCCCGGCAGCGCCTCTAATGTCGGCGCGAACGCCTTGACTCAACTGCTCATCCCGGGGATGCAACCGATTGTCAGCGACAGGGGGAATCTGCTCATCCGGCATGAGGCGATTGGCGGCGGCACTGAACAGATGCAGCGAATTGTCACTGAAGCCGATGTGCAACGGGTGCTCGGCGAGGCGCTGACTGGCCTGTACAACGCCGGGATGCAGCAGCTTGTCCGTCAGATCGATCAGAATATACTGGCAATCGACCCGACGACAATTTTTCCAAGTTCTATCGATCTGGCGCAGCCGGATGCCTACGATCCGCCGCTGATCGAACCCCCCATTGGTCAACCGGTCGACCCTGCCAATCCCGTCTTCCGCCTGACGGTCAGCACACGTTTTAGCGCCCTGGCGACCCCCCGTGAACGTCTGGTCAACAAGCAGCTCGAAGTGGTCGTGCCACAGCACTTCCTGCAACGCGGCACACGCTGCAACGCGAATGAGCGCGTCGGATTCGATGTCGCTGGCTGGCGCTGGGACGGCTCGAAGCTGACGATCAATGGCGCTGTCACCTGCACTGAGTACGGAGTCCTAACGTCAGACACGCTCAATCAGATCAGGAGGGCGCTGGTTGGCGTCTCACGCAGCGATGCGGAAACCATCCTCAAGCGGTTTGAGCAACAGGGGTTGATCAGCAACTACACCCTTCCCGCAATCCAGACGTTGCCAGGGTTTGATTTCCTGATCGACGTGCGACCCACTAGTGCTTCGTCGTAGGAGCCGATCCGCACTGACGGCATTGCTCGGATACCGTTAATGCAAAGACGCGCAGGCGCAAGGCATTGCATCCACTATTGTATTGTTGCGTCTTGGCGTCAATCCTTGTGAGAAATAATCTCAGCCCGGACTCGGAAGGAGCACATTCGTGAAAACTGGCGAACCCGGACGGGTCATGGCGCTCGATGTTGGCGAACGACGCATCGGCATAGCATTGAGCGATCCAACCCGCACGCTGGCTGCGCCACTGACCACCATTCGCGCCGAGCCACGCGCCGCGGCGCTGAAACGCATCGCCACCCTCATTCGTGAACATGAGGTAACGGCCTTGGTCATTGGGTTGCCCCTGACGATGAGTGGCAATGTAGGACCACAGGCGACGCTGGTGCAGCAATTTGCAGATGAACTGCGTCAGATGATCGAGATCCCGCTCTATTTTATCGATGAACGGCTGACCACTGCCGCAGCCGAGCGAATGATGCTGGAGCTTAATCTCAAGCCTGAACAGCGCAAGGCGCGCATTGATGAGGTAGCGGCATCGATCATTTTACAGGATTTTCTCGACGTATCCCGGCAGACGTCGGGGTAGCGCCGACCAATTCAATCCACTCCAGGATGGTATGCAGCACATCCTCAAGCGGTGCATAGGTGTCTACCACCAGATATGGCTCCTGAATAGGATAGTTCGACGTTTCAGCCCGCCGACGCAGATGGTCCTGGAGATGTTCCCACGTGGTCACATGGTGTGATGGAAGGCGTAACGCGGCGCGTTGTTCAATGCGCCGGCGCCACTCTTCTTCCGACGAACAGATGCATTCGATGACGAGCAGACGTGCGCCAGTATCGTGGGCAACGACGCAGGCAGTGGTGTATCCGCCAATTTCGCTGAGGGGGCTATCGCAGATGACGCTCAGGTTCTGGAGCAACTGCCGCCGTGCGACGTTGAACATTGCAATGTAGGCAAGCCCGCCAGCGTCTTCCACGTGGCCATCCAGCACATCTTTGATGTCGTCCTTGTCGATGAGAGGAATGCCGAGGCGTCGGCTAAGACCGCGCGCGACTGCGCTCTTGCCGGAACCGGGGTGGCCTTTCATGGCGATAAGGAGAGGACGATTAATCGGCGTCATCGATGCTCTTCAACTAAGAACTCAGAATCAGCTCAGGGGTTAGGGGTTTGATCGCCGCTCATCTGCCTGCAACTTCGCCTGCTCACCTCTTGTCTCTGGCCCCTTGCCTCCAGCCTCAATCATCGAGCAATGCCGATAGCGCCTGCGCGCGATGCTCTGGGATGGTGCGCGCCAGCGATAATGCCGTTCGCCCCAATTCGCGGTAAATGGGCAGCACCTGCGGTGCGTGCGCCTCAAGTGCGGCAATGTGGCGCGCCACCGTGACATCATCCCCGCGCGCAATCGGTCCAGTCAGCGCCTCGGCTGGCGCCGCGCGCTCCAGACTTTCAACAGCGCCGCGCAACAACGGCAACAGCGCGCGCGTCTGCACTTCCTCGGGCACGCCGGCACGCTTGAGCAGGTGCACACCGCAGGCGTATAGCGCGACCGTGTAATTGGCGACCATGACCGCTGCTGCATGGTACAGAGCGCGATGCTGCGTATCGAGATCGAACGGCAGTGCGCCGATTGCGTGTGCCAGCTCGCGCAGAATAGCAGCAAGCGGCGGATCGGCATCGATAGCCACATACGATCCTCGCAACCGCGTCGCTGTCTCTGGACCGGCGAGGGTCTGCAACGGGTGAAATCCTCCCGTTAATGCGCCAGCGTCAGCAGCGTCCGTGAGCGCCTCGCGCCCCAACGCGCCGCTGCAGTGCACCACGCACTGGCCAAGGCGCCACCCGCCCATGTCGGCAATAGCGCGACACACCGGAGTAATTGTCGCATCGGGGGTCGTCAGAAACACTAGGCTGGCGGCACGCGCAACGCTAACCGGCGCATCAACTGCTTTCGCACCGATTCGTTGCGCCAGTGCGCGCGCACTGTCCGGCGTCCGACTGGAGAGCGCCACAACACGATATCCGGCGGCGGCAAAAGCCGCTGCCAGCGCCCCTCCTGCACGTCCTGCGCCGATGATGCCGATGGTGATGGAAGCGTGCATCCCAAGAACCGAGAACCAAGAACCAGAGTTAGAGGTCTCAAGGGTTAGGGGTTAGATCGCTTGTCCCAACCTGGAACTATCCCCTGCCACGTACAACCTTCCTACCTGCAACTCTCCCACCGGCAACCGCAACCCCTCTCGCCTCGCCCCACAGGGGTCGATTTTTTCCGGGCGAGCTCTCATATCGAATTGTCTGCCTCCTGCCTTATCCCTCATGCCTCCTGCCTGAGGCCAGGCACACCACCGAGCGACCATGCTTGCGTTACGCTCCGTTCGATGGCGCGCGCCAGCACATCGGCAGCGATAGCGCCAAGCGCCAGCACCCCCGGCGACGCGCGTCGTCCGGTTGCGAGCACAAAGACCGTATCGCCATCAAACGGCGTATGGACCGGGCGGATCGTTCGCGCCAGCGCGTCCTGCGCCATCTGCGCCACCTTCGTTGCCTCCGCCTTTGTCAGGCGTGCATCGGTCGCCACTACCGCCAGGGTCGTGTTCCGCCCCTCAGCCGGCGCCGACCATGGCGATGCCAGGCCAGCGCTACGCAGCAACGCCATCGTGTCGGCGAGCGACCCGTCATCAGCGCGCACTCCCGCCAGCACACGACCGCTCCGCTCATCATAGACATCGCCAAAGGCGTTGCAGACTGCCAGCGCACCCACCGTTGTTCCGTCCGCCAGACGTTCACTCCACGTGCCGACGCCAGATTTCATAGCATACTGCATGCCGCGGATTTTTCCTACAGTTGCGCCGATGCCCGCGCCAACGCATCCCTCGCCTACCATCGCGCCAGCCGCGTCACACGCTGCGTACCCCATCGCAGCATCAGCAAAGCGGTCTGCGCTGCCAATCGCAAGATCGAAGATCACGGCAGCCGGCACGATCGGCACAGGACGAACCCCGGTCGGGAAGCCAATGCCACGCTCAGCCAGCCACTGCACCACGCCCGTGGCTGCCGCCAATCCGAATGCGCTCCCGCCGCACAGCGCTACGGCGTGAACCACGTCAACCGTTGCCATTGGTGAGAGCAGATCGGTCTCACGCGTCCCCGGCGCGCCGCCACGCACATCAACTGCACCAACCGCTCCTTCAGGCGCGAGAATGACGGTACAACCCGTCAATGCTGCATCGTCCTGCGCGTGCCCCGCCAGAACGCCAGGAACATCAGTAATTGAAGGACTCATAGCTATTGACTGTTGAGCATAGCCTCAAAGAGGCGTTCCCAAACCTCGAATGGTTGCGCACCCACCAGCAACTGACCATTAATGAGGAATGATGGCGTGCTGCGAATACCTGCCTGCTGCGCTTCACGAATATCGGATTGGATACGGGGACCGTAGCGGTTGCTCTCGACGCACTGCTGAATCCGAGCAGCGTCGAGATTCAACTCTTCGGCATACTTCAGAAAGGTACGAAAATCATCAGCGTCTCCCGATGACCATTCTCGTCGCTCCATGCCCGCGAAAATCCGCTTGTGCATCTGCCAGAACGCGCCCTGCTCACCAGCGCAATTGGCAATATGCGCAGCAAGCAATGCGCCCGGATGGATGCTCATCAGAGGAAAATCGCGATAGACGAGGCGCACTTTGCCAGTCCTGACATACCGCTCATCAATGAGCGGTCGGACCTCACGCGAGAACGCGGCGCAGAAGGGACACTGAAAATCGCTGAACTCCACGACGACAATCGGCGCGTTCGGATTGCCTTGCACCCGTGGGTCATCATCAAGGTTCACGGCGCTCTCGGAAACACCTGTTGGCGCTAAGACCGGCGTTACGCCGGATGGGCGCGGGCGCTCGCCACCGGTCGGGCGTGCGACAGCCGCCTGGCGCGTTGCAGCGAGCGAGGAGTCGGTCGCTCGCGGCGCCTCAGAACCGCATGCAGCCAGAAGCGCCAGCATGATTAGCAATGCCGCGACATATCGAGCACATGCACGCCGGGGGCGAGTATTTCGCAGCATGTTAGCGCTCATATACCTGGGCGTGATCGGTTTCGACGCGCTGGCGATAACCGGGGCGCTGGAATGCGCCTGTGCCATCGTCGCCGCAATAAGGGCAAACACTCCAGGCAAGGTCGATCACCCGACCGCACGCACCACAGCGACGACGCAGCGATGTCTGGCAATGGGGACAGAGAATAAAATCCGCTTCGACGGATCGCTGGCATGTCGGACACACGTGAGGGTCTTCGAGATGACGGCGCAGATACTCCTCTTCAAGCAAGCGTTCATACTTCTGCGCAAGCGTCTGGCGCGGACGCAAAATCAGATGCAGCAACACGCCGCCGAACGGCAGCACCAGCGCCAGCGCAACCGCCAGCACCTGCACTGCCACATCCTCGCTCCGGCTGTGAATATCGCGGTACGTCCACAGCACCGACGCAGCCCAGAGCAGGATCAGGTAGGCAAGCAGCATCCATGCCAGCACCGAGACGATGGGGGCAACATTGATGATGATCCCGCGAATGTCCAACGGCCTTGCTCCTCGCTCACGGCGTCAGGCGGCGCACGTCAGCAGCGCGCAATACAAACACCGTTGCGCCGCCAACCTGCACCTCAACCGGCGTCGGCGGATAGAATTCGCCTGACTCTGCAACCGGCGGCAGCGGCGACACGTACCGCGTCCGCGTGTAACAGTGCTCACGCACGATCTTCAGAATCGGGTCAACCTGATAATCTTCGGCCGCAATCAGGAGGGTGACATTCCCTTCACGCAAAAAGCCGCCCTCGCTGCTGATGCGCGTCACTCGATGACCAGCAGCCGTCAGCGCCTCGATCAGATCGCCAGCATCCTGCCGCTGCACAACAGCGATAATCAGTTTCATGCCATCATCCTCAGAGTTACGGCACAGCTTCCAGTCGCGGAATTGATGCCAGGTACGGCTCAATAATGGCTGCAATCTGCTCTGCCAGCGCTTCGATCGACTGCCGCGCATCGAGCACTCGCCAGCGCTCAGGATCCTGCGCGATCAACTCGCGGTAACCTGCTTCGACGCGCTTGTGATACTCCAGTTCACGCGCATCGAGGCGATTCCACTCTTCTTGTTCGACGCTGCGCTGACCTGTCGGGCGCACGCCAGCATGCCTGCGACGTTTCCGTTCCAGACCAGCCTCTGCGCTTATGTCAAGGTAGAACGTAATATCAGGGCGCAGGCCACCCGTCGCCGCAGCGGTAATCATGCGCAACTCCGCCAGATCGCGCCCCAGGCCGTACCCCTGATAGGCGTAGGTTGAGTCGGCATACCGGTCACACACGACAATTCCGCCCTGTTCCAGGTATGGACGAATGACCTCACTGACCAGTTGCGCCCTTGCTGCCGAAAAGAGCAACGTCTCGGTCGTTGGCGCCATTTCGGTATGCTGAAGGTCCAGCACAATCCGACGGATCAGATCGCCAATCCGAGTGCCGCCGGGCTCCCGTGTCAAAATGACCGGATAGCGACGCGCATGCAGCGACTCATAGAGCAGGCGCGCCTGCGTACTCTTGCCACTCCCCTCAGGACCCTCAAATGTCACGAACAGGCTCATCGATCAGCGCCGATTCATAGTGCAGCCCTAGCGAAAGATTTTGACTCGACGGTTCGGTTCACGTCCACAGCTTTCCGACTGCAGATTATATCGTTCTGCCATCTGATGTTGCAACCGACGCACATAGCTGCTCTGCGGCTGCAATTCGACCGACGAGCGTTCGCCGTTCAGCACCTGGTTGATCGCCGTTTCGACCTCCAGCAGCGCCTCTGTCATTTTTGCATCGTCATCACGGGCGACAGGGCGCTGCGAGCCATTGTCATTGAGACTGATGTTGAACACATCAGCCAGCTGACGTTCCATCTGCGCCAGGGTATTGTTGCGCAGCACATAGACCGGCACGCCACGCTCTTCCGCCTGACGCACCCGTTGCGCCCCCTGGCGATAGTAGTTCTTCAACGTCATCACCATTGTCGCTTCACCCATATCGCGCACAATGGTCGCCGGCACGTGCAGCGCCGCGATTGCTCGCTCCAGGCGATCCCGACTGACTCCGAAAGGATAGATACGCTGTGGCGTCATCCCTGCCTGAGCGGATGGGGCAGGCAGCGACGCCCGCACGCCCCGCTCTCCGCGATCACGCCCACTGCTGCGCCGAATGCCCGGGATTGTCTGGATGCTCTGCTCACCGGCGGTTACAGGAATGATCTCGATCCGACCATCGGCCGTGCGGCGGCGCACTTCCGCAAGCGGCGGTTCAGCGCGCAACAGGCTATCGACAGCGCTTGCCACATCGGGATAAACCGTCACCTGATCCCAGTTCTGAATTTCGACCAGGATATCGAACGTTGGCGGCGCCTTACGTTCAAGCACGGTCTTCTGCGTTCCGCGCCGCCGCGCCTCTTCGTCGCCAAGCGTCACTGCCTGAATGCCGCCGATCAGATCCGACAGCGTTGGGTTTGACAGCAGGTTCTCAAGCGTCTGCCCGTGCGCTGTGCCAATCAATTGCACGCCGCGTTCCGCAATAGTGCGCGCTGCCTGCGCCTCAAGCTCCGTTCCGATCTCATCGATGACGATCACCTCCGGCATATGGTTCTCGACCGCCTCAATCATCACTGCGTGCTGTTCCGACGGTCGCGGCACCTGCATGCGGCGCGCCCGCCCAATGCCGGGATGCGGGATATCGCCATCGCCTGCGATCTCGTTCGACGTATCGACAATCACCACGCGCTTGCGGAGGTCTTCTGCCAGCACCCGCGCCGTTTCGCGCAGCATCGTCGTTTTGCCGACGCCCGGACGTCCAAGGAGGAGCACGCTCTTCCCGGACTCGATCAGATCGCGCAGGATCGAGATCGTACCGAAGACAGCGCGCCCAACGCGGCATGTCAGACCAATCACACGCCCGGTGCGATTGCGAATCGCCGAGATACGGTGCAGCGTGCGCGGAATCCCGGCGCGATTGTCCTCGCCGAAAGCGCCGATGCGCGCGATAACGTAGTCAATATCTTCCTGGGTTACTTCGCGGTCGCTGAGAAAACGTTCGTGAGTGCGGTAGCGCGCTTCGGGGAGCCGACCAAGATCCATAATCACTTCCAGCAGGTCCTCCTGATCGTCAGGGCCATTCTCAATCGCCTGACGAATGGGCGCCGGAAGCGTCTCGAGAAGCAGTTCGATATTGCTGGTAATATCCCGTTGTACTGCCATAGAGTCGTCCGTCCTCACATCGAGAGGAAATGGTTGGTATCGGCGGGTGAGTCTCAGGGCTTTCGAGCGCTGGCGTGAGTAGCGATCGCCGTGCTGCAACGGTCGTCTGCTTACAGAGCAGCGTCTGCTCGGCGACCGGCTGAAAGCCGAGATCGCCCGCAGGAAGAAACAGTTCCTGCTGATAATCGCGCAGGATCAGATACACCGGCAACGCATCGTGAATCTGCGCCAGCCCAAACCGCAGCACATCGGTCATCTGATCGCGCGCTTCCGGTCTGATCAAGAGCGAGAAGACATGACCGACCGGACCGGTCGTGCGATGCAGGTACGCCGCCATACGATCGCCCGCGCCTAGCACCCAGGCATTCCGATAGGGGCGGCGCCAGGCGCGATCCAGCGGCAACATCCATGATCGGGCATCGCGCGCCTCGATGAGTTGCACCTGCCGGGGGGTGACGGCGCCGTACAATTTATGGATCGCCCATACATCGTGGTTCGACTGCGGCCGCATCGGCGCCAGCGTCGTTCCCTGATCCCAATCCGGTCCATCGAGTCGCAGCACCGTCTGCTGGGCATAGCCGATGAATCCCAACTGACGAAAGACTTCACGCACCTCATCGTGACGCTGGGGCAGCGCCGCGTAGATCCGCTGCACGCGCGCCGCGCCTACTTCCGCGCACAACGACTCAAGCAGACGAAACCACACATCCGGATCGGTCGGGTGCCCATTTCCGCCGCCATACGCTGCCATCAGCGCCACATCATGCTCAGGGCGACCGCGCCGCCCGATCGACTGAACGACTGCGCTGAGCGCCCCCTCGCGATAGACGAACGTTGCGCAATCCTGCGCACTTCCTTCCAGCCAGCAGCGCAGTGCAAACCAGAACGGACGATGCGGCAGCGCCAGCATCGCCTCATTGAACAGCGTCACCTGGCTGCGCGGCTTTCGTCTCAACGTCCAGATATCGCTCAGCGTCACTGGTCGGATCATGGGCGTTCCCTGACGCCAAACGGCGCGTCACATCTCCAGAAAATAGCGGTGCATTCGCTCATCCGACGTCAATTCCGGATGAAAACAGGTCGCCAGCATGTTCGCCTGGCGTGCAGCAACAATTCGCCCGTCTGCGAGTCGGGCCAGCGGCGTCACATCGTGTCCCAAATCCTCAAGCACCGGCGCGCGAATGAACACCATCCGCAGCGGTTTGCCGTCCAACCCCTCAACCGGCAGATCAATCTCGAAACTCTCAAGCTGACTGCCAAAGGCGTTGCGTCGAGCTGTCATATCCATCAGACGCAGCGACGGTTGATCGGCGCGCCCATCGACAATGCGCTGCGCCATCAGGATTGCGCCAGCGCACGTGCCCCAGATGGGCATCCCCTCACGCACCCGCGCGCGCAGCGGCTCGATCAACCCGTACATCGCCAGCAGTTTGCCAATCGTCGTACTTTCACCGCCGGGAATAATCAGACGCTCGACCTGGTCGAGGTGTTTGGGCAATCGCACCTGGAGAGTCGGCACGCCAATGCGCTGCAGCATCTCCTCATGCTCGCGGAAGTCTCCCTGAAGCGCCAGAATTCCTACCGTCATAGACGATTCATCTGGCAGCGGTGCAGGCGCGCCTGCACCCTGCGATCCTGCTACCAGCCACGCCCTGCCATCAACTGATCCCGTGGAATCTTGCTGATCTCGATGCCCGTCATCGCCTCGCCCAGCCCACGGCTGACTTCGGCGATGATCTCCGGTTCGTTGTAGTGTGTCGTCGCGGCAACAATGGCTCGTGCGCGCCGCGCCGGATCGCTCGACTTGAAGATTCCCGATCCGACAAATATGCCGTCCACACCCAGTTGCATGAGCAATGCCGCGTCGGCCGGCGTTGCGATGCCGCCAGCCGCAAAGTTCACCACCGGCAACCGCCCGGTTTCCGCCACCTGGCGCACCAGTTCGTACGGCGCCTGGATGTTCTTGGCATAGGTGAAGAGTTCATCTTCATCCATCGTTTGCAGGCGGCGGATTTCGCTGTAGATCGCGCGCGCATGGCGCACCGCCTCAACCACGTTCCCCGTGCCAGCTTCGCCTTTGGTGCGCAGCATGGCGGCGCCTTCCGCCACACGCCGCAACCCTTCGCCCAGATTACGGCAACCGCACACAAACGGGATGCGGAACTTGTGCTTGTTGATATGATGCTCTTCGTCTGCGGGCGTCAGCACTTCGCTCTCATCAATGTAGTCGATCCCCAGCGCCTCCAGAATCTGCGCCTCGACGAAGTGCCCGATGCGCACCTTTGCCATCACCGGAATAGTGACCGCTTCTTTGATCGCCAGGATCAGCTCCGGGTCGCTCATCCGCGCTACGCCGCCGTGCGCGCGAATGTCGGCAGGAACCCGCTCCAGCGCCATCACCGCTACAGCGCCAGCATCCTCTGCGATCTGCGCCTGCTCCGGCGTGACGACATCCATAATGACGCCGCCTTTGAGCATCTGCGCCAGGCCGACCTTTGTCGTCCAGGTCGACTTATCCATGAGTCCGACTCCTTGTCACCGACATGCTGGTTTGGTCTGTCCTGCTACGATTAGAAACAATATCACCCATTATTGTACCATAAGATTGTACATTGTCGCAGACGGAAACGACAGGCGGAGCGAGCATGAAGTGATGGGATGCTCCGGTTAGTGCGAGAGCGCGCGGACTCACGCGGATTGAGGCGGATGTGTCTCCCATCGCGAGCAGATCTGCGTGAGTCGGTCATATCTGCTTGAGTCCGGGTTCCTTCCATGCTCCATCACGCTTGGGCTTAAAGACAAGAAGTCAGGAGCAGCGCCTGTTGCCCCTGACCTCGCACTCACCGACTCTCGCACGGTCGCTTGACGTTATTGTCCGAAGCGTTCCGCTACCGCGTCCCAGTTCACCGTGTTCCACCAGGCATCGATGTAGTCAGGGCGGCGATTCTGGTACTTCAGGTAATAGGCGTGCTCCCATACATCAATGCCCAGAATCGGAATATGCCCCTGCATGAGCGGGCTATCCTGATTGGGCGTACTGTAGATGTGCAGTTTGCCTTCTTTGTCCTTCACCAGCCAAGCCCAACCGCTGCCGAAGCGCTTGACGCCAGCGTCCTTCATTTTCGCTTTGAACTCGTCAAAGCTGCCAAAAGCATCGTTGATCGCCTTTGCCAGTTCGCCGCGCGGCTCTCCGCCGCCGTTTGGTCCCATAATGTTCCAGAAAAGCGTATGATTATGATGTCCGCCGCCATTGTTAATGACCGCCTGCCGGATGCTCTCGGGCACATCGTTGATGTTCATCAGAATCTCTTCAATCGTCGCATTCTGCAACGATGGGTAACCCTCAAGCGCCGCGTTCAGGTTGGTCACATACGCCTGATGATGCTTGCCATGATGGATCTGCATGGTCAATGTGTCAATGTGCGGTTCCAGCGCAGAAAAATCATACGGCAACGGCGGTAATGTGAAAGCCATGGGTTCTTCCTCCTTCTCAGCCAACAACCAGGTCTGCCTGGCTCACGACTCGCCAGCAATGCGGAAACGACAGCACCGACCATCAGCAACGATGGTTTGCTGCTGCTCGACCGGCACGCGGAGCAGGTCTTCGTACAGGGCGCGTTCATGGGCGCAGGCTTGCGGATAGGAGCGCGCCGCGCAATCGATTGGACAGTTATGCTCGATCAGTTCAATTGCGCCGTCTGGCAGGCGACGCCACTCACACATGTAGCCGTGTTCGTTGAGAATCGCTGCTAGCTCGGCAACCCGCTCCGGCAGTGATCGCCCTTCCAGACGCGGCGCATACTCCGCATACAGGCGTTGCCGTCGCGCCTCGAACATCTGATCGATGGCGCCTTCTCCGCCCTGCACCCGAACAAACTCCAGCGCGTCGATCAGCAGATGATCGTATGCTTTTGGAAAGAGCGCCTCAGCCGCATCAGTCAGCGCATATAGATGACTGGGCCGCCCTATCGCACGCCGCACGCCGCTGGTGTGCACCAGCCCGTCGCGCTCCAGCAGTGCGAGATGCTGTCGCACCCCTACTGCGCCGATACCCAGATCCTTACTCAGTTCAGCAGCCGTCATCGGCCCTTTCTGCCGCAATAGCAGCAGAATCTGCTGGCGCGTTTCGCCCTGTCCGCGGTGTCCAGCCATCATCACAGCGCTCCGCTGCACAATATCGCCTCTCTGGCAGTATAGCACCCGCGTTCTGCCTTTGTCAAGCAAACGCTTTCGTAAGTGCGCGCTTGACAGCCGGATGATCAGGGCGTAGACTCACGCAGGCAGACGTTTCAGATGCGTCCTGAGGACCTCTCATGGAATCGCTTGCAGGTCAGGTCGTCGTCATCACAGGCGCATCAAGCGGGTTTGGCGAGTTGATTGCGCGGCGTTGCGTTGCTGAAGGGGCGCGCGTGGCGCTCGCGGCGCGCACGATTGCGAAACTCGAACACTTGGCGAAGACGCTTGGCGGTCCCACACGCGCCATCGCCGTCGCCACCGATGTTAGCAATTCTGATGAGGTCGCGCGCCTGGCGCATACTACGCTCGATCACTTCGGTCACGTCGATGTCCTGGTGAACAACGCGGGCTTCGGCATCTTCGACCGGCTGGCGGAGGCGCGCCTAGCAGACGTTCGCGCCATGATGGAAGTGAATGTCCTCGGCGCGCTGGCATGCACCCAGGCATTTTTGCCGCATATGCTCGCCCGGCGCAGCGGTCAGATTGTGATGATGGCGTCGATGGCAGGGCTAGTAGCGGCGCCGAATATGGGCGGCTATACGGCGACCAAGCATGCCCTCGTCGGTCTCAGTCGCACGCTGATGCTCGAACTCGAAGGCACTGGCGTACGCTGCGCCATGATCTGCCCTGGCGTCGCCGAAACCGGTTTCCAGCACCGCGCAGGCGCCGAGAAGTACCCACGCATCGCCCGCCTCTCGACATGCACTGCCGAGCAGGTCGCCGACGCGACGCTGCGAGCGATTGTGCGGCGCACCCATGGCGAAATCGTGGTGCCCTGGTATGGGCGATTACTCGCACTGATCAGTTATCCCCTGCCCGGCGCTACTCGCGCCGTCATGCGGCTCATTGGATGATATAAGGATTGAGGTATGACCCGCCCACGCATCGCCCGGCGCATGGATCGCATCCCAGCTTCCGGCATCCGCCGTTTTTTCGACATCGCCGCTCACATGCCAGATGTCATTTCACTTGGCGTCGGTGAACCCGATTTCGTCACCCCTGCGCCGATCCGTGCTGCAGGCATCCGTTCGCTCGAAGAGGGACGCACCGGCTATACCTCGAATGCCGGGTTGCCGGAACTGCGCATGGCGCTCTCCGATCACCTGTATGCGCGCTATGGCGTGCGCTACGACCCGGAAACCGAACTCCTCATCACGGTCGGCGTCAGCGAGGCGCTGCACGTTGCTGCTATCGCCACGCTGAATCCCGGTGATGAGGTCATCATCCCCGAACCATGTTTCGTCGCTTACCCGGCTGCCGTCATTGTCGCCGACGCAGAGCCAATATTCGTCCCAACCACGGTTGACGATTCGTTCCAGGTCGATCCAGCGCGGATCGCCGCCGCCATTACACCGCGCACCCGCGCCATTCTCCTGGGATATCCCAACAACCCGACCGGTGCGGTTATGCCGCGCGAGCGCCTGTCTGCTATTGCCGAACTCGCTGAACGCCATGATCTGTTGGTCTTCTCCGATGAAATCTACGACCGCCTGGTGTATGGCGTGCAGCACACCTGCTTTGCATCACTGCCGGGCGCGCGCGAGCGCACCATCCTGCTCGGCGGCTTCTCAAAGGCGTATGCCATGACCGGCTGGCGCCTGGGATGGATGGCAGCGCCAGCAGATATTGTCGCGGCTGCGCGCAGAGTGCACCAGTACGCTATTATGTCTGCACCAACGGCGGCGCAGTACGCCGGAATCGAAGCGCTGCGCAACGGCGAATCGTTCGTTGCTGATATGGTCGCTGAATATGATCGCCGTCGTCGCCTGATCGTCGCCGGATTGAACGCGATTGGTCTGCCGACCTTCGAGCCGCAGGGAGCATTCTACGTTTTCCCACAGGTGGCGCACCTCGGCATGAGCAGCGAGGTCTTTGCCGAACGGTTGCTGCGCGAGCAGCGGGTCGCCGTTATCCCCGGCGATACGTTTGGCCCGAGCGGCGCGGGGTTCGTCCGCGCCTGCTATGCCGCCTCGATGGAGAAGATCAAGGTTGCACTCGAGCGTATCGAGCGTTTCGTGCGCGCAAACACCTCATAACCGGCGGAGGAACTGGAATGTCTGTCGAAAAGCCTTCCACTACATCATCGGATGAGACGCAGATTATTGTCGAGGAGCAACTCTACTGCTCACTCACCGGTCGCCCGATCAGCCGGGACGAAGCCTACTGGGCGCCGCCGTTCATTACTGCGCGCCAACTGGTAACGACTATCATCTCAACTGCCATCCATGCGCCGCATCAGCTCGGCTACATTCTGTTCGCTGAACAACCAAATGTTCCTTACGCCAAGGACGTGCGTGAACAACTCGCACGACGGCGCAGCGCCGAGCAACTGAAGCTGCTGATCGGTCTGCTGGCAGTGTTAGGAGTCCTGCTCCTGATTGTGTTCTTACTCGTACTTCGCTAACGCATAGGGTTATGCTGCTATCTGTCATTATGCCGTGCTACAACGAGGCGGCGACGCTGCGCGCCATTCTGGAGAAGGTGCGCGCCGTCGATATTGACAAGGAAATTATCGCGGTCGACGACCATTCCAGCGACGATACGTATCGCATTCTGTGCGAAGAAGCCGCGCACGATCCGACAATGACGGTCATTCGTCACCCGCGCAACCGCGGCAAGGGCGCCGCCGTGCGCAGCGGCCTGGCGCGCGCCCGCGGCGAGATTGTCATCGTCCAGGACGCCGACCTGGAATACGATCCGAACGACTACTACGAACTGGTCACTCCTATTGCTCAAGGGCGCGTCAATGTGGTCTTTGGCTCGCGATTCCTTGGGCGCCATACCGGCATGTACTTCTGGAACGCAATCGGGAATAAAGGATTGACCTTCCTGACCAACTTTCTGTTCAACTGCTGGATCTCGGACATGGAAACCTGCTACAAAGCCATGCGCACCGAGATCATGCGCGACCTGAAACTGGAGAGCAACGATTTCCGCATCGAGCCGGAGATCACTGCCAAGGTGCTGAAGCGCGGGCATCGCATCTATGAGGTGCCGGTCTCCTACCTGGGGCGAACCTACGAAGAGGGCAAAAAGATGAAGCCTATCCAGGGCTTCTACGCGATTCTCGCGTTGCTGCGCTATCGGTTGTGGGAGTGAGGCGAGAGGGGAGGAGGTAAGAGGCGAGAGGGACGAGGCGTGAGGCAAGAGGGGCGCATTCGCTCATTCGTTGCCCTTCGTTTATTCGTTTCCCTCTTCGCTGACAGGCGCCAGCGGCAAAAGGCGAGAGGCGAGAGGGACGAGGCAAGAGAGTTCGCAGGTTGCAGGTTACAGGTGAGAAGGTTGCAGGTTACAGGTTGCACGTGTGAAGGTTGCAGGTGAGAAGGTGAAAGGGTACAGGTAAGAACATGCTCCTAACCCCTAACCCCTAACAACCACTCCAGCGCCAGCAAATACCCGCGCCACCCGAGGCCCGCGATCTGCCCCGTGGCGACTGGCGCGACCACCGAGGTGTGGCGGAACGGTTCACGCCGATAGACGTTCGACAGATGCACCTCGATGATCGGCGCTTTGAGCATCGCCAGCGCGTCGCGCAGCGCCAGACCGTAATGGGTCAGCGCGCCAGGGTTGATAATGATCCCGTCGGCGTCCCACCCTTCCGCCTGCAGAAAATCGATCAGCGCCCCTTCGTGGTTCGACTGCATAATGAGCAGCGTGACGCCAGCCGCTGCGGCGCGATCCTGCAAGGCAGCGTTGATCGCATCGAGCGTGACGCTGCCGTACACCTCCGGCTCGCGCCGACCCAGCATGTTCAGATTTGGTCCGTGGATCACCAGGATCTTCATCGCTGCACCAGCGGCAGATACACCTGATACGTCACCTGCGGCAGCGCCACCGGAATGACGAACAGATTCTCGACCTCGAAGACCTTCGTCGGGTCGCTCTGCGACTGCGCCCGCACCCGAACGCGGTTGACCGACCCCGGCGGCGCGTTCGCAGGTACGCTCACATCGAGCGTGATAAACGGCGCTTGCTGGTTCGGTCCCAGCGTGCGCTGCGACGGCTGCAACACGACGTTCCAGGCGAGCGTTTGCGTGAAGGTTAGCACAAACGTATCAGTCGCATTGCCGGTGTTGAGCAACTGATGCGTCAACTGCGCCTGGTCCCCTGCGCGCACCACGCGGACATACTCCGGCGACATCACCGCGCTCACGACCTGGCGAATGGTTGTATACTCGCGCGCATCCGCCGCAACTCTCGGATCGGAGACCGACTGCACGCTCAGGCGCATGGCATCGACCGTATTCGAGAGAACGCCAACCGGAATACGGATGCTGACGCTCACTTCGCGCTCTTCGCCGGGTTGCAGGAAGGTTGCAGGCGGCAAAGTCACCTGATACCCCAGCGGCACAAGCGCGCTGAAGACGAACGTATCCGCGACATTACGTATGTTGCGCAGCGTGTGGGTGTAGACCACCGTTTCGCCGGGGAGACCGAATCCCCAGTTTTCAAGCGGCGTCAGCAGATCGCCGGTCGCCGTCAACTGCGCCGTCGTGGTCAGCGTCGCCGACGCCAGCACCGGACCGGCGCCGTCGCCGCGCAATGCTTCAACTGTCACTGCCTGGATTCCCACGACATTGGCGGGCACACTGACCTGTACCGTCAGCGGTGTTGATTGCGTAACGCTCGGCGAAAGCACCGCTGTGAGCGTCGGCGCGACGCTGGCGGTCCATCCGCCTGCCAGGCTCGCCGGGTTCAGGCGCAGCGTGTAACTGATCGTCGTGTTGCCGGTGTTGAACAGGTTGAGCGTGTAGATTGCCGTTGCCGGAGCGCCGCTTGTGAAGACTGTCTGCTGCGCCGGACCAACTACCTCAAGGCGCGCGTTATCCGCTTCAGCGACGGTCACAGTGTCGCTGACGCTCCGCGGCGACGCACCCTGCGCCGAGGTTGCAGTCAGTGTGATGACGCCGGTTGTTCCGGCTGGCGCGGCGGCTGGCAGGCGCACCGCAAACGGCACAAGCCGCTCCGCCCCTGGCGGTACGGCAGCAACTGTCGCTGGCGGACTGGCACTGAACCCGCCGCCGCTCACCTGCACACTGAAGGTGTAGGTGTCGGTCACGTTGCCAGTGTTCGTCAGGCGATGTGTGAAGGTGATTACCGTATCGGGCGCGCCGCTGCCGCTCTCGTTCGCCGTGAACAGGAATTGCGGCGCAGCCAGGACATTCACGGTATCGGTCACCGCATCTGAGGCGCCGGTTGTGCTCGCCTGCACCTGGAACGGATAGGCGCCCACCGGAGCCTGCGGCAATTGCGACGGCGTGGTTACAATCAGATCGAAGCGACATGTCGCGCCGGACGCCAGCCCCGTCAGACAGCCCGCCGGAACCAGGTTCGTCGGACCGGAGACGCTCCAGCCAGGCGGCAGACCGCTCACACTCACGCTGAAGTCCCCGGTAACGTTGCCAACATTCGTTAGCACATGAGTGAAGGTGACGCTCCCTGGCGGCGTGACGCTCTGGGTCTGCCCTGGGGAGAGACGCACCCCCGGCGCAGCCTGCACGTTCACCGTGTCCGTCTGCGTTTGCGACGGCACGCCGCCGCCAACGCGCGAACCGGTCACCTGGATCTGTTCAGTTCCGACGGTCTGCCCATCGCGCACCCGCGCCCGTACCACCACCTGCTGCGATGCGCCGCGCCCCAGTGCGAACGGACCAGAGGGCGTGATGACCAGGTTCTCCAGACCGCTGCTCACCGTGGCAGCCACCACAAATGTATCCACCCCATTCCCGGTGTTGGTCAGCGTGTGGGTAAAGACTGCCGTCGCCCCTGGCGGCAGGTTGAGCGTCGGAACAGTCGCCGGGCTGAGCGTAAAGCCCGGAACCAGCCCAACGCGCGTGATGCTTGCGGCGCTTGCCGATGCCCCGCCGGTCGCCTGCACCGTTAGCGTTGCCGTCACCAGCGTGCCCGCATCGGGGATGGGTGCATTCGGCACGGTGACTGTCAGCGTGACTACCCGCGACTCGCTGGGATTCAGGATGAAGGGCGATGGATCGATCAACCCGCCGCTCCACGGGCTGCCCTGCGAGAGGGTGAGCGACGGCGTGAACGTTCCGGCGCTCTGCCCAATGTTCGTCACCGTGTGCGTGAACGTGACCGTCTCACCGGGCAACCCCTCCCTCAGTTGCGAAGAGGGCGCAATCTGCGGCGCAGCGCCAGTTGACGCCGTATTGATCGCCGTCGCCTGCGCTGCGGGATTGCCGCTCGAACTCGCAGTGACCGTTACGGTGTAGAGCGATGAACCGGGACCGATGGGAATGTTCAGTCGGATGACTCGCGTACACGACGAAAATGCTGGCAGGCTTACGCAGTTGCCTCCCACGACGCTGACTGTCGCGCCATCATTCGGCGACACTGCGGCTGTCACTACAATCGTGTCGGTTCCATTGCCAGTATTCGTGATCGTATGGGTAAAATCGACAATCTGTGGTCGGGCGAACGTAGCCGTCTGGCTGGTCGGCGCAATCGCTACACCATACACTTGCGCCACGGTCGTAGTAGTGTTGACAGTACGTTGCGTCGTACCGACCTGCGCCGTCACGCTGAAGGTATAGTTCCCCGCCAGGGCATTCGACGGAACTGCGACGGAGATCGTGAACGTTCCCGACGCTCCGGCGTTCAGATTGAGCGTCGCCGGCGACGGCGCCGACGCCCAACCCGTTGGGTCGCTGCGCGAAATGTTCACCGTGATCGGCGAAGCGCCATTGTTCGTCACTGTGTAGGTATAGACAACATTCGTGCCCGGATTGACCGCTCCGGTTCCCGGCGGAGTGCGCCCGGTCTGCGCAAGGGTAAAGTCGATCTGGCAACTGAACGGCGCCTCGAACATCGTTGGGGTGAATTCCGAGGTATTGCCAGTTTGATCGGTCACCGTCGCCGAGAAGAAGCGGTCACAGTCGGGCACAGGCACGTTGACCGTCGCGCCTGCAGCGGCACCGTCGAGGAACGCCAGGTAGCGCGGACCTTCGGCGTCATCGCGGGTGGGGCTGGTAAACACCTCGACGCGGCACCCGCCAGCGCCGCAGTTGGCGCCAGCCGGAACCTGCACCTGCAGCGTTGGCGGACTGCCGCCGGTAATGCCGCTGATCGTCGGCGGCGGCGGCGCGCTGCCTTCGCGACGAATCCCTCGCCCGCCATTCTCGCTCGTTTCCGTCCCGGAGATGCGCACCTGACTGACGGTCGAGTCGACCAGCACTCCATGCCCGCCGGACGTGCCGCCATTGTTGCGCGCCAGATTGCGCAGCAGCGTGTTGCCGTTTGAATTGACGCCAACCAGAATGCCGTGCAGGTTATTGTTGGTCAGCACATTGCGCGTACCATTGACGCCGACACCGCCGCTGCCGCCGATGGTATTGCCGCTGGTCCTGATCAACACGATACCATTCTGATTCCTTGCACCATCACGCCCAATCTCATTGGCGCTGACCTCATTATTGCCTGTTGTGAATCCGACCGTCGTCAGCGACTCGATCTGAATGCCGACGCCCAATCCGCCAATTGTATTGCCAGTGATCCGGTTATTGTCGGTGCGCAACGGCGAACTGGCGCCAACAATGTAAACGCCGATGGAACTTGCCGAGGGACTGCTGCGTAACGCCTGCCCGGTCGATGCCACACCAATGTAGTTGCCGATCACCTCATTGTTCGAGGTGACTGGCGTTCCGTCGGAGCGGATCTGGACTGCGAACGGCGTCGATCCCAGCCCATAGGCGATGATGTTGGCGTCGCCGGGGTTCGTGCCGCCGATCCGATTGCCCGGTGAAGTGCTGGAAGTTGTGCCGCGACTGATCCAGATGCTCGCCTGCCCGTTGGCGAAGGTATCGTCGGAAACCGGCGGCGATGCGGTGTTGACGCCAATGCGATTGCCGACGACAACCGATCCATCGCTCGCCAGGCGAATGCCATTCCCCCAGTTATTCGAGATCACATTGTTGCGGATCGTCGTCTGGCGCGCATTGTTCTCCACCAGGATGCCATGACCCAGGTTGCCTAGCGAGTCGGTTCCGCTGCGCCCAAATGAGGCGCCATTCGCATTCAGACCGATGTAATTCCCCTGAATGGTTGTGCCAGAGACCCTGACCGAACTCAGTTGAATGCCATGACCGTTCGGCGACGTGACGCCGTTGCCCGCAATGATATTTCGCGCCGCCGGAGTCGCGCCGCCGATCAGCGTGTTGCTTGCACCGCCGATATAGATGCCGACGCCATTGGGCACGCGAGTTGTCGAAGTTCCCCCTTTTGTCGTCCCGATCACATTGCCGCTGATGACTGTATCAGTCGGACTGCTCGAAGCGCTCTCGCCAAATACGTAGATGCCGAAAGGGTTGGTTCCAGCATCGTGCCCCGAAATGACATTGGCATCGATGATCGTATCGTCCAGGTACTGATAGAGCAGAACGCCATACCGCTGATTGCCCGGATCGCCGCTGATCTTGGCGTTGCCTGCCAGGTTCGTGCCGATCAGATTGCCGCGGATCACATTGCCGCGCCCGTTGTCGTAAGCCGATGCGTTCAGAGAAACATTTGCCGCATTGGGAAGAGAGCCGCCATTGCCGGAAATCAGGTTGCCAAGCGCATTATCGCCTGCCGTATCGATGTCGGGACCCGCACCCGCTGTCGGATTGCCAATGATGTTGTTTCCCGCATTACGGACCTGTACGCCAGCGAAACGGTTCGCCGCCGCACTGCCGCCGTCCGGCGACGTCCCCAGGTAGCACCCGTGAATGCGGTTGTTCGTCGCACCCGGATCGCTGATGAAAATACCGCTGCCGGTTATGCCCAGAAGATCGAATGCCGAGGTAACGAAGTTCTGGATTGTCAAACGACGGATCGTATTCCCTGACGAGGCGATGGTTAAACCATTCGCGCCGCCGGTGATCAGCGAGCCGTCGATCACAATGCGCGGGTGCGTCCAGGACGGGTTTCCCGTCGGTTGCGTTCTGCCATCGATGGTGACATTCCCGACCGTGATCGCTGGCAGTGCGCTCGCCGGTCGGATGCGCCAGAAACCAGCAGCATCGTAGCCCGGCGAAGTGGTCGGGATGTTGAATGCAATCGTATGGGGTCCCGGCAGCGCATTGGCTTCCTGGATCGCCGCACGCAGCGTGCACACGCCGCCTGCCGTCTGGCAGACGCCATTGCCGGGGCTGGCGTCGGGATCATCAGCCGTGCTATTGACGGTGAAGGTCGCCGCCAATGCTGACGGCGCCGGCGCAACCACAAAGAACGTCAGCAGGGCAAGAACGAAGAGCAGACGATATGCGCGCGCCAAGGGACACCTCGGTTTCTACCGGACGACGAGCGGCAGATAGACCCTGCGGATGGCGCTGACCACTCGCACGCGGTCCTGCGCGAATGCGCCACCGATGACGTTGCCATTCAGGTCTCGGAGTTCAATGAAGACATTCTCGACATTGCCGTTGGCAAGTCGCGGATTGACCGTCACCTCGACCCGGATAATCGCCGTGGCGCCCTGACTCATCGTGAACCGTCCTTCGCTGTTGATCGACACGCCGCTCGTGAGCGATGTGAAGCGCACCTGGCTGCCCAGCGCCGGAATGCCACGGATCTGGAACGTGTCGGTTCCATTGCCGAGGTTCGTGATCTCGTGCAGGAACGTCACCGTTTCGCCTGGCGCGCCCTCCTTCTCGGCGCTGGCTGGCGTAATCCGCGCTCGCGACACCTGCCCGACGATAGTGCGCGCCTTCGCGGTTCTGGCCTGCGGCGGATCAACCGGATCGGTCGGCGTGACGTTCACCGTCACATCGGCAAACGTGCCAGCAATCGGGTTGGCGCTCTCCGGCGGCACGGTCACTGTCAACTGGAAGGCGCGCGTTTCGCCCGGCGGGATGGTCAGGCTTGTCGCTGACAGTGCGCGCTGCCAGTTCACTGCGAACACTGGATCGTCGAACGTGGCAGTGATGCTGGTCGTCGCCGAAATATTGCCGGTGTTGCGCACCTGGAAGGAGTACGGCACTGCTACCCCCGGATTGCCGCGCCCTTCGACGGATGCTGGCGTTAGTTCGAGATAGATGCGCGGATTGACCGTCGTGGTGTTCACCAGCGATGCAGTGGCGGTGTAGGTGTTGCCGAAGCTGACCGTCGTCCCATCGGCGCGCACCGTCATGAGATCCGTTCCTGGCGCTGCCTGCGGTCCGCCGCCGGTTGGCACGCGCACAGAAATCGTAATTGGCCGTGACTCGCCCGGCGCCAGCGCGAAGGAACCGGCTGGCTGAATAGCAATCGGCGGCGACAGATTCTGCCACCCGCGCGAGGTGGTCACCGAAATGCGCACGTCCTGCAGCTCGATGTTGCCATTGTTGACCAGGGTGTGCGTGTAGGTAATCACCTGGCCAGGGTCCGCTGTCTGCGCTTGCGGCGGGCTGATGCTGAGCAGCGGACGCGGCGAGAAGATTGCAAAGCGCGACGTATTGCTCAGCGGATCGGTGGCCGTGAGCGTCAACTGGCGCGGGATGCCGCCGACCTCGACGGTGAATGCGCCAGTGGCGTCAACTACCGTCTCGTACCTTTCACCAGCCAGCTCCCGCCCCTGTCCATCAAGGGTTATCTGGTCAGGGCGGAACACCTGAATGAGACAGCGTGCGCTGCCAATTGCCGGGCACCCGCCAGGCGCGTTCGTCGTATCGACCTGCCCGGTCAGCCTCCCGGCAGCGCTCATGCGCAGCGACGATGGGAGCGGCGGGTCAATATCGTTGTTCGGGTTGCTAGCGACGCCGCCGGTCGGTGTTTCGGGGTTGAGCACAATGCCGCGCCCGAGCAACGTCTCAGGGACCGGGAACGGACCTTCTGGCGGGATGCCATTCCCGCTGATGCGATTGCTGGTAATGCGCGTCTGCTGCGGGTATGGCGGCGCGAGCGGACCGCCGAGCGGCGCGCCGACCAGCACGCCAAGCGCATTGTTGAAGATCTCATTCCCCACCACCTGCGTCTGCACCGCTGCGCCGCTCACGTGAACGCCTGCGCCCAGATTATTCACAATCGAATTCGTCTCGATCAGCGTGCGTTGCGCATCGCTGACCGCCACGCCAACGCCAGAACCGGTTGCGCCCCACCCGGTCGCACCGCTCAGGGTGATGTTGTTGCTGCGAACCACTGTGCTGATCGTCGTCGAGCCGCGCACTTCGACGCCGATAGTATTGGAGACGATGGTATTCCTCTCGATGATCACGCGGTCGCTGCCATTTTCGACGCGGAACCCTGGACCATTGTTGTACTGCACCACATTGTCGCTGAGCGTCATGCGATTCGCCGCTGGCAGCAGCACGCCGCCGCCGTTGCGCGTCCCATCGACAAAGTTGCCGGTGACGGTCACTGCCTCCGTACCGCCGCTGATCTGGATGCCGAAGGCAGACGAAAGGAATGCATTGCGGTCGAGCGTATTTCCGAAGACGATCACATCGCGCACCGGCGCCGGTCCCGGCGTCAGCGTCAGCGCCATGCCCGCCGCGCCGCTGCCAGTGATTGTGTTCTCCGACATGGTCATGCCATCGGTGGCGCCGCTGATCAGGAAGCCGTTGAGCGTATTGCTGATCGCCTGCGTCGACGCGATCTGCGTGGCGGTCAGCACGCCGGTGAGCGACAGACCGTTCTGCTGGTTCTGCTGGAACATCAGATTGTTCAGGGTCGTGGTAACGCCGTTGGTGAAGCGCAACCCGTTTTCGCGGTTGGTGTTCGCCTGGCTATTCTCAATCAGCGTCTCCACCGCACTGGCAATATCGATGCCGTCATCGTTCTGGGTTGCAACAACGTTGCGCAGCGTCGTCCGCGCCACATTCGCCAGGCGCGCGCCGTCGTCGCCGTTGTCAAAGAGCGTGGCGTTCTCGATGGTGATCAACTGCCCGCCGTCGATCCAGACGCCATTCCGACCATTGGCGGCAATCAGCGTCGACGTGGTGGCGCCGGTGATGCTGAGATTGACCGCGCCGAGGGCATACACGCCGTCGAGACCGTTCCGGACAATAACGTTATCCGTCAGCGTCGTTGTCAGCACATTCGTGCCGGTGATCGCCACGCCATACTGACTGTTGAACCCGATCTGGTTCGGCGCCCCCGGCTGCCCGATAACGGTGTTGTACGCATGGTCGCCGATCACGATGCCGGATCGGTTGGCAAAGCCGGGACCAGCCAGCGACCCGCTGACATTTGTGCCGATGTAGTTGCCAATAATCGTGTTATTCTGCGTGACCAGGAACGGATTGCGCCCGCGCACCACGATCCCGTCGCCAGTGTTGCCGGAGATGACATTGCGCTCATTGAGCGTTGCGCCGCCGACGGTGATATTGCGCGCACCGCGCTCAATGACAATCCCGCCGCCGGTGTTGTTCGGCGCGCTCACCGGTTGACCAAGGTCGTTCAAGCCAATGTAATTATTGACGATCCGAATGTTATTCAGGCGATCGCCGCGCAGCGCAATGCCCGGACCAGTGTTGCCGGCGATAAAGTTGCGCAGCCGGTTGGTCGTCAGGTCCGGCGAGGGCAGACCAATATCGATATTGCTAGCCGGAAACTCTTCCGAATGCACCTCGATGCCGCCAGCCGCATTCGGAATGCTAACAATCAACCGAGAATCTGCATCTGAGCCAAAACCAATATAATTCCCGGCAATCTGGACGTTTGTTCCGCCGTTGATCACGATACCGAAATTGTTGTTGCCTGAGATGACATTACCATATATTGGGCTTGAGTCAGACGAAGTGGCGCCAATGATCGTGTCTCTAGCGTAGCGCACAATAATCCCTGCACCGAGGTTGCGCAACTGAAACGTTGCCATGGTATTGTTCACCCGTCCGACGCCAATAAAGTTGCCCTGGATTCTGGTTCTCGTTCCCTGAACAACAATCCCATCCAGATTATTGCCGCTGATAAAATTAGATTTGGAAGTATCTGTGAGTGATCCGCCAATCACTGTATCAGTCGCCTCTTGCTCAACCCAGATGCCAGCGAAGCCATTCCCGCTCAGCGTCAGCGTCGGCGAGACCGGATCGATGCCGACATAGCACCCCTCGATCCGATGGTTGCTGCCGCTGACGACATCAATGCCGACCCCCTGACCAAAACTCGGCGTGAGGCTGCTGGATTTGAAATTGACGACTGCAATTTCGCGCACGACATTATTCTGACCAATCAGACGGATGCCGCTGCGGTCGATCAACTCCGAACCATCGATAATGATCTCAGGACCGACCAGATTGGCATACGCCGGCCATTCTACTTCCTGTGATTTTCCGTCGATGGTGATGTTGCCTTCAAGCGCCGGCAGCGGACCGTAGAGATTGCGCACCCGGATGCGGATCGCGCGATACTGGCCGTTCTCTTCAAACGCGGGAGGCACAGGCGGGATCTGAAACTTGATGATGCCGCCGCCAGCCTTATTCGCCGCCTTAATCGCCTGGCGCAACGAGCACGTAGGACTGGGATTTCTGGGATCACCGCTCGTCGAAACAGGGCATGTTGTCCCCTCAACATCCTCAGCCGTCGTCACGACGAACACCCCCGACGCCTGCGCCACCCGGACTGGCGCGGCAGGACCAACAAGCAACGGCGCTCCGATGATCATCAGGGCGATGAACAGGGGGAGGGCGGAAGGGAAACGTGACATTAATTGCTCCTGGCGAGGCAACAGATAGCCATGTACGATGCCCGGCTTGTCAAGGTTAATATATCATGACACGCAAGCGGGCAACGTAGGACGTTGGTACTAAAATTCGACAGCCCGGAAATCTAACACACCTCTAACACTGTACATATAGCGAATTAGCAAGAAACGGGTAAACTAACAGCAGTGGCAGACGCAGCGGGCGCAGAAGTCCGCTGTTATCACATAGACAGTTCACGATATTGCACGGGAAGAAGGTGAGACGACTATGCCAAAGATTGTAGGCATTGACCTGGGTACGACCAACTCGGTCATCGCAGTGATGGAAGGCGGCGATCCGGTCGTCATTCCGAATGCCGAAGGCAACCGCACCACGCCGTCGGTTGTGGCGTTCACCAAGAACGGCGAGCGCCTGGTTGGTCTGACAGCAAAGCGCCAGGCAGTAGTCAACCCGGAGAATACATTCTATTCGATCAAGCGCTTCATTGGGCGCAACTACGACGACACCGCCATCGAGCGCGAGATGGTGCCCTTCAAGGTGGTGAAGGGTCCGCGCAACGACGTGCGCGTGTACGCGCCGGTGACCGGCAAAGAGTACGCGCCGCAGGAGATTTCGGCGATGGTGTTGCAGAAACTCAAGACCGACGCCGAAGCCTACCTGGGCGAGCCGGTGACCAAGGCGGTCATTACGGTTCCGGCATACTTCAACGACAGCCAGCGCCAGGCGACCAAGGATGCCGGCAAGATTGCGGGGCTTGAGGTGCTGCGCATCATCAACGAGCCGACCGCTGCCGCGCTGGCGTATGGTCTCGATAAGAAGAAGGACGAGACGATCCTGGTGTTCGACCTTGGCGGCGGTACGTTCGACGTGTCGGTGCTCGAAGTCGGCGATGGCGTGGTCGAAGTCAAAGCCACCAGCGGCGACACGCACCTTGGCGGCGACGACTACGACCAGCGGATCGTCAACTGGCTGATTGAGGAGTTCCGCAAGGATCAGGGCATCGACCTGAGCAAGGATCGCCAGGCGTTGCAGCGCCTGAAGGAAGCGGCGGAGAAGGCGAAGATTGAACTCTCCAGCATGATGGAGACCGAGATCAACCTGCCGTTCATCACGGCGGACGCCAGCGGTCCGAAGCACTTGCAGATGCGCCTCAGCCGCGCGAAGTTCGAGCAATTGACCGCTGACCTGACCGAGCGCCTGAAGGGTCCGTTCTACCAGGCGTTGAAGGATGCCGGGCTGAAACCGAGCGACCTCGATGAGGTCGTGCTGGTCGGCGGCGCAACCCGTATGCCAGTGGTCATCGATCTGGTGCGCAAGCTGACGGGCAAGGAGCCGAACCGCAGCGTCAACCCGGACGAGGTAGTGGCGGTTGGCGCCGCAATTCAGGCGGGCGTGCTCGGCGGCGAGGTGAAGGACGTGGTGCTGCTCGACGTGACGCCGCTCTCGCTCGGCGTTGAGACGCTCGGCGGCGTGATGACCAAGCTGATCGAGCGCAATACGACGATTCCGACGCGCAAGAGCGAGATCTTCTCGACGGCTGCCGACAATCAGACGGCGGTGGACATCCACGTCTTGCAGGGCGAGCGCGAAATGGCTGCTGACAATATCACGCTGGGCCGTTTCCGCCTCGAAGGCATCCCGCCCGCTCCGCGCGGCGTGCCGCAGATCGAAGTGACCTTCGATATCGACGCCAACGGTATTCTGCACGTGTCGGCCCGCGATAAGGCGACCGGCAAGGAGCAGCGGATCACGATTACCGCCACGACGAACCTGACGAAGGAAGAGATCGAGCGGATGATCCGCGACGCCGAACTGCACGCAGCCGAGGACAAGCGGCGGCGCGAACTGGTCGAACTCAAGAACCAGTCTGACAACCTGGCATACCAGAGCGAGAAGTCGCTGCGAGAGCTTGGCGACAAGGTCGATCCGGCGCTCAAGAGCCGCGTTGAAAACCTGATCAAAGACCTGCGCGAGGCGATCAGCCAGGAGAACGAGAGCCGCATGCGGTCGATCTCGGCAGAGTTGCAGCAGGCGATGTACCAGGTATCGCAGAGCGCCTACGCCAGCGGTGGTGACGGCGCCGGGGCGCGCAAAGGCAAGGACGAAGGGGTTGTCGAGGGTGAGTATACGGTAGAGTGATCGCCCTTACCCCTGCCCCTCTCCCGCGCGCTGCGGGAGAGGGGATTGTATTTTCCTGACGCCCTGTTTCCCCTCATCCCTCCTCCCCCCTTCTCCCACAAGGGGAGAAGGGGGAGTTGGGGCGTCCGGTTGCCTGGAACAGGCGATGCAACGTAAGAGCTTGCTAAAAAACCTACACTCGTGAGCCACCCCCCCGCCTATGGGGTTGCCTAGCCAGGTATTGCCGTTCTCCTGATTGCGTGCTCCCCATCCCCTGCGTATGGGGTTGCCTTGTGGATCGAGATGAAAACACTGCGCGGACGCCCCCCGTCCCCTTGCGTATGAGGTTGCCAGAAGAATCTACCCCTGCCATCACTCGCAAATCCTGGCGTGAAACCGCATCCGCTCCGACTTGCCCATGCTCAAGCTCATACAAAGGCGCAGAGATTTTCATCAGTGGGATGGCAACCTATCCGCTTCGCCTCATTCACGCGTGAGCGCACACAGAGGCACAGAGATTTTTTCACCGTTGGGGCGCATCTTAATGCGTAACCTGTTCGCGCCGCTGCTGGCATCAGACATCTTTCGGTGACGGTCACGACGGAGCGCAGACAGGGGAGCGCTCATACGATGCTCTTCTCCGTCGCCCGGAGCCATCCTGGGGACTGCATTACAGGTCCAGCATATCCAGCGCTCCTTCCTTGAGCAGATAACCCTGTCGCCTGCGCGTTGTCAGCACTTTATAGCGTACAAACGCCTGGAGAGCATGAAGTCGCTTCTTATCCTCTGCACTGAGCTTCGGCGGCTCAATGCCGGGTGCGATCCGCTTCTCCTGACGCAGTGCGCTCACCAGACCAGCGCGCACGCCGTGGATGGTCTGCTCCAGCGCAGTCGCATCCATGCCTGGATGATAGTCTCGTCCCCAGACTGCCGTCGCGCAGCTTTGATAATCACAGACGGTTCCTGAGTTTTCATAGAGATGCAGCAAGAGTCGATGCTGACCGGGAGAAAGGACCACTTCGGTTTCGCCCAGATAGAATCGCCGTTCACTGCTGTCATAGCGCAGTCCGCCGGTTCGGCGCATCGTCTGATCTGGATCATAAAATTCAAGAATGGGTTCAGGCGATCCCAGACCAATCATGTCGCCAGCACGTAACGCATAGGGTCCAGAAAGACGCTCGCCATTAACGAATGTGCCGTTGGTGCTGTTTTCATCGGTCAGGTAATAGTACGGTCGAGCAAAGGTTATCGTTGCGTGCCGGCGTGAAACATCGCTATGCTGAATAACGATGTCACATTGCCGATGGCGTCCGATAACGCACGGCGTTTCGCTCAGAATAAACGTGTCGGGACGGACGATGTCCCGGTATCGTTGCATTGCCCTGATCTCGCGCCTCGGATCGTCCGGTTCGAGACCCCATTCACGCGCATCCACCGTCCTTTCAGGATCCTCGTTCATCACAACCCCCTTTGCAACGGCGCATTACACGACACGTGCGCCCAGAGCGGCGCCCCTGATCAACGCGGAGTTCTGTGCTCCGTATCCTATCAAAACGAGCCTCTGTCGTTCAAGGGGGTGCAGGACATGGGTACGGTCGTGAATTGTCAGGATGCCGAAACACGCCAGTTGCCTGGATGCGTGGGAGCACACGGATCGGCACGGATTGAGACGAATAGACGCAGACCGGTCGCCTGCCGTTGCAAGAAGATCCGCACCAATCCGTTGCATCTGTGTGAGTCCGTGTTCCCATCATGCCCAACGGCGACCGGTGCGTCATGCAAGGCGCACCGGTCAGCCGTGTGTCATCCGGGCAGTTGTGGAGCTCGCTTATGGTCGATCCACCGCGTGTGGATACACCATCTGCGCCGGTCGGGTCACCAGGGTTGCGCTGGCGGGCGGCGCCGTCACCGCTTCAGATGGCGGCATTGCGCTGCCAGCAGACGGCACGTATTTGCGGAGCATGATGTCGTCGACATACGCGCCAATCGGTCTGGTTATAGTGGCATTGCTTCTGAAAATAACTGCGATCCACACCTGCGAACGTCCGGTCAGATTGCCGAGCTGATAGACATCTGTCAGATCCAGAGTCTCGTCCACCCAGCCGCCGGTGACACCGGTTGTCCACGAGCCAGCGAAATTGCGCCCATCGACCGAGGCCATCATACAGAGATCATCGACATACATCTCCGAGTTGAGCCACAGTTTCAGGCGCAGGTCGGCGGCTGTGGCATCCGCCAGGCTGAAGGGTCCGTACACCATCCAGCTTCTGGCATTGTTGGGATAATAACTGCCGCACGGCAACCGTGAACCATCCGCGCCGCCACCCACTGCCCAGCCGCTGTGGGCGCCGCTGACAGCCAGACAGTTTCGCCTGCTCCAGGTATATTCCCCCCAGCCGGGCTGTTTATCGCTGACCTGCCAGTCGCCGGGGAAATTGCCCTCGAAATCTTCGCTGACCAGCGTCATCCAGCCGCTGGATGGAGGGGGAGGCGGCGCTGGTTTCGTGATCAGCGGCAGATAGACCCGTCTCGGGTCGTCGTTCTGGATGGTAACAGTTGCCTGACCCCGGGCGATCGTCGCATTGACCGGCGCGCTCAGAGTGACAATCACAGTTTCATCGGGTTCAAAGACGTTGTCGCCCAGGATGGAGACTGCAATCGTTTGCACGATCACACCAGGAGCAAAGGTGAGCGTCGTCGCACCGACCGGCGCATAATCGCTGCCAGCCACCGCCGTACCGTTCTGCGTCTGGTAGACGACGCTGACCGTTTGGTCGCTCGGCGCCGACAGGCGCACCGTCAGACTGGCGCTGGTTGTGCCGATATCGCCCTCAACGACGGTCACATCGTCAATGCTGAGCGCGGGCGGCGAGACGCCGACATCATCGTTGCGGATCGTGCCAGTTCCCTGACCTCTGCCAATCGTCGCGTTGAGCGGCGCGCTCAGTTCCACAAAGAAGGTCTCGTCCGGCTCGACCAGCGTATCGCCGTTCACCGCCACGCTGATGGTGCGCGTCACCTCGCCGGGCGCGAAGGTCAGCGTGGTCGACGGGATGGCAGTATAGTCGGACGGCGCGGTGGCGCTGCCGTCCCTGGTGCGGCACACCACGCTGACCGGCGCCGGACGCGCCGCTGACAGCCGCACCGTGAACACCGCGTCGGTCACGCCGCCGTCGCCCTCCAGCACGGTCACATCGTTGAT
>JANXAL010000064.1 GCA_025062325.1 Roseiflexus sp.
CCCGGCATCGGTTCTCCACTGGTTGTGGACAGGTTGACAGCAGGCGCGCTATCCTCCCCTCGCTCGTCGCGCACAGGAACGACCGCATCCGGGCGCATCAGCACGACAAGGAGGCAGCAAGGACACCGGCCATGAGTTTCAAGGACAGGCGCATTCGATGCAAAGATTGCGGCGGCGAGTTCATCTTCACGGCGGGCGAGCAGGAGTTCTACGCACAGAAGGGGTTCACCAACGATCCGACCCGTTGCCCTGCCGGACGTCGGGCGCGGAAGGAGGGCAGGAGTTTGACCGATATCACTGGCGGACGGGTCTGCCCGCACGATGTCTCCGGCAAGGGGCGCATCACCGACGAGGCGATCGAAGCCAGCAGCGGGGAACGGTCGCGTCGTTCGGATGACTGGTCGCGCTCGTCTGATCATCTACACGGCGAGTCCCGCGATTGGTCAGGCGACCGGCCACGACGCGACCGTGAACCGTACACCGGTCCGCTGCCGTCAGGTCCGGTCAATGCCACAATTGTGCGGATTGATCCTGCCGGACGCTTCCTCTTTGCCCGCGTTGATAATCCACGGTTCGATGTCTACGTCCACGGATCGCTCTTCAGCCAGGTGCGCCGATCGATCCAGGAAGGCGATCGGATCTCGGTGACGGTCGAGGCGAGCGACCGCGGTCCCAGGGCGCGGACGTTTGATCTGGCGTAGCGCCTGGGAGACGAACCAGGCGCAATTTATGTGGTGTGCAGGATGCTCTCGTGCATTGACAGAGTTCGTTGAGCTTACCGCTGCCGAATCTGTCATCCCGGATCAGACCCTGTAAGGGTGGGTCGCGGACCCGACAATGGCGCGGAGGTTGCGCGTTGGAGCGCTGCGCTGACATCCAGGATCAGCCGCCGTAAGGGCGGGTCCGAGACCCGCCCTTACGCTTCCTTGTTCGGGATCACAGAGGCAGCGCGCCATCCTGGAGCACAAAGCGACGTTCAGATAGACGGTATCCTCATAGTACAGTCACTGGACCGTGGTCATCGCAATGATCGCCGTGACGGTGGTGCAGCCTTCCATTGACCAGATAATCGACATGATCACCGTGTGGAACCAGCGGATGCCCGCAACCATCGTGGCCGCACTCACATGCGACAGGTGCGCACCCGTCGGGATTCTCGGCGCTCACGGCAATCACGTGCTCGTCGTAATGACCCTCGTGTGAGTGATGCAGATGTCCGTCGTGAAGATAGTCCACATGCCCATCATGAAGAACGCGCAAATGCCCACAATGCTCGCTATGCACGTGAGGATGCGGGTCGTGAGTAATACACGCCAAGGAAAGCCTCCTTTCATCAGGTGAGCGCTCCTGATACGCCTGATGTCCTGACGAGGCGCTTCCGGCGAGTCAAGGGATTAGAACAGGTGCAGCAGAGATGATGATCTCACCGCCGTCGCTCAGTCGCCGAACGCTCCGCAAACGGCAATAGCGCCATATGCCGGGCGCGTTTGATCGCAATAGTCAACTGCCGCTGCATCTTCGCCGTCAGACCGATGCGACGGCGCGGCAGGATTTTCCCTGTTGGCCCCAGAAACCGCTTAAGCCGCTCCGGATCTTTGTAATCTGGCAAAATGCCGAGGCGCGAAAACTCACAGACTTTTTTGTGTTTAACACGTCCACGCACGCGCCGTCCCCCGTCCTGAGATGTCATTGTTCGTGCTCCCTGAGAAACGCTATAATCACAACCATCTCGCGATCATTCATAATGCGCTGCCCGCAGTGGTTGCAGTGCCGATTGGTGACCCGACCGGTCTTGTCGCGGGCAGTAACGTCGGTTTTAGACTTCTTTTCAGCCATCCGTGGAACTCTTCATAAGTGATAGTTTAAATCATTGATGATGATCGTACACGATGATCGTCGTGCTGTCAAGGCGTCTGGAGTGTTGAACGTTGAATGTTGAAGGTTGAACGTTTGCAGGCGGGGGAAGCAGAGACGTTGCACCGCAACGTCTCTGCTTTTCAAGACGTTGCGGTGCAACGCCTCGAAAGAGTGCACGTGAAGGGCAAGAATAAAGGCGGGAAGATTGAAGAATACATGACCTTTGCGGTCTCTGCCATGAATTCTGATCGCCTCCTGAAGCGCCTCGGTTCGGAACAGTCCGCGACAGCGGCTTGCACGCAGCCCGACCTCAAAGGTCTCTGGCGTAAGTGACCTAACCCCTAACCCCCGGTCCTCAGTTCTCGGTTCTTGGTTCCTGGCTCTCCCCCAGATATGCTATACTTGAGCGCCCTATGACAAGGATGACGGGTATGGTCTCTGCCGAAACTGCGGTTGAACAGGCGCCAGCGCAGCGCAGGCCGGTTTCGCTTCCGGCCTGGCGCTGCGTCCTGTACGAAGTTATGCTGAATGGTCTGCGCATTCTGTGGGAAACGGTCAACGACTTCAGCCTCTGGCGGCTGATCGAGTATCCTTGGGTAACTCACGCGCTCGGCGTCGCGCGGGGCGACACGGTGGTGGACATCGGGTCCGGTACCTCGTCATTCCCGCATATGCTGGCGAAAGAAGGCGTGAATGTCGTTGTGGTCGAGATTGAGCAGCGCCGCGTGCGCTGGCAGCGCGACAAACGCCGCGCGACAGCGCGCCCCGGCGACGGCGAGTTGCTGCCGCTTGTCGCTGATGCCACCCGACTGCCATTCCGTAATGAGTCGGTACAGCACATTAGCGCCATCTCGTCGCTCGAGCACATTCCCGACGATACGTCCGTTGGGCGCGAGATTGGGCGAGTGCTGGCGCCAGGCGGGGTTGCGGCGCTGACGCTGCCGTTCACTAGTTGCGAGCGAACGTCGTTTTTCGCCGGGATCCGCCCGTTCACACGCGTGGCGCGCAACGCCTTCGTGCAGGAGGGGAAACCCGGATCCTTCTTCCGCTTCTACACTGATGACGACATTCGCCGAACCTATATCGAACCGGCGAACGCCGAGGTTGTCGAACGTCGCGCGTTTGGGCGCAGCATTCTCAACGGACGGTACCACGAGACGCGCCTGACCAGGTTCTGGCGGCGTTTCGTGCTGAAAGACCTGCTGCTGACGTGGCTGATCCATCCGCTCGAAGAGCGGTTTGATCGCTCCGACCCGCTCTATGTTATGCTGGCGCTGCGCAAGCGTCGGGATGGGGCATGATCAGGATTGTTGATCCCAACTTACTGGTCGCTCTGGCAATCTGCACACTGCCTGGCATCCACTAGCCTGGCCCCAGATGCTGGCAGGAAGATCTTTCTGAGATCAAACAATCTTGCACGCGTTGACCGTCTCGCGGTTGGCGCTGGCTGATAGGTTCCGCCAATGCAGGTTGAGCCTGTCGAAGCCAACACTATCTGCTCCGCAGGTACAGGCGTGACTGTCCGGGTTTTGGTTGATCACTCTCCATTTGTTTACACTTGTCGCCTGAGGCGAACAGTGTCTCACAATGCAGAGAACCGCCATCCAACGCATCAGGAGTCGCACCATGTCACCAATCGATGACCCAACCGCTGAAATCGAACTGTTGCGCCGCCGCGTCGCCGAACTCGAAGCGCAGCTGGAAGAGCGGCGGCACAACGATGAAGTGATGGAACGCCTGCGCACGATTATCGAAAATACGCCTGATCTTATCAGCACTGCTGATATAGAAGGGCGGATTGTGTACGCCAATCAGTCGGCGCGGCGTTTGCTCGGCGCGCCCGCCGATGCTGCGCTCAGCGATCTTCGCGTGCCGCAGTTTCACCCCGACTGGGCGGCGGACCTGATCCTCAACGAAGCCCTGCCGCACGCAGCGCGCGAGGGGCACTGGAGCGGCGAAACCGCCGTATTTGGTGTGCAGGGGAGAGAGGTGCCGGTTGCGCAGTCATAATTGCGCACAAGAATGCCGCAGGCGAGGTGACGCACTTCTCGACCATTCTGCGCGACATCAGCGAGACCAAACGAACTGAAGCAACGCTGCGCGAGAGCGAGCAGCGCTTGCTCCGCTTCCTCGATGCGCTGCCAGTCGGCGTCTTCGTTGTCGAACCGGATGGTCGTCCCTTCTACGCCAATCGCAGTGCAATGGAACTGCTGGGGAGAGGCATCATACCGGATGCCACTGCCGATCAGCTTGCCGACGTCTATCGCGCCTTCGTCGCCGGAACCGATCAACTCTATCCTGCGGAGCGCATGCCGCTGGTGCGCGCGCTGCGTGGTGAGGCGTCATCAGTCGATGATATGGAGGTCGAGCGCCCCGATGGTCGCGTGCTTGTTGAGGTCCACGGCGCGCCAATCTATGATGCCGAGGGACGCATCGCTTATGGCATGGTCTCATTCACCGACATTACCGTGCGGCGGCGTGCTGAGGAGGCCATTCGCGAACGCGCCCTGCAGCAGCAGGTGATTGAAGCGCAACAGGCGGCGCTGCGCGAATTGAGCACGCCGCTGATGCCCATCGCAGAGGGCGTGGTTGTTATGCCAATCATCGGCTCAATCGACAACCGCCGCGCCCAGCAGATCATGGAGACGCTCCTGGAGGGCATTGCCGCGTATAGCGCCGATATCGCCATCCTCGACATCACTGGAGTCCGGGTAGTTGATACGCAGGTCGCTGGGGCGCTAGTCCGCGCCGCTCAGGCGGCGCGCATGCTCGGCGCGCGCGTTGTGCTCAGCGGGATCAGCGCCGAAATCGCGCAGACACTCGTCCACATTGGGGCGGAGATGCGCGACATGGTCGCGCTACGGAGCTTGCAACAGGGCATCGCCTACGCGCTCGAACAGCGCAGGTCGCTCTCATCGCTGATCGCTACGTCTTCCCCATAATTGCGCCTTCGTGCCAGCGCGTCAGCTTTGCTGAGCAACTCTCTAGAATTACAGGGCGTTACGGCGTTTTTTGCACTGGCGTCTCACGAACCATTTCCAGTCCGCGTAGCAACTGAACATCGTTGCTGCGCCGGAGTTCTTCCAGGCTGAGCGCCGCCGCCTCAGTCGGGGTCAGCGGCGCCACGCCTGGCGCCAGCGCGATCAGTTCGTCGGGTTGAATGCCTACGCCGCGCACCACCTTCCCCTTTGGCGTCAACCATTGCGATGTCCCCAGGCGCACCTGTGCGCCGCCTTCCAGGTCGAACGGGCGCAGGACCGTCGCTGTGCCAAATGTCGGCTGACCGATGACACGCGCGCGACCGTTCTCCTGCAGTGCGCCAGCAAGAATCTCGGCGGCGCTGGCGCTATTGGTATTTACTAGCACAACCAGCGGCATGTCGAGCGCCAGTCCGCCTTCACTGGTCGTGTATGGACGTCGTGCACCGCTGCGATCCTGTTCGATCAGCACCGTCGTGCCTTCTGGCATGAACTGGCTTGCTACAGCGACCAGTTGCGTCACCAGCCCGCCGGGGTTGTTACGCAGATCGAGAATAATTGCCTGCATCCCCTGCGCTCGCATCTCAAGCAGCGCCTGTTGCAGTTCCGCTCCAGTGCGCTCGGTGAAGCGGTTGATCTTGATGAACGCAGTCCGGTCAGGCAGCATACGCCAGGTTACGCTGGGAACGTTCACCTCCTCGCGTGTGATTGTCACGTCGAACGGCGCTGCCACACCGGGGCGCTGGATAGTCAGGACCACCTGCGTGCCCTTCGGTCCGCGCACCCGATTGCGTAATTCTTCGACCGTCACCCCGCGCACATCGTACCCGTCAACGCGCAGGATCAGGTCGTCAGGGCGCAACCCGGCGCGCTCAGCGGGTGATCCTTCAATTGGAGCGACAATCCGCGGTTGACCGTCACGCACGTCGATGTAAGCGCCAATCCCCTCAAACTTGCCCGAAAGCGCCTCGCGCTCACGGCGCGCCTCCTCGGCATTCAGGTAGCGCGTATGTCCCCGGTCTCCCAGACTGTCGAGCATGCCGTTGATTGCGCCATCGCTCATGCGTTGCGGGTCGATGGCGGCGGGATCGACGAAATGGTCGCGCGCCAGTTGCCAGACGCGCCAGAAATTGTTCAGCGCGGCGCACTCGTTCGCCTGAAGCGGGCAGGGGGTGGTCAGGCGCAGCGCCAGCAGATAGCCGCCTCCGGCTCCTAGCGTCAACGTGAACGCCAGCAGCGGCAGCACCAGCCAGATAGGAAGCTGAAGTCGAAACAGTCGTCGTACAACGTTCATTGACCTGTCGTTTCGTGTAAATGGACCGATCACGTGGTATTATACGGCGGGCGGCGTCGCTCTGGAGATCTCAGACGTGCATTCAGAGCGTTTCTCATCAGGGCCGCTGAAGAGGTGCTGCGCAGGTGCGTCGTCTTCGATTGGACGCCTTGCGCGCCTTCACGTTATAAGGGTTGATTTGCGCCTTGCGTTTTTGCGCCAACCGAATCATCCAATGCTGCAGAGCACACGTCGCGGTATAATGTCGTTGGTCAAGTACGAGCAGGCAACTCCTCACGTAATCGCTCATCACTACTGACGGGCGAGACGTCTCGCTCCCAGGAGAAGCGTGAACACGTGCATGGCAACCGGAGGCGCTATGGAACAGGTCTTTATCTCCCGGCATCCGCTTGTCCACCACAAACTGACGTTGCTGCGCCGCGCAACGACCGAGCCGAAGAAGTTCCGCGAACTGGTGCGCGAACTCTCGCAGTTCCTGCTGTATGAGGCCACGCTCGATCTGCCGCTCAAGGAATATCTGGTCGATACGCCGCTCGCGCCATATCATGGTCATGAGATTGCTGTACGCATCGGTCTGGTGCCGATCCTGCGCGCCGGGCTGGGCATGGTCGATCCCATTCTCGACCTTATCCCCACCGCCCACGTCTGGCACCTGGGTCTCTACCGCGACCACGCAACGCTCAAGCCGGTAACGTACTATAACAAGCTACCGCCAGAGGTGGACGTCGATCTCTGCCTGGTGCTCGATCCAATGCTCGCCACCGGCGGTTCGGCGGTTGCAGCGGTGAGCATTCTGAAAGAGTGGGGCGCCAGCCGGATCAAATTCCTCGGACTGATTGGAGCGCCCGAAGGGGTGCATGCATTGCGCGAGGCGCATCCCGATGTGCCGATCCATTTGGCAGCGCTCGATGATCATCTGAATAATCGCGGATATATCGTGCCAGGGCTGGGGGATGCAGGCGACCGTCTGTTCGGCACGGGATGAGCAAGATGCGACCTGGTAGTCATCACTGCGCTGCCCTGGCAGCGTTGTCGTGCAGGATGTTATGTCATTACTGACCATAACGGCGCTTATCAGCGCCTTTTTGATTGCTTTTGTCGTGACGGCGCTCACCGTTCCTCCAGTCATTCGCCTCTGCGAACGGCGCGGATGGGTTCAACGCCCCGGCGGTCGCCGCACCCACGCGCGCCCGACGGCGAACGTTGGCGGCATTGCTATCTATGCTGGCTTCGTAACCGCGCTACTTGCCACATTCATCTTCAGCACAATTGACCCGGCGCTGCGCCGTTCAGAATTCGAGGTCCTGCGCATCGGCTTGCTCCTAACTGGCGGAACGCTCATCTTCCTGGTCATGTGGCTCGATGATGTGATCGAACTACCCTGGCTCCCCAAGTTGATTGCGCAGATCGGCGCCGCACTCATTGCGGTCGGTCCATACCTCTGGGACCAGCGGCGCTATCCCGACGCGCTAGGGTTGCTCACTGAGGCGCGCGGCATTCTGCTCACCGCGTTCAACGCGCCGTTTGTTGGGCAGGTCAGCCTGTGGGACGTCAGCCCGTGGCTGGCAATCCTGGCAACAGTCTTCTGGCTAGGCTGGATGGCCAATACCATCAACTGGTCAGACGGTCTTGACGGTCTGGCGGCAGGCGTGTCGTTGATTGCAGCGGTCATGCTGGCGCTCCACGCACTCCGACTCGACCCGCCGCAAATGACGATTGCGTTGCTGCCGCTGGCGCTCGCCGGGGCATGCGCCGGGTTCCTGATCTTCAACCTTCCTCCTGCGCGGATTTTTATGGGCGACAGCGGCGCAGAGTTCCTTGGCTTCATGCTTGGCGTCAGCGCGATCATCGGCGGGGCGAAATTGGCAACCGTGCTCCTGGTGCTGGGGGTGCCGCTCCTCGATGTCGCCTGGCTGATCGTCGCGCGCACTGCCAGTGGCAAACAACCGATGCACGGCGGACGCGATCACCTTCACTACCGCCTGCTCGACAGCGGCATGTCGCCACGCCAGGTTCTGGCGCTCTACTGGGGGCTGAGCGCAGGCTTCGGGTTGCTCGGCATCGCCGATATCAGCCCCTCTGCCAAACTGGTCGGCCTGGCATTGCTAGTCCTGATTGGCATTGGGTTGATGGCGTATGCTGCGCGCCGGATAACCGTCCGATCTTCGCAGTAATGGTCACTTTCGCTCATACCGCCCCATCAAGGTGGCAGTCGCCAGTACATGGCCGCGCATGGCAGCTTCGACATCGCGCCGAGCGGCGCCAGGAGGCAGATTCAGCGTTGGAATGTCGAGCGCCGAGAGACGGAAGAAGTAGCGATGCGCTCCTCTGCCACGCGGCGGGCACGGTCCGCCATAGCCGCGCCTGCCGAAATCGTTGCCGCCTGCCAGCCCGACCCCCTGTTCCCCTTCCGCCAGTCCTGTCCGGTCGCCGGGAATATCGTACAGCACCCAGTGCGTGAACGTACCTCCAGGCGCATCTGGATCGTCCATAATCAGCACATAACTGGCGGCTGGCGGTGCGCCTTCCCACTGCAACGGCGGCGATCGATCCGCGCCGTCGCACGTGTGATCGCGCGGAATAAACGCACCTTCCGCAAATGATGCGCTTGTCAGTTTGAATGTCATCGTTTCGCCTCCTTCAGTTACACTGCCTCTTCCACTCGCCCAACCACAAACTTCAAGTATCTGCCCTCTGGGAAATGGGCAGGAACCGGATGATCAAGCGGTTGCCCGGCTTCATGGATAATCCGCAATCGTCGGTCGGCAAGCACGCCTGCAGCTGCCAGCGCCTCGCGGAACGCCTCTGGTCCAACCTGCGCGGTGCAACTCGCAGTCGCCAGCAGACCGCCGGGATTCACGCACTGCATACCGAGCGCATTCAGTCGGACATAAGCGCGCTGCGCAGCGTATCGGCTTTCCTTGCGCCGCGCGAAGGCAGGCGGGTCAAGAATGACCAGATCGAAACGCTGCCCTGTCGCAGCATACTGCTCCAGCAACTCGAAGCAATCAGCCGTTTCGAAATGATGTCGTCCGTCGTCGAGGCGGTTAAGCGCCAGATTACGCGCTGTCGCTGCTGCCAGGCCCTTGCCGATATCAACGCTAATGACCCGCTGCGCACCGCCCCGAAGCGCATAGAGCGAAAACCCGCCAGTGTAAGCAAAGCAGTTCAGCACGGTGCGCCCGCGAGCGAGTCCTTCGACAAATCGTCGGTTCTCGCGCTGATCGAGGAACAATCCCGTTTTTTGCGCAGCATGGAGCGCAACGGCAAAACGGATTCCGTGTTCCACGACTATAACCTCACGCGGCGGCGGCTCGCCGTGGAGTGATCGCAGTCGTTCGTCGCCGTCTCCCTCGTCGTCCTCGTGAGTTGCCGAACGCATCCCTGCAGTTTTACGGAGCGCCACGCTGCGCACCGTTGGATCGACCCTGCAGAGCGCAGCCGCCACATCATCAACAAGGGTGAGCGTACCTGCAGAATACGCCTGGATGATGGCGACATCGTCGTAGCGATCCACAACGATGCCCGGCAGTCCGTCCCCTTCGCCGAAGACCCAGCGATAGGCTGTAACGCCCGCAGCGCGCAGCGGCGTACGCAGATCCCACGCAGCGGTCAGCCGCTCGTATAACCAGGCGGTGTCGGGCAGGCGGCGCGTTGAGAAGATCCGCAACGCAATCGGACCTTCCGCATCCCACAGCGCATATCCGCGCCAGGCGCTGCAGCGGACGATCACCCAGGCGCCGGACGGCAGCCGCACGTGGGACGGAACATGGTCCCGATACACCCAGGGGTGCCCCTGCGCCAGTCGCTCGCGCAGCGATGAGGGCAACGCGATTTCTGCGAGACGAGCCAGAGACGTGCATCAAACTATCAGAGGGTTTCGAAAAAGGCTGATACAAAGGTGCGAAGACGCGAAGACGTGTCCCGTTGATTGCGAGGCGCGATCCCTTTGCATCTTTGTATCAATCATGTCCGGGAAATACTGTAGAACACCACCGTAAAAGGTCGCCCTCGTGCTGCGATTGTCCACAGTTTACCACGTGATGCGGTCCGACGCCTGTCCGCCGGGACCGCATAATCCCTTGTGGCGCAGGCCGTATCTCTACGCGCGCCTAAACGATTATTACTTACAGGAGTTGAAACTCAGAGTCGCTTGCCGCGTACATTGAGAGTGGTGCTGTATCACTGCCAGGTCACAGCAGAGGCTGAAACGCGGAGTGAAAGGGTGAACAATGTTCGATGCGCTTCTCATCATTTTATGCTTGATCCTGGTGCTCGCCGTCGCTGGCGTCACCGGGTTTATCGTAGCGTTGAAACTAGGTGTCATTGTTCATCAGGCTACCAAGCCCACACACCTGGATACCGCGAACTACACGCTCGATCAGGGGCGCGAAGTGCGTCCTGAGGAGGAGCGTCGCAACTGAGCGCGGATGGCGGAGAGAAGTAACGCGAATGAATAGCGTTCTGAAAACGGCGCTCGTGATAGGGATCGTCATTTCGGTCGAAGCCCTTGTGCTGCGGCGTCTCTTTGTTGATGCGCCCTGGAATATCTTCGCCGGAGCATTTTCGGTTGCCTGCGTCCTTCTCGTTGTTCTCCAATATGCATTATCGAAGCGTCGCTCAGTACGCCTTTCGCGTCGCCGGGGCCGCCAGTCGCAGCGAGAATCCTCTCCTGCCGTGTGGAATCGGCTTGATCCCTCATTAGCTTCGACAACGCATCCTGAGTCAGATTGCCATAGTGCTCCGCTAAGAGAGCAGACGGACGATCCTGCACGACCTGATGAAGATGGTATAATAAAGAGGGAGAGTGTGTGACGGGCAGGGAATACATCGTTGAGCGCAGCCGAAATCCTTCAGCAGATCGCCGATGAAGTGCGTGCATGCACCGCGTGCCGACTCTACCAGTCGGCGACGAAAGCTGTTCCTGGCGAAGGTCCGGCAGATGCAAAAATAATGTTCATTGGCGAGGCGCCCGGTTTTAATGAAGACCGTCAGGGGCGTCCATTCGTCGGCGCTGCCGGTCAATTTCTCGAAGAGCTGCTTGGGCTTGCTGGCTTGCGGCGGAGTGAGGTATTTATTGCCAACGTCATCAAGCATCGACCGCCGAATAACCGTGACCCGGAGCCGGACGAAATCGCCGCGTGCAGCCAGTTTCTCGACCGGCAGATTGCAGCGCTAAATCCGCTGGTTATTGTCACGCTTGGTCGCTTCTCGATGGCGCGCTGGTTTCCCGGCGAAAAGATCTCTCGCATTCATGGCCAGCCGCGCTGGATCGACGGGCGTATGATTATCCCGATGATGCATCCTGCCGCGGCGCTTCATCAACCGCAATATCGGGCGTTGATCGAAGCTGATTTTCGTAAGTTGCCGGAATTGATTGCGCAGGCGGAAGCGAAGATTGCTCAGGCTGCATCCGCCGCTGCTGCGCACGACAAACCGGATGAACCTGAAGTTCAACAACTGTCGTTGTTCTGATTTCCCATGAAGACCTATCGTCTTTCCCCGTCAGGACGACGTAGCGCTATTGCGCTGCTGATCGGCGCGCTGCTGATCTGGGTGTTTGCGCTCTGGACACTACGCATCTCGCTTGCGACCAGCAGCGATCCCTCTGCCAGTTTCATTCACGCATTGCGCGAGAATCTGGATCGTGGGCTGACCATCGGTCAGATAATCCCTGCCTTGTTGATGGTGGTGTTGCTGGTGGCAACGCCACTAACAGCATGGGGCATCCTCGAGGAGTTGGGCGCGCAGTACACGCTGACGGACGCAGGGCTGCACTTTGCGTCCTTTGGCATTGCGCTTACCTGCCCATGGAGCAGTGTGGTTGGCATTCGCCGTCTTGATGATAACGCGGACGAGCCGTTTGATGAGGTAGCGCTGAGCGACGATCCCTCGACTCAGATCCGCAATCCGCTGGTGCGCTGGCTGCATCGGCAGGCGTGCGGCGCCCGGCGTTTGATCATCTATTCCGGTCTTGCGGACCGTGACGATCTGTTGCACGAAATCCGAACACGCGCTGGCTTGAACGATGCACAGCCAGCAGGATGACAGGCGCAACAGGCTGCAGGCTGCAGCCTGAACCATATTCGGTTGTGGCAAGGCTGATCCTGAAGTAGTCGGAAGAGAAAGGAGCGAGGCGGGAACACCATTGTTGCTGCCTCATATGCGTCTATGGCAAAAAACAGATTACGTGCCATACCTTTGGGCGGCGCCGGTGAGGTGGGCCGCAACATGTGGGTGCTGGAACACAATGATGAGATTCTGGTGCTCGATTGCGGGGTGATGTTCCCGGAAGCCGACATGCTCGGCGTTGATCTCGTGCTTCCGGATATTACCTACCTGCGTGATCAAAAGGACAAGATCAAAGCCATCGTGCTGACCCACGGGCACGAAGACCACATCGGCGCAGTGCCATACCTCGTGCCAGAACTCGATTTCCCGCCGATCTATGGGACGCCGCTGACCCTGGGCATGCTAACAGGGAAACTCAAGGAGCATCGCCTGCTTGACCGCGTCAAACTGATAAAGATGCAGGCAGGCGAAGCGTTCACGGTGGGCTCCTTCACGATCGAACCGTTTAGGGTTGCACATTCAATCCCGGACACGGTCGGTCTGGCCATTGATACGCCTGTCGGTCTGGTGATTTATCTGACCGACTGGAAATTCGACCATACGCCGGTCGATGGTCGTCCGACCGACCTGGTCAAAATCTCAGAGCTGGGGCGGCGATCGCCGTTGTTGCTGATTACCGACTGCGTACGCGTCGAGTCGAAAGGATATACGCCAAGCGAACAGGTTGTGGGCGAGGCGTTCGACTCCATCTTCGCAACTGCGCCCGGTCGGATTATCGTGGCAACCTTTGCATCAAACGTGTCGCGCGTGCAACAGGTGATCGACTCGGCGGAAGCCTACGGGCGCAAAGTCGTTGTCGCCGGGCGAAGCATGGAGAATACTGTGCGCATCGCAACCGAATTAGGCTACCTGCGCGCGCAGCAGGGAACGTTGATCCGTCCGCAGGAGGCGACTGGGCTGGCTGATGATCAGGTGGCGGTGATTTGCACCGGCAGCCAGGGCGAGCCGATGTCGGCGCTGGCGCGTATGGCCAACCGCGACTATCCACATGTCAAGATTAAAGAAGGCGACACCGTCGTGGTTTCGGCAACCCCCATTCCCGGCAACGAGGTGTCGGTTAACCGGGTGATCAACAACCTGTTTCGCCTGGGAGCGGAAGTCATCTATGTCGGCAGTCCCTCAGGGCTTGCCGTGCATGTCTCGGGTCACGCCGCACAGGAAGAGCTCAAAATGGTGCTTGCCCTCCTGCGCCCCGAGTTTGTTGTGCCATTCCATGGCGATTATCGCCACATGATGCTCTATCGGAAACTCGCGCTCAGCATGGGCGGATTGTTCTCCGAGTCGAATATCATCATTCCCGAAAACGGCGCGGTGATGGAGTTCAGTCGCAACTATGCGCGCATCACCGGCAAAGTGCCCGTTGGGTACGTCTACGTGGACGGGACAACGGTTGGCGACGTTGGGCAGGTGGTTGTGCGCGACCGTCAACTCCTGGCGCGCGACGGCATTCTGATGGTGGTTGTCAGTATTGATCGAACAACGGGTGAACTGGTGGCAGGACCAGACGTCGTCTCGCGCGGGTTTGTCCATATGCGACAATCGGACGACCTGATCGAGTCGACCAAGAATATCGTGCGGGATGCGCTCTCCAAGCGCAATGGCAGCGGCAAGACAGAGATCGACAGCGCTTTCGTCAATCGTAAGATCAAGGACGTGGTCAGCGACTATCTCTATGGACAGACCCGCCGCCGTCCGATGGTGCTGCCGGTAGTGATGGAAGTGTAAGCGGAGCGGTCACTCTATTCGCGGTTGCAGGTTGTTGTGAAGCGGCGCTGGTTCGTTTGCCTCCTCGCGCAATCGTGCGAACAGACGCTCGCGGAGTTGCCGCAGTTTCTCCTGGTACGCTGGGCTGCGGATCGGTTCAGTTGACATAATCAAGGCATCTTCGCCATTATCGGTGTAATAACGCAGGCGCCTTCCGGTGGGGCGAAAGCCGTACTTCAGGTAGAGTTGTTGAGCGACGATGTTGCTGACGCGCACCTCCAGCGTCAGCACATCGGCATGCATATCCAGCGCCTGATCGATCAACTCATTGAGCAACAACTCGCCGATCCCGCGTCCGCGGTATGCTGGCGCTACTGCAATCGTGGTAATGTGCCCTTCGTCAACGCTCAGCCAGACGCCGCCGTAGCCCACGATTGGAAAATCGTGCGTCGAGGTCTGCCGCCCGAAGAGCATCGGGATCAGACTTGCGAGCCCACGCCGGGAAGCAGTGCGATCCGTGCGCGGCGGCGGCGGCGTTGGTGAGGCGCGAGCGACAACATAACGACTCGTCGCTGGCGAACGCAACTCGTGACGATACGTATTGGCAGACCAAAGCGTGCTGAAACTTGCACGCTCGATCGCCTGCACCTGCTCGATATCGTCCTCGGTCATGCGCTCAACGAAGTAGTACACTGCAGCCTCGTGTTCCTATTTTTTCGGGTCGAGCGGGCGCGCATTTGCAGGGTTGTTTGGGTCGAGCAGTAGTTGCGCCGGGTAGGCGCCGTCTCTGCCATAGTTTCCTCCGCCCTGGAAGAGGCCTGTCACTTCAACGCGCCCCCAGACAAAACTATTGTTCGGTCCCAAGTTCAGTTCAGCGGAGACGCTCGGTGGAAACCCTTCCATCCAGATCATCTTGCCGATCGGTTGAGGACTGCTCCCATCTTCTTCTGTGGAAACCCCTTCAGCCAGCACATAGATCAGCGAGTTCCAGAAATAGTACCCTTGTGTTGTAATGGTCTGACCGTTATAGCGCGCCGGGTCGGCGACGAGGTCAAACAGGCTGACTTTGCCTTCGCCGAGGGGTCGGTTCTCGATACGATACTCCCGGCGACGCACGCGTTCAATCGGCTCGGCGGATGTGACGATAATCCGATGACGGTATGCATTTTCAGCGCCGAAAGGCCCGCCGGTTTCAAACCGACCTCGCACGCGCACGAACCCGTAGATGGCATCGCCAGGACGATGCAGCTCAGTGGTCGCCTCGCGCGGAAATCCTTCGAGCCAGATCGGCTCACCGAGCGGTTGTGCGTCCAGACCGTTATCGAGGGTGCTGACGCCTAGCGCCAGCACCTGGCGTCCGTCCCGCTCCAGATAGGCGCCTGACACGGTAATCTCTTTTCCGTTGAACTGCTGAGGACGCTCCAGAAGATCGGGCACATAGAGCGACTGACCAGGCACGAGCGAGGGGATGGCGTCAGTGCAGGCAGCCATTGTCGCACTTGCGGCCAAGAGCACAATCAGCCTGACGACATGCTGAATACGATTAATCATCTCGTTATGATCTCTGTGCGCTCTCACGCGCCGCCATTCAGGGAACCTTGCAGCAGAAGGCATTATAGAAGTCGAAACAGAAGTTGTCAAAGGGTATGTAATCTATGTGTCATCCTGCAACGCCATGAATCGTTGACCCTGGTAATGGCATACCCGTATAATGAGCGACAGGAAGGTAGAGGGAGTATGTCTATGTCTGTGCTCTTGGTTGCGCTCGGCATTATGGTGTTGGCCCTGCTTGCGCTGTTGCTCTGGTTTGTGCCGCATCTCCTCCAGCAGCAATCGGCGCGGGTCGCTGGCGAAACCGCCCAACTGCGCGAGATGCTGCTCGATTTGCTCAACGAGCAGGAAGCAGTCGCGATGCGCCAGGCACAACTAGGCGCATCGCTTTCGGCATTGCAGGGTCGGCTCGAAGCACTGACGCAGAATGGGGGCATCGCCCGGACATCACCGGATCTGCTGACCACGATTGAGCAACTGGAGTCGCGGTTGAGCGATCTTCAGAACCAGATTCAGTCCTGGCTCGATAGACGACAGCACGGGCTCCAGGTGCGCGACCGGCAGGATAATGAAGCCTGGGCGAATCTAATGGGATTGCTGGCAGCGATCCAGGAGCGCCTGGGCGCACTCTCACGCGATCGGGCAAGTGCTATGGCTGCGCTGCAAGCCAGTCAGTTGCTTGATGATCTTGAGCGCGAAGTGCAACATCTGCGCGCAATTTCGGAAGATATCGCCAAGCTGCAGAACCGCTTGCGACGGTCGTTGAACGAGCGTGAGCAGCATCTGCTGCTGGCGCGCACCCGTTTGAACGATACTATTACCATGCGCGGCGCGTAGCTGTGGTTCTGACGATATAGGATAGGACCAAATTCCTGATGATCAGCCGTTTAGCAGATGGTACGATATAGCTATGAGCATGATCGTTATTGATAACCAGACGGTGCATTACGAGGTGTTCGGACGTGGCCAGCCGGTTCTCTTTTTGCATGGCTGGATGGGGAGTTGGCGCTACTGGTTTCCGACGATCAAGCAGGTTGCGGAGAGGTACCGGGCGTATTCGTTCGATTTCTGGGGCTTCGGTGAGTCACGCCGCAAAAAAACGCCAGAGAGCATCCAGAATTATAGCTATCAGGTCATTCGCTTCCTCGATGCGCTGGGGATCGATAGGGTGTTGCTGGTAGGTCATTCGATGGGGGGCATGGTAGCTCTCAAAACGGCGCTTGATTATCCCAGTCGCATTGCAAAAGTCGTCACTGTGGGAGCGCCGATTGCTGGCAGTTCGCTCTCATGGTTCCTCAAATTGACCTATTACCAGCCGATCGCCAATACGTTCGCGCACACGCCCTGGTTGCGTCGCTTCCTGTTCCGCCATTTTCTGGGAGAAACGAACGATCCGGCAGTCCATGAAATCCTGGAGGATAGCCTGAAATCGTCTGCCATCACGTTGCAACGCTCTATCGCTTCGATGCTGCATACCGATCTGCGTCCGGAACTTGCACGGTTGACGGTTCCGGCATTGGTCGTCCACGGCGGACGTGATGAAATCGTCAACCCCAACCAGGCGAACCTGTTCCAGCACGTACCACTGGCTCAGGTCGTCGTGATGCCGAAGAGCCGTCACTTCCCGTTTCTCGATGAGCCAGAACAGTTCAATTCGCTATTACTCGGTTTTCTCGCGCATGATTTCGTCGCGCACTCCCATTCCCCAAACCGTGATGCGTCCCTTGCTTCTGCCGTGAATGCGAGGCCGCTGAGACCGTAGGAGATTGAACGATCCGAGTCCATTGCGACATATACACACCTTCCCCATTGATATCGCCAGCCGTGCCGCTGTATCTCGGCGGCCCATGCGCTGTCAGGCAGGGGCGCGCCGCTTCCGATCAACGCATCACTGCCGCCTCAATGACCGCTATCTTCACGATAGTTCTGCAATCGTGCTATAATCAATGCGTGTGATTTCCGCTTGAAGTGACAGGTCCTATGCCGCTCTACGAGTATCAATGCGGCGAATGCGCGCATACATTCGATGCGCTGCGACCACTCCATCGCATCGACGAGCCGGTCAACTGTCCGGCGTGCGGCAGTCGTCAGGTGCGACGCAAAATGCCCGTTATCGCACTTAGGATGGATCCCACATCAACCCGTTCAGGCAGTGCATGTTGCAGCGGGAGGTGCAGTTGCGCCTCACATGGTCGCCAGGGTTGAGGTGGAAGCATCAGGAACAGGACGTCTATGAAAGTCATTATCCCTACCGCCGGGCTTGGGACGCGCCTGCGTCCACATACGTACAGTAAGCCCAAGCCACTGGTGTCGGTCGCTGGAAAGCCGGTTCTGGGTCATATTCTCGATACGCTGACCCGATTTCAGATCGATGAGATGATCTTTATCACCGGCTATCTGGGGAATCAGATCGCCGAGTATGTCACATCGAACTACAAAATCCCGGCGCGATTCATCGAACAAACCGAGCTGAAAGGTCAGGCGCACGCCGTTTACCTGGCGCGTGAATATGTCAATGGTCCTACGCTTATTTTGTTCGTTGATACGATTTTTGAGGCGGATCTGAGTCGTCTGACCGAGCAGGATATCGATGGCGCCATCTTCTGTAAGGAAGTGGATGACCCGCGGCGATTTGGCGTGGCGTTCACCAAAGATGGATTTATTACCAGGCTCGTGGAAAAGCCGACGACCGATGAGTCGAAGCTGGCGATGATCGGTCTGTACTACATCCGCGATATTCAGTGGTTGATGCGCGCCATTGAAGTGCTCATGCTGCGCAATATTCAGACGAAAGGCGAGTACTTCCTGACCGATGCCCTGCAGTTGATGGTCGAGAATGGCGCGCGTTTCACGGCGCCGACGGTCGAGGTCTGGGAAGACTGCGGGAAGCCGGAGACGGTGTTGCGGACGAATCGTTACCTGCTCGATCACGGGCGCGATCATGTCGATCCCAAGAGGCTGGACGGCTCGATCGTCATTCCACCGGTCTACATTGATGACACAGCGCAGGTGATCAATTCGATCATCGGTCCGTATGTGTCGATTGCCGCAGGCGCCGTTGTCAAGGACTCGATCATTCGCGACTCCATCATTAATCGCGATGCGCAGATCGTTTCCGCCACGCTCCAATCGAGTCTGATTGGCGATCATGCCGTTGTTTTGGGCGATTTTCGTGAGCTCAATGTTGGCGATTCTTCTGAAATTCGGTACGGGCGTCCCGCTCTTTCTTTGACGAATAAAGAGAGCTGAAGGCGTTGCCGCACTTTTGGGAGAGTGGCCGCAGCACTTATCAACGGCGACTCTTCTCGGCTCAAGGCGACAGGGGAGTAGCGCTCATTTCGCTCGTTGTTCAATCACTTCACCTCGCTGCGCTTTCTCGAGCCGTTGCACGAAGCAGCCCATACTCTCGGCAGTGCAGCAGGTGATCTGGCGGTTGCGGATGCGTCTGATTAGCAGATGCTCACGTCTCTAGCGACCGATCACGGCGAGCAGCGTCCGTGAGCGCGGGCAGAGGAGCGTCTCCGGCATGATTAGATGAGGCTTTCTTACGGGCAGGACGGCGTCGCGGCAGAGCGGCGCCGTCGCTATTGATGACTCGCTCAATGGTGGCATCTTCGAGTGCAATTGCTGCGGCATACTCGTCGATCTGCACGCTGCGTCGCTGCCGGAGCGCAAGGATGGCAACGCTCCGAATATCGTCGATGGTGGCGGTCGCGCGAAAATCAGCGGCAGCGCGGGCGCGCGCCGCTTCAAATAGCGCAATTTCTGCGCGGTGCGACGGAATGGCGAGGCGTTGGATGCAGTCGATGGCAAACTGTTCAGCGGCAGGTTCAATCGTCACCTGGGGCAGAATCTCGCGTGCAGCAGCGATTTCCTGTTTGAGTCTGGCGGTTTCGTCGGCGTATTCAGCACGGAATGCTTCGGGATTCTCGCGGAAGCGGCGCGCGCGACGGTATATTTCCAGTCGCTGCTCGCGATCCATCAGTGGCGCCACCCACACCCGCAATCCGAAACGATCGAGGATCTGCGGGCGCAACGTCCCTTCCTGGGGATTCATCGACCCTATCAGTACAAATTGCGAGGGATAGAGCCGCGTCATCGGTCCACGGCGCACAAAGGTGCGTCCCTGTGCTGCTGCGTCGAGGATAGCATCAACAATCTGCGCATCGAGCAGGTTGACCTCATCGATGTAGAGCACGTTCCGATGCGCTCGCGCCAGGACCCCCTCTTCCAGCATAACCCGTTGCTGTTCAAGCGCCACGCGCTCGTTGATGCCGCCAACCACGTCTTCCATGCGAGCGTTGAGCGGCAGTTCGATGATGCGCATTGGGCGACGACGCTTGATCACATTGCCGGTCTCATCGGTTTCCTCGATCTCGACTAACGGCATGACGTCGAGCAACCCGCGGACGGCTGTCGTCTTCCCAACGCCATAAGGACCAATCAGAAGCACGCCGCCAACCTGCGGGTTGATCAGCGCCAGCACGAGCGCTGTCTTCAACTCTGCCTGACCGACAATCGCCAGGAAGGGGTAGGGGAGCACCTCATCCATGCCCGCACTCACAACAGTTCAATGTCGGCGGCCAGAATTTCAAGATCGGGCCGTTCTTCTTCGATCCAGCGTAGCACTGCCTGAATCTGCCCTTCAACATAATCGCCCGACCCGGACACGCATGCAATACCAATGACCGCGCGTCCATAGTGGTCATGCGCATCGACTTCGGTGACCGAAACATTGAAGCGGTGGCGCATTTTGCCCAGCAATGATTTCACGATACTCCGTTTTTCCTTCAATGAGCGAATGCCGGGCAAGCGCAGGGTGACCATGCAGGCTGCAACAATCATTGCTCGGATGCAATCAGGCTAGTTCCACAACCAGGGCCAGACGTTGCTGCTGCGTCGATGACCGGTACGCGGAAGCATAGCGATCTCCATCTTGAGCATACTGGTCATTTCGCGCAGGCGAGTGGCAACGTCGCTCTCAAGCCAGCGCTGCTTCCGCTGGTTGTCCACATGTAAGCGATGCGCCAGCCAATAGGAGAGCTCGACAGTATCGACAGGCAGTGCCTCGTAGTCATACTCTCTCCCGGTGACGCGCGCCATCGTCTTCCAGTAGCGTTCATACGTCTGGCGCAGTTCGGTGATTACGGCGCTTGAAAGTGTTGACGTATCCTCCGACAGTTGTGTGACTGAAGCGACGAGATACGGTTGGTGCTGAATAATGGACTGCACGCGGAAGCGACGTTGTCCCAGGGCGATGAGGAGGTAGCGCCCGTCGTCAAAGCGCTGGCTTTCGGTGATGCGCGCGATTGTGCCAATCTCGAAAGGAACGACCGCTTCGCGCACAATCTCATCATCGTCCATATTCAGTTGGCGGCGCAAACTGCGAATGAACGGGTCGTCGGGGCTGACTTCGCTGCCAGAGCGGAGCAGGACGACGCCGAACGGTTGGTGTTGCGCCAGACACTGGCCAATCATCAGGCGATACCGTTCCTCAAAGATGTGAAGCGAGATCGGCGCGCCCGGAAACAACACAGTATGCAACGGAAATAACGGCAGTTTCATGGGTTATGGCTCCGCGCCGGTCGTACACGTCCACACAGTCGCAGCGCCAGCGCCTATGTGCAAATCGACGAACAACTCAACCTCTGGTCCAGACAACGCCTGAACCAGTGCCGCCTGGTCGAAGCGTTGCGATACGCCATTCTCCATCACTGTCACAGCGCCAACTCGCAGTTCGAGCAAATCGGGGCGCAGGTCCACCCCGCTGGCGCCGACAGCGACAAGCATTCCCCCCCACTCCGGCAAATTGCGCGCGCACATGCGGCGCACCGCCGTTGATCGCGCAACAGCGCGCGCCACTTGAGAGGCAGCGGCATCGGTAGATGCGCCGCGCACGGTGATCAGGATATGCTTCCCACCCGATGCTGCATCGCGCAACACCTGTTGCGCCAGGTCGTGACACAACGCATCAAGCGCCTGTTGCCACACGCCAAGTTCGCGCGAGCCGTCGACAATCGGCGGGCCGCCAGCAGCGCCGTTTGCCAGTATCAGCACAGCATCGTTTGGACTCATGTCACCATCGATGTACAATCGCCCAAACGAGCGACTCACGCTTCGGTCAAGTGCACGCATCAGCAACCGCGACTCAATCGGCGCATCGGTGGTGATCACGCAGAGTAGCGTGGCAAGGTGCGGGCTGACCATACGCCCTCCTTTTGCCATACCCGCCAGCGTGACCGTGCGTCCCTCGCGCAGCGACACGCGGAATGCACGCTCTTTTGGGCGCGTATCGCTTGTCAGAATGGCAAGCGCTGCACGGCGTCCGCCATTGCTGTCGAGTTCGGAGGCTGCGCGCCGGATCCCTTCCCGCATCCGGTCAAGCGGCGGTGCAACGCCAATCTGCCCTGTCGAAAGCATCAGTACGCTGTCGCGCGGTATTTCAAGTTCGTCAGCAGCGATCTTGGCACACTCCACAACCGTCGCGAGTCCGGGCTGGCCTGTGCCGGCATTGGCGTGCCCAGCATTGATAACGACAGCGCGAATGGCATCGCGGTTGCGCGCCAGGATCGCCTGGTTGAAGAAGATCGGCGCAGCAACGATGAGATTCTTTGTGAACAGCGCCCCGACGCGACAGGGCAACTGCGAATACACAATTGCCAGATCGCGCGCCCGAATGTCCTTCAGCCCGCAGGAGACGCCGGTGGCGCGGAACCCTGCCGGGCTTGAAACATGGCCATCATCAATAATATTGTAACTCATAGCGATCTACCAGACACGACAGATCAGACCTTTCAGATACTCTCCTTCGGGAAACGTCAGCAGCACCGGATGATCAGGACTTTGCGTCAGACGCTCGATGATCTGGACATCACGGCGTGCATCGAGCGCCGCACCAAAGACGACCTTCTGAAACAGATCGCTCGACACCAGACCAGAGCAGGAGAACGTCGCTAGAACACCGCCGGGGCGCAGTAGCTGCATCGCCAGCAGGTTGATATCTTTGTATCCGCGGGTTGCTCGCTCGATCTGCGCCTGCGTGTGGGCAAATTTGGGCGGATCGAGCACAATGACGTCGAAACGACGGTGTTCATCACGGTAACGCCGTAGCAGTTGGAACACATCCGCAGCGACCGTCTCAACCGGGATGGTGACAGCGTTAAGGGCTAACCCGTCACGTAGCATGTTCAGCGCTGCCTCGCTGGTATCGACAGCGATGGCATGGCTGGCGCCAGCGCGTGCTGCCGCGATAGTGAAACCGCCAGTGTAGCAGAAGCAGTCCAGAAGTTCCGCGCCTGCGCAGTGCACGGCGACGCGCAGCCGGTTGAACGCCTGGTCGAGATAGGCGCCGGTTTTCTGCCCGGTGCAGAGATCGACCGTGTGCCAGAGATCGCCGGGCAATCGCACTCGCACACGCTCTGGCGGCATTTCGCCCCAGAGGATGCCTGATGCGGGCGGAAGACCTTCCTTATCGCGCACATCAGCATCGCTGCGCTCATAGATGCCGCGCGGTGCAAGCGTCTCCACTAGTATCCGGGTGATCGCCGCGCTACGCAGCGCCATTGCCTGGGTCAGCAGTTGCACTACCAGAAACCCGGCATAGTAATCGACGATCAGACCGGGAATGCCATCGGACTCGGCATAGACCAGGCGACACGCGCCATCCTCGGTGAGCATGCCAAGTCGGCGTCGACCGTGAATGGCGCGCTCGATGCGGCGTCGGATCAGGGCGTCATCAACTGGCTCATGCGGGTTCCACGTGAACAGGCGGACACGGATCTGCGATCCATCGCTCCAGCAACCGCGCGCCAGCCACTCGCCGCTGGCGGACTGCACATCGACCACATCGCCGCGCTCAGGGAATGGTCCCTGAATGCGCGCAATCGCTCCAGAAAACACCCATGGGTGACGTTGGACCACAGGTCGTTCTTTGCCGGGCTGCAATGTGACGGTTGCCATCTGTATGACGCACTGTCATAGATATCGGCCTACTGTAACACGCTTATGCGGGATGGTCAAGGTAGTCGCAGGGCTGCTTCACCGTAAGATGGAGAACCGCTCATAGTCCGTACAGAGCAGGTAGAGCGGCGGCTCGTCCTCATCGATGGCCGGGAACCGCCCAATCGGGTGAAGAAAGCGGTTATCAGAGGCATCGTCATTGAGCGACGAAACCTCGCCAACCAGGACGCGCCCTGTGTCTCCCCAGAAGGCATGGTACAGCCGGGGCGGGAGGGTAATACTCTCGCCAGGTTGAAGCCTTACGATGCTGCCTGCAGCGACGGTGCGACGAATGCCGTCGATAGAAACGGTGATCGCCTGCGACTCATCGAGCCGTTCGTCGGATGTGGACGCATACAACTGAACGGTGAGCGCGCCGCCGCCGCGGTTGATGATGTCTTCGGTTTTTCGCCAGTGGAAATGAAGCGGAGTGACCTGTCCCTCTTCAACAACCAGGATCTTTTCCGCATACGGTTTTCTGGCAGGATCGCGGGGATTGCCGTTGCGCAGCGTGAACAGCGTCAATCCCGTGTGCGCGAAATCGCCAGTTCCGAAGTCGGTGACATCCCAGCCGAGGCGGTTATCGACGATTTCGGCGCATTCGGCTCCGCGCGTGCGCCACTCTTCCAGCGTCCAGTACGCGAACGGCGGCAAATGGAAGCCGCGTTCGCGGATGAACGCACTGGCAGCGCGCAGGATAGCATTAATGGTTGAACGGTTCATAGCAGTTTATACTACACGCGAGGCGAAAGCCAAGAAACTCATTTCGCACCGTCGGTGCGAGGCGGAAGCGACACGCACAGCGCGCAAAGCCGCGTGGATTGGCAAACGAACCGCCGCGCAGGATGCGCCGGCCCGGAGCGCGGGGATCTTCACGTCCATCGTCAGGTTGGTAGGGATACGGCGCATCGAGCGAGGCGGTCCATTCCCAGACGTTGCCAGCCATATCGAGACAACCAAACGGGCTAGCGCCAGATGGATGCATCCCAACGGGCGTGATCCTGCCACTTCCGCCGTCGCGGGTATTGGCGCGCGCCGGATCCCAACTATTGCCCCAGGGAAAGCGCCGTCCATCGCTGCCGCGCGCAGCGTACTCCCATTCAGCCTCGGTCGGCAACCGGTAGCGGGTTGTCGTCGTTTCGCTCAGCCACTGGCAAAACTGCTGCGCCTCCTCCCAGCTCACATCGGTCACCGGGCAGTCGTACAGGTAGTCGGGAGGAGACGGACCGCGCCATAGAAGCGGCGGGCGGGCGCCTGAGTCGGCGACATACGCTGCGTAGAGTGCATTGGTGACGGGTGTGCGCGCGATAGCGAAGGGGGGCAGGGTCAGCATATGCTGGGGCGACTCATCGCGGTACGATTCGCGGGTGCCGCCGAAGGCTTTCGCCAGGGCGCTGAGTTCGCATTCCGGTGTTCCCATAAGGAATGGCTGCGATGGCACAAGGATGAAATCCGGCAAAAGATCGGCAAGGTCTGTGCAGTTCATCGCCCCCCCTTGACATGACCATCACCTGCACTCGATTCTACACGAAATTCCAGGTGCTGCCATTTGGCGTTTTGACGATTTCGATCTGCACCGGAAACATATCCTTCAATTCCTGAATGTGGGTGATCACCAGCACGCGGCGGAAGTCTTGCTGCACCGAGATAATCGCTTCGACCAGACGCTCGCGTCCACGCGCGTCTTGCGAGCCAAATCCCTCATCGATAATCAGGGTTTCGAGTCGTGCGCCAGCGCGTCGCGCCAGCAATTTTGAGAGAGCGATCCGAATGGCGAAATCGAGGCGGAACGCTTCACCGCCGCTATAGGCGTCGTAGACGCGTGTACCCAGTGCGTCGGCGATTTTGATTTCCAGCGTTTCGGCGACATCGCCTTTTTTGGTGTCGCGCTGCGTCTCGAATGTCAGATGCATCTGATTGTCAGTCATCCGGCTGAGCAGGCGGTTGGCTTCACGTTCCAGTTCAGGAAGGGCGGTTTCGATCAGCATCGCCTGAACGCCCTTTTTGCCGAACGCCAGCGTCAGTTCATCGAACAGGCTCTTGCGCTCGAGGAGCGCCTGGCGTTGCGCTTCCAGGTCGGCGAGACTGCGCGCGGCTTCCTGGGCGCGGCGTAGATCCGCCTGGCGTTCGCCAAGGTCTCGCTGGCGCGCCAGCAGCTCGCGATTGAGGTCATCGAGTCTGGCTCTGGCTTCGTCGCGCGCGCGCACGGCGGGCGCCAGGGTGCGCAGGCGTTCGTCGAGACGCTGCACCTCTTCCTCGTCGGCAGCGATCTGTGCGTTGAGTTGGTGCAGGCGATCCGCCCCGCGTGCGATTTCATCTGCGTGCTCGGCGAGCCATTCTTCGGCGCGCTGCAGGCGCGTCAGGTCTTCTTCCCAATGAGCCAGCGCCTGCACCTCAGCCTGCGCCTGATCGTACCGTTCGCGGTTGTACCCAAGTGCTGCGATCTGCTCGTCGAGCGCTGCCAGCGCCGCGCGCTCAGTGTGGGCGAAGTCGTTGTGGGCAAGGCGCCTGGTCAACTCCGCAACGATCCGTTCCTGCTCATGCAACGCGGGGTCTTCATCGTCAATCTGCCGGATCTCACGGCGCAGCGCATCAACCTGCGCCTGAAGCAGCGCCTGTTCGCGACTGCAGTCTTCGAGGCTGGCAATCTGCCGCTCGACGACAGCAATCTCGCGTTCGAGCGTCTCGACAGCGCCAAGCGCTGTGATCTCAGCATCGATACGCTTTATCTCTTCCCGCGCTGCCATCTCATAGTCGTTCTTCATCAGACGCATCGCCACATCGTCATGCAGACGCTGCGCCTCGATCTGTTGCTGGCGAAGCGTCGCGCACCTGTCAAGGTCGTTTTCCAGTCGCGCGATACGTCCCTGGAGATCGGGAAGCGTGGCGACATGCCTCTCTGCCGCGCGAATGTCGCCGCGCAGCCGTTTGAGCTGCGCTTCGAGCTGATCGGCCTCACGCTTGGCAGCGGCGTACCGCTGGCGCAGCGCCTGACGTTCGCGCTCGTACTCCGCTTGGATATGCGCAATGCCCTCGTGCCCGAGTTCACTCTTGCACAGCGGGCACACCTGAAGGTCGGGACCAAGCAGGCGCAGCTTGTCATTGATCTGTTCACCCTGCCGCTGGACCGTCTCGCATTCGGCGCGGATGGCGCCAATGCGCTCAACGAGGGCGTGTTCTTCAGTGCGGAGCGTTGCAAGACGCGTCGCCTCTGTCTCGAGTCGGGCGCGTTCCGCGAGCGCTTCGGCAAGTTCGGCGCGCCAGCGCGCTTCGTGCTTCAACTGATCTGCCAGGGTGCGTAGAATGCGCTTCTGTTCCTCGCGGGTCGCAACCAGCGAGTCGTGCTTCAGTTTGATATCGCCTTCCAGGACGGTACGGCGGCGCAGCAGCTCATTGACGCGGCGAAGGCGGTCGGTCAGGTCGGTGCGGCGGGTGCGTGCAGCCAACAACACTTCAGCGACTGGCGCCTGCTCCGCCAGTTGTGCCGACAGGCGTTCCAGTTCCGCAACCAGTTTGGGACGGCGGGCAGCACGTTCGCGTAAGGTCTGCGCCTGCGTTTCAGCGACGCGTAGGTCGGCGCGAAGGGCGTGCTCGGCGCTGGCAAGCGCCTGCACGAGTGCGGTGCGTTGCGACTGGAGCCGGTCGTATTCGTCGCGCAGCGCGGCGAGGCGGTCACGCTCCGCTTCGGCGGCGCGCAATGCGCAGACGCCTGCTTCGATCTCGGTACGGCGCACAATCCAGGACTCGGCGCGCCGCCGGATCTCCATCTGCCGATCCAGCCAGTGCGCCTGCGCATCCCGTTCAGTGCGACGCTGCAGAATCTGCGCCTGGCGGTCGTCGCGGATAGCACGCAGCATTTCAAGTTCCTGCACGCTGGCAGTTGCTGCGTCAAGCGCCTGGCGCGCCGTCGCAATCTGCTCCATCACATCGGCAATCTGCCGTTCGGCAGCGTGCACCGCTTCTGCCAGCAGATCGCAGCGTTCCGCCTGACGGCGCAGTTCGCTGATCTGCCCTTCGAGACCGCGGATCTGCCCATCGATAGTGCGCGCACGCTCCTTCGCCCGGCTTTCCAGGTCCTCATATACACTCAGCCCAAGAATATCCGCCAGCACCTGTTTGCGTTTCGCCGGTTCTTTGCGCGTGAACTCATTGGCGTGTCCCTGACGGAGATACGCTGAGTTGGCGAAGATCTCATAATCCATACGCAGCGTCTGGATGATCAGCTGCTGCGTTTCGCGCACGCCGCCGGGGGTGAGTGAGCGCCAGCCGTTCTCATCGCGCACCTGAAAATCGAGCTGGCTCTGACCGCCGCGCTTACCGCGAATGCGACGGCGGATCACGCGGTAGTCCTGCCCGTCGAGCGTGAACTCCAGGTCGACCATCATCTCGGTGGCGCCAAGCGCCACCAGGTCATCATCGCTCTTCAGGCGCGCCACGCCCCACAATGCCCATGTGATCGCGTCGAGCAGCGCCGATTTGCCGGCGCCATTGTCGCCTGCCAGACACGCAATTGAGATGCCGTCGAATACGAGCGGCGGCACCCCTTCGCGGTAGCACATGAAGTTTTGCAGCGTCAGAGACCGAGGTATCATAGCCACCGTTCCGATGTCGAACAGATGCGCGTGTTAGTGTAGCCGAGGATGGCGGTTTGCGCAAGGGTGCCGCTCGCGAGCGTTTCCGTTGACGCTGATTTCTGCGGTGCGCACAGCCTGTGATGGAACACGGAGACCGACGGATCAAGACGGATGTGGGCGGATTGGGCTACGGTAATAACCGCTGAATCTCCTGCGCAATCTCGATGACGTGCTCACGATCAGGCGATCTGATCAGATACGCATACGCGCCCATTGCCCGGTGAAACAACGGATGCATTGGCTGGTGGTGGATGATGCAATCGCCAAAGCGCATGAGCACTTCCTCGTGGGTCAGGGCATAGGGGCGAAACGGTTTGCGTCCGGCGTAGCAGACATGGTACAGACGCCTCAGCGGGGCGCTGAAGCGATTGTTGATCAGCACATTCGCCCACTCGTAGTACAGGTCAATATCGCTAGCGTAGTTGAACATATCGACGCTTATTCCCCCCGGCGGGCGCATGTTGACTTCAAGCGCCACCAGCCGACCCTCGAGGGTGCGGAAGAACTCGAAGTGAAAGAAGCGTTCACGCACATCGAATATCTTGAGAATGCGGCGCCCTGCCTGCTCGAGATCGGGCGGGATGTCGCGCTCGGTCAGGTAGTAGATGTCGTCGTCGTTGTTGACGATCTCCATGATGCCGTTGCTGTACTGCATCGACGTGAAAAAGACCGGTTCGCCATTCCGGTCCGTCAGTCCGTCAAAAGTCTGAATCACACCGTGAACGTACTCCTCGATCAGATACCCCTCCGGTCGGAGCGCCAGGAATGCGTCCAGCTCCGCTTCATTTGTGATTTTGAACGTCTGATTGGCGCCGACGCCAATGTCGGGCTTGGCGACAACCGGGTAGCCGACCTCAGCGACGAAGGCGCGCACCTGGGCAGGGGAATTCACCAGGATGCCGCGCGCCACGTCGACCTGTGCGCGGGTGAAAAGGCGCTTCATCTCTGATTTGCGCTTGATACTGGGCAGATCGGCGATTTTCGGTCCTTCGATGTTGAAATCAGTGCGCAGCCGCGCCTCGGTTTCCAACCAGTGCTCGTTCAGAGAGTCAACGCGCTGGATTTTGCCGTAGCGATGCGTAAAATAGCCGAGGGCGCGCAGCACCTCGTCATAGTTGTGCAGATCTGATACCCGATAATACTCGGTCAACGCCGCACGCAGTTCGGGGCGCAGCAGTTCATACGGCTCGTCGGCGACGCCGAGGACGTTTGCGCCCAGGTTGCGCAGGTGCACGCAAAACAGATGCCAGTTTGGCGGGAAGTGCGGCGAGAGAAAGACAACGTTCATTGTCATAGAATGGGACTGCCAGTGTAGTGAAAGAGATCTCGAAACGTGGACATGATACCAGAGATTAGGTCAGGCGCGCCTGTATTGTAACCGGCGTTGAGACTCAGCAGGAATCCTCACACGCGCCGCCACACGCGAGGGGCAGATCTCAGACCTGCCCCCCTTTTGACACAGCGGCACGCAGGCATGACGCCTACAGTTACATCGGAGCGCCTGTAGCGCCTATGGGGGTTGCCGTCCGGGCGCGCTGCTCGCGGGTGCGACCTTGTGGACCTTCAATCAATGCTGCACGCTGTTCCCGCCGTCAACGAATAAGCGAATGGGTGCTGATCACTTAACCGCGAGACCTGCGGGTCTTCCTTCACAATCCGCGAGGTCGGGCGCGGCGCCGGGGAGGAGCATAAGAGACTCGTCACGCCTCTTGTTGCAACCGCGCAGCCCGTATCGCGCAGCCCTCTGCCGAGAATTGCCAGCAGTCGCGTATCACCTGGGTCCCGTTCGTCAAATGTGTCGTGGTCCAGCGTATTTCGACGCTTATCCCTCAGACGAGCCTTCCGGCGTCCAGCCTTCCGGTTTGACGTCGCTCTCGCCGAAGAAGAAGAGTTCTGCCTGCCGCATCATCAGCTCAGTCGCGCGGGGATCGATCATGCTCAGTCCATAGTGGTTGATGATCAGCAATGCCTGATCCATCCACATGTTCCACGCCTGCTGCGAAACATTCTCATAAATGCGCTTCCCTAGCTCACCCGGATAGGGTGGTCGGGGCAGCCCGGGCAATTCGCGGCCAAGTTTGACGCATTTGACCATTCGTGGTGCGCTCATGAGAATCTCCAGTTGGTAAATTGTTACGCGGTGTAACTCACCTTTTCCTACGATAGTATACTACCACATGGTATGCTCACCGTATGATGGTAGGTTTGGGCGAAGGAGCGGCGGCAGAGGAGTGCGCATATGGACATTGCTATTCCGCGCGCCCATGCGCCCGACGAGTACCGAGTTGCGCTGACGCCAGCCGGAGTACATTCGCTGGTCGTCGCCGGGCACACGGTGTTTGTCGAAAGCGGCGCAGGCGCAGGCGCAGGATTTACCGATGCGTCTTACAGTGCGGTGGGGGCGCACATCGCCTACGGTCCTGAAGAGATCTATGCGCGCGGCGATCTATTGCTAACGGTTGATGGCGTGCCGGAGCACGCCTTGCCAATGGTGCGCCGTGGTCAGGTCGTAGCTGGTTTTTTGCATCTCTCGGTTATGCCTCGCCGCATGATTGAGGCGCTGGCAGCGGCAGGGGCGTCAACGCTCAGCTATGAGGCAATTCAACGCGATGACGGGGTTGCGCCAGTGCTGTTACCAATGAGCGAGATAGGCGGTCGTTTGATGCCGCAGTTGGCAGCGCATCTCCTGGAAACGCCAAGCGGCGGGCGCGGCACCCTGCTGGCGCCAATTCCTGGCGTTCCATCAGCGGAAGTCGTGATTCTAGGGGCTGGTCGGGTCGGCAGCAATGCAGCGTATGGTTTCAGCTCCTGGGGGGTGCAGACGACGGTGCTCGATCAGGATATGGATCGATTGCGCGCTGTGGAACAGATCTGTCGCGGGCATGTGACGACCCGGCTTGCGACCGAGAGCGCACTGGCGCATGTGCTGCCTTTTGCCGACGTGGTGATCGGCGCCGTGAAGGCGCCGCACGGTCGGGCGCCCAAACTGGTGAGCGCCGCTATGGTTGCAACCATGAAACCGCGCAGCGTGATCATCGATGTTGCAATTGACGAGGGCGGATGTATTGAGACCAGCCGCCCGACGACGCACAGCAACCCCACGTATCTGGCTTCTGGCGTCCTGCACTACGCCGTGCCCAACATTCCAAGCGCTGTCGCACGCACTGCTGCTCATGCGTTAAACAACGCGCTCCTGCCCTTTGCGCTGCGGATTGCGGCACAGGGCCTCGAACGGGCAGCAGAGCAGGATCGCGCTATTGCGCGCGGAATCGGTCTCTACCACGGGCAGCCATACACATCATACATCGAGCAGGCGCTTGAACGCTCGTGAGCCTCGTGCCTGTGCAGTTTGAGGTTGCCCGAGCGCTTCCCCTTTCTTTTCCGTGAAGACACCTTCCGCAGCGTTTGCGGAGTACGGGTCTGCGCGACGGAACCCTGTGCGCCTCGGCGCGTAACTCGCCCTCCTATCATGCGGACGGGCAAAGAGACCGGAGTGGGGGCATAACAGGACGCAGTAGCGCATCGCTGTAGACCAGGAATGTGGAGAGAGGGTTATGCCACGCTCGCTAACAGTCGGAAGGCGTGAGATGACCGCTGAGGAAGCGGTGGAACTGATAGAGTCGAATCATCGGGTCTATATCGGCGGCGGATGTGGTGTACCGACGCCGCTGTTGCACGCGCTTGTTGCGCGCGCTCACGAGTTGCGCAACGTTGAGATCATTCACATCCTGACAGCAGGCGAGGATCCGACAACAGCGCCGGAACTGGCATCGTCATTTCGTCACAATGCACTTTTTATCGGGCACAATACCCGGCGCGCGGTCAACGAAGGGCGCGCCGATTTTACGCCAGTCTTCCTGAGCGAGATTCCAAAATTGTTCCGAAAGGGCATTCTTCCGATCGATGTAGCAATGATCCAGGTCTCACCGCCGGATCGCCATGGGTTCTGTTCGCTCGGGGTTGAGGTGGGATGCACCCTGCCAGCCGCACGGACGGCGAAGATCGTTATTGCGGAAGTTAACGCACGGATGCCGCGCACCCTTGGCGACAGTTTTATCCATATATCGCGCCTGACAGCGCTGGTCGAAAGCGACCGTCCGCTGTTAGAGCTGCCGCAGGGTGAGACAAACAGCGTCGCACAGGCGATTGGTCGCCACATTGCAGAACTGATCCCCGACGGCGCCACATTGCAACTTGGCATAGGTGCAATACCGGACGCGGTGTTGGCACATCTGTATGGCAAGCGGCACCTGGGCATCCACACCGAGTTGTTCTCAGATGGCGTCATCGATCTGGTGGAAGCCGGGGTGATTGACGGCGAAATGAAGACCATCCATCAGGGGAAAGTCGTTGCTGGCTTTGTTCTCGGCAGTCAACGCTGTTTCGATTGGGTGCACAACAACGCCATGGTGGAAATGCATCCCACCGACTATGTCAACGATCCGTTCGTCATCGCGCAACACAAAAATATGGTCGCCATCAATTCGGCGCTCCAGGTAGATCTGACTGGTCAGGTCTGCGCCGATAGCATCGGCACGCGGCTATACAGCGGCGTTGGCGGGCAGGTTGACTTCATTCGCGGTGCGTCGCGCTCGGAAGGGGGCATGCCAATCATTGCCCTTCCGTCGACTGCACGTGACGGCACGGTGTCGCGGATTGTGCCGACGCTCGATGTCGGCGCTGGCGTAGTCACCAGCCGCTACGATGTGCATTTTGTAGTGACCGAGTACGGCGTAGCGGACCTCTACGGCCGCACGCTGGCGCAACGCGCGCGCGCCCTGATCAGCATTGCCCATCCGGCATTTCGCGATCAGTTGACCGAAGCTGCCAAAAAACTGCGCTACATCTGACCCCTACTCACTGACGCGCACCAGGATGAGCGGCGTTGTGGTGGCGTGCAGCACCTTATCCGCTACACTGCCGAGCGCCCAACGGCGCAATCCGCTGTACCCGTGCGTCGCCATCACGATCAGGTCGACCTCCATCTCACGCGCTTCATCCACAATAACCTCCGCGGGATACCCAATCATGACTTGCGTGGTGACCCGCGGAACCTCAGCGCGCAGCGACGCTGCTTCCGCTTTCAGATTCTCCAGGGCGTACTCGCGTAGTGCGCCCAAAGCTTCATTGTTTTCAGCGATGGGACGTCCTAGCATTGGTGCACCGACGTATGCCTCGAGCAGGGGCACGACGGCGCGGAGCAGGATTAGTTCGGCGTGTGCGGCGCGAGCAATCTCGCTCGCCAGCGGCAACGCCTGTCGTGCTAGCCCGGAGCCGTCGAGCGGCGTGAGAATACGGCGCGGCGGTCGCACAATTGGTTGCGCCTGCCCGCGCACCACCAACACCGGCACGGTAGTCGCATGGATGACCTTATCGGCGACGCTGCCGAGCGCCCAGCGGCGCAGCCCGCTATAGCCATGGGTCGCCATGGCAATTAGTGCGCCAGGAGCATATCTGGCGGCAACTTCGACGATCACTTCTGCTGGGGAACCCCAGCGCACTTCATTGGTAACGTCGAGCCCTGCGTCTTCAAGCGCCTGCGCCTGCGCGTGGAGGTACGCCTGCACACGCTGGCGAAGCGCGTCCATCGACTCTTCGTAGTGGTTGCGCTGCAGCGCCTCACTCTCTGGAACGCCGTAGACTGACATCAGCACCTGCGCCCACGACTCACTGCCGCTCACGTGAGTCTCCTGAATGACGCGCAGCAAATGCACCTTTGCGCCTAACAATGGCGCCAGCATCCGAACATAGGGCAGCACCTGGGCAGACAGTTCGGAGCCATCGAGCGGTACAACAATAGTGTGCATGTATTGTCCTCCTCGTTGAGGCTGGTTCTATATGCAGCATACCATACTGCGTGCGCCCCTTTGGAAGAAGATGTTTACCGGGGGTAGCGCGCTCGCAACCCACTGAGACGACGTTGTGATACCTTTACGCACTGTACTGGCATCTTTCCTGCCCTTTACTGAAGATCACGTATAGTATGGGATGAACATGTCAGCGTCTGATCGCGCTCAAGGGAGAGGTGATCAACATGTTTCGCAAAATACTCGTCGCTGTTGATGGTTCGCCGACGTCGTCGCGAGCAATCGACGTCGCCGTCGATATTGCAAAGCATTACAATGCAAAATTGTGCCTGCTCCATGCGTTCCCGCATGTCTCCGATCTTCTTGGCACGCCTGAATACGAGCGTCTGCTGGAAACACGGATGCTGATTGGCCAGTCGCTGATTGAGGCCGCGCGCACTCAGGTCGGCGATCAGGTAGATGTTGATGTGCAATTGCTTGAGGGGCCGCCAGCGCAGGCTATTCTGCGTGTTGCAGAAGAGGAGCGCTTCGACCTGATCGTAATGGGGTCGCGGGGGCATGGCGGGCTGGTTGGTCTGCTCCTGGGCAGTGTGAGCAATACCGTCGTACAGCGCGCCCACTGCCCGGTGCTGGTCGTTCACTAGGTGCTGCTACCAGATAGCAATCTGGCGTGGCGCGGTAAGGAGTTGCGCATGTGCCGATCCATCCTGGTGCCGCTTGATGGCTCGGCGTTCAGTGAGCATGCGTTGCCGCTGGCGCTCGCGGTTGCGCGGCGATCAGGCGCACAGCTGTATCTTGCCCATGTGCTGTCCGGGCGCGGCGGCCTGACCGATGCAGCAGAACGCGCCACGGCAGCGAGTCGAACCGCCTATCTGGAACGGGTGGCGCAGCAGATCGAGAAGCAATCGGTGCGTGCGCCAATTACATCGATCCTCACCGGACCGGTCGCTGAGACGCTCCTGGAATACGCCCGATCTGTCAGGTGTGATCTGATTGTGCTCACGACCCATGGTCGGGGTGCGCTCTCACGTCTCTGGCTTGGCAGCGTTGCCGATACTATTGTACGGCGCTCGCCCGTGCCAGTGATGCTAGTGCGCCCTCATCAACCAACCGTGACCTTCGATGTGAAAGACTCCAGGCGTTTCCTGCGCCGCATTCTGATTCCGCTTGATGGTTCTCCGCTGGCGGAAGCAATTATCGAGCATAGCGTCCATCTCGGACGCATTATGGACGCAGAGTACACCCTGCTGCGCGTCGTTGATCCCACAGCGCTGGGTCTGTCGGTGCATAATGAGGATGTCGTCGCCTCCGCAGCGCTGCAATCGCTCAAAGATCGAGCACAGACATATCTGGAACGGCAGGCGGAGGAGTTGCGCGCCCTGGGGTTACAGATCGAGACGGTTGTGGTTGTGGGAGAGCCAGCGGCAAGTATTCTTGAGTATGCACGGGCGCATAGCATTGACCTGATCGCAATGGCGACCCACGGACGCGGCGGTTTCTCCCTTCTGCTCCTCGGCAGCGTCGCCGATAAGGTCCTGCGCGGGTCGTCGCTGCCATTGTTGCTGTACAGCCCTGGGGTCAAGTGAGCAAATTTGAGGGTGGGAAGGCGGCAGAGGGACAGAGCGTTGTTCCTTAGTTGAGAATACGGCGCCATAATAACCGCTCCGGTTGTGCCGACCGGTTGCCCCATCGCCTCGTCTCCGAGAAGGCTCTCAAGGGAAGAGTTGTTCAAGCGCACAGATCCTTACGGCGCAACATGGAGCCGGTAGCGCTCCAGCAAGATAGCGGCGTCCTCATCACTCAGCGGCAAACGCCAGCCATCGGCAGTGTTAGTGGGACCATCGGCGGAGAGAAGGTTGAGCACAATGACGTCATCCGCCCATGGTCTCGTCATCCGCAAGGTGCGCTCATCAGCGCGCGGCGTTACGAGCAGGCACGCCACTGGATGGTAGCGCCGCAGCGCCTGGATTGCCGCCAGTTGCGCCAGACCGCTGCTCAGACCGTCATCGACCAGGATGACCGGTCGTCGAATGTTGAACGGCAGAGGACGACAATGACGGTAGAGCGCAATCAGTTCTGGAAGGATCGCCTGCTCAGCTCTAACCGCCTCCCAGAGGACGGTTGGGGTCACACCCGGCAACCGTAGGATGGCGCCGTTCAGACACAACCCGCCTGACTCGCTGATGCCGCCAGCAGCAATCACAGGATAGGCGCGCACGCGAAACTCGCGAGCAACGATGACATCAACCGGAAGACGAAGGGAACGCGCCAGCTCGCCCGCGACAGCCACGCCTCCCGGCGGAATTGCAAGCACGACGGCGTGCGTCCCGCGGAAACGCCCCAGGAAGGACGCGAGTCGCCGCCCTGCTGCAGCGCGATCTTCATACCGATCATCGCACCCAATCAGTGGCGCTCCGTATATCGGCTCAATTGGAGAGGCTTTCATGACTCGCATGATCCCTGCCGCTCCGCACCCTGTTCCTGCGTCACCAGGTAAACGAAGCAAGGACAATCCCGCCCAGGAATCGCGGTGTGGCGTTCGGGCCGATCCAGCATACAGCCGATGCCGTCGAAGTAGCGGCAGTTGTCGCAACGGTGGAGATGGTAGTGACAACGCCAGCACTGATCATCGCGGCTGATCGTTTCAAGCGACCGTCCGCGCAGGACTGTCCCACAGTGATGACATCTCAGAGTTGGTCGGACGGTGTCGCGCGGTTCACTCCCGGTCGCCAGAGCGATCTGGAGGCGGAAAAGATCGCTCTCAGTGATCATGCCGATAACCCGTCCCTCGTCATCAACAACCGGCAGCCCGCCAATCTTGAACTTCAACATCAACCTGGCAGCATCGAGCGTCGATGCGTCGGGAGAAATAGTAATAACGTGGCGCGTCATACACTCCTCGACCGTCACCCGATCCAGCAACGCACGCCACTCATAGTAAGTGAGCGTTGTATCGGCTGGCTGGGCAGCGCGCAGATCGCCACGCGTGATAATGCCTATCAGTTTGCCGTTCTCTACAACCGGCAACCGACGAATACGTCGTTGTTCCATCAGACGTTGCGCATCGGCAAGCGTCGTTGTCGGAGCGATGACAATTGCGGGGGTGCTCATCCAGTCAGCAACTCGTTGATCTTTCATAACATGCCTCCAGCGCGCGGCGGGTCTGTGGCGCCTGAGCGTACTGTAGCATGCCACACTGCGTCAGAAAGAAAAGAAACCATTACATACGGAGAGTATGCGTTTACACGTCATGCGTTGAGTGGAGATCCGGATCCTTCCAGGTGGCGGATCCATCACTGCAGGTAATAACCTGTTACGCCACATACAGGATATGATGGGCTACAATTGTTAAGAAATCGAGTCAGATGTTCAGGTTGCCGTGCTGCCAGCGCCGTCCTGTCGGGCGGTCGCAGAGTGTGGCATTATTCCAGAAAGGAGAACTTCGATGGAGAAGACATCTGCATCTTCCAGGCGACGCTCAGTGCCTGCTGAGGAGGAGATCCGCTTCTGGATGCGCGCTCCGGTGGTCACGGTCAACCTGGCGGCGCCGGTCAGCGAGGCGCTGGCGCTCATGCGAGAGCATAACGTCCGTCGTTTGCCGGTGGTCATCGATACAGGCGAACTACGCGGCATTATTACGCAAGGCGACATTCGCGGCGCCGATCTCCTGCGGGTTGCAGGGATGGATCCGTTCGACATCGCCGACGCGCTCCGACGGATCAAGGTGTATGAGGTAATGTCGGAGGATCCGATCACCGTGACACCGGAGACGAGCCTGCGTGAGGCAGCGCTGCTCATGATCGAAAACAAGATTGGCGGCTTGCCAGTGGTGGACGAGCATAATATGGTAATCGGCATTATCACCGAGAGTGACCTGTTCGAGGCGTTGGTGCATATTCTCGAGCGCAGGGAGATGGAGGAAGAGGGGTAGGGAGCAAGGCGCCGCCATTGCCAGAGAAGAGCCATTGCAATGCAACGGCTCTTTTCTAGCGATGGCGGTTTCTTCACAGCGTCTCCGCCATCTCCTCCTCAATTGCCTCTGGGGCCTGGTTGCGCGCGCGTTCGATGCGGTCTAGGCGACGCTGGAATTGCCCCATCGCAAAATGTACGAAATCGTCGTGGCTTAATCCGAAGGGTACAATCTCATAGCATGCGAAGGCGTCGTCGATAACCCCTACTGCATAGACGACGAGTTCATTCATACGCTCAACGACCACATCCCATAGACGCGGTTCGGCGTTGATCAGTCGTGACAGGAGATACACGCCATAGGCGATATGGCGCGACTCGTCCTGTTTTAGCAACCCGATTCCTTTGCGCGTGCCGGGCATCAGATTGCGCCGCTCAAGCATGGTGAAGAAGGCGTGATAGCCAGTTTCCGCCAGAACGCCTTCGACGATCATGTTGTAGGTCAACGACGCGATCGCCTGCGCTTCCGGCGAGGGATCGTCACGCAGACGCTCCATAGCAGCAGGCAGCGCTTCGTGAATAAGGGCGCGGTAATGAGGCGTGTGGTAGTGGCTTAGGTCGCCTGTCACCCCAGCGACTTCGGTCAGAAAGCGGTTGAAGAAGTCGGTATGCTTGGCCTCTTCCCACAAGAAACTGGTCAAGAACAGCTCTTCTTCAACGCGCCCTTCGGCTGCAATGGCGGCGATCAGGGGCAGCAGATCGAGGGTGACCGCCTCTTCGCCCGCCTGAAAGAGCGAAGTCAGGCGCAACACCAAATCGCGTTCGTCATCCGTCAGCGTTCTCCAATCGTGAATGTCCTGGCTGAAATCGATGTCACTCGGGTTCCAGATCCCCAGCCGTTTGGCTTTCTCAAAAAGTCGCATCGGCACGGTATTGCGGCGCAGGCCGCGACTGGTTGTCACAAATGCTGAGTGGCTCATGATTGTCTCCTTCTTTCCATTTTCGGCGTCTTTCCCAATGTCTTGCTCTCTAATGGGGATCGGACGCCAGCCTGGTGCAGGATAGCGCGCACGTCCTCTCCTGTGAGAAATGCAAACACCTCCTGCACAGCGCGTGAGATAGTATGCTCGCGCGAACGCAACGCAAACCATTCCTGGTGCAGATTCAGTTCAGCAGGAACGATACTGACATCCTTGTGACTCGCCAGGCACGATTGCGGCACGAATGCCAGCCCGATTCCGCTGCGAACCGCCTCAATCGCAACGGTTGCACTGTCGGTTTCAAGCGCAACGTGTATGTCGGCAGGCGCCAATCCGCTGGTGCGTAAGCCCTCGTCAATGATACGTCGAGCAGTGCTTCCGATGCGTGGCATAATCATCGGCGCATGCCGCAGCGCATCGGTCGTAATGAAGCCGCTCTGCGCCAGTTCATGGTCACGCGGCGCAATCAGCACGAGCGGATCGCTGCCCAGCAGTTGCACAACCCAGTTTCGCGGACTCTGCTTGTCTTCAAGGAGGGCAATGTGGATCTGCTGGCGTGCTAGCTGTTCTAGCAGAATCTCGGGCAAGGCAACGCTAACGGAGAGATGCACTGCTGGATGGCGACTCCGAAAAGCCCGGAGTATTTGAACAAGCACGGTCTCACTTCCTGATGGAGTACAACCAAGCGTGACACGACCGCTCACTTGACCTCGCAGACTGCGAATGTGCTCTTCTGCACGCGCTGCCAGTTCCAGCATTTCGCGCGCCATCGCTATCAGTTCCTCGCCAGCCTGCGTGGGCAGCATCTGCTGCCCGACCCGTCGAAACAGCCGCACTTGATCGAGCTGGGCTTCGAGCGCCCGGATGTGGTTGCTAACTGCCGGTTGCGACAAATGGAGACGTTCGGCTGCGGCGCTGTAACTGCCAGTTTCCACTACAGCGAGAAATGTTTGCAGGTGAATGGTGTTGAGCATAACATTCGCCTATGTGATGCACGCGCCTGGTGCGGAAGGTTGAGCCGCTGCGGGCGCCTGGCGTTGCTACATAAAAGAACCTAAAATAGACGACCAAATACACCTGCTGGTTGGAACGCCGATGCCGCGTTCCGGTTTCTGAAACGAGAAGATCAGGCTCAGCATGTAGCGCGCTATCAGGACGGCTGCAACTCCTAGGCTGAGCGCGTCGAGCGCTAGGTCGCGCACGTCGGTGTCGAAGACGTTCGCCCTCCCACTCTGCACTTCACGAAGTAACTCGAACAGCGTTGGGATCATCATACCAACGATAGAAAGCATCATCATCGTTGCAGCAACGCCAGGCAGATTATGGTCGAACTTCTGGATGCCTCGGCGGATGCCGCCAAACAGCAGGCTGAGGCCGAGGATAAGGAGCAGATTGTCCAGACCAGCGCCGGTCATCGAGACTTTGACCAGTTCGATCTTGCCTTCGCGCGATGCAACGATGGCGATAATCAGTTCGGCGGCGTTCCCCAGCATGGCGTTCAGCAACCCGCCAAATTTGGGTCCAGTGTGAATGACAAACTCTTTGGTCGCTTCACCGAGGAGACCGGCGGGGGGGACAAGCGCCGCACAGGAGAGCGCAAACACGAGTAGCATGTTGGGGAAGAACGTTTCGGCCAGAAACGCTAGGAAAATCGGCGTGCAGCGCAGGACGTTCACCGAATGCCCCCTTTCGGTCGGATCGAAGATGAGAACCGGGTGAGTCATCATACCATACGTGCGACTCATTCCGGTTGCACAACGCCTGCTTTCGACATACGATGATAGGGAGAGCGCGGTTGAGTCGCCGCGCGTCAGTACGAAGGAGGGAACTGTGTTAACCACCGACCAGGAGATCCGCGATCTGCTCACTACTGCCCGCACTGTCGCGGTTGTCGGCATCAGCGACGATCCCGAACGCGACTCGTACATGGTTGCCGAGTTCTTGCAGCGCCAAGGGTACCGGGTCATCCCGGTGAACCCGCGCTTGGCGACGTTGAACATTCAGGTGCTTGGTGAGAAGGCATATGCCACTCTGCGGGATGTTCCCGAGAAGATTGACATTGTGGACATCTTTCGCCGACCTGAAACAGTCATGCCCGTAGTGGAGGACGCAATTGCGGTCGGTGCAGGCGCTGTATGGATGCAACTGTCGATCGTAAACGAGGAAGCCGCGGCGCGAGCCGAAGAAGCAGGGTTGAAGGTCGTGATGAATCGCTGCATGGCTGTTGAACATCGGCGGTTGATCCCTAAACAGACATAATGTGCATGGGGCAGGGCGGGCGAATGACGGGGCGAGAGCTTGCTCCCATCGTGTACGGCGCGCTATCATGCCAACTTGGAGGAGTCGGTCATTTCAAGGGGTCTTCAAAGCGCCGCGCGCTATTCTTGAGCGTGCGACTCATTGAAGCTGCGTCTCTCGCGGAGAGCCGTCCATAAGAAGAGCGGCACCGCCGTCATGATTCGCCGCCAGCGCCAGGGTTGCACCAGCAATCGATAGAGCCATTTCAGCCCCAACCGCTGCACAAGGGCTGGCGCACGCGGCACGACGCCAGCCAATTCATCGAACGTTCCGCCAACCCCCATGGCAACCGGAACGCGCAGGATCGGCTGATTGCGCGCAATCCACAGGTCCTGCGCCGGGTGCCCGTATGCTACCAGGAGCACGTCCGGTTTGGCAGCAAGGATCCGTTCACGGATCGCCGGTTCATCGTCGGGGTGGGGCGATCCGGCATAACAGCCAGCAATGCGCAGTCCGGGGTTTGCCCGCTGAAGCGCTGCCGCAGCGCGTTCCGCCACACCGGGAGCGGCGCCGAGGAGAAAGAGCGACCAGCCGCGCTGTGCGGCTTCTGCGGCAATGCGCTCCGTCAGCGCAACGCCGGTCACGCGACCGCGCAATGGCGTTCCACGCCAGCGCGCAGCCAGAATGATGCCGAAACCGTCGGGAGTCGCCAGATCAGCAGCCGCTAGAACCTGCCGGAAGGCGCAGTTGCGTCGCGCCTCCATAATGAACTCCGGGTTGATGGTGACGATCTGATGCGGTCCGCCGTCGGCGATAAACCTGGCAACGGCGGCGATGGCATCGTCCATCAGCACATCGTCGACGGCGACTCCCAGAATAGTAACACGTTTGCGCATAGTATTGGACAGCCCCTTCTCATGCGGCTATAATGGCGTTCTCTGAGAGCGCAAAGCGTTGGAAACGCCAGCTCACGACTTTGTATTCTGCGATTATAAAAGGAGTGATGGTATGTACCGCAGCCACACATGTGGCGAGCTGCGCGTCGAGCACGCCGGACAGGAGGTGCTGCTCGCCGGTTGGGTGCATCGCCGCCGCGACCACGGGCCCCTGATCTTCATCGACCTGCGCGACCGGTATGGTATCACGCAAGTGGTTTTCGACTCAGCGACTGCGCCTGCAGCGCATGCCGTCGCCAGCGACGCGCGTATTGAGTACGTGCTTCAGGTGCGCGGCAAGGTAGTGCAGCGACCGGAAGAGGCGTACAATCCTGATCTTGCCACTGGGATGATTGAGGTGCATGCAACTGAGGCGACAATCCTCAACCCGGCAAAGAATCCGCCGCTTTACATCAATAAGGAAGGCGGCGAGGACGAGATGGTTCGCCTGAAATATCGGTATCTGGACCTGCGACGCGAACGGATGCAGCGGAATCTCATCCTGCGCCATCGCATCGTCAAGTTCATCCGTGATTTCCTGGATCGTGAAGGGTTCATCGAAATCGAGACGCCGATCCTGATCAAATCGACGCCCGAAGGAGCGCGCGACTATCTCGTGCCTAGCCGACTGCACCCCGGCAAGTTCTATGCGTTGCCGCAATCGCCGCAACAGTTGAAGCAACTGCTCATGGTCGCCGGGTTTGATCGCTATTTCCAGATTGCGCGCTGTTTCCGCGATGAAGACCAGCGCGCCGATCGGCAACCTGAGTTCACGCAGCTCGACATGGAGATGAGTTTTGTCGATCAGAACGACGTGCTCGACGTCGTCGAGCGGCTGTTTACAGCGTTGTGCCGCGAGATCGTGCCGCACAAGCGGTTATTGACGCCTTTTGTGCGCCTGACCTACGATGAGGCGATGGAACGCTTCGGATCGGACAAGCCGGACCTGCGCTACGGGCTGGAACTGGTCAATCTTGGAGATGTTGTTGCTGCCAGTTCGTTTAGTGTGTTTCGCGCGGCGCTCGACAGCGGCGGGCAGGTGAAAGGACTGCGCATACCGGGGGCAGGCAATTACTCGCGCAAGCAGATCGATGAAGTTGTCGAGCTGGCGAAGCAGGCTGGCGCGAAAGGGTTGCTCTGGGCGATCGTGCCGGACGAAGGCGGCGAGGTGCGGTCCAGTTTCGGAAAGCAGGTATCGCCTGACGAAATGGCGGCGATCATTCGGCGCATGGAAGGCGCGCCCGGTGATCTGTTGCTGATTGTCGCCGACACGCCGAAGATTGTGGCGCAAACGCTGGACCGTTTGCGGCGCGAATTTGGCGCGCGTCTCAACCTTGCCGACCCGAATACGCTGGCGTGGGCGTGGGTGCTTGATTTTCCGCTTGTCGAATGGAATGAAGAAGAGCAGCGCTGGGAGGCAGTGCATCACCCGTTCACCGCACCCAAGGACGAGGACCTCCATCTGATGGACACCGATCCGGGTAAAGTGCGCGCAAAAGCGTATGACCTTATTCTGAACGGGTATGAGGTCGGCGGCGGGTCGATCCGTATCCATCGGCGCGACGTGCAGCAGCGTCTGTTCGATCTGCTCGGTATTGATCGGGAAACGGCGATGCGCCAATTTGGGCATATGCTGGAAGCGTTCGAGTATGGCGCGCCGCCGCACGGCGGTATTGCCCCGGGCATCGACCGTATTTGCATGATCCTTGCCGATGAAGTGACGATCCGCGAGGTTATGGCATTTCCCAAGACACAGCAGGCGGTCGATCTGATGACCAATGCGCCGTCGCCGGTCGATGAGCGGCAGTTGCGTGAGTTGCATATCGCACTGCGCCTCGACTGAAGAGAGGTGTCTCGATGAAAATCTACACACGCACGGGGGATAAAGGCGAAACCGGCTTGTGGGGCGGATTGCGCGTTCCGAAGGACGCTCCCCGCGTCCAGGCATACGGCACGGTCGATGAATGCAACGCCGCCATCGGCGTGGCGCGTGCGGCGGGGCTTGATGCTGACCTCGATGCGCTGCTGGCGCGAGTCCAGAACGATCTTTTTGTCGTTGGCGCCGACCTGGCGACCCCCGGCGAGGCGGCGAATATTCCGCGCATTGGCGCAGATGCGGTGCATGCGCTCGAACAGGCGATCGACGAACTGGAAGCGCAACTAGAGCCGCTGCGCCAGTTCATCCTGCCTGGCGGCGCGCCGTCTGCCGCCTATCTCCATCTGGCGCGCACCATCTGTCGCCGCGCCGAACGCTGGGTTGTGACGCTCAGTCGGAGCGAACCGGTCAACCCGCAGATTATCGTCTATCTAAACCGTCTCTCGGACCTGCTGTTCGTCGCGGCGCGCCGCGCCAACGCGAGCGCTGGCGTGTCTGATGTGCCATGGGAAAGCCCGCGGGTGCGCAAAGCTTCGGAGGGCGGTTGACGAGGGGGACGGCGATGAGCTGCCCACAGGTCAAAAACCCGTATATTCGGATTGCCCTGCGGCGAGCCAGAGCTGGCACTGGCTCGTCGCCCGTCTTTTTGAACCAGAGAATGGCAGTGCAGCAACTCCCCAACTCATTGTGCTACAATGATCAAAGGCAATGCCGACAGTTCACCTCACAGGCGCGCCTATGACGGTCGATATTCTTCCTGTCGCAGGAACAGTCTCCCATCTGCCGCCGCCTCCCGGCGGTCGCTGGACAGTGGCGGATTATGAGCGCCTGCCAGACGATGGGCAACGCTACGAACTGATCGAGGGAGACCTGCGTATGGCGCCTGCTCCGAACCCCGACCATCAACACGTCAGCGGTTTGATTTTCTACTATCTGATGCAGTATGTTCAGATGGCCGGGCACAGACGGGTGTTCACGGCGCCGATCGATGTGGAACTCAGCCCGGTCACGATAGTGCAGCCCGATGTGGTGGTGCTGTTGCGCGGCGGCGCGGCGACGATCACCGCGCAACGCATTGTCGGCCCGCCAGACCTGGTGGTGGAGGTGGTGTCTCCCGGCACCGCCAGTTACGACCGGCGCGAGAAGCGCGACCTGTACGCCGCTGCCGGGGTG
>JANXAL010000073.1 GCA_025062325.1 Roseiflexus sp.
GCCGAACGAGTGCAGTTCAACGTCGTGGTGGTGGTAGCAGAACGTCAGCCCGGCATTGGCGACCGCGGCGCCGATGTCGTTGAGGACGCGCGCCAGGGTGCGGTAGTTGTCGGCGCTGCTGCGGCGCTCCGGCGGCGCCCAGGGGCAAATGAGATACGGCGCTCCCAGCGTCTGCATATCGGCGATGATCGTGTCGAGCTGGCTTTCCAGCATCTCGATTGGCACATGCGCGCCGGAAACGATCAGCCCGATGGCGTCGAGTTCCTGGCGCAGTTTAGCAGCGCTTATCCCGCCGAGTCCCGCCAGTTCGACTGCGTCATATCCAATCTCCTTCACCTTCCGCAGCGTGCCGACATAATCGGTCGCCGCCTGGTCGCGCAGGGTGTACATCTGGAGCGAGAGCGGGTTCGTAACCATTGCTGATACCTTTACGCTTATAATACGGCGTGCTAATTCGGGAATGTCGAGCTGCATTTCTCATAGAGCGATCAACCAGACATTGAACAATCTTGCCCACGGTGACCATCTCGCATGGCGTTGGCTTCGACAAGCTCAGCCAACGCGGGTTGAGTTTGTCGAAACCATCGCCAACCGCTCCGTGAGTGCAGGCTCGATTGTCTAGGTTTTGGTTGATCTTTCGATCAGAAAGGTTGACGCAGAGACGCGAAGGCGCAACGTGTAACCATTCACTTGTCTGGCGATTTTTTTCACGCAGTGCATCTTTCCACTCGCAGCCCGTTTTGTCAAACGTGCGCAATTAAGGAATAATAGCGGATACAAGACCCTTCCAAGAAAAAAGACAAACCATCAGCAGCGACTTCATACGCAAAATCTTTGCACCTTTGTGTGCGCTTATGTAAGAAAGGTTGATGCCGGACGTGTTTGAGGAAGACCTCCTATGCATGTGCTGATTATTGGCGCAGGTCTTGCCGGGCTGACCTGCGGACGCATTCTCGACTCGCTCGGCGTGCATGTCACGATTGTGGAAGCGAGCGACGGCATTGGCGGGCGCGTGCGTTCTGACCATGCCGACGGGTTCACCTTTGATCGCGGATTTCAGGTGTTGTTCGAGGCATATCCGGCAGCGCGTCGTCACCTCGATCTCGACGCGCTGCACCTGCGGCGCTTCGATCCAGGAGCGATCATCTGCCTGGCGGGGAAGCGCTTCATCCTGACCGATCCGTTCCGCGATCCAGCGGCGGCGCTCGATGCTACGCTGGCGCCGATCGTCCCGCCATTCGACAAGTTGCGAGTGTTGCTGCTCGCGCAGCGTTTGCGTCGCCAGTCGATTGACGATGTGCTGACCGGCGATGACGAAACAACCCTGGCATATCTGCGCCGATCCGGGTTCAGCGAGCAGACAATCAACCATTTCTTTCGCCCGTTCTATGGCGGGATTTTCCTGGACCGCAGCCTGCACACCAGCGCCAAGTGCTTCCGGTTCAACTTCAAGATGCTCAGCGAAGGAGCTGCGGCGCTTCCGGCGCGCGGCATGGGCGCGATTGCCGGGCAGCTCGGCAGTGCTCTGCTGGAGCGCGGCCTGATCCGGTTGAATGCCCCGGTCACCGAACTGATCACAAGTGATGGACGGGTAATCGGCGCGCGGTTGGTATCGGGAGAGGAACTGTTCGCCGATGCGGTAGTAGTGGCGACGCCAGCGCCTGAAGCGGCGCGGTTGAGCGGTTTGCCGATGCCGCAGGGCGCATTGCAAACGATTACGCTCTACTTCGGCGGCAGTCGGCCACTCTATCGCGGACGCAAGATCGTCCTAAACGCCGCCCCTGATGCGCTGGTCAACAATGCGCAGATGATCAGTAATGTCGCGCCAGAATATGCGCCGCCGGGACGTCATCTCCTCAGCGCCACAATTCTCGGCGCCAGCGCATTGAGCGACGACGACCTGTATCGCGCAGCGCTTGCCGATCTGCGTCGCATGTTTACCGGCGACGCCGATGCGCTGGCAGCGCTGGAGGAATATCAACCGTTACGCATCTACCGCATTGCCTACGCACAGTTCCCGCAGGCGCCAGGCATTCATCCACTGCTGCCCGACAACCGCAGTGGACGGCCGGGGCTCTACTTTGCCGGTGAGTTTACCGAAGCCAGCAGCCTGAACGCTGCCATGATCAGCGGTGAAAAATGCGCCGCAGCGGTGATGGAGGAGCGACGGGCGTGACAGGGGGTCTCAGACGCGCCCATACGAATTGCCCTCATTCTCGCGCAATCGCGCGTCCGGCACGCGACGAACCGCCATGTGCGCTGGTGCGTCGTTCGCAGATGCGATGTTGCTGTCCCCTTCTTGCATACGACCGCCAGCCGCGTGGAGAATCGAAACCGATGCAGGGCGCAGCGCTAGGAGGCGCGCCGCAAATGGACCCAACGCGATGGGGAACGTCGCAAGGTCAGTGCGTTGCAGCACGACGCTCGCGTTTCCGTTGATCAACGGTTCATCGAACAGATCGCGCATAAGATAGTCGCCCTCTGACAGGTCGACGCGCGGCAGTTCAAGGATCGCCTGGCGACGCATCGGACTGGCGTTGAGTAACGTGACAACGCACTCCTCCTTATGACGACGCAGCACAACAAAGATCGCCGGATCGGTGCAATGCGCGCCTTCAGGTTCAATTGATCCCCGACGCAATGCAATGCTGCGCGCACGAGCGTTAAGCAGACGCGCAATGAATTCCCGGTCGTCGCTATTTTCCTCTTGCCCAGCGCGGATCAGTGGCACATATCCACATCCCACCATTCCGGCAAGGATCATCCGGGCGGCGCGCGAACCGCGCAGCACCTCAGCCAGTGGATTGCTCACACATGAGTGACGAGACTCAGTAAAGCAGGCGCGCAGTATTCCAGGCTCGCTGATCGCCAACGTGTCGGACAGCCACTGCTGCATGTCGGGGACGCTCAGGCGCCCGATTGCCAGTTGAGTGAACATATGGTGCGCGGCTTCATCAATGAGCAGATCTCGACAGGACGCCAGCAGTGGCCCGGCTAAGTCGGTGAGGAGCGCCGCGTCGGGGCTGCGCTGGCGCATGGCAACGTACAATTCCTCGATCAGGCGCGTCACGCCCAGGCTGCTGCTTCCGCCGACAGCCGCACCGAGGGGCCATCCTGGCGGCACATCGCGTGCGACCAGCACGCGAAAGCCATCAATGCCAGTCTGCTCCATTAGCGCCAGCGCTTCACTGATGGCGAGCGAACGCAGACTGGCATTGCGCCAGTCGAAGTACAGGGTCTCACTCTCGCCGGAGAAGCGGATGAACTGACCTGTCTGGTCCAGACAAAACCACTCAGGATGATCGCGAACATATGGTGAGTCGGCAGCGCACCCGGAGAGCGGGAGGTCGATCACTACCCGCATATTGCGCATATGTGCAGCATCGACGAAGGAGCGCAACCCCTCGATGCCGCCAAGCGACTCATCCAGGACCGAGAAGGAGCGCAGGGCATACAGATCTTCAGGTTGCATCGGGGACCATTCCACTGCGTGCTGGTGCGGCGCCGCAATGTCATGCACCGGCAGGAGGCAGATCGTAGTGCAACCGAGGCGTTGGATTGCATCCAGCGCCTCAATCATGCCATCAAACCCGCCGTAGTGCAGCGGATGCGTGACGAAAATAGCAGCGTCTGCAAGCCATTCAGGCGGCGTTGGAGCAGTGGCTCGCCCGTGCGACATCACCTGGCGAATGCGTGGCAATGCCTCGCGCCAGGGAGCGCGCTCCAGCAGCAGCATCTGTACGCCAACCGACAGCGCCACTTCGGTCCGCAACCGTTCGGCGAGCCGAATATCGTGGAGCAGCGTGACGGAAGCGCCATCGCCTTCAACACGTGGACGCGCGGGGTTGGAAGTGTCAGCATACCAGCATGCCAGCGTTTCGCCCACGATATCGTTATGCAAGGCGAGCAACCCAGGCGCGTCGGCGGGTGCAAGGGCGAATGCCAGCGTTTCGAGAGTTGTCGCGTCCGACCAGTGGCGATAGCGGAGATCGTTGCGTAGAGTGGCGATTGGCAGGCGAGGACGAATGACATTCGCTGGCGCCTCAAAGCGGCAGCGCTCCGGCGCACCGACACATGCACCGCTGATTGCCAGACGAACGCCGCAGAGCGCAAGTTCATCCTCACCAGCATTTTCCAGGCTAATGCGGCGCGTGATGAGCGATCCGATCACCCGGTAGCGATCATAGATCTTCAACGGTCCAAGACCGATGACAACCACGATTTCAACACCGCCGGGAATGTTATACAGGATATGATTGAGGTAGCGGGCAAATGAGCGTTCGGTGAGCCAGCCTGTTTCGGCAAGCGAGACGTCGATACCGGCATAAGGTGTGCCGCGCCCAATCACGTCGGGCTCGCCCGGTCGTCGCAGCGCACGCAACCCGCCATCGTCGAGGGAGAACTCCAGTTCGAGTTCCGCAAGCGTCACCGTAAATGTGTGACGAGAGGATCGCACGGTGTATGCTGTCATAGTGAGCATCTCGATCAAGCGTTACATGCGAGCGACTCGCTCCGCAAGCACGGCAAGCGCATCACGAACCGCGCCTGGCGGGACGGGCGCCAGCGCCGCTGCCGCCTGCTGCGCATAATCGCGGATTCGGGCGCGCGCCTGCGGAATACCAAGGCGGCGCACCTGGTCAATGGCGGCCATTAGGCGCTGCGCATCAAGCACGGGCTGATCAACGACGGCTGCCAGGTCAGGACCTCCACCGGCATCGACTGCATAGATCAGCGGCAGGGTAATCCGACCGGCGCGCAGGTCGCGTCCTGCGCTCTGGTCATCGGTTTCATAATCGCGCACTTCAGCAGCGATATGCACCGCCATACCTAGTGCCCTCCCGAATCGTCCGAGGGTCTCGCTCAGGGCATCGTCGCCGCCGCCGCAGACAACTCCGACGCGCGCCGCCGTTTCAAACAACGCGGCAGTCCGGCTTTCGGCAACATACTCATGCTGCGCCAGCGCCTGATCGAGCGGCGCAACTGCAGTGATCGGCGCCAATCGACCCTCGCAGAAGGTCATGACCACGCGTGCATACATACTAATGATGCGGGCATCGGGCGCAAGCGCCATTTCGGACGCCGCCAGCGCCAGCAGATAATCGCCCGACATCAGCGCCACGTCGCCGTTCCAGCGCTGATCGCCGGTGAATTCTCCACGGCGACGCGCCGCTTCGTTGATCAGACTGTCGTGGACGGCAGTAGCGTTGTAAATGAGCTCCGCTGCCGCTGCCGCGTGAATGACGCGGCGCGATTCATAGCGACCGAGTCGTGCTGCAAGCATCACCAGCACTGCGCGGAGATATGGTTTTGCCATGCCACGCAGTACGGCGCGTGCAGTCTGAGCGACAATCGGTCGCCCGTTCACGCGCGCATCAATAATTTGTTCGACTTTTGCCAGGTCTCCGGCAAGATCCTCAGGGATTGGGAACAGCGTCACTGGTATCATATCCATCGGGAGAGGCGTCCGGCGCGTTTGTCAGAAGCATACTCTGAACAGAGTACGCTGTCAAACCGGTCAGCGATCTCTCAGCGTTTTCTCGTACGCGCAGGAAATGTGGGGAAAGGGGACCAGCGCAGCGTGCCGCGGGCGCTCTGCAATTTCTCGCAAATAACGGTGTCCGGTTGTGGTATCATGATCCGGTAAGGGTGGAGGGCTTTTTCCTCTCATTTTCCACAGCGCTCAACCACGCACCATAACCATCAACGAGGTTCCATGTCCAGCCGAGTTCAGAACATTCGAGGCATGCGCGACCACCTGCCGTCGGCTATGATCCTGCGGCAGTACATTATCAATACCCTGACATCCGTTTTTGAGCGGTACGGTTTCGAGCCGTTACAAACGCCAATTGTCGAGTACGCCGAAACGCTCGACGGCAAAATCGGCGATGATGAAAAATTGATCTATCGTTTCGAGGATCACGGCGGACGCAAGGTGGCGCTGCGCTACGATCAGACAGTGCCGCTGGCGCGAGTTGTGGCGCAGTATCAGGGGCAATTAGTATTCCCGTGGCGGCGGTACGCCATTGGTCAGAGTTACCGCGGCGAACGCCCTGGTCGGGGGCGCTACCGCGAGTTGTGGCAGGCGGATATTGACATTGTCGGTTCAGCGTCGCCGGTAGCGGATGCGGAAATCCTGGCAGTGCTGACCGATGCACTGACCGCGCTCGGGTTTACCAATTTCACCACGCTGATTAGCCATCGCCAGGTCCTGGGCGGCATTGCGCGCATCTCTGGTCTTGACGACGTTGCGGCTGGCAATGTCTACCGTGCTATTGACAAGCTTGACAAGATCGGCGTTGATGGCGTTCGCAACGAACTGGTGCGGAGCGGCGTCGCGCCTGATGCCATCGAGCGCATTCTAGCGCTGATCGACCTCCAGGGCGACGCCGATGAGGTGTTGGACGAGCTGGCACGCCGGTTGCAGGGTGACGAACGGGCGCAGCAGGCACTCGCCAATCTGCGCGCGATTGTTGGCTACGCGCGCGCCATGGGTGTTCCTGAAGAACGGCTCGTGATCGCGCCGCGCCTGGCGCGTGGGCTGTCGTACTATACCGGCGCCGTCTTCGAGTCCGTCGTGCAGAACCCGCCAATGGGGTCGCTGCTTGGCGGCGGGCGCTATGATGAGTTGATCGGCATGTTCGCCGGACGCTCGATCCCGACCGTCGGACTGGCGTTTGGCATCGAGCGATTGCACGATGTGATGGAAGAGTTGGGGATGGGACCGACGTCACGCACGATTGCGGTGGCGCTGGTAACGCTCTTCAATCCTGAAATGGCGGTTGAGAGCCTGCGGCTGGCACAGGAGTTGCGTCAGGCCGGGCTGATGGTCGAGACAACGCTCGATCCCTCCGAGAAACTTGGCAGGCAACTTCAGTACGCCGACCGACGCGGCATCCCGTATGCGCTGGTGCTTGGTCCTGATGAACTGGCGCGCGGCGAAGTCGTTGTGAAGGATCTGCGCAGCGGCGAACAGCGGAGCGTGGCGCGCAGCGCCGTTGCGGGCATACTGCAGTCGGCGGCGGAGACGCAGCGCGCTCCGCGAACAACGAATGAGCAGGGAGGAATGCATGAGCGACAGACTTCTTGAGACCACGGTTGGTCAGTTCCTTGATCGTCTGGCTAGCGGCGCTCCCACGCCGGGCGGCGGAAGCGTGGCAGCGCTGACTGCCGCAATGGCGGCTGGTCTCATTACAATGGTGTGCGATCTAACAATCGGCAAAAAGCAGTATGCCGAGTTCGAGGCGGAAGCCAAAGCCATCCGCGAGCGCGCTGAAGCGTACCGCGCCGAACTGCAGCGCCTAGCGCAGGCGGACATTGATGTGTTCAATCAGTTGTCGGCAGTCTACAAACTGCCGCGCACCACCGAAGCGGACGCAGCAAGCCGACGGGCTGCAATTCAGACGGTGATGCGGCAGGCGACTGAGATTCCGCTGCGCACTGCGCGCGCCGCCGCTGCTCTCCTGCCGCTCTGCGCTCCGCTTGCCCGCTACGGGAATCGCACGGCGGTGACCGACGTGGCCGCTGCCGCCCTTCTAATCCGTGCGGCGGTTCCGGCAGCGTTGATCAATGTCGAAAGCAATCTGACGGTGATCGAAGACCAGATCTTTGCGCGAGAGGCGCGCGCTCAGGCGGAGGATCTGCTGATTGGCCTCGATAGCGAGGTAGAGGGGGTGCTGACGCTGACGCGAACTCGTCTCAAAGGATAAGTATGGCATTTCGACGGTCGTTTCCGGTATGTGAGCCGGTTGCAGCAAGGAACAAAACCCAAGGAGGGGGAGCATGCACGACCTGATCATCGTCGGCGGCGGCGCCGCCGGCCTAGCAGCAGCGGCCTATGCCCTCGACAAACAACTCGACGTTATGGTCGTTTACGAGAACCTGGGCGGGAAAATCAATCAGAAGTTCACTATGCATGCCGACACCGATTTTCTGGTGGGGCATATTCTCGTGCACCTCGATGCGCCGGAAACGTCAGAGGAAGAGATTACGCGCCTGGGTGCAGAGACGGTGCAGGAGTTCGAGCGACAGGTGACGACGCAGCGCGGTCGCGCGTTGTTCGACCGGGTGCGTCGGGTGACGAAGGAAGGAGATACGTTTAAGGTCGAGACGGATCGGTCTGGGACGTTGCAGGCGGCGGCGGTGATCATTGCGTCAGGCGCGGTACCGAAGCAGGTGGAAGTGCCAGGACGCGAATTCATTAACCACGGCATCGGGTATACGCCAGCAACATTTATGCGCGCGCTTGCTGGAAAAACGGCGGTGGTCATCGGCTGCACGCAGCGCGCGCTGCGCGGCGCCGCCGAACTTGTTCGCACAGCGGCGCGGGTGTATCTGGTGGCGCCGCAGTTCCCGCCTGATGACCCGATCTTCGCAATGTTGCGGAAGCGCCCGAACGTTGAGGTCCTTGAAGGGTACAGGGTGACGGAAGTGACCGGCGCCTCAACCGTTGATACTGTTGTCGTCGAGCATGACGGCAAGGTGCGTCGTCTTCCGGTGGATGCGGCGTTCGCCGACGTGGGATTAACGCCAAACTCGGCGATGGTCAAAGATTTGGTCGAAACCGATGCCGAGGGGTTCATCATTGTGGATAAGCGAAATGCCACCTCGGTGCCGGGGTTGTTCGCTGCTGGCGATGTGACGACCGTCTACGGCGAGCATACCTTGATCGCAATCGGCGAGGGTGCGCGCGCTGCGCTCGCCGCGCATGATTATTTGCTGGCGCGCGGATGAGATGCGCTCGCGCATTCCGACGCCTCTTTTGCCTTGATCCCTGCATCCCCCTTCTCCCACAAAGGGAGAGGGGGATTCACGAGTGGAGAGTTGTGCAGGCACGATGGACATTTGTCGTGTCCTGACGACTTCTTTCCTCATCCCCATCTCTCAGATGTAGGCTTTTTAGGGTGTGAAGCAGGTTTGCCACATCCTGACGCCCTTGTTCCCCTTCGTCCTCCCTACCCCCTTCCTCTCAAGTGTAGGCTTTTTGGCGTGCGAAGCGGATTTGCCGCATCCTGACGCCCTTTCCCCCTCATCCCCCCAACCCCCTTCTCCCCTTGTGGGAGAAGGGGGAGTCAGGGCGTCCTGATGCCCGAAGCAGACAGTCAGCACGAGGGGATTGCCAGAAAAATCTACCCTTGTGAGCTACCTCCTTCTCCCACCCTCACAAGTGTAGCGTTTTTGGGGTGCGATGAATGTCCTCCGCATACGGGCTTGCCGAAAAATCTACCTTTGTGAGCGTCCCCCCATTCCCTGCTCAAGTGTAGCGTTTTCTGGCAAGCCCACGTCCTGCTGCTCAACGTTCAACGCCCGATACACCGCCCCCCACTCGTCGAGCGTCACGGTTTCGGCGCGGCGCGTGGGATCGATGCCAGCGGCAGCGAGCGCTGCGAGGACCTTCTGTTTATCGGTTTTTATTCCCATCGCAGCCATCCCGCTTGGCAGGGCATTCCCCAACTGTTTGCGCGGGTGGAGGAAGCCAGCCTTAATCAGGCGCAGCAGCGATTCCGGTTGATCGGGCGCGACAGCAGGTTGCGGGCGGATCCGCAATCGCAGGACACTCGACTCGACTTCAGGCGCCGGGAAGAAACAGGATGCTGGAACACGCGCGACAACCTCAGGTTCGGCGTAAATCTGCACGGCATGGGTCAACACACTCATATCCCCCGAATGCGCGCAGATGCGGTCAGCAACTTCACGCTGCACCAGCACGACCATCAGCGTCGGGCGCAGCCGGGCGCTAAGGAAGTGGCGCAGTGCCGCCGATGTGATGGCGTAGGGGAGGTTCGCAACGACTTTGTATGGTCGGGCGCCGGATGCTGCTTCAGGGTCGTATGCGGCAAGGATTGCCGGTGGCGGCAGGCGTAACACATCGCCCTGGATGATCGCCAGGTTCGGGAAGGTGCGGAACTCGGCGCGCAGTCGCTCCGCCAGGCGGCGGTCGAGTTCGACAGCGATCACCGCACGAGCGCGCTGCACCAGTTCCCACGTCAGCACTCCTAATCCAGGACCAATCTCAATCACAGTGTCGTCGGCAGTTAATTCGGCAGCGTTGACAATCTTCATCAGCGCAGCGCCGTCGATCAAGAAGTTCTGCCCCATGCTGCGGGAAGGACGCAGATCTAGGGCGCGAAGCGCGGCGCGAACGCGCGCGGGGGAGAGGTAGGGATTTGCAGACGTCATTGGAGCGGCACAATCACCTTCCACGTCGTGCCTTTGCCCGGCGTGGAGGTCACTTCGGCGACGCCACCCATGAGCGAGGCGCGTTCCTCAATGTTCAGCAAGCCAAATGAACCGCGCTGGTCGTAGCTGGCGCGCACCTTTTCGACATCGAAACCGCGTCCGTCATCTTCGATAATGGTCTCAAGCGTGGTCGGCGTCTGACGCAGGCGCACCCAGATATGTTTCGCTTTTGCGTGTTTCAGCGAATTATTGACTGCTTCCTGAATAATGTTGAACAGCGTGCCCTCGACTTTGGTATCAAGATGGGCGTCGATTCTATCGGCTTCGAGGATAATCTTCGTTGGATTGTCGCGGAAGCGCTCGAAGTACTGCTGAAGCGTTACGTCGAGCCCCTGCGTTTCAAGCGCTAGCGGGCGCAGTTCGAACAGCATCGTGCGCACCTCATGGGTCGTGCGCTTGGCAAGTTGCCCGAGTTTGTCAAGTTCAGGCAGTACACGCTCCGGATCACGCTCGAGCAACCGCTTGATAAACTCAACATTCATCGTGATCGCCGCCAGCGCCTGCGCCGGTCCGTCGTGCAGATCACGCGCCAGTTGGTGGCGCACCTCTTCCTCTTTCGACAGAAGTTTGGTGCGTTCCTGTTGCAGGTCGTAGATCAGTTGAGCGTTCTGCAGCGCTACCAGCGCATAGGACGCAAGCGCCGCGAGTTTCTCGACTTCTTCGGGTCCAAAGGCGCGCTTATGTTCACTGGCAAAGACCATCACACCGTAAGTGTTCAGACCGAAGCGTAGCGGAAGCAGGCAGGCAGCGTGGCAGTGGTGCAGTGATGTGAACGCCATCAATTCGGGATCATTCTGAAGGTCTTCCAGCACCGCCGGATCTGATCCACGCACTGCCTGCCCAATAGCGCCATTGGCAACGGTCACGGTGCGCTGCTGATCGTCGGGGTCCAGCCCACGTGACGCAGCGACGAACAGTTGATTGGGTTGCCCGGTGGAGAGGAGCACCATGCCGCAGGTGTAGGGCGCCAATTTCTGGCTTTCATCGAGCGCTACCTCAAGAACATTCTGATAATCGTTAGTCGTTGCCAGCGTATATGCCGCCTCGTAGAGCGCGCGCATCTGATCGCGATAGGCGTTCGCCTCACGCAGCGCCTGAGCTGCCTTTTCTTCCGCCAGCGCCACACTCAGCCGGTTGCTGGCGCTCCAGCGTTCCGCCAGTCCGCCGGTGATCCAGGGAATGAACACAAGCGCCAGCGCACGGAGCGCTAGCCCGACATATCCGAGCGGATCAGTCGGTATTGTGCCATTGCCCGGACCAATGCGCGCTACCAGGTAGGCGCCAATGTATGCGAATGCCGTGATCAGCCCGGTGAGCAGGCTTGCCGATGAGTTCAGGCGAAACGCCGCATTGACCAGCGGCAGTAGAAACAGCGGATATAGAATCTCACGCGGATCGGGATTGAACAACGTTAGTAGCAGCAGCGTCAGGATATCGATCGCAAAACCAAACCGCAGGAGTGTTGCGACCTGGGGAATAAACACCAGGATGGTCGCTAGGGTTGTGAAGACCACGTACCCCCACATGACAACGATCATCGGGCTTTGGGCGGCAGTGGGGGACCAGAGCGACTCGCCGGAGATTAGTTGAACGATCCCGATGAGTAGGATTGTCACGCCCCAGCGCGAAAGAGTATAGAAGCGGTCGCCGCCAATCATCTGGCGTTGCAGCGAGATCTTCGGTGACAGCGGGATGTGCTCTGCTGCGTCCATGACGTGCTACTCCGCGATCGTGTCGTGAGGCGTTCACTCGATCCAAGGTATGATGTCTGAACGCCTGATTGCTCCCATCCCCCTGCTTCCACACAGAGCTGTTCTAGGGCGCCGCGGAGGTTTGCCGCGTCCCAATACCTGTATTGCTCTCATCTCCCGGCTCCCCTCCTCGCAAGTGTAGATTTTTTGGAGGATATGAAGGTTGGCTGCGTCCTGATGCGGTTGTTGTCCTCATCCCCCGCAAGCGCAGGCTTTTAGCGTGCAAAGCAGGTTTGCCGCGTCCTGCCGCCCTTTTCCCCCTCATCCTCCCGCCCCCCTTCTCCCACACGGGGAGAAGGGGGGTTGCGCATCCTGACGCCCAAAGCGGCGCTACCTGTCCTCCAACCCTCACGCGACCGTCGTCCTGCCCCCGATGCGTCCTGCTGCTACGCTACAGCTGCTTGAGCGTCGCAATAGACGCACTAACTGCTTCAGCGCTCTTCTTCACCAGCGCCATTTCCTCTTCGTTCAACGGCAATTCCAGCACCCGTTCAACGCCGCCAGCGCCGAGAATGCACGGCACGCCGAAGTAAATGTCGTTCAGGCCGTACTCCCCTTCGAGATAGCAGGAGCAAGGCAACAGTCGCTTCTTATCGCGCAGGATTGCCTCGACCATCTGCACCGTCGCGGCGCTTGGAGCATAGTAAGCGCTGCCTGTCTTCAGCAGATTGACGATCTCACCGCCGCCCTTGCGCGTGCGATCAACGATGGCGTCGAGCCGCTCTTTGCTAATGAACTCAGTCACGGGAATGCCGCTAATCGTAGTGAAACGCGGCAGCGGCACCATCTCGTCGCCGTGACCGCCCATCAACATCGCCTGAACATCCTCGACCGACACTCCCACTTCCATGGCGATGAAGGTCCGGTAGCGCGCGGTATCGAGCACGCCTGCCTGCCCTACGACGCGGTTCTTGGGGAAGCCGCTCACCTGCTTTGCCAGGTACGTCATCGTATCGAGCGGGTTGTTCACCATAATGATTACAGCATTGGGCGAGAGCGGCGCCGCCTTAGCGACGCATTCGCGGGTGATGTCGGCATTGACGCGGATCAGGTCTTCGCGGCTCATGCCAGGTTTGCGTGGCGCGCCCGAAGTGATGATGATAATGTCAGAATTGGCAGTTTCGGCATAGTCGTTCGTGCCGGTAATCTTCACATCGAACCCCTCGATGGGCCCGGCCTGCAACAGATCAAGCCCCTTCCCCTGCGGCATGCCTTCAATAATGTCGACCAGCACCACGTCGCCCAGTTCCTTGGATGCGATCCAGTGAGCGGCAGTCGAACCCACAAACCCTGCGCCGATGATCGAGATTTTCGGTCTCATGGCTCCTCCTCTTCGAAAGGTTACACCTTCTGCGAAACCGTAGCGCTGTCCTGACCGCTTCTTCCCTCATTGCAACGGATTGTTGAAGCTTCGCCTGTGCATCATACTCGCTTGCGCGGCGTTTTGGGCGGACAGATGACGATGGTAGCCGTAACGTAACCAGACCTCAACAATCGTTGCACCCTGTAAACCGAAAGGAACAGGCTGCTGTTATGTTCGTCGGCCCGCCACGCTGGCGCGCTGACGCAACTGCTCAAGCGCCGCGTCCAGGTCGGCAGGCAACGGCGAGGTAAACTCGACCCAGGCGCCGCTCGATGGCAGCGCAAATCCCAGGCGATGCGCATGGAGAAACTGACGCGTCAGCCCGAAGGTGGCGCGCGGGCGCTTTGGACCATAGAGCGGATCGGCGAGCAGCGGTCGGCCGCGTGAGGCAAAATGCACCCGGATCTGATGGGTGCGTCCCGTCTCTAGGCGCGCCTCAATCAACGTATATTCCCCCAGTTCTTCCAGGACGCGCCAGTGGGTGCGCGCCGGTCTTCCGCCAGCAACCACCGCCATACGCACTCGGTCGGTCGGATGGCGTGCGATAGGTGCGTCAATCACCCCCTCGAGTTCGTTCATTCGGCCTTCAATGACCGCAAGATAGATTTTCAGCATGCGGCGGGCCTGCTGCTGCGCCTGCAACGAGCGCAGCGCACGATCGTTGCGCGCTGCAACCAGCAAACCCGACGTATCGCGATCCAGGCGGTGGACGATACCAGGACGCAGATTGCCGCTGATCGCCATTTCGGGGTAGCGCGCGATCAGCGCATTGACTAGTGTGCCGCGTTCGTGACCGGGGGCAGGATGCACGACCATACCCGCTGGCTTATCGATCACCACGACATCGTCATCCTCATAGACGATCTGCAGCGGGAGCGTTTCGGCGACGAGACCGACGGGCTGCGGCTCAGGCAAATGTACTGTGACGATATCGCCAGCGCGCACAGGTGAACTGGGACGCGCCTGACGGTCGTTGAGGAGCACGCGAGCGTTTTCAATCAGATGGCGAGCGTAGGTGCGCGAGAGATCAGGCGCTTTGCTGGCGACGTACCGATCCAGACGATCGCCCTCGTCAGCCGCCTCAACCACCAGTCGCAGCACTTCAACACTCACAGCCGCCTCGCTCGAACCCGAAACTAACCACACTCTCCCTGTTGCTGTTTCGGCCTTGCCGGTGCGGCGACGATGCCGCTGCACCGCCTACGAACCGGGTCGGCGCGGATCCTGGTTGAGGAGATCACGCAACAGCGACTCGTCGGATGCCGCGCGACGTCGATCTCCATCACCGGTGAGCAACAGGAAGAGCGCCAGAGCAGTGACGCCGATGGTAATTGCGCTGTCGGCGACGTTAAAGATGCCGGGGAACCAGTGAACATGCACGAAGTCGATAACATAGCCGAAGCGCACTCGATCAATGATATTCCCAATTGCGCCGCCGACGATCAGACCAAGGCATGCCTGGGAGAGGAAGTTTGGTCCGGGCAAGTGGCAGCGGTAGAAATACATAGCGCCCAGGCTGATGATGATCGACGTCACCGTAAAGAAGTGTGAGAAGCCAATATCGAACATTCCGAATGCAATGCCGGTGTTATGAATCAGCGTCAGACTCAGCCAATCGCCGATCAGAGGCCGGGTCGTCCCTTCGACTGTGCCTAGCGTCTTGAGCACCCATGCCTTTGTCGCCTGATCGAAGGCGAGAATCACGGAAGCAATCGCTGCCGGTCGCAGCCAGTAGCGCTGCAGTTCGTGCCATGGAGTTGTGCGTGTGTCGGTCAATGCACTTATCGCTTTCTGAGAAACGGTTAGGATTAGGAAGCGTCAGAACTTCCGCCTTCAGCCTTCATGCCTCTCGCCGAGCGCCTCTATCCTTGCGCTGTGCACTTCAGCACTGCAATCACACTCGTGGTGTTTTCCGCACAAAGCCTCTGACCTTGCGCCTTGAACAGACAGCCCCTCGTGGCATCGCACGGAACCGCAAGGGGCTGTTTCACGCGCCCGTTCACAGCGTGAACCGGGAGGCTACCAACGCCGGGAACGTTCCCGCGCCGCCTGGCAGCGAACGCACAGCGTCGCATACGGAAGCGCCTCTAGCCGCTCGATCGGGATGGGTTCACCGCAATCGGCGCAGATCCCGTACGTTCCCTCGTCGAGGCGACGCAGCGCGGCATTGACCTGCTCTAGGAGTTCGCGCGCATTGCTGCGGAGGGCAAGGTTACGTTCGCGCGCCAGTATTTCCGTCATTTCTTCGGCGACCACATTTCCAATTCCGACGCTCTCCTCACGACTGGCGCGTTCACGCTCCAGCGCGGCGATCTCGGCGAGTAATGCGTCGCGCTCCGCTTCGAGTCGCTCTCGTTGTGCTGCGAAGATCGTCGTCGATGGCATCTTCGCCGCTCCTTTCTCGCCAACAACAAGACAGGCTCGGCAGCCTCCACTGCCGCACCTGCAACCAACACCCCTCCATACACGCCGATAACGTGTATGTTCCTGTTTTGCGTACCGTTATTATACCATAGTGTGACATCATACGCGGTTACGCTGTGTCCACCGAGCGATAACCGCCGATGCCGCCGGGGGTGAACGTCTCGCCAAGGCTGTGCAGCAGCGCCGCTACGATGAGCAGTTCATCGCGCAATACCTCACGCAGCGCCTCTGAGCTCCGCGGTCCCCATAGATCACTCAGATCGGTCACATTCGTGCCAACGATTTGGACATACGCCAGCGACGGCTTATCGTCGATACGGTACCCCCGGCGTATTTCGACCGCGATATAGTCTTCTGGCGGGGGAAGGTCCGGCGCCACGCGACGCAGCGCCGCGCGCACGGCGCCATTGAATGCACGTATCAATTCGATGTCGGTGCGATCAAACGACCGAACATCAACAGTGTAAGTCCATGCTAGTTCGAGCGGGCCAGGCGTGATATCGCGCCCTTCCGAATACAACTGGTGCGCTGCCGTCCAGACCAGATTGACTTCAACCCACGGCGGCGACCATCCTTCGCCGATTGGTTCGGGATGCTCCGGGAAGAGTTCAGCGCGATAGGTGCGATCCAGCGTCTCCGGCTGAATGCTCTCGATCACCGCATGCTCGTGCAGACCGGCGAACAGCCAGGCTTCTTCCAAGCCAGCCGCAAGTTCTTCGTAACTGATCAACGCCGTCCCCCGTGGTGTCAGGTGTCTTATCTGCTATTGTACCGCCAGGCGTTTCACACGACAAGTAGCGCTACTAATGACCGCAAATGCTGGACGTTGCGTCTTTTCAAACAATCCGCTGGCGTGTTACAATATTGATACAAATTGGTGTTTTGGTGTCGGTGTGACGCGGAGGGGAGAGATCGTATGAGTGCTGAGCAGAATAAGCGTCGCCGTCGGACGACGTATATCTGGAAGCCTGAGATGATCCGCGCGTTGCGAGAACATATGGATCTGACCCAACGTGAACTTGCCGATCTGCTGGAAGTGCGGCAACAGACCATTAGCGAGTGGGAGACTGGTTTGCATACGCCGCACCGTTCAACGCAGAAGACGTTGACGATGGTCGCAGAGCGCGCGGGTTTTCCCTATCTGCCTAAGACGTCTGAAACTCCTGCTGATAGCGATAGCTCGCAGCAGAATGGGGAGGAAACCGCAGGGCGCGTCAATGCCGATGCGGCAGATTCGAGCGGCGCTTGACGTTTACACGTTTTCGTGTTAGAATAATCCTAAGCAAGAAGGACGCCTCAATAGCGTCCTTCTTTTGTACCAGTTTTACACGAAAACGTGTGGAGTTGCCATGCCGCGTCGTCTTTCTCTGCCATGCGACCGTCTCCGCGTCCTGTACGAAGAGGGCGCCACCACTACTGCGCTGGCGCGTCTGTATCGCTGCAATCCGGCCACCATTGCGCGCTATTTGCGGCAGTGCGGCGTGGTTTTGCGTAGCGGGCGCTTTACCGCCAAACCATTCGACGAAGCGCTCTTCCGTCGTCTGTACCTTGAGGAACGCCTGCCACTCGCTCGCATCGCCGCTGCGCTGAATGTCTCGGTCAGCACTGTCGGAAATTGGCGGCGGCGGCTGGGCATTCCGCCGCGCAGGCGTCGGGCATGAGTCCCCCGTGGCGAAGCGCCGCGCCCGACTCTTGCTGGTCATTCTTCTGGGTATGGGATAATATATGCGCCCGTGCAGCGCTCGTCTGTCTGCGCATCGTCAAGGAATGCGTGGACAACGTAATTGGGGAAGCGCACTTGGTTAAGGGTCGGAAACGCGTTGCGGAACACATAGGCGTGATGCAGGTGATCCGGCAACCCGGTCACGCATGCCGTCGCGCCTAACGGAACATCCGCCAGAGCATCGTCCAGCCAAACGATAGCGCGTTTCATCTCGTCACCTGCCTGGCGCCACCAGAACGCCCGGTACGATGCGACTCCCGCATGCGTCCCGATCAGCAGGATCAGCGCCGCAACGCACCACAGACGTCGCCGGTCAGCCGCCTTCCAGATCGTTCCCCAGAGCACCGCAATCAGCCAGGCGGTCCCGATCGTCGCCATAAACGCTGTGCGACCGGTGGCGGTCAGGACGACCGGGTACAATGCGATGACGCTCCACGACGCGGCGAACAGCAGGATGCGCGTCTGGCGCCGGGGGATGGTCCTGTGCGACGTGCGAAACAACCATCCCATGATGCCCAGCGCGAACGCTGCAGCGGACAGCGTGGCGAGCGGCAGCGCCGGTTGCTGTTGCCATAGCGGGAGGGATGTCAGGTAGCCATAGTTGTCTGGCAGGGCGAACAGCCCGACTGCCAGATAATATGCAAGGTTAATGGCTATTCTGAAAGGATCGATGTCAACGGGGTAAGGCGAACCGATCCAGAAGCGAAAGGCGATGAACACGCCCTGGATCGCCAGCAGCGGCGCGACCGGCGTGAGGCGTCGGAGGCGTTCGCGGCGCGTCTGCTCGCTAGTGTCGAGCAGATCATAGACAGCGAGCGCAACCGGCAGGAAAATAGCGGTTTCTTTCGCGCCAATCGCAAACAGGTAGCACACGATAGTCAATGCGTAATGGATGCCCGGCGATGAGGAAGCGCGGAACGCCAGATAACTCCGCAGACCAAGGAGAACAAACACCCCTGCCAGCAGTTCGTTCGACGCCGAGATCCACAGCACCGGCTCGGCGTGCGCTCCGTGAACGCCAAAGAGAGCGGCAGCCAGCGCGCCGATGTCAGTACGCCGCGTCAACGCGCCGATGATGTCGGCAACCAGCACGGCGACTGCCAGATAGAGCACGAAGGCGACAATGTGATACCCGAGCGCCTCGAAGCCGAAGAATTGGGCGCAGGCGCCGACGAAGAGGTCGAATGCTGGACGGTACCAACCGCCGTGTGGGGCAGTGAGCAGCATAGGCAGATCCCGGATCGACAGATCCAGGTTGCGCTGGATCACTGCCCAATCGTCAGCCAGAGGCGCATTGGTAAAGCCTGGAAGATAGATGGAAGAGGCCGCAAGGGATGCGAATGTGAACAGGAGCAGGCGATGGATCATGCCACGTCCTGTGCGGCTATGCCCTGCGCGCCAGAACATTCAGGACGCCGAGAAACACGACTGCCGCCACGACGTGGAAAACAATCAGGATTAGATAATCTGTTCCAGTCCCTCCCATAGGCATCGCCGATGGGTTGGCGGCTCCCGCCAGGTTGGGAATGAGTGACACAAAGAACGCAATGACGCCGATGATATTGTAGGTTCGGAGCGGATTGGCGGCGACGCGATTGACCACTGCTAGCACGCCGACGCCGATCAGCGTGAACAGCAGCGTGAAGGTAATGATTGGTCCGAACGTGAATGGCATGAAATCAGGCGACAGCGGCACAATCGCGCCGAGGATCAGACGGGCGATAACATTCGCCACAACCGCCGCCGCTACCGCTGCACCGCCTGCTTTGAGCAGCGTTGCATTCGAAAGACGGGCATGTGCGATCACGGACATACTGCAGGCTCCCCAGTAATCTCAATACAGATGAACAGAATGCGAACTAAAGTCGTCTACCCGCCCATTATAGCAGACTCTGGTCGCGGTCTCAGTCTAGCTCCAACACCTCAATACGTTTCCCTAGAGGCGTGGGATTGCAGTTGAAGGCAGAAAGTTGAACGTCCCTGGCGCCTGATAGGGACGCGGATTCGCACTGTGGTCGTGGGCGCGATTCGGCGTGAGGGGGACACAGATTCACACGGATACGACGGATGTTTACGGATTCGGTTTATGGCGGAGAGCGATCAATCATTCGTCCCAATCCGTGGGCGTCTATGCGCTCCCACGTCTGCACGACCTCCTCCGCCGCGCGTGTTGTGATTGCCCCGCTGTATCATGTATGGTATGATGACGCAGAGCGGCATGCGGTGCACATACTTCTAGGAGGACGGTCATGGACGACCACACCAATGACGATCTCCCATGCTATGGATTGTATATCAATGGAAACTGGGTTGATGCTGAAGGCGGCCTGATGCCGGTCAACGAACCGGCGCTGGGGCGGACAATGGCGTACGTGGCGCGCGGTTCGGCGGCCGACGTGGATCGCGCGGTGGCGGCAGCGCGTGAAGCGTTTGACCACGGTCCCTGGCCCCACACCCCCGGTCATGAACGCGCCCGCATCCTCAATGCCATCGCTGATCTGATCGAGGAGCACACTGCCGAATTCGCCGAACTCGAATCGCGTAATCTCGGCGCGCCGTTGCGCAAGACCACCTTTGTCGATGTTCCCTGGTCGGTTGAGCACCTGCGCGTGTTCGCCGAACTAGCGACGATCCATCCGTATGAGGCGCTGCCGTGGACGGACGTGCCATCGGTGAGCTGGAACTTCGTCTGGCGTGAGCCAATCGGCGTGTGCGGGCAGATTGTGCCATGGAACTATCCGCTTCTGATGACCATCTGGAAGATTGCGCCCGCGCTGGCGGCAGGGAATACTATCGTGCTCAAACCGGCGTCCTACACGCCGCTGACAGCTCTGATGCTGACGCGGTTGATCCACGAAGCCGGGTTGCTGCCGCGCGGCGTACTGAACGTCGTGACTGGACCGGGAGCGGAGGTTGGCGACGCACTGGCGCGGCATCCTGGCGTGGACAAGATATCATTCACCGGATCGACCGAAACCGGGCGCCACATTATGCGGCTGGCGAGCGACACGATCAAGCGTCTGACCCTTGAACTCGGCGGCAAGTCGCCAAGCATCGTGCTGCCTGATGCCGATCTCGAACTTGCCACCGACGGCGTGCTGTTCGGGGTGTTCTTTAACGGCGGGCAGAGTTGCGAGGCGGGAACGCGCTGTCTGGTGCCGGAAAGTTTGCACGACGAGTTCCTCGAGCGTCTGGTGACCCGCGCCCGCTCGCTGCGGATCGGCGATCCGCTCGATCTGGAGACCGACCTGGGTCCGCTCGTCTCTGAAGCGCAGTGCCGGGTTGTCGAGGAGTATATCGAAGTCGGCAAGCAAGAGGGAGCGCGTCTGGTGACCGGCGGCAAACGAGTGCGTGTCCCGGGTTTCGAACGCGGTCCGTTCATTGAACCGACAATCTTTACCGGAGTTCAGAACGGCACGCGCCTGGCGCAGGAAGAGATCTTCGGTCCGGTGCTGGCAGTCATTCCGTACCGCACGGTGACGGAGGCGATTGAACTGGCGAACGCCAGCCGCTACGGCCTTGGCGCCGCCGTCTGGTCGCGCGATTTACAGGGCGCGATTGAGGTCGCCAAACGCATCCGCACCGGCACCGTCTGGATCAATGACCACCACATCATTCTGCCGCGCGCGCCGTTCGGCGGCTATAAGCAAAGCGGCATCGGGCGCGAACACGGCATCTATGGCTTGTTGGCGTACACCGAGGTGAAGCATATCCACGTCGATCTCATGCAAAAGCGCGCCGGTCGCGTCTGGTGGGACGTGCTCATTCCGCAGCGCGAGGAGAGCGGGAGTTAAGGATTAGAGGGTTATTTTCTGGGGCGCTTGAGGCGGAAAGGTTTCGCGCCTCGACGCCTCTTTTCTTGTTTGTTGACGCAGTTCTTCTCTGGACTTCCGCAGGATGCGAGCGAATGGCGTCAATGCGTGAGACAGTCGAATAATTTGTCATTCGCTCATTTGCTGCCGCATTCGTTGACCTTTTCGCATATCAACGCCATTCTCCTCACCCTCTACCAGACAACGCATGCGTGCGCGCGCCTGCGCTCGCCTTCCGACGACGCTCGCTCCCGGGGTACAGTCGTTGCACAGCAACCACTGGACACCGGGAGTGTGAAAAACTATTGCATACTATTGACAAAACCTTTGCATTCATGGTAATCTATTTCTGACCGTTCGGTAGAGTGGTACAATGAGGAGTGGAAAGGAGTGCGCACAATTCCGTTCGGTGTGAAGAGCGCAGTTGATGATCCATGCAAGATGTCATCGATGAACCAGCATATGGTCCCACTGCAGCGCGGATTCTGACGACAGCGACCCGGCTATTCATGCAGCGCGGTTACAGTGCGGTGTCAATCAACGACATTGTGCAAGCTGCCGATGTGACCAAGCCGACGCTGTACTACCACTTTACCGATAAGGAAGAGCTGTTTGTGCTGGTTGCGATCCATATGCTGGCAGCAATGCACGCAATGATGCGGCGCGCAATCGCTGATCAGCCCGACACGCGCGGTCGTCTGGTTGCGCTGGCGCAGGTGCTGCTCCACGAGCCAAACAGCGATACGCGCATGATGCGGCATCAGGCGCGAGAGCACCTGAGTCCAGAACGTCAGCGTCGTCTGGCTGAGGCGTTCAAACGCTACATGGTCGACCCGCTGCGCGATGTGATGCAACAGGGGCTCGACAGCGGCGAACTGGCAGGGCATAGCGCCGATGATCTGGCAATGCTGTTCCTCGGACTGATGGAAGGGTTCCAGCGCCAGACAGCGCCGCCGGTTGAACCTGAGCATAGCGACGTGTATCGGGCCATCTCGACTGACCGTTTCTCTGCCGATACGCTGGTCGATCTCTTCCTCTACGGCGCTGCCGCACGCTAGACTGGCTGCTACCGGAATATTGTTCCGAGTTGCCTTCCTGCAATTTCTGCGGGAGGGTAGGATGCTTGTTGTTGAAAAAGCTTCTCGAGAGGGCTGCGAAGACGCAAGGGTGCGTCTGTGCGACAGCAAAACTTCGCACCTTCGCGTCTTTCTTTCTAACTGAGACATAAGGCGAAAGGAGAAGAGATCTGTGACTTCTGTTCCACAGGCGAAACCTGGTGTACGTCTTCCCCGTCCTTCTCTGCCGGTGATCATCGCTGCAGTGTTAGTTGTCGCTGTAATCGCTACCCTTGTTGTGCCACGGTTGGCGGGCGGCAGCGTCGATCCGCTTCGCGGCGGCACGCCGGTTGCCGTCACCCGTGAGACGCTCATTGCTGGCATCAGCGCCACCGGGCGCATCGAGCCGCGTCAGGAAGCGGCGCTTGGTTTCACCATTCCCGGTCGAGTCGCCGATGTCCTGGTCGCTGAGGGCGATCTGGTGCAGGCTGGCGCCCCACTGATCCGCCTCGACAGCCGCGAGGCGGAAGCGCAGGTCGCATCAGCGCGCGCAGCGCTGGCTCAGGCGGAAGCTGACCTGCAGCAGTTGCAGGAGGGCGCAACGCCCGAAGAGATCGCTCAAGCGCGGGCGCAGGTCGAAGCTGCACGCGGCGCACTGGCGCAGACTGCTGGCAGTGTAACTGAAGCTGACATCGCTGCTGCGCGCGCTCGCGTCGAGGAGGCGCGTGCACGCCTGAACGCGCTTCAAGGAGCGCCGAATAACGATCAGTTGACAGCAGCGCGCGCGGCGCTCATCGAGGCGCAAGCGGCGCTTGAGCGGCAACGCAGCGCCCTGGCTGCCGCCAAACTCGATGCAGAACGCCAGGTATTCGAGCGCGCCAACCGTTTGCGCGATGCCCAGACCGCCTTCGCTGCAGCACGCGATAATCTGGCGCGCGTTGAAGCGGACGGCAAGGATCCACTGACCGGCGCGCCGCTCACCGAGGCGGGCAAGCGCGCCTATGCCGATGCGTTCGCGCAGGCGGAGCGCGCTCTGCAGGACGCAGAAATGGCGCTCAATCAGGCGCGTATCGCCTATGAGACAGCGCGCCAGAATGAGATTAGCGGTCTGGCGGAAGCCGAGGCGCGCGTAGCGACCGCACAGGCGAACCTCGATGCTCTACTCAACCCCAACCCTGACCGGATTGCTGCCGCGCGCGCCGCGCTGGCGCAGGCGGAAGCCGACCTTGCCAGACTGCTTGGCGAGCAACGTCGGGGTGCGCTGGCGGCGCAACGGGCGAATCTCGCCGCTGCGGAAGCCAACTTGGCACGCCTGACCGCCGATCCGCGCGCAACTGACCTCGCACGTGCGCAGGCGCGGGTGGAGCAGGCGAAGGCGCAGCTCGAGCTGGCGCAGATCCGGCTGGACGATACGACCCTGAAAGCGCCATTCACCGGCGTGGTGGCGCGTATCAATGTAGCGCCTGGTGAACAGGTCGGTCAGAACCCCGTGCTGACGCTAATCGATATCAGTCGTTTCAATGTGACGGTAACAGTCGATGAAGTTGACGTGGCGCGCGTCGCACCCGGTCAGGAAGTCGAGGTCCTGATCGAAGCTCTCGGTCCGCCGCCGCTGATAGGTCGCGTGCAGCGCATCTCGCCGCAGGCGACGAACGAACGCAACGTTACTGCGTATGAGGTGGAACTCGAAGTGACTCCCGGCGAACGTCCGGTGCGCTCTGGGATGACAGCGAGCGCCACGATTATCACGGCGAAGCGCGAGAATGCGCTTAGCGTTCCGGTTCAGGCGATCCGCGAAGAGAATGGCGTGACGGTTGTGGATGTGGTCGTCGCCAATAACGGGCGCACCACGCTGGTTGCGCAGCCGGTCGAGGTTGGCATCCGTGCCGGCGACCGGGTCGAGATCGTGAGCGGATTGCAGGAAGGGCAACAGGTCCTGTTGCCCGGCGGTCGATGATTGCCAGCCTCTCGCGATCCGCTTCCAGGAAGGAGATAGATGACCATGTACCCTGAAACAGAATATATCACTCCAGCCGAAGCGATTGACTACGTGACTGAACCGGTGGTGCGCATCGAGCATGTGACGAAGGAATTCGTCACTGGCGGCGTCCGCTTCCGCGCTCTCGATGACGTATCCCTCGAAATCCATCGCGGCGAGATGGTCGCCATTATGGGTCCGTCAGGTAGCGGCAAGAGCACCCTGATGACCATCCTGGGCCTGCTCGATGTACCAACCTCTGGTTCCTACTGGCTCGACGGGCAGGATGTCAGCAAACTGGATCGCGTGCAACAGGCGCGGGTGCGCAACCAGAAGCTGGGGTTCGTCTTTCAGAACTTCAACCTGCTGCCGCGGTTAACAGCCTTGAAAAACGTGGAACTGCCGCTCGTCTACGGGCGCGTCGGCGCGCGCGAACGCGAAGAGCGCGCTCGTCGGGCGCTGGAGGCGGTGGGGTTGGGAGCGAAACTGCACAACCGTCCCAATGAGCTGTCCGGCGGTCAGAAACAGCGCGTCGCTATCGCCCGTGCGCTGGTCGGCAACCCGGCGCTCGTACTTGCCGATGAACCGACTGGCGCGCTCGACACGCGCACCGGCGCGGAGATCATGGCGCTCTTCCGGCAGTTGAACCGCGAGCAAGGCATCACGATCGTCATCGTCACACACGACCCAGAGATCGGCAAGCAGATGGATCGGGTGATTGGGCTGCGTGACGGGCGGATCACTGAGAACATTCTGCAGGAATATTACCACATCGCTCTTCCGGCAGAAGAACTGGAACTGCCAGTGCGCGAAAAGGAACCGGTTGCAGTTCCGGTAATCAGAACAGAACAGGAGTAAGCGTCCGTGCTCAAAGAACTTACGCTCATGGCGATCGACAGTCTGCGCGCGAACATGTTTCGTTCGCTGCTGACAATGCTGGGCATTATCATCGGCTCCGCCACGCTCGTCGCCGTTCTGTCGCTTGGCAATGCGTTGCAAAGCCAAGTCTTCGAGCGCTTCGTCGATCTGGGCACCCGCCGGATCGCTGTGCTCCCTGGCGACCCGCAAGCGCGTGGCGCGCGCGATGTCCCCGGCTATGGTCTGTTGTCGATCCAGGACTACCGCGCGCTGGAGCAACTGGTGGCGCGCCACCCGGATGTCTTTCGCACTATTGTGCCGGAAGTTTCTCTCCGCGTTCCAGTGCGTTTCGGCAGCTCCGTCGCCAACCCTACGGTTGTCGGCACGACGAAGGACTATCAGCTTGTGCAGACAGTGCCGGTGCAGTATGGTCGGTTCCTAACCGACGAAGACGAACGACAAGCGGCGCGGGTTGCTGTGCTCGGCGCACTGGTTGCTGAGGACCTCTTCGGCAAAGAGAATGTGAAAGATGCTGTTGGAAAGACTATCGAAGTCAACGGGCAACCGCTCCAGGTTGTTGGAGTACTGCGGCAACTTGGGGGACCATTTTCATCCGACCAGCGCATTCTGGTGCCGGTCAGCACGGCGCGGCTACGGATCGCTGGCAACCAGGATCTCCCTGGTCGCGGGTTGCAGATGAGCAGTATTCTGCTCAGTTTGCAGAGCGAGCGGTTGGTCGAGCGCGGCGAGGCGCTGGTGACTGCGACGCTGCGCGCCAGCCGCAATGTGCCTGACGGCGCCGTTGACGATTTTCGCCTGAACCTGCCAACACAGGCGCTCAACGTGCTGGCAGGAATCAACGGCGCCATCACTGGGTTTATCGCGCTAGTGGCAGGCATCAGCCTGGTGGTTGGCGGCATTGGCATTATGAACATCATGCTGGTAGCGGTCACCGAGCGCACCCGTGAAATCGGCGTGCGCAAAGCGCTTGGCGCTACCGATGGCGATGTGCTGAGTCAGTTTGTGCTGGAAGCGGTTGTCATTAGCTTGGCAGGCAGCCTGATCGGCGTCACTGCCGCAATTGGACTGGTAGCGCTCATCGGCGTGGCTGCCGGGCTGACTGTATCGATCTCGTGGATTGCCGTCGTCCTGGCGCTGGCATTCGCGTGCGCCATCGGCGTCATCTTCGGATACTACCCGGCGCGGCGCGCTGCTCTGCTTCTGCCAATCGAGGCGTTGCGGTATGAGTGAGGCGAGAGGCAAGAGCGGCGAGGGGCGAGAGGCAAGAGGCGAGAGAGCTGCAGATAGGAAGGTTGCAGATAGGAAGGTTGCAGGTTGAACGAAGGTTCGGTGAGGTCTCAGAACGTGATCTGGAGGCTTTTGGAGCATTATTCCTCTGGAATGAATGAATCGCGCGAGCGGCGTGCAAGCCAGCCTTAAGGTCTACGCCATTGCACGTGTGGCGCATATGTAAGAGTGTCCTCTGCTCTCAAGGGCGGAGTAGGTGCGAGGGTCGTTTTCGGCGTCCTGACGCCTGTTTTCCCTTCATCTCCCCGCTCACAAGCGTAGCGTTTTTGGAGTGCAATCGATGTTCTCCGCGCCCTGACGCTCTTTTCCCCTCATCCCCCCTACCCCCTTCTCCCTCTCAAGTGTAGGCTTTTTGGGGGCCAAAGCAGGTTTGCCGCATCCTGACGCTCTTTTCCCCTCATCCCCCCGACCCCCTTCTCCCACAAGGGGAGAAGGGGGAGTTGGGGCGTCCTGTCGCCTGAAACGGGCAATGCAATGTGAGGGCTTGCCAAAAAACCTACACTTGTGAGCTGCTCCCACCCCCCTGCGCCCCCCGCATGCGGGGGTTGGGGGGAGAAGGGGGAGTTTACGCATCCTGACGCTCAAAACGGGCGATGCAACGGAAGGGCTTGCCCAAAAAATCTACCCTCGTGAGCCTGCGCTCCCCGCGTGCGGGGTGGAGAATAGGGAGCTGGGGCGTCCTGTTGCTTGAAACGGGCGATGGAATGGAAGGGCTTGTTGAAAAAATCTACACTTGTGAGGTGCGGGATGAAGGGATTGCTGCCACCTGCTTCCTTCCCACTCCCGACCTTCTCGGCTTTTACCTTTTCACCTGCAACATTCGCTGTGGAACGTTCAATACGTCATCTCCCCGCGTTCAACGTTCAACTTTCTACTGCCATGTGTGGACGAAACGCCAGCGACCAGCGCCAGCCATGTTCGGTGCGGACTCCGTGCCAGATGCCAGCCGTTGGCGTGTGATTCCCGTAGTCGTAGCGATGTCCGCTCAGATCGATGCGATCGTTGGTTGTATGCTGCAGTGCGGCGAGAATGCAACTGCCGTGGGTGACGAGCGCCACACGCCGGAATGGTGTATCGTCGAGCTGTGTGAGAAGATTGACAATGCGGGCGCGCACCTCCAGGTGCGTTTCTCCAGGCGCCATTTCGCGCAATGTCTCAATCAGGGTCGGTTCCAATCCGATCAGTTGCCCGATGGTTACAGCCGTTGCGCGGGCGCGAGTAAACGGCGACGAGAGCAACTGTTCAATGCCGCGCTCGCGTAGCCAGTGCCCCGCTTGCACTGCCTCCTCTTCGCCGCGCAGCGTCAACGGCGGCCCCGGCATCACAGTGTAGGGCAGGCCTGTTGTGCGATCTGGTTCAGCATGTCGGATCAAAAACAGTTCAGTCAACATACTGAACATTGTATCAGATTGTGGTAGACTTTCGTGGTGAAAGGCGAGAGGCGAGAGGCGAAAGGGGCTGATAAAAGGGGACTTTTCCAACACGCCCTCGTGCTGCATCGCCTGTTTGAGGCATTAGGACGCCCCACCTCTCCCTTCTCCTCTTCTCGCAAGCGTAGAGTTTTTAGCAAGCCCTTATGCTGCATCGCCCGTTTGGAGCATTGGAAAGCGCACACTCCCCCTTCTCCCACACGTAAACGCTGGCATTGCGCCGGTGTGGAAAGAGAGTTGGAAAGCACACACTCCCCCTTCTCCTACAAGGGAAAAGGGGGAAGAGGAATGAGAGGGAAAAAGGGCGTCAGGACGCGACAAACATCCATCGCACCTCAAAAACGCTACACTTGAGAGCTTCTCCCCTTTGGTGGAAAGGGGCGGGGGGATGAGGGGAACAAGGGCGTCGAGATGCGGCAAACCCGCTTCGCACCCTAAAAGCCTCCACTTGAGAGGGCGAAAGGGGGAAGGTTGCAGCTTACAATGTGGAAGATCGCATGTTCAGGGAGCGATATTGCGCCATAGCCTCTCTGCCGGGCATCGTAACGTTTTTACGATGGGCAAGAGGAAAACAGCGAGCGCGAGCGACGCACATCCAGACATTTGTTTCCATTCGCTGATTCGCTGAAGCACTCGCTTATTCGCCAACGCATTCTCTTATTCGCCGACACATTCGCTTATTCGTTGACGCGTTCGTTGACCCATTCGTTGATTCGCTGACCACATTCGCTTATTCGCCGACAGCAGAGCGGCAAGGGGCGATACATGACTCACGACGGCGATCCAATCTACACCGACGCCGACTTCATCAGAGATGATCTGCAGCGCTGCGACCTGGTGATGAAAGGCGGCATCGCCAGCGGCGTGGTGTACCCGCCAGCAATTATCGAACTTGCGACGCGCTATCAGTTCGTCAACATCGGCGGCACGTCAGCGGGCGCGATTGCGGCTGCTGCTGCGGCGGCGGCAGAATACGGGCGCACCATCCCATACGCTGGCTACCGTAGCGGTTTTCAGCGACTCGACCGGCTGCGCGCTTGGCTCGGCGCGAATGAAGGCAATTTGGCAGGATTGTTCCAGCCGTCCCCCAACCTGAAGCCGTTATTCCACACGCTGCTCGATCTGGTGATCGCCTCAAAAACGGCGCTGCCGCCAAAACGCGCGTCTGCACGTCAACAATTGCCATCTGCGGTTCGCATTCCTGTTGCAGCGCTCCAGTTCGTCGGACGCGCACTTTCTCTCTTCCTCCGCACCGCCCGATTGCTGATGCGGTACAACACAGCGGTGACACTGGGGGTCGGAGTTGCAGCGGCGCTGATTATTGCAGCGATCTGGACCCTCCTGTCCCTCCTGAGCGACACCCCGGTGCAACCGTTGATCAGTGTCGGGCGAGTGGCGCTGTCGATTCTGGTCGGTCTGATCATCGGCGTGCTGGCGGGCGCAGTGCATCTTGTGTGGATTGCTGTCGCGGAACTGCCACGCAGTCTGTTTGGATTGTGCAGCGGTCATGCAGCAGGCGCAATCCCAGAGGGATGGCCGCCGACTCTAGGAGATACTGAAGGGCGCGGCAGGCCGCCTGCGCTGACTGACTGGCTCCATGCGGCGATCAATGGGCTAGCGGGGCGCGCTGCGGATCAACCGCCGCTCACGTTCGGCGAACTGGCGCATACGCCGGATGGTCGCAGGATTTCACTCCGCATGATGACCAGCAATCTGAGCGAACATATGCCATATGTGCTACCCAAAGACATGGGGCGCTTCCTCTTTGATCCGACCGAATTCGCGCGCCTGTTTCCGGAGATTGTCGTCGAACACATGCGCGCGCGCAGCGCAGGCGCAGCATATCAGGTGAAGGACGAACGCGGCGTAGTGCGAACACTGCTCCCTCTACCCGCCTGGCGCGATCTCCCTGTGGTCTTTGGTGTGCGTCTGAGCCTGAGCTTTCCAATTCTGATTGCCGCTGTCCCGCTCTACACGATCAGCGTCGCCGGGCAACGCGACGCGAGCGCCGGACGAACGCTGCGCGCAGAGCATCTTCAGCGCCATCTGTTCAGTGATGGCGGGATTGCCAGCAATTTTCCAATCCACTTTTTCGACCGCTGGTTGCCGACCCACCCGACCTTTGGCATCAATCTGGTGCAACTGTCCGCCGACGAGATCGACGATGAGCAGTTCCTTCAGACGTTGCTGGCGGATGATGGAACGGAAACGTCAGCCGAGGCGCCGAAGCCCGGCGTGATCGTCAAACAGGCATATCTGGGGCGCGCCAACTTTCGCGCCGCGGCGCCTGAGCCGCCTCCGCCTTTCCGCGCCGCAGCGCCGTTCAGCAATCCGCAAGAGGAAGTCTATCTGCCGCCGGCTGGACCGAGCGAAGATTACATCGAGTGGAGGGCGATTACCAGTCTCCCGGCGTTCTTCTGGTCGATCTTCGGCACGGCGCAGAACTACCGCGATGCAGCCCAGGCGCGGCTGCCGGGGTACAACGAGCGGGTGGTGCGGGTGCGGTTGCGACCGGAAGAAGGCGGCCTCAACCTGCGTATGCCGCCCCGCATTGTCGCCGCGATCATGCGCAAAGGGCGGCTTGCCGGGCGCGCATTGCTGCCGCAGGAACCCGAGGCGGCTGGCAGGAGACGCGGCGGCTTCCGTTTTGACGATCATCGCTGGGTGCGCCTGGTGACGCTTCTCTCGGAGATCGATCAGCAACTCCGCGACATGCGCGCTGCCTACGATGATGTTCAGGCGGACTATCCGTCGTTTTTGCGCGACGCGCTGACGAACGACAAGCTGCCGGTTTGCCCGCCGTATTACCTCGGCAACCCCGAAGAACGGGCGCTCTTTGCGCGACGCATCGAGGCGCTGATTGCGCTCTATACGCTGTGGAGCGATCTCGATGAGGCGACAACCGCGCGCCTCAATACGATCCTGTTGCGCATGAACAAACGGACGCTCCAGGACCTGGCGCGCCTGCTCGATCAACCCGATGACCAGGAGGCGTTGAGCGGCCTGCAGCACTGGCTCAGCGCCATGCACGCCGAGAAGGTGCGTGCTGCAAAAGCGGCAGAACGCGAGCCATCGCCAGTCGAAGATATGATGGACCTGCGGGTGATGCCGACGATTTGAGCGGCGCCCCCGCTCAGACGGCGCCGGAGTCCTGGCTATCTCCGGCGTCCAGCGCCGCGAGCGCCTCGACCGGCATGCCCCAATTCGTGACCGTTGCTCGTTCTTCCTCTGGAGACGTGCATTTTTTCCAGCGCGCGCCGGAGACTCCGTGAATCCGCCCGCGACATTCTTCCCATGTGGCATGACGCGCCAGTTCGCCTCGCACCAGGCTCAGGTAGGAGATGCGTCGGCGTGCAGGCGCGCCGGACAACGTTTCTACACGACCATCGGCATACGCCTGGGCAAGCAGATTGGCGCGTTCGTTCCACGGATCGCCGCTGTGCCCGCGCACATAGTTCCATGTCACGCGCTGCCCGGCGAGTGCATCGAGTTCCTCCCAGAGGTCGCGGTGCTCAACCGGCGCGTCATCAGCAGTCAGCCAGTTGCGCTGTTTCCACAGCGGCAGCCAGCGGGTCGCACCGTTCAACAGATAGGCGCTATCGGTTGTCAGGCGCACCGGCGTGTCAGGGGGAACACGGCGCAGCGCCTCGACCGCTGCGCGCAGTTCCATCCGATTGTTGGTTGTCTGCTCTTCGGCGCCGCCGATTTCGATCACGTCGCCATTGCGAACAATGATCGCCGCCCATCCGCCGGGTCCGGGATTGCCGCGGCAGGCGCCGTCGGTATAGATGTCGACCATAACCACTCCCGTGCCGCTGGCATAACGAAGGTATAATACCACTGCTTTCGACAATTTGACTGACTCGCCGGTGTGACAAGACCAGGATGCCGGATGTTCATCGCTCCAATCCCTTGTTTGAACTCAAGCTCTTCGGCGCGCCTCGTCTGCTGCTCGACCGACGCGAGGTTCCGTTTCGACGCCGTCAACCCCTTGCCATTATGGCCGTGCTGGCGCTCAGTGAGCGACCGGTCACCCGTGATGAACTGACGTATCTCTTGTGGCCAGACTCACCGCGGGCAGTGGGGCGGCAGCGTTTACGTCGTTCGCTTTCACAATTGCGGCAGTCGGTCGAACCATGGGCAGATAGGTTGCTGACCGGCGTCGGAGCGGGCAGTCATCTGCTGCGTTTTGACCCGAATGTATGTCACGTCGATGTTCGCACATTTCTGCATTTGTCAGGGCAGGCGCGTGAACTGCCGGACCCTGACGGACTACGTGCCGCTGAACAGGCGACCCGTCTCTACGCAGGACCTTTGCTGAGCGGGCTGGAACTCGATGCATCGCCGGAATTCGAGCAGTGGCTGCTCCAGCAGCGTGAGCGTTTCGAGCGCATTCAACTCGATATGTGGCGTCGCATCGTCGATGGGTATACAGATATCGGAGACTTTGCCCGCGCAATGACTGCCGTCGAACGTGCGCTGTCAATGGACGCCCTCTCCGAAGAATTGCACCGCAAAGCGATGTGGCTCTATGCAAAGACAGGACGGCGCGGCGATGCCATTCGGCAGTTTGCTCACTGCGCCTCGCTCCTGGAACATGAACTGGGGATCGAGCCGGATGCCGACACCGCAGCGCTGTACCGGGCGATTCTCGATGACCGCGTTGATGACGCCCGATCACTGGCATTCAAGGCGCGTCTCGCTCAATCGCCGTTGCCTGTTGCGCTCCCAGCCGCGCGCCATCCTCCGGCACTCCTGCGCCTGTCCGATCACACAGCTCTGTGTGATGACCTGGTCGCAGCCATGCATCAGGCATTAACCGGCGCAACGCAGGTCGTCTGCATTCAGGGACTGGCCGGCGCTGGCAAGAGTCGGCTCGTGCGCGAGGCGCTGGAACGTATTCGCCAGACCATGCCGGATGTCCTGGTCTGGTTCGCCAGTGCGCGTAAAACTGGGCATGCAGTCCCGTTCGGCCTGATGGCTGATCTGTTTGACGCCGCGCTTCGTGAGCGTCTGAGTCGTCCTCGTGCTCAGGCTGGAAGCGTCGCGCTTCAAATCGACCTGTGGATGACCGAGGCGGTGCGCCTACTGCCAGAATTGCGCGCCGTCTTCCCGCATTTGCCGCCACTTCAGCCGCAAAGCGACAACGAGTCCGTCCAGCACCAGTTGGCGCGCCAGCGGTTGTTGCAGGCATTGCCGCGCGCGCTGCGCGCCCTGAAAGGCGATGATCCGACAGTCATCGTGCTGGAAGACCTGGATCAGGCCGATTCGCTGTCGATCAAGGCGGCTGGCTGGCTGGTGAACGCGCTGCCAGATACGCATGTGGCGCTGACGATCACCTGTCGCACCAGAGACGGCGCGCTGGACAGGATGCTGGAAGATTTGCGCACACGCGACTTAGTACGAACGTGGACCCTCGATGCTTTCGATCAGGCAATGGTTCTGCGACTGGCGGAGGACGCCGGTCTGCCGGCAACGCTGGCGGAGGAAGTCTGGCGCCGGACGCATGGAGCGCCGCTGGCGACCCGTGAGCTGCTGTACGCTGCTGCCCTTTCCGCCGGATCTGCTGGAGAGTCGCACATTCCGTCTTCGCTGCACGAGGCGCTCCTGTCGCATCTCCACTCGCTCGACTCGATCACGCGCCAGGTTCTAGAAGCCGTAGCGGTGCTGACATGCGGCAGCGCACAGTGGATTCACCACATCAGCGGACGTACCGTAGAAGAAGTAGAGTGCGCCTGCGAACGTCTGATCAACCACGACTGGCTCACGCCGGTTGGCACATGGTATGCCATTGCTCATCCAGAAGTGCATACGCTTGTACTGGAAAGCCTGAGTCCAGCGCGCCGTCAGCGGTTGCACCGCCAGGCAGCCGCGCTGCTGCGCCAGCACAATGCCGATCCCGCTCGAATTGCATATCACCTGGAAGCCGCCGATCAGCCGGATGAAGCAGCGGAGATGTGGCTTCAAGCAGCCCGCCGCGCGCGATCACTCTATGCCCATGATGCGGCGCTGGTCGCCATTCAGCACGGTTTGCGTCTGGCGCGCGATCGGCAGATGCAGTTCGACCTGCTGAGTGAACAGGAGTCGATCCTGCACGACCACGGATTGCGCGCTGAGCAGGCGACCGTCCTGGCGGCGCTGGATCGCCTTGTTGACCAGTCGCCCGATCATCCCGAATGGCGCGCCGAAATCTATCGCAAACGCGGACGATATGCGCTGGCGCGCAATGCGTGGGAAGAAGCGCTGGAGGCATTGCAACGGGCGGCAACGCTCACTTTGCACAATGACGGCGAGATCCTGTGTCTCCTTGCTCGTGCGCTGATGCATGCGCAGCGATGGGATGAAGCCAGCGACGTCGTGCAGCGCGCCCTATCGCTGGCGCAACAGCGGAACGACCGTGATGCGCTGGTGCGCGGCTGGCTGACGTGCGCAGATGTTGAACAGGGGCGTGAACGCTACGATGCTGCTGAACACGCGCTGAAACAGGCCGTCCACGCGGCAGGGCGTGCGTCGCCAATGTTGCCGCATCTGATGCTGGCGCTGGGCAACCTGACCGCAGTACGCAACGATTTTGACAGTGCGCTGATGTATGCTCAGGAGGCGCAGCGGTTGTTTGCGCAGCGCGGTCTGCCCGACAGCGAGGCGTCTGCCAGCGTTCTGATGGCGCGGATGCTCGCGCGTCTGGGTCGTCTGGACGAAGCGCTGGCAGCGTATCAGTCTGCATATGCTGGCTATGCCGCCCTTGACCTGCGGCAGGGGATGGCTGCCAGCCGCGTGAATATGAGCGTCCTGGCGCTGCGCGTGGGGGAATTCGAGCAGGGCATCAGTATGGCGCAGGATGCCTATCATCTATTCCGATCTATCAATGATGCGCGCGGTCTGTGTGTGGCAGCCAGCAACATCGGCGCAGCTCTGGTCTGGATGGGACGCGGCGCCGAAGCCGAGATCTGGCTGCGCGAATCATACGAGCGCGCTACGGCGCTCAATTTGTCTGCGCAGCAGGCGGCGGCGCTGGCAAACCTGGGAGCCGCTGTGCTGCAACAGGGGCGCGCTGCCGAGGCGCGGCCGTTGATGGAACAGGGGCTGGCGCTGCGCGAGGCGCAGGGGCATGTTGATGTGAGCATTGACCGCGCATTCCTGGCGATTGCCTGTCTGCATCTGGGCGATATTGACGCCGCGGACGCCCACAGTGCGCGCGCTCTGGACGACCTGAAGCGCGTACCGCAGGTCGAAAATCCGCAGCAGGTGTGGTTTGCCCGGGCACAAATCCTCCGTGCCCAGGGACGGCTAGACGAAGCCAGAGATGCCCTGGCATCCGCCCTTGACTGTCTGCACCGCGCTGAACAACAACTGCCGTCACCCCAGCGTGAGCGTTTCCTCGTCGCGTTCGCCTTCAACCGCGCGATCCTCCGGGCAGCCGCCGAAGACCTCTGGCCCGACCCGCCAATGCTTGCCTGATGGCGTCATTACGCAGCGAGACACAGGGAGCCGTTGCACTGCAATAGCTTTTCCCGTGCGCATTGACGACAGCGCTGTAGCGATGCAATGGCGTTCTCATACGACACGCTGTCGTAATGATGCTCCGCCGCCGCTCCGATGTAGACGCTATGTAGACGCCTGACGGGTACGATGCATGCTGCCCGGCGTGCGCATTGCCGGGTAATCTTCGGCGCCATCATCACGCGACTGGAGGATCTATGTCTGTCGGTGCATTTCGTAGGCTTCTTCGCATCCTGGCGCTGACGACGACCATTCTCGTTCTCTGCGGCGTCCCAACTGCCCGTTCGGCGCCGACTTCCTTCGTGACAGCAAACAACATTGTGTTGCAGCAGGGACAGACATTGCCGGTCTTTCAGCTAACTGCGCCTAGCGTCACCGGCGCCACGACGCAGGCCCTTGCGCAACGTTTGAGCGGCATCGGCGACCGATCAGCAGTTCAGGACGAGTATCTGGGTCGGATCCGATTCACCGTCCCCAATACCGACACCCGGTCGCTCCTGACCCGCTACAGTGCTAGCGGCGGCTTTTACGCCTTCAATCTCAACGATCTGGGGCGGGAAACGCCGCGCGGACCGATTGATCGTAATCAAGCCGCACGTCTTGCCTGCAGGTTCCTAATCGATAATGGATTTATGGATTCTAATGGCTATCTGTTGCGCGAGACACAGCAGGAACAAGGGATCATAACGCTAGATCCGCAGAAATGCGGCCGACCGCCGGATTACAGAACACGCCTGATCAAGGCTGCGTCGATCTCTGCCAGCGCTCCAGAGGCAGCGGCAACGGAGCAGGTTGTCGGCGTGGTCGTTGAGGTGCCAATGGCGATTCCGTTGCCGCCGGGATCGGCTTCCAGCGCACTTCCCCTTGGCGGACCGGGCGGGCATCTCTCGCTCATGTTCACCGCAACTGCGCCTGACAACGGCTTCAGCCTCGATGACGCCGTTCCGGGGTTGACCGCAGTCGCCATGCCGTTCTTCAGCCGTGAACTGACGCGCATACGTGATGTGCCTATTCAGGATCCAAATGCATTGCGGGATCAGGTGCGCCAGCAGGTGCGCGCAGCATATCCTGATGCCAGCAGCATTAGTGTGCCCGATCCCAGTCTCGTTTACTATGTCTCTGATGCCGTAGTCGAGCAGCGCGTCCTGGAACCGGTGCTTGAATTCAACGGCATCGAAGTGACCATCGGCGGTGAGACCTTCGTCCTGCGCAGCATTACCCTGCCGCTGCTCAAAAGCGGATCGGGCGGATTCGGTCCGTCGGTGCGGATTATCGCGCCGTCCAGCGGTTCACGCTTTGCGCCTGGCTCAAATGTCACGCTGCGCGGCGAAGTGCGCGACGGCGCAGCACCCTACCGTGTCGAGTGGCTCAACGGCGAGGGTGATACAATCCAGGCAACGATCCTCAACAGCCCTGGCGAAGTAGCGGTGACGACGAACAGCCTTCCTGCTGAGAACCGGGACGGGATGCCCGGACCGACGACGGTGACGCTGCGCGTGACTGACAATCAGGGAGCTGTTCGCCAGGATCGGATCACGCTCATCCCTTTCAACACGCTCTTCCTTCCGTTGATTACGCGCAGCGGAACAAGCGCAGCAGTCCACTCCGCCAGCGAGCGCATCGCGGAAGTTCCAGCGGCGCCACAATCGACGGAATATAGTTTTGGCGTCGTATGGGTCTCTGACTATCCCGCAGGCATCTCTGACTTGCCCGGCGTTATCCCGGATGTCA
>JANXAL010000125.1 GCA_025062325.1 Roseiflexus sp.
ATGTACCGCGTGCTGACAATCAGCGCCAGGAACGCGACAGTTCCGCCCCACGCCGCATAACTGCGCCGGTCGCGCAGCAACTGACGGGTGCGCCGCCATACCGCAGGCGATCTGACCAGCACATATGCGGCGAATGGCAGGACTGCTGCCACGATTGGCAGACGCAGTCGCGGGTGACCGATAGTCAGTGCCGCCAGCAGGGTCGCCAGCCCCACCCAGAGCAACGTCGGGACTGCGCGGGCAGGGTGCGGCGCGAAACAGACGCCGATGATCGCCAGGATGACGAGCGCCGCGTACTGCACATCCGCCAGCAATGTGACAGGCAGGGAATATTCACCTGCGTTTTGCACCAGCGGGGCGCCATGCGGGTCAATTGAAATGACGTCTCCCACCGCATAACTGCGGGTTTGCAACGCATAGAGCGATGCGATTTTGAAGCGCATACGCGTCAGGAAACGCGCTGGATCGTCACGCATGTTCTCCCAGGCCATCTGGAGCGCAAGCAACTGCCGGTCGGCGAGGTTAGGAACAGACGCCAAAAGGGCCTCGCCTGCCGCCTGTTCCGCGTCATCGCGCACCGTGCCGTACCACATGCTGATGCCGCCGTTCGTGTCGCTCAGGATCACGCGCCCGTGCGCCAGGTAGTTCCGCGCCGCCCACGGTCCGATAACCAGCGTCGCCCCCAGTATCAGGAAGATTGCCAGCGGGTAGTGTTGCGCCTCCGACCTCCGGTCCTGCCGCGCCTGCCAGGCGATCCACACTGCTGCCAGCGGGATCAGGTACAGGCCCACGGCGCGAGTCAGCGCCGCCAGCGCCAGCGTTGCGCCGGTCCCAAACGCCGCCCAGATGCTTCTACGGGTCAGTGCACGGTCGAGCAGCGCAAGACCGAGGACCAGGAGCGTGACGAACAGCGCTTCGGCGTAGAGCGAACTGGCATACGATGCCAGCGGCACGAACAGCGCTGCCAGAAGCGCTGTCACCAGACCGACGGCGCGTCCGAAGAGTTGCGCGCCGAAGGCATAGAATGCCAGCGTACCGATGCTCAACACATACGCCTGAAGCAACAGCGCCCCGGCGACATTCATGCCCGCAAGCGGCAGCAGCAGCGCCAGGAACGCCGGATAGACCGGCGGACGCAGCCATTTGCCGGTATCGTGGTACCCGCCGTACAGAATGTGGATGGCGGCGCGATAGTACTCTTCCGGGTCGCCCGGCGGCACAGCGCCCGACTGTGCCTGCGCCTGCCAGAACCAGAGACGCGCTGCCAGCGCCAGCGCGACAACGGCAGCCAGCAGAATCAGATGAACCGTCGTCCTCAACTGCGCGCTGCACGACATCTGCTAAGCCTGCATCGGTGTGCGATCTACGGCGCCCGCTGCGTCTGGCGCAGCACTAGCAAGTCCTGTTCTTCAGCAATCACCTGCCAGCGATCCGACGTGCGCAATTGCTGAATGAAATCACGGTGGCGTTCGGTGCGCAACGCCGCGGCACGGGTGTCGATAAACAGATACTCAGCGCGTTCGAGCGGCGGGAATGACTCATCTGGCGGTACATAGTAAATGAACCGACGCGGCATCATGCGCGGCGCCAGGAACGACGTCACGCCTAATGGCGCATCAGGCGGGATCAACGCCGCCAGGCGCTCCATCGCTGCCAGACGCTCCGGCGATTCGCGGTAGAGCACCGTCGTCACCACCGGATTGCGATATGCCAGGTTAGTAACTGCTGTGACGCCGATGATGCCAATCATTAGCGTCACTGCCTGGAAGACGTTGCGCCTTTGCGCCTTCGCGTCAATCTGTTCGTGAAATACTGAGGAAGCGCTTTCCCCCTGGGCGTGCGCCTGTTCACTGCGCGCCCGCCACCACAACCATAATCGCGCTGCGCCGATGATAGCCGCCAGGATCAGTCCGGGAATGACAAGCGCCTGGTACTGCTCACGCACTGTGATCTGAAACGGACGCAGTGAGAGCAGGTTCATCGCCAGCGGCGGCGCCGCCAGGATTGCGACATCAGGCGCGAGCAGCGGGAGCAACGCCAGCGGAAGCAGCATCAGCGCCAGGTAGACCAGCTTATCCGGCGTGAACATCAGACGTAGCACATCAAACGGTCGGCTGACGATCGTCCAGAGAATGGCGCCTGCACTATCGCCAAGATGCGCATAGTACGCTAGCTGCGGGCTTTTGCCAGGCCAGACTTCGCTGTAATCGCCCTTGGTCACAGCCCCGATCTCTCCTTCACGCACCTGATAGTCAGGCAGGTAGAACGATGGTACAATCACACTTGTTGAGAGATAGAACCATGCCAGCCCCATAGCGAGCGGCGGCAGCGCCCAGCGCCAGCCGACACGCCAGAGCGCCGCCAGTATGCCAAACGCCGCCACCACCAGCGACACATCGGTGCGAGTGGTCAGTGCCAGCGTCAGCAACCCCAGATATGCACCCCAATCTCTAGCGCTTGCACGTTGAAACGCTGCGCGTTGCAGGAAGAAGAACGCGCCCAACAGCGCGGGGATCGCCAGCGTGCGGGGTTGCCATGGCGCGCTCATGGTCACAAACCAGAGCGACGGATACAGCAGATACACGAGCGCCCATCCAAGACCCGCGAGGCGTGAGCCGCCGAAGCGATCACGGGCAACGCCATAGACTGGCAGTGCGCCAAGCGCCATAAAGAGCGCTTGGAAGAAATTGAGCGTCAGCGCCGACGGAAATAGGGCATAGAATGGAACGATCAGGAGAATTGCCGGAATAAAATCCATCCCCCAGAGATGATTGGTATGACGGTAATGCGAAATCTCAAGAAAGCGCCCCTGAGTGGTATTCCAGATTGACTGCTGGTAATCGATCTGATCGTATCCCTGCGCCCAATGGAGATATTTGAACGTCAGGCCAAAGAAGAGAAGCGCCGCATAGAGCATCATAAGCGTCGCCAGCGCCAGACTTGCCCGCCGCTCGACGGCGGCAAGCATGCGCGCAATGCCAGCGCTAGAACGTTCACGTGGTGATGCCAGAGCCTGTGTCATGCCTCTAGCCTTACCCCTCTTTCCACACAACGGCACAAAGGCGCGAAGGCAGTACGAAAAGTTGAACGTTGAACGTATCAATCCCTAACCCTTAACCCCGCCCTCACACCACCGGCGACCGCGCAATGCGTATGATCCACAGATCGAGCGCCGTTGCCAGCGTGAAGACGTAGATAGTGATGACCAGAACTCTGCCCCACCATCCGCGCCGCCAGAACCGTTCAGCATAGACCCCCCAGCAGAGACAGATTGCTGGCACAATGTAGAACAACTGTTTATCCACCATCGAGACGCGATATCCGACAAGCATAAACAACGTCCCAACCGAAAACCACGACGCGAGCATCACCCACAGAAGCGGGCGCTTGCGCAATGCGACAAAGCCAGGAATGACGAACATCAGCGGAATGAGCAACCCGTAGTAGAGAAAGCCATCCGGTCGCATATCGTAGCGCAGATGCCGCCAGAACGAGAGCATGTACGCGCTAAACGGCGGACGCTCCACCCCGACGCTCTGCGGGCCAGCCGTCGCCAAGCTTAGCACATACGGCACCGTGCGCTCTAGCATTGGCGGAATATACTGCCCATAGTAGATGAGCGTCGCCGCCAGTAACGCCACTCCCAGCGACAGCGCAACCGGTCGCAGCGGCCTGCGATCAAGACCTAACGGCGTGATAAGCGCCAGCACAATGAAGCATGTGATGAACACGACGTGAAAAACCGCCATGACAGTGTAAAACAGCAGTGTGACGAGAGTCAGCACCGTGAGTAGCACAAACGGACCACGTTCATGGAGGCGCGGATAAAGTGCGACCATAATCGTGGACGTGACGAGCGTCCACCACATGCCAGACGTCGTCGGGATATTTCCCCACGAGTGAAGGAGGAACGTCACCGGCGTGACCGCATAGATCAGGGAGGCGAAGAGGGTCACGCGGTCGCTCAACCCCGCTTTGCGCGCCAGAAGCGCAATCAGGAAGACACGACTGTTGTCGAGCAGGGCGCTGAAGAGGTTCGCGCTAGTTTCGAGCGGCCACGGGAACAGTGCAAAGAGCGTTGAAAACAGATGGAAAAACGGCGAATAGGGAATGACTGGACGGTTCGGCCCCCACTCGTTGATCGGCATGACCGACTCTGAGAAGGCGCCGGGGAGATACATCTCCGCCCAGTGCCCAGCGAGAATCCAGCGCACGCGATCCATATGCCAACCGACATCGATAGCGCGCATGTAGGGAAAGAGCAATCCGCCACCCTTCAACCAGAGACCAGTGAGAAAGGTAACGAGCAGCGCATAGTGCAGACCTGGATTAAGCGGTGCGCCGAGTTTGTGGAATAACCATGCCATGCCGCGATCCACGAGCGGCGTCAATGCCAGCGTGAAGAGCATGAACCACGCCAGCGGTCCGAGAAACAGCCCGGTCGGATAGCGATAAGCGCTCAGCGCCCAGGCGCCTAGGACCGCAACTGCCAAGGCGGCGCCGCACGCGCCCCACGCCGGAACACGCGAGAAGCGCAGTGCGCCATACATGCACAAAACTGCTGTCAGAGCAGGCACAAGCGCACTCCACGGCGGCAGCGCAACCGCAGGCGCACCGGCTAGCGGCGTTACTGTTACGCGCCCTAACGATACCCCTAGCGGGCGCGGATCGGAATACACATTAGCGAGGATTTCCAGCGTCAGGTTGCCGTGATCGAGTGCGCGCGCCGGCACGATCAGCAGATGCCGGCGTAGAGCTGGCGTGTCGGGAAGAGTGGCGACCAACTCGCCGTTGGCAAAAACGCGCGCATTGACGGGACTGCCGTCCGGGTGTGCGACAAGCGCCTGCAACTCCACCCGCCAGTCGCCATTTCCCAATGCTGGAAACGTAATCGCAGCGCGCTCACTCGTCCAGCGATACGTGTGTGCTCTGGCGATCTCAGCGCCGACCAGGCTCACCGGCGGAACTTCGAGGGTGCGATCTGGGATGGCTTCGACCCGCAACCGCACGCCGCCGGAGAGATCGAGCTCATTAGGGAGCAGCACACGGAAACGACGGTTGCCGCCGCGATCGTCAAGCGTATCGATTCGCCGATTATTGGCATACACAGCAATCAAGCGACGGGGATGCAGCGCATCAGGCTGCCAGTCGTCCAGGGTGAGCGTCGCCATGTACACATCGTCGGGGAGCGTATCATTGATAACGACCTCTTTTGCACCAGGCGCTGCCGTCACCTGAACAACCATCGTCTGCGCGGTGAATTCGCGGGCGTGCACGCCGCGAAGGTAGGGATAGTCGAAACGCGCGCCAACGTCGATAGCCACAAACGGCTGAGTGGCATACGCTGCCATCAGTGCGACAACAACGCTGAGCACTGTCAGGAGCAGCGGCAGACTGAGCTGCCAGCGGCGCAGATCGACGAGCACGCCGTACCAAGCGATTGGAGCGCGTGTTGCTTTTGGAGCAGCCAAACCTAATACCCTCAAGCCGGTGGGACAATCCGCCGCATTATAGCACACGTAAAATAAGGGTATGCTAGGAGCCAGCGTCCAGTTCGCAGTTCTCGGTTCTCAGTTCTCCTATGGAACTTGTCTGGCACTCATCTTTTGCATCGCTCACTGGTTACAGCGGCTCATCGCGCGCATTCGTATTAGGCCTTGATGCACGCGGCGTGGCGGTCCGTCCCCTGTACCTGTACGGCGCCGACCGCGACGAGCATGTGATGATGGGTGGCGTCCATCCGCGCATTGCCGAGCTGCAGCGTGCACCGGTGCGCCTTGACGCGCCGCAGGTCGTGTACGCACCGGGCGACCGCTTCTCGAAAAACAGCGGGCGTTACCGCATTGGCTTCACCATGCTCGAATTTGATCGTCTGCCGCAGGAGTGGGTGCAGCAGGCCAACCAGATGGATGAAGTTTGGACGCCAACCGCCTGGGGCGCTGACGTTTTCGCAGCGAGCGGCGTCAGCCGACCTATCTACGTCGTGCCGCTCGGCGTGGATCGGAAAACTTTCGCGCCAGGAAAGCCGCGCACCCATCTAACTGACCGCACGGTGTTTCTGTCGGTCTTCGAATGGGGAGCGCGCAAAGGATGGGATATTCTGCTGCGCGCCTATCGCGCCGCTTTTCGAGCGAGTGATCCGGTTGTACTGGTATTGAAGATCGACTGTCGCGCTCCTGGCGATCATCCGGTGCGTGAACTGGCAGCGCTGCTGCCGTCGCCATCGCCGCCAGTTGTGCTTCTCTACAACCGGTCTCTTGACGCACAGCGCATGGCGGAACTCTACCGCAGCGCTGACTGCTTCGTGTTGCCGACGCGCGGTGAGGGATGGGGCATGCCCATTCTCGAAGCAATGGCGTGCGCCATCCCCGCAATCGCTACCGACTGGAGCGGGCCGACGACATTCCTCAACCACGAGAACGGGTATCCGCTCCCCATTCGCGGTCTTGCACCCGCTGATGCTGGCGGCGTGTATGGTGTCGGAGCGCAGTGGGCGGAACCGGACGCCGACGCGCTGGTGGATCTGCTGCGTCACGTGGTGCAGCATCCGGAAGAGCGTCGCCGCAAAGGGTTGCGTGCCGCCGACGATGCCAGCCGCTGGACATGGGATCGCGCAGTGGATGCTGTCTATCGCCGATTGCAGGCGTTAGGAGTGGCGGGTTGAACGTGCGAAGATGGAAGAAGGTGAACGGCAGCGACATCGCAGCGCAACGTCGCTGCCATTGGTATCAATTATGAGATGAAGCATTGCCCGCAGAAACGTCACCCATCGGAAAAGGAAAAGCGGCGCGTGTGCGATGTTGCGCTCTTCACGGCAGAGTCGGTCTCTTTGGCGAATTGCCGCCGACTGAAATCGATGGCGCCCGGTCAAACTATGGTAAGATTGAAATAACGCACGTTGCGCTGCATGTTACTGTCGTTATTCCGATCACTTCAGCACATAATGCGTATGCCGACCGAATCCATAGTCCGCACTGCAACCAGCGCCGCGATCCGCTCCTGGAGGGCGCTGGGTTTTTGTCCTATAACCCGGTTGGCGAGAGGGCCAGGCATTCCTGAGGGGTTCATCCCTATCTGGTAGTGAGCGATGGTATGGAGATCGCACTCATCTCCTGGGGACTAGTGATCAGCGGCAGCGTAGCGATTGTGCTGGCACTTGCCATCCTGCAACATCGCGAAACCGGGGGTAATGTCGCTTTTGCGCTGATCATGATTGCGAGCGCGATCTGGTCGTGGGGGTATTTCTTCCAGATCAATGCCCTGTCTCCAGACCTGGCTATGGTTGCAGTGCGGATCAAGTACCTCGGCATTGTCAGCGTGCCAGCCTGCTGGCTCTGGTTTGCACTGACGTACACCGACCGCGTTGCCCATCTGACCAGACGCCAGGCGGGTTTACTGGCGTTTTTCCCATTTCTGACCGTGATGGTCAATATGACCAATGACTGGCACAGTCTGTTCTACCGGCGTATCACCGTCACGCCGCCAGACGTGCTACCCCGCCTGACGTTCGAGTATGGTCCGTGGTACTGGCTGCATGTGTCCTACTCATATATCCTCGTCCTTGCCGGCACGTGGCTTCTAATACGTTTCTGGAGAGTCGCACTGCAACTCCAGCGCGCGCAGATTGCGCTGCTGACAGGCTCATTGCTCTGTACAACTGTCATTAGTCTGGCGTTCTATGCGATCGAGCAATTCAAAGGTCTCCTGGATATCACCCCTATTCTGATTGCTGTGAACGGAATGTTCTTCTATCTGGCGCTGTTCCGTCCGGGGCGACTCGACGCACGCCCGATCGCGTATGCTCACCTGTTTGAACAATCGAATGACGGAGTGCTAGTCTTTGATACGAAGGGAACGATAATCGATTGTAACCCGGCAGCGCGTCGTCTGCTCGATCTGGCGAATCCGATCGGACAACCGGTGCAGACTGCTCTGCAGCAGTGGCCTGCACTGGCACATTATTGCCTCAGCGCTCATACGAATGAACCAATCCGTGTAGAACACAGCGCGCAAGTGCTCGATGCTCGCTGCACCGCCTTGTGCGACCGTCGTGGAGAGCGGAACGGATACATGCTATCCGTGCGCGATATGACGGACCAGTGGCGCGCGCAACAGGCGCTTGCCGCAAGCGAAGCGGCGCTCCGCGAGGAACGCCGACTGTTCATCGGCGGACCGACCGTGGTCTTCCGTTGGGAGGCCCGTAATGACTATCCCGTGTCATATGTTTCGCCCAACGTCCAGGAGCAGTTCGGATACGCGCCTGAAGCGTTCACTGAAGGTAGATTGAGCTACCTGTCGCTGATCCATCCCGACGACCGACCGCGAGTCGAGCACGAAATTATTGACCACGTCGGTCAGAAAGCGACCTGGTATCGCCAGGAGTACCGGCTGCAGCGCGCTGATGGCGAGTACCGCTGGATTCATAACCATACGACGGTTGTTTACGATAATCACAACACACCGCTCTATTTTCTTGGCTATGTGCTCGATGTCACCGAGCAGAAACGCGCCGAAGCCGAGCGACTCGACATCGAGCGCCGCCTTCAACAAACCCAAAAACTGGAAAGTCTGGGGTTGCTGGCGCGCGGCGTCGCTCACGACTTCAACAACCTGTTGATGGCAATCATGGGCAACCTCGACCTGGCTTCGCTAACACTTGCTAGATCATCCTCTGCTTACCACCACGTGCGGAATGCCATACTGGCGACCCGCCACGCCGCCGGATTGACCCAACAATTGCTAGCGTATGCCGGACAAGGGAGTAATCAGCGTATCGAAACCGATCTCACCGGGATCATTGAGGGCATGGCGGATATGCTGCGTGTATTGGTTGGCAGGCAGACGCGCCTCGAATTGCAGCTTGATCCGCACATCCCGCCATTCCAGGCAGATCCTTCGCAGATCCAGCAGATTGTGCTCAATCTGATTCTGAATGCGGCTGAGGCGCTTCCTCCTGACGGCGGAATTATCCGCCTGCGCACTGGCGTGCGTTTCTGCGACGAGGCGTTTCTAGCGATGAACCGCGTCGATAGCCAGTTGCCGCCGAATGATTACCTTATCTTAGAAGTTTCCGACACAGGATGCGGCATGGACGAAGAAACGCAGCGTCGCATGTTTGACCCCTTCTTTACCACAAAGACGATGGGGCGCGGGTTGGGTATGTCGGCGGTGCTTGGCATTGTGCGCGATCATCACGGCGGGATCATCGTCGACAGCGCTCCCGGTTGTGGGACGACCATCAGCGTTCTGTTTCCGCCATCATCAATCAAGGGCGCGTGCGCTGCACCCGCTGATCAGGAACCGACAGCGAAGCCTGACCAGGTGACAGTTCTTGTGGTGGACGACGAGGCCGATGTGCGCGACGTCACAGCGCGCCTGCTCATCCATCTTGGCTTCCGCGTGATTGCTGTCGCCGACGGCAAGGGAGCCATCCAGGCCCTGAAAGAGCACATGTCGGACATTGCATGCATCCTGCTCGACGCTCACCTTGGAGATTTCGATGGACCGGCTGTACTCAGCGCACTGCGCGCGCTCGCGCCGCACGTCGCAGTGGTCGTAGCAAGCGGGTATAGCCAGCACGATATTCTGGAGCGCTTCGCTAATGCGACGATCGATGGCTTCCTTCAAAAACCATACCAGATGTCTGAACTGTATGGCGCCGTCCAGCGCGCGTTGAAGCGAACAGTTATGGTAACTGCCTCGGAGCCGCTTTCAAGCGCTGATGCAATCCCCGGAGCGCAATAAATGCCAGATGCAGAATCCGGTCGGGATTCAATAAACCAAACGACGCCTGCTCATGGTTTAGATTTCCTCGCGCTTCCCATAGCAAAGTTTCTGTTTCACAGAAACATTGCCCTGGTCCAGAGACGCTCTTCCGCATCGTGATACTCATAACCCGAGAAATTGCCCGAACAAGATCGCCAACCTCAAACTCTGGCGCAGAGGTGCGCAGAAAACGCGGCTGCGGCTTCGTAGGATCCGGCGCCTTCATCAGGGTGTGCGGCGCCGGGGCATTCCCGCCAGCAGCAGCGCCATAATCGTGGGATGCGTCTCGTCCAGAACGGGATGGGTCAGCGGATTAGTCTGGGTCAGTGAATGGGCTGGCGAATACGCGAACAGGTCAACGAATACGCGAATCCGTCAGCGAATACACGAATGTGTCAACGAATACACGAGTGCGTCAGCGAATAAGCGAACGAACGCCTCAAACCTATAACCTTATAACCCTCTGCCTTCAACCGCTGTGCTCTCTGTGGTCCTGATAGCGCTCCCGCGAATCAAGGCAAGACCGGATTCCAGCATTCAACGCGCAACATTCCAACCCTCAACCTCCTCGCGCCACGACCAGACCCCGCCAAGCGTTACTGCGCCAAATCGCTCGCTTCCCTCTTCGTTCTGGACGGTAAAGCGGTAGAGGCGGTCGTGATGGTCATAGGCGTGCAGCATCGTCTCGTCATACGCTGCTACGCTGAGGAAATACCGTCCCGCTAGCAGCGGCAGCGCCGCAACATGCAGTTCAACCGCGCCTTCGCCCCGCACAGCCGGGATGTCGAGACCGGCAAAGAGCGTATTTGGTCCGGCGAGAAGGATGCCGCTTTCATGATGTATTGCTAGCCCAAATACCGGGCGCGGCACTGTTCGATGGGCGCGATAGCGGATGCGGATAGTCAGCGGTGCGCCTGTGCGCGCCACTGCCTGCGGAATGCCGTGCGTATCAAGCAATTCTACACTGGTGATCTCGATGTCGCGCGTGCCGAAGCGCCGATTGGAATCCGCAACCAGCGCCTCTTGCTGTGCCAGCGCCTCGCGTTCACGACGGTTCACTTCGGCGAGATAGGCGTCGATCACCTCGCCTGTCGCGCCCAATGCGCGGACGACTCCATGATCAAGCCACACTGCGCGATCGCACAGGGTGCGTACCGTCTCGAGCGCGTGCGACACAAAGACGATTGTCTTCCCCATATGCCGAAACGTCAAAATGCGATCCAGGCATTTGCGCTGGAACGCCTCATCACCCACCGCCAGCACTTCGTCCGTGATCAGAATATCGGGATCGACCGCCGTAGCGACAGCGAACGCCAGACGCATATACATCCCAGAAGAATAGTATTTGACCTGGAGATCGAGAAAATCGGCCATATCGGCGAACGCCACGATCTCATCCAGCCGCGCCGCCATCTCGCGTCGGCTGAGTCCCATGAGCGAACCATAGAGGAAGATGTTGTCGCGCCCGCTCAACTCGGGATGAAATCCGCTGCCAAGCTCGAGAAGCGCAGCCACACGACCTCGCAGGCGCACCCGTCCCGCTGTCGGCTCAAGAATACGGGTCATTAGCTTGAGCGCGGTGCTCTTCCCAGCGCCATTGTGACCGATCAGCCCAAAACTTTCACCGCGTGCAACACTGAAACTGACGTTGCGCAGCGCCCAGAATTCGTCGGCGACTGGACGCGGACGTAAAAGACCTGATATGCGCTCACGTAGAGTTGCAGGTCGCTCGCGCTGGAGCACGAACCGCTTGGAAACATTGTCGAATTCGATCACTGCGCTCATTGCGCCCCCGCTGGAATTGGCTTCCAGACAGCCGGAAAGCACCCAGTATTGCTCTGGTCTCGCCAGACGGCGCATAGTACAGCGAATACTCCTATGTGTCAACCGGAATTGACACAACGCTCCTCCATATGCTACATTCACCGTCGGCGCTGAGGGATGGCTTGATGACTCGCAGTTGATAGTTCGACTGGTTTCGTTTCACGCATGGAGATGCTGATTCGCTCGTCTCGGACTACAGACATCGACAGATTATTGCAGTGTTGGCGCGCTCGCTTCTCGAAAGCACGCCAGGCGACTAGATTGCTCGCGTTCACGAATACGCCGATCACCTCGATGCTGGTATCAAGACTGTCCAGTCAGAGGCATTCCGCTCAGCGTGCATAACCGCCCGACGCCTGTCACGCCCGGGATAGTGATGCTAGCTGTCGAAAAAGGGAATCAGACGGTTGCCGCAGTGCTACGCGCCACCCTTATGTAGACAAGCTGCATATGATACGACACGACGCGCTGGAACGGCGACGTATGCCGGCCTCTGAGAGCGAACCTGCTATGACAGAGTTGACCATCGCCAGCGCTGCCGATGTCTGGGCGGCAGCGCAGCAGACGCGCCGCAAACCGTTGGCGGCATCCACGATTGCCACATACTGTGATGCGTGGCGCTCATTTACAGCCTGGGCGCAACGCGAAGGGCGACACACCGTCGCCGACATCGCGGCCTCTGATCTAGGCGCGTGGATTGACTCCCTGAAAGAGATGGCGGATGGCACGGTGCTAACGTATGGTCACGGCGCCCTGGCGATCTGCAAGTTCCTCGCCGATCGCGGCTTTCTGCGCTGCGATCTGGCGCTGATTCGCCTGCACTTGCGCGATGCGCTGCCCCGCGCCTACGCTAACCGCGCACCAGACGTTCCCGACCTGCGGAAACTAGTGTCGTTTTATGACAGCGAATTGCCGCCCGGCGAACCAGGAAGCCGTGCTGAACGCGATCGCCTGAACATGCTGCGCAATGCCGCGCTGCTGCATACCCTCTTTTCCACCGGCGCGCGGATCTCCGAAGTGTTGAGCCTGAATGCTGATGATGTTCGCGCCGATGATGGCAGCATTCTCCCGCGCGCTTTCGTGGTCGGAAAGGGACAGCGACGGCGCGCCGTCTTTCTGCGCGCACACGCGCAACGGGCAATCCTGCGTTATCTGCACGCACGGCGCGCTTCCTTTCCGCGCGCTGAAGCCCTCTTCATTTCGCACGGTCCGCGCGGCGCTGGCGGGCGACTGGGGCGCATTGCAGCGTGGCAGATCGTGACTAGCGCCGCCCGTCGCGTCGCCAATCAGATTGAGCGTGAGGGACGTATTCGTGAAGCGCGCACGCTGCGAGCTGTCACTCCGCACACCTTTCGCCACTTTGTCGCTACCTGGCTGCTCAACGAAGGAGCGCAACTCTCTGAAGTCTCAGCGATCCTGGGGCACGCCAACACCCGTATCACCGAGCAGTATTATGCGCGTCACACTGATGAACGGTTGCAGGAACTGCATGACCAGTTCGCGCCTGATCCGGAATCGTAAGAATTTTACCTGTCCTTAATACATTCTTGACACGTCTGCGTTATGAATGTGTACTGTCTATGGTATACTCAGAGAAAAGCACCCGCTCACCCGAAATTTAAGGAGAGTTTTCCGTATGCGTATTCTCGTCCTTGGCGGCGACGGTTACCTGGGCTGGCCCACTGCATTGCACCTCTCGCAACGTGGCCACGAGGTTGCCATCCTCGACAACTTCTCGCGGCGACTCTGGGATCACGAACTCGGCGCCGAAAGCCTGACCCCGATCGAGACGCTGCAGCAACGCATCGCTGTCTGGCGTCAGCTTACAGGAAAAATCATCATACCCTTCATCGGCGACCTGTGCGACTACACCTTCCTGGAGCCGGTGATCCGCGATTTCCAGCCGGAGGCGGTTGTCCATTTCGGTGAGCAGCGGAGCGCTCCCTACTCGATGATCGACCGCCAGCACGCTGTGTTCACCCATATCAACAATGTCGTTGGAACCCTGAACCTGCTCTACGCCCTTGCGGACCACGCACCAGATTGTCATCTCGTCAAACTGGGAACGATGGGAGAGTACGGCACCCCGAATATCGATATCGAAGAGGGATACATTACCATCACGCACAAGGGGCGCACCGATACCCTCCCCTATCCAAAACAGCCTGGCAGTTGGTATCATGCCACGAAAGTGCACGATAGCACGAATATTCTGCTGGCATGCCGTATCTGGGGATTACGTGCGACTGACCTGAATCAGGGGGTTGTCTATGGCGTAGAGACGCCTGAAACAATGATGGACCCGCGCCTCGCAACGCGCTTTGACTACGACGGCGTCTTCGGGACAGCGCTCAATCGTTTCCTGGTGCAGGCTGTCATTGGTCTGCCGCTGACCGTTTATGGCAAGGGTGGGCAGACGCGCGGCTTCCTCGACATTCGCGACACGCTGGCGTGCGTCGAACTTGCCATCCTTAACCCGGCGCCACGCGGTGAAATGCGTGTGTTCAACCAGTTTACGGAGCAATTCAACATTGCCGGTCTTGCTGAAGCAGTGCGTCAGGCGGCACAAGAGTTTGGGCTTGAGGTCACTATTCATCATCTGCCCAACCCGCGCGTTGAGAAGGAAGAACACTACTATAATGCCGCAAATACGAGCCTGCTTGACCTGGGACTGAAGCCGCATTATCTGAGCGAGACGCTGCTTGAGTCGGTCATGCGCGTGGTGATGCAACATCGCGACCGGGTGCGGCCTGAACTGATTATGCCTACGGTTAACTGGCGTCGCACGCACAACCCGATTGTGCCGACTGAGGAGCCGGTGATCTGGTAGGCGTACATGTGATCAACTTTGGTGACGGTCACGTCTGTCCGCTGCCAACAACGCTGACGGCGCCGGGGGCGCCCGCGGCGCTCGCCTCTACTGTGCGTTCCACGTGACCGTCACCTTCGTCCCCTGGGCGCTCCTACGGAGTCCTCTCACATATGCGTAGGGGCAGGCTCCCGTACCTACCCCGACCGGCGCGGCCTCATAAGTGTAGAGTTACGTCCTGACGCCCTTGTTCCCCTCATCCCCCTCGCCCCCTTCTCCTACCCTCTCACGTGTAGACTTTTTGGGGTGCGAAGCAGATTTGCTGCATCCTGACGTCCTGTTTCCTCTCGTCTCCCTGCCTCTCAAGGGTAGAGTTTTTCAGGTGCGAGGAGGCGTCTTCAGCAACCCGACGCCTGTTTTTCCCTCATCCCTCCGCTCTCAAGTGTAGAGTCTCTCGGGTCGTCTGGTCCAGGCGTCAAGCGTTTTTGAAGGTGAGGCGTCCTTTTGCTACGCTACGGTTCCACGTGTCAACCCGTTTCCCGCATCTCAGCGTCCCCCAGCGGCAGACGTCGGCGAGGCGGAGTTTCAGCATCGGGTGGCCGCAGCGTTGTGGCCTGACGACCGTCGCCGCCCTGCTGGCCGCGCCCTTCCCGCCCCGCGACCTGACGCCGCTCCACCCGCTGCGCGACGGGCCGCGCACGGCCGGCCACACGTCCGGCGCAGCGCAGGGATGCGCCCGACGCGATCCAGCCAGCGCCGCCTGTGTCGCGCCAGGGCGGCGTCGGGCGCGCCAGCGGCCGCCTGCCGATGCCCGCACGCCAGCGTCGGCGAGGGACGCCGCGAGGCTGGGACGACCCCTCCCATTCCTCATCCTCAGCGTCGTCATCCGCAGCAGCGTCATCCCGGCGGCCTGGCACATCGCGTCAGCTATAACCAGAGGCGTCCGGCGCCCGCATCCGGAAGCGCGGGTGCGTCATCTGCGCAATGTGACGCCGGTCGATGGGACGGCCCTCTTCCTAACGGATCGCCGCTGGGGCGCCCCCTCACAGCCCCAGGCGGGCATCCGTTCCTGCGCCGCAATCAGCCGGGGCGGCATCGCCCCGCCGACGCGACGGACCGCTGTTGGTTGCGCGCCATCGTCCGCTCAGACGGGACGCCCCGGCGCGGGTCGCGCGCCCGGCCGCACGACCCGCGCGTCAGTTGGACGGCGCCCTGCTGGCGCGCCGGGACGCTGGCTGCGCCGAGCCCGGGCTGATGTGACCGACCTGCCGCTTGCGGCAGCGGAGGCGAGCTGGCGTGGCGTGCGCGCCGGGATCGAGGGCGGCAGCACGGAGGCCACACGCGGCGGAGGGCGCTGGGAGCAGACCGACCTGACCGATCCGCAGCGCGCCGCACGGCTATGGCGGGCGCTGGCGCTAGCGCCCGCAGGGACGATGTGCGCGGGCTGCGCTGCCGAAGGAGCGCAACCAGGACTGCAGACGGCAGCTCCGGAGACTCGGTATCGCCCGCCAGCGCGCCAGCGGTCGCCGCGCGTCGCGCGCTCAGTGGTTTCCGCCGTAGGCAGTTGGTGGTGACGCACGTGCTCCTGGACGACGCGTTGCCGGTTATGGGGAAGGAGGACGTCAGGATGCGCAACCTCTCTCTTCTCCCCCCAACCCCCCCCACGCGGGGGGCGCAGGGAGTCATCAACGACGCGCGTGATCTCCAACGCCCCCAACTCCCACAGCGGGGGGCGCGGGGGGCTCACAAGTGTAGATTTTTCGGCAAGCTCTTACGTTGCATCGCCCGTTTTGAGCGTCAGGATACGCAAACTCCTCCTTCTCCCCTTGTGGGAGAAGGGGGTCGGGGGGATGAGGGGGAAAAGGGCGACAGGACGCGGCAAATCCGCTTCGCATCCCAAAAAGCCTACACCTGAGAGGGGGGTGGGAGAAGCTCACAAGTGTAGATTTTTCTGGCAATCTCCCCCTGCTGACTGTCCGTTTCAGGCATCAGGACGCCCACCTCCCCCTTCTCCCCCAACCCCCGTCTCCCTGCTCACAAGTGTAGGTTTTTTGGCAAGCCCTCACGTTGCATTGCCCGTTTCAGGCGACAGGACGCCCCAACTCCCCCTTCTCCCCTTGTGGGAGAAGGGGATCGGGGGGATGAGGGGAAAAGAGCGTCAGGATGCGGCAAACCTGCTTCGGCCCCCAAAAAGCCTACACTTGAGAGCCGTCCCCCTGCCTCCCGCAAGCGGGGGGGG
>JANXAL010000092.1 GCA_025062325.1 Roseiflexus sp.
CGCATCAAGGCAGAGTACTATGCGCAGCGCAGCGGGTTGCCGACCCTTGCCGACGACTCCGGGCTGGAAGTGGCCGCGCTCGGCGGCGAACCCGGCGTTCACTCGGCGCGCTACGCTGGTCCTGAGGCGACCGATGCCGAGCGCAACGCTTTTCTGCTGCGCAAACTTGAGGGGGTGCCCTTTCATGCACGGCTGGCGCGCTTCGTCTGCGTGATTGCGCTGGCGCTCCCCGGCGGTCCTGTTGAGTTTGTCGAAGGGGTTCTCCCCGGCGTGATTGAGTTTGAGCCGAAGGGACACTATGGCTTTGGCTATGATCCGATCTTTTACGTTCTGGACGAAGACGCGACCCTTGCGGAGCTTCCCCCAGAGCGCAAGAACCAGATCAGTCATCGCGCAAATGCTGCGCGCGCTGCGCGGGAGGTGCTGCTGCGCTGGCTTGATGCAGGATTGCTCGACCTATGACGCTCGCACACAGCCTTCCGTCCAACGCTTGCCTCTGACCGTCGCCGGAAGGAACAGAGATGTTGGCAGGTCTGGGCTGAATGTTCAGGCGACAGTCCGTCGGTTCGATGCTTCAGCAGGCCTGGCGCTCACGGCGTCACTGCGCTGCCCTGCCTCTATCGAACCGCGAGACCGTCGGGTTAAGCGGATAACGGGCGCTGACGCGCCCTCTGCTTCGTTTAGCTCCGCGATAATGAATGATCGCACCCGACGTCGTTTTCGACAGGCTTGGCCGATGTGAGATGCACCCTGGTGATGGTGAATGTACGGCTCAAGCACTACGAGAACTGCTCTGGAAATAGAACTATCACTGGCAGGAGACGGCGATCTGCCAACAGTCGCTGAGCAGCAGCCGGTTGAGTTTGTCTGCTCTCCGCCGGGTGACGCAGCGCTCGAGTTGACTATCAACGGTGTAACGCTGATGCCATTCCTTCGCCCCGGCGATGCGCGCTGGCGCTGGACATGGAACCCCAGCGCAGGCGTGGGTGGATATACACTTCGTCTGACGGCTATCATCAGTGGAGAAACCTGGGTGAGACAATGGCGGTTGCTGGTCGCGCCGCGCAAGATCGATAGCGAACGATACCTTGCGATCCTTGAGGATGTCGAGCGTCTTGCGCCTGCGCTGGTGCGATCCCTGGCAGGCGCTGCCATTGGTGCGAGTCTATCACGTGGCGACGAAATGCCGCAGGTGTGGCTTGATGACGCTGCAGCGCTCTTCGGTTCATCATTCGACCAGTTCGAGCAGGCGGCTCAACGCATCCTGGCGCATCCCCGCAGCATTCTTCAGCGCTGTGACGAACATGTGCCGCTCGGGCAGGCGCGGGAACTTTCAGCGACAGCGCTGCAGCGCGCCGCGCAGGGCGACCTGGAAGCGGCGTCGCCGAACGCTGCGCCGCATCTCCAGCGCCTGGTGCAACCGGAAGGCGGCGTGTTGCCGCGAACCGTTGTGCAGGAGTCCAGCCGCGACACATATGATACGGCTGAACATCGTCTGCTAAAGCATACCCTGGAACTCCTGCGCGGGCGCGCACGGCGGTGCCTTGATCGGGCGCAGCGCGAGGTCGCTCGCCTGGACGCCGCGGCATCGGACTCCCCCCGCGCCGCACGCGCCCGTGCTATCGCCGCGCGCTGCGATCAGTGCGCCCGGCGGCTCGCCAACCTCCTTGCTACGCCGTTCTTCGAGCAGGTAACGACGTTGCGCCAGACTCCGACAGCCACGCCGCTGATCCAGCGCGATCCTGCCTATCGCCAGGTTTATCGGATGTGGCGGGCGCTGCACCGGAAGCTGGTCGTCGATCCTGGCGCGCCGTTCGAGCTGTCGGTTGTTGATCTTTCGCTCCTGTACGAGCGCTGGTGCGTGTTGCAGGTCGTCCAGGCGCTGCTGAACCTGGACATTGAGGTGCATTCCTGTTCGCTGCTGGTTCCCCCCGCAGACGACGCCGAGGCCTGGTCGTTCCATCTCTGCAGTGATGAGCCGCTACTGGTTGCTACATGGAATGGTTGGATGCTGCGGCTGCGCTACCAGCCGCGGTATCGTCCGGTGCCAGACGTGCGCAACGATGAAACTCTCATCTCACTCGACCGCCATACCCGCATCCCCGACATTGCCATTGAATTAGTCCGACCCGATCGCCCGCCACGGGTGATCGCGCTGGATGCCAAATACCGCCTGGATGCCGACGGGCGCGGCGTCCCCGCCGACGCACTGGCAGAGGCGTATGCGTATGCGGGCGCTATTGGCGTCTCTGGCATGCCTGCCGTTGTCGCCGCGCTGATCCTCTACCCCGGCACAGGCGCTGCCGAACGTTACCCCGGCGGCGCTGGCGCTGTCCCGTTGCTGCCCGGATCAGCCGGGGCGCTGGAGGAGGTGTTGGTGAGGGAGATAGAACTTACAGAGGTTAGAAGGTTCCGTCACGACCCCAATGCCAGGTCGCCGGTTAAGCGAAATGGAACGCCCTGACTCCCTTTTCCTTCTGCTCCCTCGCAAGTGTGGAGTTTTTGGGGCACGAAGCGGGTTTTGCGCATCCTGACGCCCTTTTCCCCTTCGTCCCTCGGCCCTCTTCTCCCAGCAGGGGAGAAGGAGGAGGTTGCACATCCTGACGCCCTTTTCCCCCCATCCCCCCGGCCTCCTCTCCCGCCCTCTCAAATGTAGGCTTTTTCGGGTGCGAAGCAGGTTTGCCGCATCTTGACGCCTTTTTGCATCCCCCCGACCCCCTTCTCCCACCCGGGGAGAAGGGGGAGTTTGCCCATCCCAACGCCCAAAACGGACGATACAACGGAAGGGCTCGCCGAAAGAACCACCCTTGTGAGCCCCCTCCTTCTCCCGCAAAGGGCGAAGGGGGAGTTGGGGCGTCCTGGCGACTGAAACGAGCGATGCGAAGTGAGGGTTTGCCGAAAAAATCTCCGTTTGTGAGCTACCCCCTTCTCCCATCCTCACAAGTGTAGAGTTTTTGGTAGCGATTGATGTTGTCTGCGTCCTGATGACCTTTTCCTTTTGTCCCCCTAGCCCCCTTCTCCTACAAGGGGAGAAGGGGGAGTCTGGGCGTCCTACCGCCCAAAACGGGCGATGCGATAGAAGGGCTTGCCGAAAAAATCTCCACTTGTGAGGAGGTAGAGTGTCCTGGCGCCTGAAACAGGCAATGCGACACGAGGATTTGCTGGCGAAACTCTACCTTTGAGAAGGGGTCCAGTCCGCTGTGTCGTACAAGTACGGAGCCTATTCCGTGCAAATTTTGATCGCGCGTATCCGTGCGCCTTCGCCGGGCTCTCAGAAGAGCACCTCTTCGTCCTCGTCCGAGTGAGTGACGGTGTTCTCCATCCTCCGCCACACCGGCGGTTGCAGCGGCGCCAGGAAGAACGACGGCGCCGTTCGTGATCCACAGACCAGCAGTGCACGCATGGCGCGCGAGCAGCCGACGAAGAACAGGCGTCGCTGCTCTTCCTCCTGCGTTTGCGCTTCCTCAATCGGCACATCGTCGCTGATGCGGGGGAGGCGTCCTTCATCTACCCCTACAATCGCCACGAACGGGAATTCCAGCCCTTTGGCGGAATGGAGCGTCAACACCTTCACCTTTGGTATGGTGATATCGAGGTCTTTGCTCGATTGGAAGACAGCAGGCACGCCCATTCGGGTAAGCCGGTCAGCTACTTCCTCCCCGGATCGCTTGCTCGTGCAGAGCACGGCGCCGCTGTGGACAGGAAGGCGGTAACGCCGCGCAGCTTCGAGGAAGAAATCGCGGATTGCTTCGGCTTCTTCCGTAGCATTGTCGACCAACCGGATCAGCGGCGGATCACCCTGGTGGACCGACGGGATCTGCCGAATGCTCTCCTCCTCGCCAGCGTTGCTTCCCGCCAGGATGCTGGCGCAGGCCGCCAGAATCTGCGCCGTGTTGCGGAAGTTCTGTTTCAACAGCACCGTGCGACCGGCCATAGCGAGATCGCGGTGCACCTGCTTCCAGCTAAAACCGCGCTGGTAGATCGACTGCGACGCATCGGCAGTCAGGTAGACGTGCTCTGGCGTTTCTACTAAGTTCAACAAAAAGCGCAGCGCAACCGGCGAGAGATCCTGCGCTTCATCAATGACCAGCGCCTGATAGGGTTTGGGCGACAGTGTCGCAGCGAACTCCATAGCGCCGCGTCGCACCTGTTCATTCAGCACAAGTCCTTCGGCGCGCATTAGGTCGCGCCAGCGCGCATAGACTGCCCAGACAGCCCTGCGAAGAGCAGCTTTGAGCGGCGTGCGTCGCCCATGGCGCTCGGTGACAAGGTATTCGTCCTGACTGCTGATGTTCCTGGCTTCGATAACGTGCAGAAATTCCTGCAGCAGGTATTCGTGGCCAAGGTGCTCCAGCGCTGCACGACATTCCCGTGCGTCGGCGTCGGATATGTCCGCTTCGCTGAGTGCGACGCTAAGCAGATCGAGCGCCTGCCGGTCGGTGGCGAACCTGGCTGATCCCCAACCTCTCTTGTAGTAGTGAAACGCCAGGCTGTCCACTGTTGTCACTTTGACTCCCCACTCGTTCGGTGGTGCGCCCAGCAGTCTGGTGAGCAGTTGTTCCGAATAGGCGACCAGCGCATTGGTATAAGTGGTGAAGAGCACCGATGTAACGCCCTGTTCGAGGAGACGCTGCACTCGGTAAAGCGCCAGCGTCGATTTGCCTGTTCCCGGTCCGCCGCGTACGAGAATGGGGCCGCGGCGATCCTGGTTGACCAGCCGCTCCTGCTCTGGCGTGAGGCGGAGCAGAAAACCGCTCAGGTCTTCCTCGGCAAAACGCTCGACATCTTCCGGCGTTGGCAGTACAAACTCGGGTTGTGCGGCAATAACGTCGAGCGAACGCGGAAACAGATTGTCAACCAGGCAACTGAGATACCGTTCGGGGATTGGTAGCCTCAGCAAATCGTCCTCAGTACGCGTCTCAAGCACTAGCGCCCAGAATTGCTCTGGGATGCGCCAGCGTGCAAGCATGTCTTTCGTGAGCGCAAATGGAAGCAGACGACTCGGTGAGATTGCGCTGGTCGAGGGCGGAATATCGACAGGCGGTGTGCTGAGTACGAACTCCTCCTCGACGATACTGCTCGCTTTCGGAGCAAGCGCGGACGGATCAGGCGGCGACTCTGGCGGGACGATTGTTGGCAGTTCATCTGCATACGTGCGCTCATCGCGCTTGCGGACACTCAGCAGTTTGACCCATCCGTTGCCGATGCAGTAGCAGATGCGGTAGTCGCCAACCCGCACTCGATAGACATTATCGTACCCTTTGAGCTTTTTAGCATCGCCGCGTGCAGAATACGGATCATCGGCGAGGATCTCCAGCTTCTTGGCGATTGTCTTGCTGACATGGCGCGGAAGATTGAGCGATTCGTGGTAGAACGTAGGAGTAAAGGAAAGCTCAAATCTGGTCATAAGCGCTTCCTCGCAATTGTATGCACGTCGGCGACGCTAATGCAGCGATGCCGTAATGCCTATTCTATCACAAGCGCATACAAGTGGGCACGAATCCCGACAACGCTGCGCACTGCAAAAATGGCACCAGGCCCTACGCACAAGGGAGAAAGCGCTTGACCCCTGAAATTGCTACGGTTGCGCCGCTCGCCGCTCGACCATCCGTCACTGCGACTGCGTGTTATGTTACCCTTGCAATCCCTCTTTTCCCGTGATACACTGTAACCGGTTTGGTTCCACGTGGCGCATTGGATTCCTGCCTCCCCGGTCAGATCCTACAGCCCATCGTTTGCCAGACCCTAGTTGATCGAAACCCCTAGCATGGGCTTGAAAACAAGCCCGAAGGAGTGAAGCAAGCGATGAGCTATGCCGACAAAACACTGATATGCCGTGATTGCGGCGCACAGTTTGTCTTCACTGCGGGTGAGCAGGAGTTCTACGCGCAGAAGGGGTTCACCAACGAGCCGTCGCGCTGCCCGAGTTGCCGGCAGGCGCGCAAAGCCTCCGGCGGAGGCGGATATGGCAATCGCAGCAGCGGCGGGTACAGTGAACGGAGTGGCGGCTACAGCGACCGCAGCAGCGGTTATGGTGATCGCGGCAGCATGCGCACATCGGGTGCGCGCGAGATGTATGCTGCGATCTGCGCCAACTGCGGACGTGAGGCGAAGGTGCCATTCGTGCCGAGCGGGCGCAAGCCGGTCCTGTGTGACGAGTGCTTCCAGGAGCAGCGGCGCAATCGGACGTAACGCATCCTTGTCATCGCTACGTCCAATGATCCGGTGTCGCCGGGACGCAACGAGCGTGCGCCCTAGCTGAAGTTACGCGAGCCCCGAAGAGGCTTCCACTCTCCCCCGCTCACAGATTGTAGAGTTTTGCCAGCACGCCCTCACGTCGCATCACCTTTTTCAGGCATATGACGCCTCATTTCCCCCTCCTCCCTTTCTGGGAGCATGCTCACAAGGGTGGATTTTCTAGCAATTTCCCTCTGCTGACCGTCTGTTTCAGGCAACATGACGTCCCACCTCCCCCTTCTCCCTCCCAACCCCCGCGTGCGGGGGGCGCAGGGAAGTGGGAGAACTCACAAGTGTAGGTTTTTTGGCAAGCCCCCACATTGCATTGCTCGTTTCAGGCGACAGGATGCCCTAACTCCCCCTTCTCCCCTTGTGGGAGAAGGGGGTCGGGGGGATGCGAAAAGGCGTCAAGATGCGGCAAACCTGCTTCGGCCCCCAAAAAGCCTACACTTGCGAGGGATGGGAGAAGGGGGCGGGGAATGAGGGGGGAAAAGAGCGTCAGGACGCGACAAACTCTATCACATCAAAAACCTGCGCCCGTGAGGGATGGGGGAAAGCTCACAAGCGGACATGTTCCCGGCAAGCCTTTACGGTGCATTGCCCGTTTTGAGCGTCAGGATATGCAAACTCCCCCTTCTCCCCTTGTAGGAGAAGGGGGCAGGGGGGATGAGGGGAAAACAGGCGTCAGGACACGGAAAACGAGCTTCACATCCAAACATCTCTACCCTCGAGAACGCCCTACACCCCCTTCGCCGTTGTCGCTGGCGCAGCGGTTTCGGTGGTCATCATCGGCGCTTCGCGCTTGCTCTGCCAGATCGCCCAGGCCAGCGCCGCCGCGCAGATGACCATGGCGAAAATGACGCCAGGGCTGCCGCTTGGGATCGTCACGACGATCGGCGCGATGATCAGCGCCACCAGGTTAATCACTTTGATCATCGGGTTCAGCGCTGGTCCTGCCGTGTCCTTCAGCGGATCGCCGACCGTATCGCCGACCACGGCGGCTTTGTGCGGCTCTGAGTGCTTCCCGCCGAAATTCCCCTCTTCGATATACTTCTTGGCATTATCCCAAGCGCCGCCTGCATTCGCCTGAAACACCGCCATCAATTGACCGGAAAGAATGATGCCTGCCAGGAAACCGCCAAGCGCCTCAACGCCGAGCAGGAAGCCAACCAGAATCGGCACCATCACTGCGATCAAACCCAGGCTGATCAGTTCCTTCTGCGCTGCGACGGTGGAGATAGTAACTGCCTGGGCATAGTCAGGCTTCACGGTGCCTTCCATGACACCCGGGATCTTGAACTGACGACGCACCTCGTTTACAATCTGCGACGCTGCGCGCTGCACTGCGCGAATCGTCAGCGACGAGAACAGGAACGGCACCGCACCGCCGATCAGCAACCCGATGAATACGACTGGCATCGCAACATTGATGCCGACCGTGCGCAGTTGCTCTGCCAGCGGTACGCCGATCTGCTCCTGCACCTTCGATACGTCTGCCAGGTACGAACCGTAGAGCGCCACAGCGGCAATCACCGCAGAACCAATTGCAATCCCCTTGGTGACCGCCTTCGTCGTATTACCGACCGCGTCCAGGTCGTCCATGACATTGCGCGCATTCTTGTCCAGTCCTGCCATCTCGCCGATGCCGTTGGCATTATCCGAGATCGGACCGAACGAGTCCATCGAGATGGTGTTGCCGGTGAGCGTCAGCATGCCGATGCCGGTGAGCGACACGCCATACAGCACAGCGGTGAGCGTCACCGTTGGATCAGTTGAGTATCCGGCGTAGATCGCAATCGAGGTCAGAATTGACGCGCAGATCACCAGGATCGCCCACACGCTCGACTCCATGCCGAGCGCCAGACCGGCGAGGATATTGGTGGCTGCACCGGTCTTCGAGGCTTTGCTGGTTTCCTTCACCGGGTTGAAGTGCGTCGACGTAAAGTACTCCGTCAGTTTATCGAGCGCCACGGCCAGCGCCAGACCGGCAATCGTCGCCAGGAAGGGGCGCCAGTCGATCGCTCCGGTCGCCGGATCGACCATGTAGATGGCAGTAAACCCTGCAAACCCAACGAGACACACAAGCGCAGCGACATAGAAACCGCGGTTCATTGCCGCCATCGCATTGCGGCGCTTCTCGTCGGTGCTGACGACGGAGTTGCCGATGACCGACGCAATCACGCCGATTGCGCGCAGCACCAGCGGGAAGACGATAAACCGCAGGTCGTACTGGCCATCGCCCAGCGCGCCAACCACGGCGTCGCCCAACACCAATCCCAGAATCAGCGCCGATACCAGCGTCACCTCAAAACTCTCGAACACGTCAGCCGCCATACCGGCGCAGTCGCCGACATTGTCGCCTACCAGGTCGGCAATCACTGCTGCGTTGCGCGGGTCGTCCTCAGGGATGCCAGCCTCCACCTTCCCCACCAGATCGGCGCCGACGTCAGCCGCCTTGGTGTAGATGCCGCCGCCGACGCGCATGAAGAGCGCGATCAACGAGCCGCCGAAGCCGAAGCCGAGGAGTGCATCCGGCGCAGCGATGCCGAACACCATAAAGATCAACGTTCCTCCCAGTAGGCCAAGCCCTACCGTCAGCATGCCGGTCACCGACCCCGATTTGTAGGCGATCTGCAGCGCCGGGTTGTATCCTTTGCGCGACGCGGCAGCCACACGCACATTTCCTTCAACTGCCACGTTCATACCGACGAAGCCGACCGCATACGAGAACAGCGATCCCATCAGGAAAGCGACCGCGCGCCCGATTGCCACCCACAGTGTTGCCGCTTCCTCGCTGCCGAAGTGTTCAACCGCCTCGCGCGTCGGCGGAATGATGAACACACTGGCGGCCAGGAGAAACGTCAGAATAACGATCAGAACGGCAATGGTGCGGAACTGACGGCTGAGGTAGGCATTTGCGCCGTCTTTGATGAAGCTCCAGACCTCTTGCATGCGGGCAGTGCCTTTATCCTGCGCCAGAATCTGCGCCCGGAGGATGAAGGCGTATGCGATGCCAAAAATCGCAACGCCAAGCACGGCCCATACGGCTGCCTGTTCGAAAGCGCTGAGTTCTTGCATTGACTCTCTCCTTGTGTGCGTGTAAGTGGCGCCACTGCTTGCAATTGGGAAGAACCGCGTCGTCTTGCCTGTCGGATACTTGCGACGTTGCGCGTATCAGTTGGCCTGTAAGGAAAGAGTTCCCCAACCTGGCAGGCTCCCGATGTCGCTCCTTTCAGCATGCTTCGATTATAGCAGGTGAAGTGACAGCAACGCCGATTGTAGCATAGCCCGGCGCGGCGCGCAAAATGTGAGTCGCCCATCTTTTGCTTCGTTAAGGATTGATGACAACCTCAATTATACGCTTTTGCTCCAAGATGTGAAGCACATGGTCTTCCCCTCCTTTTGGTGAGGTTGCGTCTCATTGTGCATCCGTCGGAAGAGGAGGAGAAATGGTGATTGACACCCTCCAACTTTCGGGTATAATACCCCTCGAAACATCGTGCAACTTTTCACGTATTATCCGGGGAGGCTGCCCCGGATACTCACGCAAACCATACTGGCGCGGTACGACGCTATCGGTTGCACAGCCGCATCCACGCGCGTCGCGCGCGGGCGCCTGGAGAGGAGCCTTCATGAACATGCTTCCTCGGTTCTTACTCAGATGGTCGCGTTTCCTCCTTCTGATCGGCATGTCAGTCGTGCTCGCTGCATGTAGCAACAGTCCGGGCAACACCTACGATCCACACGGCGACAATGCGCGTCGTATCTACGAACTCCTCATTCCAATTTGGTGGATGGCGCTCGGCGTGTTTGTCGTGGTCGAGGGATTGCTTATTTACGCTATCTGGCGTTTCCGCCGACGCTCGGACAGCTCAGCGACTCCGGCGCAGGTGCACGGCAACATCCAGGTCGAAATTCTGTGGACGATTGCGCCAGCGATTATTGTGCTGGTCATTACAGTGTTGACCTTCCGCACCCAAGCGGCCAACTCGGTCATTCCCGAGGATGCGCTGCGGATCAAAGCCATTGGCCATCAGTGGTGGTTTGAGTTCCAGTACCCCGACGCTGGCGCCGATGGCAAGCCGATCGTGACCGCTTCCGATCTGTACATCCCGGTCGGGCGACCGGTCACGGTCGTACTGGAGTCGCAGGACGTCATCCATAACTTCTGGGTGCCGAAACTTGCTGGGAAGACCTACATGATTCCCGGCAAAACGAACTACCTATCGTTTACCGCTGAGCAACCCGGCATCTACCGCGCCGTTTGCGCCGAGTTCTGCGGCGAGGCGCATGCGCTGATGCGCTTCCGCGTCATCGCTGTCGATGAAGCCGAATTCAATCGCTGGCTCGCGCAGCAGAAAACCCCGCCGCCTACCCCTGCCGGGACTCTGACGGTCAACGGATTGACCGGCGACGCAGCGCGTGGTCAGGCGATTTTCCTCGATGCGCGCAAACAGTGTATCGCGTGCCACGCAGTCGAAGGAACGAATGCGCGGGGACAGATCGGCCCGAATCTGACCTACTACGGCAGTCGCCAGACGATTGCCGCCGGTGTTCTGCCGTACTCGCCGGAAAACCTCGATCGCTGGCTGCGCGAAGCGCCCAAATTGAAACCCGGCAACCTGATGAGCCGGGTGTTGACGCCGCAGTGGATTAGGCAGAACTTGAGCGACCAGGAGATCGCCGACCTTGTCGCCTACCTCGACAGTATGAAGGTGTCGGTCACGCTGCCGCCAGAACGCTAGATTGTGGAGGATTTGTATGGCCATCGCCGAACGCCCTGCTGAAACGGTCAGCCTGCCCAGGGTAAACGTGCGCCCCGGTTGGGCCGGGTGGCTCAGCACGACTGATCATAAGCGCATTGGCATTATGTATCTGGTCAGCGCGTTCGTGTTCTTCCTGATCGGAGGAATCGAGGCGCTGCTCATGCGCATTCAGCTTGGTACGCCCGATAATACGTTTCTGACGCCCGACGTCTACAATCAGATGTTCACCATGCACGGCACAACCATGATCTTCCTTGGTCTGATGCCGCTGAACGTCGGGTTAGGCAACTATATGGTGCCGCTCATGATCGGCGCGCGCGATATGGCGTTCCCGCGCCTCAATGCGCTCAGCATTTGGTTGTTTATCTTCGGCGGGCTGATGCTCTATGTCAGTTTCTTCGTTGGCGGCGCGCCGAATGTCGGCTGGTTCGCCTATGCGCCGCTGACGCAGAAGCAGTTTTCGCCGACCGCTGGCGTCGATTACTGGATTGTCGGCATCGGTCTGACCGGCGTGGCGTCAATCGCCGGCGCCCTGAACTTTATCGTGACCATTCTCAATATGCGCGCGCCGGGCATGACGCTCAATCGGATGCCGCTGTTCGTCTGGATGCAGTTGATCGTCGCATTCATTCTGATCTTCGCCTTCCCGGTGCTGACAGTGGCGACGATTCAGTTGCTGTTCGACCGGCACTTCGGTACGCGCTTCTTCCTCCCCAATCTCGGCGGCGATGCGGTGCTCTGGCAGCACCTCTTCTGGTTCTTCGGGCATCCTGAGGTGTATATTCTCATTCTGCCGACCATGGGGATCATTTCAGAAGTGCTGCCGACCTTCTCGCGCAAACCGATCTTCGGCTATGCGTTTGTGGCATACTCTGGTGTGGCAATCGGCTTCCTTGGCTTCCTGGTCTGGGCGCACCATATGTTTGCGGTCGGTCTTGGTCCGCTGGCGAATGCCTTCTTCGGCGCCGCCAGCTTCCTGATTGCCGTGCCGACCGGCGTCAAAATCTTCAACTGGCTGGCCACCATGTGGCAGGGATCGCTCAACCTGACCACCTCGATGCTCTATGCCATCAGTTTCATCGGCATGTTTGTCATTGGCGGCATTAGCGGCATTACCCTCGCCTCGCCGCCGATCAACGTCCAGCAGACCGACTCGTACTATGTCGTTGCGCATATGCACTATGTGCTGTTCGGCGGCGCGATTCAGGGCATCTTCGCTGGCATCTTTTACTGGTTCCCGAAGATGACCGGTCGAATGCTCGATGAACGTCTCGGCAAGTGGCAGTTCTGGTTGATGCTCATCAGTTTCAACCTGACCTTCTTCCCCATGCATCTGAGCGGTAATGCAGGGATGCCGCGCCGAATCTACACGTATGAAGCGGATATGGGATGGGGTCTCTGGAACCTGATCTCTACCATTGGCTCGCTGCTGCTCGCTGTCGCATTCCTGATCTTCCTCTGGAATGTGCTCACGAGCCTTCGGCGCGGTCCAATCGCCCCTGCCGATCCGTGGGACGGGGCGACGCTTGAGTGGGCAGTCAGTTCGCCGCCGCCGGTCTATAACTTTGCTGTGACGCCGAGGGTGCGCAGCCGCCGCCCGCTGTGGGACGAGAAATATCCGCACCTGGTCAACGGTTCGCACGAGGCGCCAACCGCCCGACCGCGGAGTCCGTTGCATGATGGGTTTGAGCGTGAAATACCGGCGGTGATGGAGCCGATTCACCTGCCATCTCCAACCTATGCGCCGCTCATTGTGTCAGTCGGTATCACAATTCTGGGCTTCGGCATTATCTACCTGGGCGATTTTGGTCTGATTGCCGCGTCGGCAATGCTCGTCGGTCTGCTCATTATGGCGGCTGGCATCTTCAGTTGGGTGCGCATCTCGCACATCGACTCGCCGCACCACGCGCACCATGGGGTATAGAAGGAGAACCGTATGAGCGAATCATCGATGACGAGACCGCGCGCAGCGGCTGTGCACCATACATCGCTCGGCGTCGATAATCGGAAGTTGGGCGTGTGGGCTTTCATCGGCTCCGAAACGCTCTTCTTTGCGACGCTGATTACCACTTACTTTGTGTTCGCGCCGGTCAATCGGATGCGCCCTGATTTTCAGGACCCGCGCAAGTTTCTCGATATCGAGCTGACGACGGTGCTGGCGAGCATTCTGCTGGCGTCCAGTCTGACGATGGTGCTGGCGTTGTCCGCGATCAAACGCGGCGACCGTCGCTGGTTCACGACCTGGCTGCTGGCAACGGTTGGGTTGGGGCTAGCGTTCATCGGCGGTCAGGCGTATGAGTTCAACCATTTGTACCACGAGGGGCTAACGTTGAGCAGCAGCCTGTTTGGCACAACCTTCTTTGTCCTCACCGGTTTTCACGGGACGCACGTGGCAATCGGGGTGATTTGGCTGCTCTCAGTATTCTTCAAGGTGCGCGCCTACCCCGATTCGCCGGAGAACCCGATGGACGTCGAAATCGCCGGTCTCTACTGGCACTTCGTCGATCTGGTGTGGGTGGCGATCTTTGTACTGGTCTATCTGATCTAGAGAGGAGCGGTCATCGTGGCAGGTCATCGTGAAGAGCACGGCAGTCACGTACATGGCGAGCACAGCCATTCCGACCGATTCTACTGGCTCGTCGCCGGAGTGCTGGCGGTGGTGACGGCCCTGGAAATCGGGTTGTTCATTATCAACGAACAGCACCTGATCGCCAAATGGCTGGAGGTGACGCTCCTGCTGATTCTCTCGACGATCAAGGGCGCGGCAGTGGTCATGTTCTTTATGCATCTCAAGGGGGACGCGGGCATCTTCAAGTTTGTCTTTCTGGTGCCGCTTGCGTTCGCGACAACCCTGTTCCTCTCCTTTATGGTGCTGTTTTCAGATCATGTCGGCATCGCGGGGTAAGTCGGGAACGTTGCGATGTATGAGTGGAACTTCGAACCGGGCCTGATCGTCAATCTGGCGCTGATCGCGGGAGGATACGCTCTCTGCGTCCCTGGCCCGCTGCGGCGCTTTTTCCCCGGTAATGAACCGCCGACGCCAGTGCAGGTGCGTCTGTTCTACGTCGGTTGGGTGGTGCTGTTCGTTGCCCTGGCGTCACCCATCGACAGCCTGGGAAGCTATCTGCTGACGATGCACATGCTCCAGCACCTGCTGCTGGCGATGGTCGCGCCTCCGTTCCTGCTGCTCGGCCTGCCGCGCTGGGTTTTGCGTCCGCTCATGCGCCTCCCCGGCGCCTATCCGGTTGGTTCGTTCCTTACCAATCCGGTCTTTGTCTTCTTTGCATTTAACTCCGTTTTCGCGCTCTGGCACGTGCCCGCCTACTACGATCTCGCACTGCGGGATGAGCGTGTCCACATTCTTGAGCACGTTATGTTCTTTCTCGTCGGCGTGCTCTCGTGGTGGCCCATCTGCAGCCCGATGGACGAATTACCATCCGCTCATCCCCTCATGCAAACGGCGTATCTCTTCTTCATGTCGCTGCCGACAACGATCATCGGCGCGCTGATTGCGTTCGCCGAAGCGCCGCTCTACCCGTACTACGCTCTGCGTCCGCGTCTCTGGGGCATCTCGCTGGGCGATGATCAACAGCTTGCGGGCCTGATCATGTGGGTTCCCGGCAGTCTGATCTACTTTGCGGTTTTGACTGTCGTGTTCATTCGCTGGCTGAACCGCGAAGATGCGGATGAGCTGGGAACTGGGTTAAAGGTTCAGAGTTAAGGGGTCGCAAGAACCAAGAACCGGGAGCCGGAAGAGGAAGACACTCCGGGGATCAACCGCCATGCAGCGCGCAACGTGCAACGTGAAACGGTAACCCTTTACCCCGAACTGCCTTCTTCCCCCTTCCCACGTTCAACCCTTCACAGGCTCGAGCTATCGCACCCGACATTACAATGCCCGTCCCGTTCCCGTGCTCAATGTGAAACGTTCAGCGTGTAACCTGCCCGCCCGCATCCTGCGCCAGCATATCTTCGCGCGGCGGGCTGAAGGTGTCGATTGCCAGCGATGCTTCAAGCGCTTCGACCGCATGCGGCGTGTTGCCCGGAAGCGCAACGGTTTCGCCCGGCGCGACATCTCTCGCCGTCCCATCAATGAGAAAGCGCAATCTTCCAGAAATGAGATACGTGATCTGGTCGTGAGGATGGCGATGTTCTGGCAGTCGCGCTCCCTGATCTAGTTCGACGATGATTTGCTGCATCCGTTCAGTGACAGCAATTGTGCGGCGGCGGATGCCGGGTGCGACCTCGAACCAGCGCTCCTTTTCCTTCTGCTCTTCTGCCATGGTTTGTTCCTTAATTCACTCCAGCAACAATCGTTGCAGACTGCTGCGCTGGGCATCGGTCAGCCCGATCGCAGCGAGGTACGCCTCGACGCCGCCGTACCGTTCGTGCAGATACGCCATCGTCGCTATCATCGCCTCGCGCGGCGCTGGCGAAAGCCGGTCGAATCGCGCAACATCATATCCCAGACGAATCAGCGTCGCGCGAATTTCCGCGATCAGCGACGCGGTAAGCGGCGCACTCAGGGCATAGTCGTCAGCAATTGTCTCAACCGGCACGCCGACCGCACCGAGTGCTAGGGCCGTAATCAGTCCGGTTCGATCCTTGCCGACGAAGCAATGCACCAGCACCGGAGCTTCCGCTTCCGCCATCGTCGCCAGAGTCCGGCGGATCGGCTCCTGACATTCTTCCAGCATCAACTGGTATAATTCGGCAACCGAACGCGCCCGCGATTCGATACTGGTCTCGCTCCGCTCAGTGATCAACGGGAGATTGATGTAGCGCACATCACTTGCTCTGGCGAACACATTCGGGTTGTGCCTCACCTCAAAGGGCAGCCGCAGATCGATAATTGTGCGCACGCCGTAATCCCGCAACCGTTGCTGATCCCCGGCGGTCAGGCGGTGCAGGCTGTCGGCGCGCAGCACTCGGCGCCAGCGTGTCATGCGCCCGTCCAGAGTCGGATATCCGCCGACATCGCGCACATTATATGCGCCTTGCAATCGAATATGGCGTTGTTCCGGGGTCATGCATCCTCCCGCCGCCTGCCATGAAACAGTGGCGGCACGAATTGTAGCGTGACAGAGTACGATCAAAATAAGCGCAGCACATCAAGACTCGCTTCACGCGAACAGCAGGACGGAGAAGCGCCGGGCCGTCTGAGAGGCTGTTACGCCTCCCCCATCGCCGGTCCGGCAGTCACGACTGCATAATCGTCGGTTGCCAGGTAGCGACGCGCTACATCGATGACCTGGTCTCGATCAATGCTGCGGATAATCGATGGGTAGCGCTCGACATAATCAAGGCCGAGCTGATACCGCTCAATACCAATGAGCGTACCGGCGATGCTGTCATTGGTTTCGAGACTGATCGCCAGGCTGCCGGTCATAAAGTCGTGCGCATCGGCTAGTTCTTGGTCTGTTGGTCCTTCAGCGGCGAACTGTTTGATTTCGCGGATGATGGCATCAATGGCCCGCTCGACATGCGCCGGGTTTACTCCGGCCATCGCCGCCCACGGACCCGCGCCGAGGTCAGCGTCAAGGCTGCTGCCACAGTAATAGGCAAGTCCCTGTTCTTCGCGCACCCGCTCACCAAGGCGTCCGCCGATTCCGATCCGTCCTAGGATCATATTTGCGACACTCGCAGCGTAGTAATCCGGCGAGCGGCGGTCAAGCCCGTGCACTGCCCAGATAATATCTGTCTGGCTCTTTCCTTCGAGCGGAACGTGGACGCGTGGACGGTCGGGCAGCGGCTGCGGGTCGGGCAGCGTCACGTGCAGCGGCGTGCCAGGCACGCGCCAGTCGCCGAAGAATCGCTCAATGCGATCCAGAATCGCAGCAGGTTCCACGTCGCCGACCACAGCAATAGTCGTAGCTGCCGGATGATACAGTGCGTGGAAGCGTACCAGATCATCGCGCGTCAACGCTGAGATCGTATCAACTGTGCCGCTGCTGAGGCGGCTATAGGGGTGGGTCGGCGGAAACATCAGCGACCGTAGCGCGCGCGAGGCGCGTACCGAGGTGTCCTGCTCGTTCTCGCGCAGCATCATCAGGAACTGGCCGCGCAAACGCTCGATTTCTTCGTCAGGAAAGGCAGGTGCGCGCAGCATATCCGCCAGAATGTCGAGGATCAGCGCCACATCCTCGCTCAACGACCGTCCGGCAAAGCCGGTCGAATGCAGACCGCCGCCAGCGTTGACGCTTGCGCCAACCGCTTCGGTGACGGCAACAATCTCTTGAAAACTGCGTCGCTGGGTGCCGCGGATCAACGCTGCACCCGTAAACGCAGCCAGACCGTTTTTTTCCGCAGGTTCGTGAACCGCGCCAATGCGTACCTCACCGTAGACGCTGACCGTCGGCGCTGTCGGATTGCGCTGCACCAGCGCCACCAAGCCATTCGGCAGCGTGTGGCGGACCGCGGTAGCAATCGTGCTGGCGCGATTGGAAGGAAACATAGTCATAAGCACACCATTCTGGAGCATGCTAGAGCGGAATAAAATATCCGACGGTTCTCCGACGCTCTGTCAGATATGTCTGAGCGACACGTCGCACATCCTCCGCCTGAACCGCCGCAATCTCATCGAGCAGCGTATCGGCGCGGGTATAGCGGTCAAGCATCTCCCACATTCCAAGCATCAGCGCCTGGTTCGTGACGCTCTCCTGCGCATACGCGATCTGCGCGCGCATCTGTTTGACCACCTTCGTCATCTCGTCAGGTCGGGGACCGCTTTCCTGGAGCGTGGCAATTTCGGCCAGCAGTGCACGCTCCACTTCCTCTGCAGTATGTCCTTCCTGCACCGTAGCGTGAAACTCGAACAGATGTGGATCACGGGCAGGTCGGAAACTGCTGGAAGCGGACGCAGCGAGGCGTGTCTCAACCAGCGCACGATACAGCCGAGCGCTCCGGTTTGTCTGCGCACCGCCGCCGAATGCAGGCGATTTGGCGCCTGAAAGCACCGCATCAAGCACCAGCAGCGGCGCGAAATCAGGACTGCGGCAATCAACTGCGTGATACGCAATATGCACATATTGCGCCGGTCCTGGTCGACGGACTACGACACGACGTTCCTCCTGCTGCTCTGGTTCGCGCCATGAAACAGACGGCGGCGGCGGTCCGGCCGGCAGGTCGCCGAAATAGTGTTCGACGCGGTTCATTAGCGCGGGCGCATCAAAATCGCCGACCATCACGAGGACCGCATTATTCGGACGGTAGAACGTCCGGTAATATGAGACAAGTTGGTCGCGCGTCAGCGCCAGCAAATCGTCACGTGAACCGATTACCTCGTTGCGGTACGGATGGACCTGAAACGCAGTGGTCATGACCGCTTCGTTGAGCCACCACTCAGGGTCATTTTCGTGACCCTCGCGCTCTGCCAGAATGACCGTGCGCTCATGCTCGACCTCTTCTTCATCAAACAGTGCATTAATCATCCGATCGGACTCGATCTGAAGCGCAAGATCAATCCGGTCAGCAGGCAATGTTTCAAAGAAGGCAGTAAAATCGTGTGCCGTAAAGCCGTTGAACGTCCCGCCATTGCGTGCAATCAGGCGGTCGAGATCGCGTCCGGGAAGGCGCGGCGTCCCCTTGAAGAGCATATGCTCCACCCAGTGCGACACACCGGTGACTCCTGGTGACTCATGACGTGCGCCGACACGATACCAGAGCCAACTCGTTGCAAGCGGAGCGCTCCGCGCCTCACGCAGGAGAACAAGCATGCCATTAGGGAGCGTATGCGATAGAGTTGCTTCCATGGATCGAAACCCATCTTATGGCGCGCTCGTTGCGGGCGGCGCCCAGAGCGAAAGTTGTGGGAACTCTATGCATTATAGCCGATATCTAGCGTCGACGACGGGTATCGAGAGACCGACAGGCGTCAGAGGGAACGCGGCATTCGCATGGATGCAACTGAGCTCACGCGGATCCGCACGCAATTCGTGCGAATCCTGATCTACAGAATTCCCTGCGCACCACCGCCATGACTTGACACACTCTTAATATCGTGCTATAGTATTGCCCGTCACAAGCGCCACGGTGTGGCGGTGTCAAGCAAGACAAATCGAGCAGACTTGACAAGTTCAAGGCTGCGTAGTATACTTTTCTGTGCTGAAATATACGTCTCGATCATTGGAGAGACGCACGAGGTGAGCGGCTAGCGACAAGGGAGGATGCGACAGGGGCCGACCACCCGCTGTCGCCAGGCCGGTCCAGCCCCCCGGCGCGACCGCCTGGTTTTTTGTCGCCCGCTCTCGGCACCTTCACAACTGAATCG
>JANXAL010000094.1 GCA_025062325.1 Roseiflexus sp.
AGGGTCGTCACTGCCTGCCAGTAGAGGATCTTCAGGCGTCCGCCGCGCTGCGCGGCTGGCGGCGCGGTCGGCGCTGCCGTCGGTTGTGCGGCCGGTGGCGCCGTCGGCGCTGCCGTCGGTTGCGCTGGCGCCGTTGTCGGCGCTGCTGTCGGTTGCGCTGGCGCTGTGGTGGGCGGCGCCGCCTGCTGCTGACCGCCGCATGCCGCCAGGACCGGGATGATCAGGACGAGAAGCAGCGCCAATGCACTGCTCCGCTGCCATACGTTACGCATCGAACGCATAGTGGTTCAGTCCTTTCACTCTAGAGGAGTCTGCCGAACATCCGCAAGAAGAGCTGTCGCTTGTCGTTGCAGCATCACCCCCTGCATAACGAGATTGATGCTTCGACCCGTGTGTACGGCAATGCAAGCGCATAGCACGAATGCTCTGCACAACCTCGCAGAAAACGGCTCTGCATCCATCGCACGGGCGTGAAGGGCGGGCAACTAGGGTTGCTGTATCTTACCATGAAGGTTAAGAGACGTCAACGGCGTGACTCGGGGGAAGGGCGCAGATGACCATCGTCTGATGAATAAGCTTCCGCATGCGCTCCGGTGCGCATGCTGCCGCCTGAACGTCATCCCGAGTCTGGACGGCGTAAGGGCAGGTCTGAGACCCGCCCTTACGCTTCGTTGCTCACTGTATCATCTTTCCCAGGTGCAGCCGACCGTATCTCACACTTCCAATCGTCGCAGCACATTGCGCACCCGTGCGAATTGGTCCGTCGAGACGCGAGGATTGGACGCCTCGATTTCCTGAATGGCGCGCCGCGCCGCATCAGCCACCAACGCACCCCACGAGGTGCGGCCGGTATCTTCCTTTACCCGCTCGTGCAGCGCAGGGAGTGCGTCAACGACATTCATATGCGCCAGCGCATTGCAGGCGGCGAAGCGCACATCCGGCGAGGGATGGTGCAGCGCAGTAAGCAGCGGATGGAAAGCGCGCGTATCGCCGATGCGCCCCAATGCGATCGCGGCGCGCTGCGCCACTCGCGGATCCGGATCAGTCAGTGCGTGGAATAGCGCATTGAGCGCACGTCCTTCACCAATCACCCCCAGAATTCTGATAGCCTCGATCCGCACCGCCGAGTCACCCCCCTCGGCGAGTTCCAGCAGTGCGGGCAATGCTGGCTGACCGATCACGCCAAGCGCCCACGCCGCGCGCATGCGAACATCGCGATCTTCGTGACGCAGCAGGTCAATCAGCGGCGCAACCGCCGCTTCACCAAGCATGCCTAAAGCGAAGGAAGCCTGTGCGCGGCTGAATTCGTCGCCGTCCTGCAAGTCCCTCACTAACTGGCGGATCGAGTCGGGCGTTCGTTTCATTGCACTACCTCATCTTCCGAGGAGCGAGACCGGAGGAGCATCGCCCCATGCAGTGCGCATCCTCGTTCATTTTCACTTTCATCGTTCCTGATCGTTCCCGTTGGAGATTGCAATGTCGTCGCTCAACCCAACACTTCCCGAACTCCCCGGATTCGCGTTGTCAGCACGCTTTGTGCGATACGGCTGTCCAGCGCGCAGTTGCGCGGACGACGCAGCGCCGCTGGACTCGGACCGCCGCGTACACGCGCCGGGTCGCGTCCAAATGCACGAGCGACCATGCAGGCAAATTCATAGCGACTGACAATATCCGGACCTGCCACGTGCAGGATGCCGCTGCGATTCAGCGTCGCCAGCTCTAGCAACGCCGCTGCCAGATCCCCGACCTCGATCGGGCAGCGCAGTTCATCGGTAAAAAAGATCGCTTCTGCGCGCCCATCGATCACGTCGAGCACGAACTGTTCGTGCCTGCCGGGACGCTCCGGTCCTCCGTAGATTAGCGATGTACGAACGATCAACGCCGCAGGATGTGCGGCTGCGACCAGGCGTTCCGCTGCAGCCTTGGCAGCGCCGTATGCCGTCACCGGCTGCGGCGTGTCCGCTTCGGAGTACCTGCCAATCCGTTCTCCATCAAACACCACATCGCTCGACAGATGGATCAGGCGTGCTCGCACAGCATATGCGCCTTGAGCTACAGCGCGAGCCCCATCGACGGTGATCGCCGCCATATCCGGCCCTTCCTGGCGATATGCCGTGTGAATGACAATATCCGGCGCATAACGCTCAATCAGTGCTGTAGTCGCTGCTCCATCACGCAGATCAAGCGCCTCCCAATGCACACCCTGTGTCGGCGGTCTGCGGGAGTGGTATGTTGCGACAACATTCCATCCCTGCGTGCGCGCCAGATCTGTCAGCGCCGAACCCAGAAACCCGCTGCCGCCAGTAATGAGCATTGTGCGCCCTGTGAGCATGGCATGCGATCGAACACGGACTCACACGGATTGAGACGGATCAGACGTCAGACTCTGCACTATTCGTTCTCGGTTCTCACAACCCCTAACCCCTATTCTCCAAACGATCAAGCGCCACACGCGCCGCATCCTGCTCTGCCGCCTGCCTGCTCGAACCGCGTCCTCTGCCAAGCGATTCATCGCCAGCCAGCGCCTCGAACGTAAACTCCGGTTGATGCTCTGGACCGCTTCGCTCTACCATGCGGTAGCGCGGCGTGATCCCCCGCTCAGCTTGAATACGCGCCTGCAGTTTGCTCTTGTAGTCGACTGGCAGCCCTCGTTGTTGCAGCGTCGCTAGCGCCTCTTCAAAGAGCGGCAGGAGAAATTGCTGCACCGCATCGAGCCCTTGATCGATAAAGATCGCCGCGACCACCGCTTCAAAGGCGTCTGCCAGCAGCGCCGGTCGTTGCCGGGCGCCGCTCAACTCCTCGCCGCGCGCCAGTAGCACATACGAACCAAGCTCGTACCGCCGGGCAAAACTGGCAAGCGTTTCCGTCCTGATCAACGCTGAGCGCCAGGCAGTCAGATCCCCTTCGCCAGCAGCGGGAAAACGCTCGAATACGAGCTTGGTCGCCAGAAAATTAACAATCGCGTCCCCTAGAAACTCCAGGCGCTCATTGCTGGAAAACGAGAGACGTTCCTCAACGCGCTCATTGAGAAATGAGCTATGGGTCAGCGCCTGCTGGAGCAGACGCTGATCGGAGAATGTGACATTCAGGCGCTTACAGAGTTCATCAAGCGGTTTCTTCATAACGCTTGAAGATAAGCGACACATTATGACCGCCAAACCCGAATGAGTTGCTCAGCGCCACATCGATGCGGGCAGGACGCGCCGCATTGGGCACATAATCGAGATCGCACTGCGGATCGGGCGTGGTGTAGTTGATCGTCGGCGGGAGAAGATTTTCCTGAATGGCAAGAATGGTGACGATGGCCTCGATTGCACCCGCAGCGCCGAGCAGATGCCCAAACTGTGACTTGCTTGAACTGACCGGCACGCGATAGGCGCGTTCGCCAAGCAGACGCTTGATCGCCTCTGTTTCGGCGATGTCGCCCGCTGGGGTGCTGGTGCCGTGCGCATTGATATAATCGATGTCGTCAGGCGAAAGGCCGGCATGCTTCAGTGCAGCGCGCATCGAGCGCAGCGCACCCTCGCCGCCGGGCGCAGGCTGAGTAATATGGTAGGCATCCGCCGAGAGACCGTAGCCGACCAGCTCAGCCAGAATGCGGGCGCCACGCGCCCGGGCGAACTCTAGATCTTCCAGCACCAGTATCGCGCCGCCCTCTGCCAACACGAAACCATCGCGCTCTGCATCAAACGGACGCGATGCGCCAGCCGGATCATCATTGCGGGTCGAAATGGCCTTAGCGCTGGCAAATGAGGCGATGCCGATCGGCGTAATTGGCGCCTCGCTGCCGCCAGCAACCATGGCCAAGGCCCACCCGCGCCGAATAATCTCCGCTGCCTCCCCGATCGCGTGCGCACCGCTGGCACAGGCGGACGTCGGGCAGTAGTTCGGCCCTTTCAGACCGAACATCATCGATACCTGACCGGCGGCCATGTTCGTGATCATGGCCGGCACGAGAAACGGGCTGATCCGCGATGGACCGCGCTCCTGCAGCGTGATCATCCCCTCTGCCAGAGTTGTTATCCCGCCAATCCCGCTACCGATGATCACACCGATTGAGTCAGCGTTTTCCGGCGTCACGGTTAACTCAGCCGCGCGTAACGCCTCGGTGGCGGCAGCAACTGCCAGATGAATGAAACGGTCATTGCGGCGGACCTCTTTGCGGTCCATATAGTTAAGCGGATCGAAGCCGCGCACCTCGCCAGCGATGCGCGACTCAAGATTCGAAGCGTCACACAGAGTAATCGGACCGATACCGCTTCGCGCTTCGCGGATGCCCTGCCAGAGCGATGGAACATCAAGCCCCAACGGACTGACAGCGCCCATTCCTGTAACAACAACACGCCGTGACATCGGCTGGCATCTCCTTAGCTGCGACATGGTTGGAAAGCGCGTCTGGCGACAACCTCCTGTTGTTGTTCGCCTTCCAGCGCGCCGGGTTGATGGCAATAACCGTTAGTGTGATTATAGCAGAAACCTGACATCGACTATCAAAATTTTGTTACTTTTTTATCTGGCGCAGACCCGCAAGCGCATCGCTGTTTTCCGGGTCAATCTGTAGCGCCTTCTCGAAGGCATGCTGCGCTTCTTCCGTTCGCGCCAGGCGCAGCAAGCAGGACCCATACTTTACCCATCCATCCGCCGAACGGGGATCGAGCTTGAGCGACTCAGCGTAGGAGTCGACTGCGGCTTTGTACCGTCCTCGACTGCACAGCAGATCGCCGAGATGCCGATGCGCAACGGCATCGGATGAGTCAAGATGGATGGCCTTTTCCAGACACTCCTGAGCCTGCGCGATCTCTCCGAGGCGCTGCAGCAACACTCCCTTGCTGCGCCACAAGGATGGCGCGCTCGGCGTGTACGAAAGCGCTGTATCGTATGCCGCCAGCGCTTCGACCGGCTTCTGCATCGTCGCGAAAATGTCGCCGCGGGCGCCATACAGATGAGCAAACTCGGTGCGACTTACCGCGCGCCGCAAGCCCTCATCGACGGCCTGCAACGCCTCATGGTACAGCCAGAGTTTGAGAGAACAGCGCGCAATCAGGTTCCAGCTATCCGGTTGGTCCTGGTCAAGCTCGACGGCGCGCCTGAAGCAACGGATCGCTTCTTTGTACTCTCCCATATTCATGTGCATCAACCCGCGCTCTTTCCAGCGCTCTGCCTCATCACGGTTGTCGAACGGCGACTCGTCGACAAAGGGGGACCCAACGAGCGCTTCCCGAACGTGTTGCAGCGCCGCCTCAAGTTCGACAAACGACTGAAACCGCTCAGCAGGTCGTTTTGCCAGGCAGCGCATCACGATCTCCGCAGCGTCCGGCGGTACGTGGGGCGCCGGGCGACGCGGATCAGGCGGCGGCGCTGTGCGAATCAGCCGGATGAGAGCGTCGTCGCGCTGAGCATCAAATGGCAGGCGACCGACCAGCATCTCATAAAGGGTGACGCCGAATGCATAGATGTCGCTCCAGATACTGGCAGCCGCGCCATCGAACAGTTCGGGCGCCATGTAGGGGAGCGTGCCTCCCAAACCGGAGGTCGAAAACGCGGCGCGCAGAGAAACACGGTTTCGTTGTTCGGCATGCTCAACGCCGAATGATGCTTGCCAGGGACGCAGCACTTTCGCCAGGCCAAAGTCAGTCACCCTGGCGCGTCCGTCGAACGAAATCATAATGTTGTCCGGTTTGAGATCACGGTGCACCAGGTTCAGGCGATCAACCGCGTGCTGCATACCGCGGCAGATCTGGATGCCGTAGTCGATTGCTTCTTGCGGTTGAAGCCGCCCAATCAGCGCGCGGAGCGGACCGCCGTGGACATATTCGGCGACAACATGGGGGCGCCCCATGTAGGTATGGATGTCGTAGGCGCAGACAATATTAGGGTGGCTGCCAAGACGAATCCAGAGCTCCGCTTCAGCATTGAAGCGCCGGATAGCGGCCTCGTCCCAGAGGTACTTTGTCTGATACGTCTTCAACACGACGCGGCGGCGACGCTGGCGGTCGTAGACAATGTAGACGACCCCCATATAGCCGCGACGCACCTGCTGCACCTCGTAGCGCTGTTCAATAACATCATCAACTTTGTATTCGCGCCCGAGTTGCGCATCATTGAGATGTCTGCGACGTTGAAACCATCGTTTGAGCATGAGCAACTCTCCTGCACCGCCGTTCCATCCTACCATAAAGGTGCTCAAAACGTAAATATGGTGGAGGGGCTCGAGGGTAGCGTTTTTCGGGTGCGAGGGGCGTTTTCGTCGCCCTGACGCCCTGTTTCCACCTCATCCCCTGCCCCCCACAAGGGTAGAGTTTTTGGGCACGATGGAAATTTTCCGCGTCCTGATGCCCTGTTTCCCCTCATCCCTCCACCCCCTTCTCCCACAAGGGGAGAAGGGGACGTTAGGGCGCCCTGCTGCCTGAAGCGGGCAATGCAACAC
>JANXAL010000126.1 GCA_025062325.1 Roseiflexus sp.
GTTCGCCAATCTGACGGTGCAGGAGCGCGAGGAGCTGGCGGCGGTGATGCACGCGCTGGTGAGCGGGATTGACCGCACGCTGAAGGAGATTGGGCAGACGGTCAAGACCGTCTCTGGCGTCGCCCTGCCGTTTGACAGCATCCTTGAGGATAATCAGGATATCCGCGATGTGCTGGAGTACATTAGCGATACGTTGGTCAACACTACCATGAGCGCCGAGGCGGAAAGAGGACCTGAGCATGCGGCGATCCGGGCAGCGCAACCAGAACAGGAGCCGCGCAGTCACGCGCCACGCAACGACCCGCGTGAGGCCGGTTACTACCAGAGCCGCCTTCGCACTCGCCGCCTCCGACACGACAATGAAGAAGACATATAGGAATAATGCCGCCTTTTACCGACATCTGGTGAAATGCTCTCCGAACAGGAGTTGTACGAGTACGCCGACTTGCTGGCATTGCGGCTCTACTACGATCTTGGCCGTCGCTGCTATTTGCTAAGTCGCCAGGATATCAGCGAACTCATCTATCCCTACGTCGCTGACCTCAATCGCCGCGACCGTCGTGCGCTCTCGTGGCTGGTGTGGAATCTGCTGCAGGAAGGCGCCGAAATTGAATACGAGATTGACTAGTCATGATCAGTGGTCGCACCGGTATCCTTGGCGGTTCGTTCGACCCAATCCACTTTGGCCACCTGGCGATTGCCGAGGAGGCGCGTGTCGTTCTTCGCCTGAGTCGCGTTCTGATTATTCCGGTAGGCGAGCAACCGCTGAAACCAGGCGGAAGCGTGGCATCGCCCGCTCATCGCCTCGCTATGGCGCGCCTGGCGTGCGCCGATAATCCCTTCTTCGAGGTTTCTAGCATCGAGATTGATCGCCCTGGTCCGTCCTATACATATGTTACGCTGCAACTGCTTCACGAGCAGGGATTCAATGACCTTTATCTGATCCTTGGCATGGACGCGCTAGCAGATCTGCCACGCTGGCGCGAGGTTCAGCGTATCTTGGAACTGGCGCATATCGTCGGCGTTTCCCGACCTGGCGTCTCTTGTGATATGTCCCATTTGTTGAAGATTTTTCCCGGCCTGACCGAACGCCTGATCGTGATCGATGGTCCGCGCCTCGACATTGCGAGCGCCGATCTGCGCACGCGCGTTGCTCAGGGCCGACCCATCCGCTACCAGACGCCGGACGCCGTCGTCACCTACATTGAGACGCATCACTTGTATCGATAATCGCCCGTCTTTCCGGCATGCCCTTCTCACCATTACGTGCATCAACTGCCCACCAACCATCCCGCGGCAGGCGCTGGCTTCGACTAGCTTAACTGACGCTTATCGTCTAGGGCACGCATCAATGCCGACTGTGGCCATGGACGAGCTGCTGAAGATTGCCACATCATGGGGACTGCACCTCAACCAGCGTCAGATCGAGCAGTTTGCGCGCTACAGCGTCGAACTCCGCGCCTGGAATACGCGCGTCAATCTGACATCGATCACCGACGAGCGCGAGATTGTCGTCCGCCATTTCCTCGACTCGCTGCGCTGTGCGTTGAGTTGGGGCGATGCGCCCTCCTGCCTGATCGATGTCGGCAGCGGGGCGGGGTTTCCAGGGTTGCCGCTCAAGATCCTGCGCCCGGAACTACGTGTCACCCTCGTTGAAAGTGTCGGCAAGAAGGCAGCGTTCCTTCAGCATATTGTTGCCGCGCTCGACCTGCACGACGTGACCGTGGTGACAGCGCGCGCCGAGGTTGTGGGACGCGACCCGCAGCACCGCGAACAGTACGATGTCGTTACCGCACGCGCTGTCGCAGAACTTGCAACGCTCGCAGAGTATTGCCTTCCGCTATGTCGCATTGGCGGACGGGTTCTGGCGCCCAAGGGGAGCAATGTTGACGACGAGATCGCACGCGCACACGTGGCCATTGCGCGACTCGGCGGGCATTTGGTCAGCATCGAGCCAGTAGCGTTGCCCGGCGTTGAACCGCGGACGCTGATAGTCATCGCCAAAATCGCTCCTACGCCTGCGGCCTACCCGCGCGCCGTCGGCATTCCTGCGAAACGTCCCATTCGGTAAGCGCGAAACGTGCGGAACGTCTCAAGGGCGGAGTTTTGTGTGGGGAGCGAAGCATTTTCTCCGTGTCCTGACTCCCGTTCGCCCTCTCTTCCCCTCTCAAGCGGAGGCTTTTTGACGTGCGAAGCGAATTTGCCGCATCCTGACGCCCTTTTCCACCTCATTCCCCCGACCCCTTCTCCCTTCACGCCTCCGCATGCGGGAGGTCGGGGGGAAAGGGTGGTTGTACATCCTGACGCCCAAAACGGGCGATGCAATGGAAGGGCTTACCGAGAAATCTACCCTTGTGAGCTTCTCCCACCTCCCTGCGCCCCCGCATGCAGAGGGTTAGGGAGAGAAGGGGGAGAGGGCGTCCTGATGCCCAGAGCAAACATTCCAACGTAAGGGCTCGCCGGAGAAGATCTACCCTTGTGAGCTTCCCCTGAAAGGGAAACTGGGGCCTCCGAATGTCCAAAGCGGATATCTGACGCGAGGGCTCGCTCGAAAAATCTCCGCTTGTGGAACTGCGAGACAGAATGAACAGACGCGATCAACGCAGTCGGCAGGGAGCGATATGGTCATCACCTTCGCTAGCCATACCGGCGCATGAACTCGGTCATAAACGCCGCCAGCGCATCACACCCCTCCTGTCCCATCGCGTTATAGATCGACGCGCGAATGCCACCGACCGATCGATGCCCTGCCAGACCTACCATCCCCTGTGCTGTCGCTTCGGCGACGAACCGCTTCTCCAGCGTTTCGTCCGGCAAGCGGAAGGTGACATTCATGAGCGAGCGATGATCGGGCGCAGCGTGCCCACGATAGAATCCGCCGCTCTCGTCGATGACCCGGTAGAGCGTTGCCGCCTTGCGCCGATTGCGCTCATCCATAGCTGCGAGTCCGCCTTGTTGCTCAATCCATTCGAGCACCAGGTTCACCATATACACCGCAAACACCGGCGGCGTATTGTAGAGTGAGCGGTTCTTCACGTGCGTCGCATAGCGCAGCATCACCGGCAGATTCGCCGATGCGCGCTGGAGGAAAGCATCACGAATGACCACAATTGTTACGCCAGCAGGGCCCAGATTCTTCTGGGCGCCAGCATAAATGAGCGCGAACCGCTGCATCTCGAGCGGACGCGAAAGGATGTCGCTGCTCATATCGGCCACCAGCGGCACGTCTCCAACATCGGGCCAGGTGTGCCACTGCACGCCCTGGATCGTCTCATTGCTGGTGATATGCACATACGCTGCGCTTGGGTCGAGCGTCAGATCCGACTGGGACGGCATGCGGCGATAGCCAGACTCGGCAGTGCTGGCAGCCACCCGCGCCTGACCGATGCGCAATGCTTCCTCATACGCCTTTTCCGCCCACGCACCGGTAAGCACGTAATCCGCCGATGCACCTGACGGCAAGAAATTGAGCGGCAGCATGGCGAACTGCATACTGGCGCCGCCCTGCAGGAAGAGCACGTGATACTCCTCGCCAATGCCGAGGAGACGCCTGAGGCGTTCTGCGGCTTCGGCGTTGATCGCTTCGTACTCTGGCGAACGGTGGCTCATTTCGAGGATGGACATTCCACGACCCTGGTAATCGCGCAGCTCGCGCTGCGCACGCTCCAGCACAGGCGCGGGAAGGATCGCCGGACCAGCATTGAAATTGTAGATAGCGCTCATAGGATGCCTCCTAGTGATTCTGGACCAGGCACAGTGTAGCACATACGTCTGGCGCGTCGCTCAACCTAGTTGCGCGATTTCCTCATCAACCATCACTTGACAATCAGGATAATCGGCGCTATGATTACATCTGCTATGAATCAGATGCCTGAAATTCTGCGCACATCGCGTCGCTTCCGTCGCCCGGGTCGCACCGGTCTGGAGGGGTAGCCGCGCGTGCGCAGCACGAGTGCCTCGGGCAAGAGAAGCGTCAGCGTGATGATACACCCTTCGGACACGGCAACGGTCCGAAGGGCTTTTCTTTGGAGGGCGCATGATCCGCGTCGGCATCTTTGGTGCAACCGGTTATGCGGGGTATGAACTGCTGCGCTGGCTGCGACGCCACCCGGAGGTGCGCATTGTGTTCACGGCCTCGGAGTCAGCGGCTGGGGCATCGCTCGCTGAGGTCATTCCTGGTCCGCTCGATGCGCCATTGATTGCGCCTGATGACGCGCCGCTCGGCGATGTCGATGTGGTGTTCCTAGCCCTGCCGCACGGCGCTGCAGGAAAGATGGCGCGACGCGCGCGCGCAGCAGGCGTGCGCGTGATTGATTTCTCCGCCGATTTTCGATTGACCACGCCCGAAGCCTATCGGCGCTGGTATGGGCACGACCATCCGGCGCCTGAGTTGCTGCCAGCGCCCTACGGCTTGCCGGAACTCAACCGCGAGGCGCTGCGCGGCGCGATGCTGATCGCCAACCCCGGCTGCTACCCGACTAGCGTGTTGCTGGGTGTTGCGCCGCTCCTCAAGGCTGGCGCCCTGACCGATCCGCTGATCATCGTTGATGCCAAGTCGGGGGTGTCGGGCGCGGGACGTGCGCCGAAGCAAAATACGCACTTCGTCGAAGTGAACGAGAATCTTACGCCGTACAATATCGGGCAAGTTCACCGGCATGTCGGCGAAATGCTCCAGGAGGCGCAACGGATTGCATGCGGCATCACGCCGGAGATTGTATTCACCCCGCAGTTGCTGCCGGTGAGCCGCGGCATCCTGAGCACGATCTACCTGCGCATCCCGGACGACTGGAGCGAAGATCGGGTGCGTGCAGTGTACTGCGAGCAGTACGCTGACGAACCGTTCGTGCGGGTGCTGCCAGCAGGCGCGCTAGCAACCATAGGGCACACGACACACACCAACGTCTGCGCCATCTCGCTGACCCTGGCGCGCCCCGGATTGCTCATCGTCGTCTCCAGTGAAGACAACATGGTCAAAGGCGCTGCCGGTCAGGCGATCCAGAATATGAACCTGATGTTTGGGCTGGAAGAGACAACCGGGCTGGTGTAGGCGCCGTTGAAGGTGGGGACGAGGCGACGCCTCATCCACAGGCGGCAGGCGAGAGGCAGGAGTCGAACTTAAGTGTTGAACGTTCTGATCACACAGAGGCACGAAGGCGCCAGGGGTTGAAGGTGGGAAGGTGGAAGGTTAGGACAATCGAACTAACCCCTAACCTTTTGGTTCCTGTTCTCCAGGAGAGAGGAGATGACAGATCTGGCAGGTCGTCAACCAACGCTGGTAATCAAAGTCGGCGGCAACGAACTCGACGATGCAGCGTTCGTTGCTGAGCTGGCGCGCATCGTAGCGGCAATGCGCCCATACCCAACACTGGTGCACGGCGGCGGCAAAGAAATAGGCCTTTTGCAGGAAACGCTTGGCAGTACGCCGCGGTTTGTCGGCGGGCTGCGCTATACTGACGCAATTGCGCTAACTGCTGCAGAAATGGTGTTGTGCGGCAGCGTCAGCACACGACTGGTCGCGGCGCTCATCGCCGCTGGCGCTGATGCGATCGGCATCTCCGGCGTGGATCGCGGATTGATCCGCGTAGTGAAGCAAGAACATCCGGCAGGCGATCTCGGGCGCGTGGGACGACCAACCGCCGTGCGCAGCGAAGTGTTGCATGAACTGCTTGCCAGTGGCGTCATCCCTGTCATCGCGCCTATTGCCCTGGGACCCGACGGGCCATACAATGTGAACGCCGATGAGGCGGCTGGCGCAGTCGCCGCTGCGCTCGGCGTGGACGAGGTTGTGTTTGTCACCAATGTGCCTGGAGTGCTGGTTCACGGCGATGTGATGCACCAGCTTACGCGCAGCGAAATCGAAGATCTGATTGCTGACGGAACGATCAGCGGCGGAATGATTCCCAAGGTGCGCGCGGCGCTTACAGCGCTCAATGCGGGCGTTCGTGCGGCGCGCATTACCAATCTGGAAGGCATGCTTGAACACGGAACCATCATCGTTGCAGAAAGGGATCCACACGAATGACCGTACACGTCTGCGAGTCGCAGATCTTTGTCGTCCCGCCGCGCGCGCCAGACATCATCGTGCGCCGCGCTGAAGAGGAGGACGTGGATGCTATCGCCGCAATTGTCGCTGAGAACGCACGCCAAGGACACCTGCTGCCGCGTAGCGTTGATAACATTCGCGCCACGCTGTCGTCATGGCTGGTTGCAGAGGTGGATGGGAATATCGCAGGGATCGGCTCGCTAGTCCAGATGAGTCCGACGCTGGTCGAGGTCCGTTCACTGGCCGTTGTGCCTGAGTATCGGGGGCTGGGCATCGGGCAGGCGATTGTGCGCGGATTGGTTGACGAGGCGCGGCGTCGCGGATTTCCAAAGGTGTTTGCGCTCACACGCGCTGTGCCGTTCTTCGAGAGATTGGGTTTTCGGGTCACCGCGAAAGAGGATTTCCCCGAGAAAGTCTGGCGCGATTGCGCGATGTGCCCGCTCCAGCATGCATGCGACGAGACAGCGATGGTGATTGAATTTTGAGGGCGCCCCGTATAGACGTTGCATTGCAACGCCTGTATGGGGCGCTGCGTGAGAGGATGTCCTTGGAGGTCTGGCATGAAACAACGCACACGCGCGATGCTGGCGCTGGAGGACGGCACGATCTGGCACGGGTATGCGCTGGGGGCGATCGGCGAGCGCGCTGGCGAGGTCGTGTTCAACACCTCGATGACCGGCTACCAGGAAGTGCTGACCGACCCGTCTTACTACGGTCAGATCGTGGTGATGACAGCGCCGCACATCGGCAATACCGGCGTCAACCGTGAGGACGAAGAGAGTCATCATCCCTGGGTAGCCGGTTTTGTGGTGCGCGCTGCTAGCCCGTATGTGTCCAACTGGCGCGCTGCACAGTCACTCCACGAGTACCTGGCAGAGCACGGCGTGGTGGCGATGACTGGAGTCGACACTCGCGCGCTGGTGCGCCATATCCGCACTCAGGGCGCCATGCGCGCCGTCATATCGTCGCAAAATCCGGAACCAGACCGCCTGATCGCCGCTGCACGCGCTGCGCCCTCGATGAATGGTCTCGACCTGGTGCCATATGTGACCTGCGCCGAACCGTACCATTGGGTTGAAGGCAATCCGGGGGAGTGGGGTCGTGGCGAAACGCCGGCGCAACGCGGTGAACCAACGTTCCATGTAGTCGCTTACGACTTTGGGATTAAGCGCAACATCCTGCGCCTGCTGGCGGAGCATGGCTGCCGCATTACCGTCGTACCGGCTACCACGCCCGCTTCAGAGGTGCTGGCGCTCGAACCCGATGGCGTGTTCCTCTCGAATGGACCAGGCGATCCGGCAGCAGTGACGTATGCCGTCCAGGCAGTACGCGATCTGCTAGGCAAAACGCCGTTGTTCGGCATTTGCCTAGGGCATCAGATCCTGGGTCTGGCGCTCGGCGGCAAAACCTATAAACTGCACTTCGGTCATCGCGGCGGCAATCAGCCGGTGCGTTTCAACGACACGGGTCGGGTGGAGATTTCCAGTCATAACCACGGCTTTGCGGTCGATGAGTCGTCGTTGCCAGAGGGGGTTGAGATCACGCATATCAATCTGAATGATAGGTGCGTCGAGGGTTTGCGTGCGCCAGACCACTTCGCCTTTAGCGTGCAGTACCATCCCGAAGCTGCGCCGGGACCGCATGATGCGCGCTACCTGTTTCGCCAGTTCGTTGAACTGATGGCACAGGTGCGAAACCGGCGTTCAACATCGAACGGTTAAGAGCCAAATCGGGGGAGAAGCGCTATGTCGCTCTATCAGCGCCTGCGCCCGTTCTACCAGCGTCCGCCGGAAGAGCGCATTCGGATCATGCAGGCGGAACTTGCCGCACCGCTCGACGCTTTGCGCCGTGCGATTGATGAACTGAGCCGGTTGAGCGCGGATCAGACAGCATCGCTTGCGGAAGGGCGATTTGGGGAATTGATCGATGTGCTGCGCGACTCAATGGCGCGACTCGATACATTGGTCGCCGAAGGCATCGACCGCTGCGAAGTCGCGCGTGCAGTCGGCGGGTTGAGCGACCAAGCGCTGCGCATGTACCGCCACGATCTGCTGACGCCGCTCAACAATCTGCGTGGCGTCGCTCTTCTAGCGCGCCGCTTCAGCAACGTGAACCTGCCAGCGCATCTAGCGCGGATCATAGGCGACCTGGACAGTGCGTCCTGCGATGTGCTCGATGTCATTGATGCGTTGACCTCGTCGCAAGAGCGGGATGGGTAAGGCAAGAGGCAAGAGGTGCACAAGCAGAGAAGTTGCACCGCAACGTCTCCCGACCTAACAGAAAACAGCAGAGAGATACACCATAATGCCGCGACGAACTGATATTCATTCGATTCTGATTATCGGCTCCGGTCCGATTGTTATTGGTCAGGCATGCGAGTTCGATTATTCTGGCGTTCAGGCATGCAAGGCGCTGCGCCGGGAAGGGTTTCGCGTCGTGCTCGTCAATTCCAACCCGGCAACGATCATGACCGACCCGCAGATGGCGGATGCCACCTATATCGAACCGCTGACCCCGGAGATCGTCGAAAAGATCATCGAACGTGAACGGCCCGATGCCCTCCTTCCAACCGTTGGCGGGCAGACCGGACTCAACCTGGCGATGAAGCTAGCAGAGAATGGCGTGCTCGACCGCTACGGCGTGCAACTGATTGGCGCATCGCCTCGAGCAATTGCGCTTGCCGAGGATCGCGAACTGTTCAAGCGCGCTATGCTCGACGCCGGATTGCGCGTGCCGCTCGGCGAAACGGTTACGACTGTCGATCAAGCGCTGGAAGTGGCGGCGCGAATCGGATACCCTGTGCTAGTGCGCCCGTCGTTCACTCTCGGTGGCAGCGGGGGCGGCATAGCCTATAATGAATCGCAATTGCGCGACATTGCGGATCGTGGCCTGCGCACCTCGCCCGTGACGCAGGTGCTCATCGAACAGTCAGTCCTCGGCTGGAAAGAGTACGAACTCGAGGTGATGCGCGACCGGATGGACAACTTTGTGGTCGTCTGCTCGATTGAAAACCTCGACCCCATGGGCGTCCACACCGGCGACTCGATCACCATTGCGCCCGCGATGACTCTCACCGACCGCGAGTATCAGCGGCTCCGCGAAATGGCGAAGATCGTCATCCGCACCGTGGGCGTTGAGACTGGCGGATCGAACATTCAGTTCGCCGTCAACCCGCGCGACGGCACGCCGCTCGTGATCGAGATGAACCCGCGCGTCAGCCGTTCGTCGGCCCTGGCGTCCAAAGCGACCGGCTTCCCAATCGCCAAGATCGCGGCGCTGCTCGCCGTTGGCTATACCCTCGATGAAATTCCAAACGACATCACCCGCGTCACCCCGGCGTCGTTCGAGCCAAGCCTAGACTATGTGGTGGTCAAAATCCCGCGCTGGGCGTTTGAAAAGTTCCCCGGCGTCGATCCGACCCTCGGACCGCAGATGAAGAGCGTTGGTGAAGTCATGGCGATTGGTGCAACGTTCAACGAGGCGCTGCAGAAAGCCATCCGCGGGCTTGAGATCGGCGCTGTCGGGTTCGGCGCGTTTGCCGGGAAGCGCCTGAGTCCCGAGACGACACCAGAGCCATCGGACAACGATCTGCGCATTCCAACCGCGCAGCGCCTCTTTCACGTCGCTAACGCCCTGCGCGCCGGATGGGACATCGAGCGGATTGCAGCGCTGACCGGCTATGATCCGTGGTTCGTGGCGCAGATGCGCACAATTATCGACCTCGAGGCGGCGCTTGCGCGCTATACGCTCGAAACGCTCCCCGCCGATCTGCTGCGCGAGGCAAAGGAAAACGGCTTTTCCGACGCCCAGATCGCGCTCATTCTGCAACCAACCGTCCGCAATGGCGCGCCCTACGTTCCAACTGAAATGGATGTGCGAGCATATCGCAAGGCGCTCGGCATTCTGCCGGTCTACCATCGGATCGATACCTGCGCCGCCGAGTTTGAAGCCTATACTCCGTACCTTTATAGCACGTATGCGACATCTGATGAGTCAGCAGTGACCGATCGACCCAAGGTGATTATTCTCGGCGGCGGACCCAACCGCATCGGGCAGGGGCTTGAATTCGACTACTGCTGCGTCCACGCCAGTTTTGCGCTGCGTGATCTCGGCTACGAGACGATCATGGTCAACTGCAACCCAGAGACCGTCTCGACCGACTACGACACTAGCGACCGCCTCTACTTCGAGCCGCTGACCCTTGAAGACGTGCTTAATGTCTGGGAGAACGAGTCGGGGATGCGGAACAGCGAAACAGGAACGCCTGTGCCGATGCTGGTGCAGTTCGGCGGGCAGACGCCGCTCAATCTGGCGAAGGGGCTGGCGGCGGCTGGCGTGCCAATCTGGGGCACATCGCAGGACTCAATCGACCTGGCGGAGGATCGCGGGCGCTTCAGTGAATTGCTGCGACAACTTGACATTATGCAACCGGAGAGCGGCATGGCTGCCGATCTCCAGTCTGCCCGGCGGGTGGCGCAGCGGATCGGCTACCCTGTGCTCGTGCGTCCCAGTTATGTGCTCGGCGGACGCGCTATGGCAATTGCTTACGATGATGAAGGGCTGGCGCAGTACCTCCACGAGGCGACGCAGATCAGCGCCGGTCAACCGGTGTTGATCGACCGTTACCTGGAGGATGCCTTCGAGCTCGACGTCGATGCCGTCGGTGACGGCGAGAACATCGTGATCGGCGGCATTATGGAGCATGTCGAGGAGGCTGGCGTCCACTCCGGCGACTCCGCGATGGTTATGCCGCCGTATAAGGTCAGCGCGTACCACCTCTCAATCATCCGCGACGAGACAATTCGCATTGGCCAGGCGCTGCGTGTCAAGGGACTGATGAACATTCAGTTCGCCATCAAGGATGACGAAGTATACGTCCTCGAAGTCAACCCGCGCGCCTCGCGCACTGTGCCATTCGTCGCCAAAGCCACCGGCGTCCCGCTGGCGCGGATTGCAGCGCAAGCGGCGGCTGGCAAGACCCTGGCCGAACTAGGGTTTACGCGCGAACCGCCACTCAATGGCTTCTTCGTCAAGGAAGCCGTTCTGCCGTTTGACAAGTTTCCCGGGGCAGCAGTCTTCCTCAGCCCAGAAATGCGCTCGACCGGCGAGGTGATGGGGCATGCTTCGACGTTTGGGCACGCCTTCGCCAAAGCCGAGATGGGCGCCAACCAGCGTATTCCTACCAGCGGCGGCGCGCTGCTGACCGTCAACGACTACGACAAGGGCGCAATCGGGCGCATCGCACGCGACCTGGTGAAACTTGGCTTTACGATCTATGCCACGCGCGGCACAGCAGCATGGCTCCACCAGCTCGGCCTGCCCGCGATTGTCGTCAACAAGGTCTCCGAAGGCTCACCCCACACCGTCGATCTGATTGCGTCGGGCAAGGTGGGGCTGGTGATCAGCACCCCGCTGGGATCGCGCGCCTATGCCGATGGTCAGGCGCTGCGGTCGGCAGCCATTCGCTACGGGGTCATGCTGGTGACGACCCTCACCGGCGCGGCGGCGACGGTCAGCGCGATCAAGGCGCTGCGCCAGAAGGAACTGCGCGTCCGTTCCTTACAGGAACACTACCGCCTGACCATGACGGTCGAAAATAACACAGCGGTCACTTCACACACCGAATGAGGAACTATCATGAGCACCAGAGTCAAGAAAGTCGTTCTGGCGTACTCCGGCGGTCTCGACACCAGCATTATTGTGCCGTGGCTCAAACAGAACTATGGCAATCCAGAAGTCATTTGCTTTTGCGCGAATATTGGTCAGGAGGATGAGCTGAGCGGGCTGGAGGAGAAAGCAATTGCCACTGGCGCATCGAAATGTTACATCGAGGACCTGCGCGAAGAGTTTGTGCGCGATTTTCTCTTTCCGTTGCTCCAATCCGGCGCGGTCTATGAACGCTCCTACCTGCTCGGCACATCGGTGGCGCGCCCGCTGATTGCTCGCCGCCAGGTGGAAATTGCGCTCCAGGAGGGCGCCGACGCACTGGCGCATGGGTGTACCGGCAAGGGAAATGACCAGGTGCGCTTCGAACTGACGTACATGGCATTTGCGCCCCATCTCAAAGTCATCGCTCCCTGGCGCGAGTGGAATATCCGCAGCCGTGAAGATGCGCTCGAGTACGCCGCCGAGCATAACGTCCCGGTGACCGCGACGCTCAAATCAATCTACAGCCGCGACCGCAATATCTGGCACATGTCGCACGAGGGCGGTCCGCTCGAAGACCCATGGCAGGAGCCGGAAGAGGCGATGTATACCCTGACGACTGCGCCCGAAGCGGCGCCGGACGAGCCAGAGTATGTGACCGTCGGGTTCGAGCAGGGCGTGCCGGTGAGCGTCAATGGCGAGCGTCTGGGACCAGTCGATCTGCTGCTGACGCTGAACGACATCGGCGCGAAACACGGCATCGGGCGCGTTGATCTGGTCGAAAACCGGCTCGTTGGCATGAAGAGCCACGGCGTGTACGAGACTCCTGGCGGCACGATCCTGCGAGTGGCGCACCAGGGTCTCGAACAATTGACGCTCGACCGCGACACGCTGCACTACAAGGATGTGATCGCCCATCGCTACGCCGAACTGGTCTACTACGGGCAGTGGTATACGCCGCTGCGCGAAGCGCTGGACGCCTTTGTGCGCGTGACCCAGCGCAACGTCACCGGAGAGGCGCGCCTGAAGCTGTACAAGGGGAACGCTACGCTCGTCGGGCGACGCGCCGCGAAGAGCCTCTATAACCCAGACATCGCCAGTTTCACCATGAGCGACAGTTACAACCAGAAGGACGCCGAGGGATTCATCAAGATTTTCGGGTTGCCGGTGAAAGTGCAGGCGCTGCTGGAGGGGCGATAGGGGTTATATGACTAAGGCAGACACCTTCTCCCTCGCCCCAGGTTTCACGGCGACGGCGACCGCCTGCGGCTTGAAACCGAACGGCGCGCTCGACATGGCGTTGATCACGGCAGACGCGCCGTGCAGTGCTGCCGGTCTCTTTACGACCAATCGGGTCAAGGCAGCGCCGGTGATCTACGATCAGCACGTGCTGGCGACGAATGCCGGGTCTATCCGCGCTGTTGTGATCAATGCGGGCAACGCCAATGCCTGCACCGGACCGCAGGGCGCCGCCAACTGCCGCGCAATGGCGGAGATGACCGCCGAACGCCTCGGATGCCGCGCCGATCAGGTGCTGGTGCTTTCGACCGGGGTGATTGGCAGACAACTCGACATGACAAAGGTCGCGCAGGGGATCGCCGCCCTGACCGGACCGACCGCGCACCAGGGGGCAGGCGCCGCTGCGCGCGCGATCATGACCACCGATACCCGCCCGAAGGTTGCCGCGCGCACCATTTCCGTCGCCGGGAAGACTGTCACGATTGCTGGAATGTGCAAAGGCGCCGGGATGATCCACCCCAGCATGGCGACGATGCTGGCGGTCGTGACCACCGATGCGCAGGCGTCCCCCGCAATCCTCGACCGCGCCCTGCGCTATGCCGCCGACCGCAGTTTCAACCGCGTCAGCGTCGATGGCGACACCAGCACCAATGATACGCTCCTGCTCCTGGCATCGGGAGCGTCAGGCGTTCCGGTAAGCGAGACTGCTGCACCAGGCAATCTTTCGTTCGATGAATTTGCGACAACGCTCACCGAGGTGTGCATCGACCTGGCGAAACAAATTGCGCGCGATGGTGAAGGCGCCACCCGCCTGGTGGAAATTACGGTCAGCGGCGCGCAGGATGAGCAGCAGGCGCATCAGGTGGCAAACGCCATCGCGCGCTCGCCGCTGGTGAAAACCGCAATCCATGGCGGTGACCCGAACTGGGGGCGCATTGTGTGCGCCGCCGGGTACAGCGGCGCCGCCATCAACCCCGACCGGCTGGCGCTCTGGTTTGGTCCAGCGTCATCCCCGCTTCAGTTGGTCGCCAACGGACTGCCGCTCGATGCTGATCTGGCAGCAGCTTCGGCGTTGCTGCGCCAGGACCCGGTCTTCATCACGCTCGACCTGGGGCTGGGCACGGCGCACACAACGGTCTGGACGTGCGATTTCAGCAAAGAGTATATTGAAATCAACGCGCACTACACGACGTAAGAACGCTGCTGCGTTGCTGCCATCAACTGTTGCAGGCGCGCGCGGTACTGCTCGAACGCCTGCCGCCCTTCCGCCGTCAGCGAGCAAACCGTCAGCGGCATTTTGCCGCGGAATGTCTTCTCAATGCGGACGTAGCCGGCCCGCTCCAGTTTCGCAAGTTGCGCCGAGAGATTCCCCTTGGTCAGCCCGGTTTCGCGTTGAAGATACAGAAAGTCGGCGCGATCCACGCTGTAGAGCAGCGCGACAATCATCAGTCGCGCCGGTTCGTGAATGAAGCGATCCAGTGTCTCAACGTGGTAGTGATGCGCATCCGTCATTTCTCATCCTCCAGGTTCTCCGTCGTGCGGCAATAGTGCCAGAACGTCACGCCGCCGCTCACAACCAGCCACGCGCCCGTCAACCCAATGACGCTCAGATGAGCGGTATACCAGTCCATCGTCGATGATGCAACTCCACCCACCAGCAGACAGAACAGCGCCAGGGCGTAGAAACGCCGCATGCCCAGGAAATATCCCAGAAAGAGCATCATCAGCGCAAAAAGCGCACCGGTAAATACCGGAAACAATTGGCTGGAGAGAGAAAATGAGACGGAAGAGAGTCGTTTTACTTGCGCCGTTCGGACCAATGACGCCCACGAGAGCGCCTGATGGAATGGTGAGCGTCAAATGATCGAGAATCACCCTGTGACGCACTCGAACCGTCACATCAGCAAGCGACACAACAGCATGCGCCGATGCGGCATCAGATAACAATGGCATCATTGTATCACTCTGATCCTCGATGCGCTTATTTCTTTCGACATCGTATCATCCAGACCCAATATGCCACAAACGCCACAAGTAGTGTGGCAGGCGCCAGGATAAGTACATATTCCATTGCGTAACCTCTCTACCGCAGAAGCAGGCGGCCGCTTACGACAAGCCAGATCAGGAAAATCATCTGCGGCAGTACGAGGCGTTGCATCACCCCCCCGTTCGTAGAATGTGCGCATCAGCTCCCAGCGCACCGTGGTGAAGAGCAGGCGCAGGCAGAGCATAGCTGTCATCTCCGGATATGTGGCCATCTAGCAGGCTCTCAAGCAATCACATCCGAGACTTCCTGTACAACTTGCGATTGCGCCAGCGCACACGCCGGGTCCTACTGGACAACACAACCGAAAAGAAGATAGCGGTCCGTCAGCAGCTTCCTTATCAGTTTATTTTGTAAACCGGTTGGTGTTATTATAAACAAGCCTTGCCACTCTGTCAATGACCTGCCCTCTGCAAATAGACCGGCAACGCAGCCAGCACCTGATGACAACACCTCTGCAAAAAACGCTATATCATTGATGTAAATCACCAAATTATCTTGACTTTTTACGGGTAGCATGATAATATCTTCCATAGAAACAACATAAAGCGCCAGTCAGATTGAAAGGAGGTGGACGCAATGCTGCTGACCTTCGAGCAATCGGTGGACATGGCGCGCGAGCGGTATCTGACGATGCTCGCCGAAGTGTCCGAAGCGCGAAAGGCGCGGCAGGCGCGTACCGCCCCCGCCGGTCGCCCTGCACGACTCGCAGAGCGCGCCCTCAACTGGCTGGTTGCACGCCTTCCTGACACGCGGCGGGGCGCACCGGCGCGCGCTGCTGGCGCCTCATAATCGGCGAGGGTTCACAGTTGGGGTGGATGATCTGGCAATCGCCCAAAACAGGGAGGCGTGGGCAGCTCACAAGCATAGATTTTTCTGGCAATTCTCGGGGCTAATTGTCTGTTTCAGGCAACAGGACGCCCTAACTCTCCCTTCTCCCCCTGACCCCCCGCATGCAGGGGCGAAAGGGGGCGGAAGAAGGGGGCGGGGGGATGAGGGGAAAAAAGCGTTAGGACGCGGCAAACCCGTTTCACACCCTAAACAGCCTACACTTGATAGACTCGGAGGCAGCCCCGAGATGAGAAATCACTAACGGCATGGTTTCGGCGGTCGCCAATGCTTGTCACTTAAGACTCACCACTCATCACTCGTCACTCATCACTCGTCACTCGTCACTCATCACTCGTCACTCATCACTCATCACTCGTCACTGATCTCTGAACACAGGAGATGCCATCCATGAACCCGCTCCTCACGACATGCCCGGTCTGCGGTGAGGCGTTGCACGTCACCCGCCTGGAGTGCGACGCATGCCACACTGCGATCGAAGGACGCTTCGCGCTCGGTCGCCTGGGGCGCCTGTCGCGCGAGCAACTGGAGTTCGTCGAGTTGCTCGTTAAGAACCGCGGCAATATCAACGGTGTTGCCAGCGACCTCAAAGTCGCCTATAACACGGCGCGCAGCCGCCTCGATGATATCGTCGCTGCGCTTGGGTACGGTCCGCCAGCGGAAGACGCACGACCCGACCGGCGCGCCATTCTCGACCGCCTGGCAGCGAAGGAGATTTCGGTCGAAGAGGCGCTGCGGCTGCTGAGATCGTAAGGAGCATCGTATGACGACGACCGATGATCGTCTGCGCATTCTGCGGATGATTGAACAGGGTCAGATCTCTGCCGAAGAAGGCGCTCGCCTCCTCGAAGCTATTACCGACCACAGAGCGCGCACCCGCGTCGAGGCGCGCGCCCGCTCGCTGCGCGTGGTGGTCACCGATCTTCACTCGCGTCGGCAGAAGATCAATGTCACGATCCCCGCCAGCCTGGTAAGCGTCGGTCTCAAACTGGGAGCGCGCCTCTTTCCGCGCGATGCCAGCGTGACGAACGACGACGTGCTGCGCGCCATTGAGCGCGATACGCCAGGACGGATCTTCGAGTTGCAGGATCTCGAAGAAGGGGAGCGTATCGAGATTTTCGTAGAATAGGAGCACAGGAATGCCAGCCAGACAAATATCCGTTGGTGATGCGCCGCGCATCCGTTTTGACCGTTGCGCTGGCGCACTGCGCATCGAGCCGGGCGAGCCCGGCGTAGTTGAGGTCTGGACCGACGAAGAGCGCGAGATTGCCCTAGAACACGATGAGCAGGGAGTCGTGATCCTGGGCGAGATCGAGGGCGATCTCCGTCTGCGCGCGCCTACGACCGCCACCGTTTCTGGCGGAACCGTTGAGGACGCCGTTCTTGTAACTGGGATTGCGTCGTTCACCCTCGATTCCGCCAAAGACGACGTGCGGATCGAAGGTGTCAGCGGAACGGTGACACTCGGCGATGTTGAAGGCGATCTTGTTGTCAACCGCGCCGCAGCGTTGAGCGTCGCCAGGGTAGAGGGAAACGTGCAGGCGGCGGCAGTGGACGAAGCCGTCGCTGTGCGTCGAGTCGAGGGCGATCTGACGGTCAGCAGCGTCGGCTCGCTCGAAGCGCAGTTTGTCGAGGGCGATCTGCGCATGGCAGATGTGCGCGGCGAGGCGCTGTTCGAACGTATTGCCGGCGATGCGCTGGTCGAACGGGTCGGCAGTCTGCGAGTCACCGCATCCATAGATGGCGATGTGCAGATCAACCAGTCGGGCGCAGTGACGCTCAACGATGTCACTGGCGACGTCAGCGCTGATGAAGTGCAAAGCCTCATGGTCGGCACAGTTGCCGGATCGCTGCACGCCAGCGGCGTTGCGGAGGTTATCCGGTTCCGCGATCTGGAAGGCGATCTGCGTTTGCGGCGGAGCGACCGCGCTGCCATCGAAGGGGGGAGCGTCGGCGGAGATGTGCGGATCGATCAGGTGCGCAGCGTGAGGCTTGGTTCGGTTGGCGGCGACGCGGACATGCGCGCGATCAGCGGCGATCTCAGCATCGGCAGCATCGGCGGCGATGCGACATTTATCGATATCGGCGGCGCACTGAGAGCTGGCAGTATCGGCAGCGACCTGTTGCTGCGCAATGTGACGAATGCCACCCATATTGGGCATATCGGCGGTGATCTGACCCTGGCGATGCGCTTCGCTCCCGATAGTGTCACCAGACTGAATGTCGGCGGCGATGCGCGAGTCGAACTGCCGTCCGACGCCAGTCTGACCGTGCGAGCGACTGTCGGAGGATCAGTGCGCGGTCCTGGCGTGGCCGCTGGCAGCGGGATGTTCAGCGCAGTGTACGGCGAGGGTGCAGCGCTGCTCGAATTGCTCATCGGCGGTAATCTGGCGCTGCGCGGACCAACGCCGCGCAGCAGCAGCTCTATGAGCGAAGGCGCCCCTCGATCGACTGGCGCCAGACGAGCGCCCGAGGATGATATCGGGCGCTGGGCAGAACGGTTTGCCGAGGAAATGGGTCGCTGGGGCGAGCATTTCGGTCGAGAGATGATCCGCTGGGCGGAAGAGTTTAGCCGGGAGATAGGCGGGCGCAGCGATGAATGGGCGCGCCGCTCGCAGCGCAGAGCCGAACGCCTGCGCCAGCGGATCGAGCGCGAGATGCGCGAAGCGGCTGAACGCGCCCGCGAAACTGCACAACGCGAAGGGCGTCCCCGCGAAGTGCGCGTGCGTATCAATGATCGCGAGTGGCGATTCGACGAGGAGCGGCTGGAACGGTTGAAACGCGAAGCTGCCGCTGCCGCGCAGGCTGGGATTGTCGGCGCACTCGAAGCGGTGGAGCGCGCGCTTGAGAGCCTGGGCATTCCACGAACGCGACCACCGGCGCCGCCGCCACCGCCGCGCCCGCCTGAACCACCGCGTCCGCCCGAAGCAGCGACCGGCGCAACAGTTCGGATTGATGTGGAGCAGGTTACCGGCAAACCCGCGCCTGCTGCTGTCGAAGGAGCGCCAGCGCCGTCAGAGGAAGCCGCGCCATCCGACGCTGCTACGCAGCCATCTGAGGCGACCCTCGAAGAGCAACGCGCCGCTATCCTACGCATGGTCGCCGAGGGACGGATTACGCCGGAAGAGGCTGATTTGCTGCTTGAGGCGTTGGGGTAGTGGTCGAGGGGTAGGGGCGATCCGCAGAGGGGCAGGTTTTTGGACATACGTGTGTGTTTTGCGTGTTAATCCCCCCTGCCCCCTTCTCCCATGAGAAGAGAGTTGGGGCGTCCTGATGCCCTTTTCCCCCTCATCCCCCCGACCCCTTCTCCCACGAGGGGAGAAGGGGGAGGTTGCGCATCGCAACGCTCAAAATGGCTACGCAACCTCGCCGTGTGCAACGAGCAGCGCGTTGGAAGGTTGCAGTGTTTGAGAGATTGCGGTGCAATGTCTCTAATGTCTCTATTGACGATCCACACCTGCAACCCTCCCACCTCATCTTCCACTGCAGCGCTGTCGCGCCCTCTCGCCCCTTGCCTCTCGCCTCACGCCTCATGCACACAACGGGCGCACAAGCACACAAGTCTCCCTATCACTCATCACTCGTCACTCATCACTCGTCACTCATCACTCGCCACTCATCACTCGCCACTCATCACTCGTCACTCATCACTCGTCACTCATCACTCGCCACTCATCACTCGCCACTCGTCAACGGTAAAGTGGTATAATAATCGTGCAGGTCACAGGAGCGCACTATGGACGCACACATGCCCGACGAGGTCAGCGCTGAGCTGGAACGACTAGCGGAGGAACAGATCATCGACCTCGACGCTGACGCGGAGGACCGCGCTCGGCGCGGTCGGCAGCGCCGTGCTCGCGTGGCAACTCTGTACGCGCAGGGGAAACTCCAGAGCTCGCACGACTTCTACCACGCATCGCTGGTGATGCTCTACGGCGAAGAACCAGCGCACTGGGAGCTAGCGCGTCTGCTTGCCCGTCGCGCGGCGAACCTGGGTGATCCGCGCGCATGGTCGATTATCGCCGCCGCATGGGACCGGTCATTGTTGGCGCGCGGTCAGCCGCAGCGCTTTGGCACGCAATTCATCCGCGAAAATGGGCGATGGACGGTCGGGCGTGTTGATCCGAACGTTACCGACGCCGAACGCGCCTTCTATGGCGTGCCGCCGCTCTGGGTGCAGCGTCAGGCTGCTGAACAACTGCAACGCCGCGAAGAGAACCGGTGATGCGCTTAGTGATGTGGTGCACGGGCTCAGTCAGGAGTGAAGAACGCTCGTTGTTTCTCATACCGCTGTGGCGTCATAACATCGAGCGACGCTAGCACCGTCAGCAACTCGGTGCGCATGTATCCCTGCGCTTCTATGCGAGCAACACTTCCCCAAAGAGGCGAGCGTCCATCCACAATCATTGCCTGATAATTCCAGCGCATGCCTGGACGCAACCAGACTTCATACGGTCCTGCCCTGGTTTGCTCCGCACCGGCAGCGATGAACTCATCCAGCGACAGGGCGCTGGTAGCTGGCTGCGCCCTGATAATCAACCGCCGCCCTGAACCGGCGTAGATCGCAATATACCCATCGCCAGTATACCACGTCTCATCATCAGATAGCAGCGTATGGCGTGTCAAGATCGCCTCAACAGTATCAGGCGGCGGATCGGGGAGTGCGATCATCTCACGCATCGCCTGTTCGAGCGAGATAACTGCCGCTGATGGAACCAATGGAATGGAGGGAAAAACGACTTTGTCCTGCTCGATGAACGTTCCCCGACCATTCCAAGCGAATGCAATGCCGAAAATGCGCGCTTCCTCACGCGGATCCACTTCGCGCCCGCCATCGAACGTCCAGACGGTGCGACTCGCCTGTTCGCCTTCAGGCGGACCTATTAGTTCGCGGATCTCGCGCAATGCACCAGTCGCTGTGTCAATCGTTAGCAGGATTGTGGCGCTCGTATCGCCTGCATTCAGCGCATCAGGCGGAAAGCCGAGCAGGCTTACGCCGCGGAATCCAATCACCTCGACCTGTGCGCCGTCGTCGAGTTGTCGTCGCCCCCAACTCTGTACCTCCGCTGTGCGCGCCTGCGCCAGATAGAGGCGCGGCGTCGCCCACGCTCCGCTGTTTAATCGCGCTCGTAACAGACGTTGCCGCGTGTCAGCATCGACATCCACCCGAATGCCTCGCGAGCCCTCGCCCTCGAACGGCAGGCCCAGAGTTGCGCTGTACGCCGGCGCCACTGCATACCATGCCCGACCACGACTATCGGCGAGTTGAAATTCGTAAGGAGCGCCTCCCTGCTGATGAACTAACTGGATGCGGTGCTGCCCGGTCTCACGATCGATCCAGAGATTGCCGCGCAGGTTGGCATACGTCTGATCGACGAACGTCCAGCGGATGAGATACTCGCCCTGCCATCCTCCCTCGCCAGGCGATGGAGTGTAGAGGGTCTGCTCTGCACGCTCAAGCAATTCACGGAGCGAATAGGCGGGAGCGGCAGGCATGGGTGACTCCTCGATGTTCCCGCGGGGCCAGACGATCAACGCAATCAGGAACAGCACCGCGAGCGGCAACAGCGCCCGATGCAACCAACCGCTTTCCAGCATACGATGCACAGGGAAGCGTGTATCAGGTCGAGCAGCGGCTATCGCCTGCGCCGCTACATCTGCTGGAAGTCGAACAGGACGCAACGCATCGCGCAGCGCTTCTTCCACGCGCATTGCCACGCCTCGCCAATCGCGCGCTGCCTGCCGGCACGTCTCGCAGAGCGCCAGATGTCCGCGCACCTCGGAACGATCAGATGCCGCCTTCGGATTGAGGGTGAGCACCGTACATATCGTTCGGCATTCCTTCGGCGCCCGGTCAAGGTCGAATAGCGACAGATTGATCGCAGGATCAACCGCTGGCGCCAGCAACAGCAGCGCGTCCCTCATCAGGGCGCGCCATTCCTGCCCGACAATGGTGTGCGAGGAACGATTCTCTGCATCGAAGGAATGGATTACTGCCATCCCCAAGGCAAACCGCAGCGCATCCGGCAGGCGCGCGATCGCGGCAAGCAACGGCGCATCTTCGGGTTTGACCGCCAGCACGGTTGTCCAACCAGGTAACACGCTGCGCCGGAGCAGGTTGCGTCGCGTGCGTGCGTGTTCGAGCATTGCTTGCGCTACGTCAAGCGCGTCGGCGGGATGGCGATCACGAAAACTGCGGGCAACCCGCCGCACCAGCGCACTCGCGGCTGCGGGATCAAGCGTCAACAGTATTGCCAGACGGTAGAGATCGTCGCCGTGCCGATGTATGATATGTTCAAATGAACTCATTTCTTTTTCTTTGCGCCTTCGCGCCTTTGCAGAGCTGGCAATGCGCATATCATGCATGGCGCACTGCCATACGCCCTAACCCTGTCCCGCCTGTGGAGACATTGTAGTGCAACGTCTCTACCGCCGCCCGACGATCACGTGATGTTCCGCGCTCGCCTCATTCCCCGCGCTGTCGCGTGCCGTCAGGCGAACGCGGTATGCGCCAGGCGCGAGGTTGTCCAGCATCACTATCTGTCCTGCGCTCACAAACACGCCATTGACGCTCCAGGATATATCCGCGGCGGCGCCGTCCTCACGGTCCGATGCCCGTCCGTAGAGAAGCAACGGGGCGCCGACTGGGAGCGTCACAGGTCCATCGATCCACGCTTGCGGCGGCGCATCGTGCGTAGCAACCATTGGCGTTCCATTGACCGTCAGCGTAGCGCCGCCAGACGGCACAATCTCAAATTGACCCTGACCGCCGCCAGGAAGCGTCTTCGGATCGATGACCAGTCGCCCGCCGACCAGATCGACACCAAGGGTCGTCCAGTGAGCATCATCGTGCGTGTAGCGCACCAGCGTCGGCACTGCCGCATTCCCCCAGGCGAGAACCCAGGTTGCGCCCTCCAGCGCGAGCGTTGCCTGAACGTCTGTCGCTAGCGCTGTGCCGCTGCCGATTGCCCGCTCTGCGATCACCACGCTGTCGCGCAACAGACGCACCCGCACCACTGCTCCTGCAGGCGCAGGCACAGTAGCGACGATGGAACGATGGGAGTGGTCATGGTTGTGATCGTGGTGCATTGGGTTCTCACCGTAGTAGTATGGTCCCTCAGCCTCGATGGCTGCGGTGGCATGAGCGGCGAGTACAGTTCCGGCGGCATCCAGCAATTCAATTGTATACTCGCCGGACTGCGGCTCGTCCAGAGCAACACGGTCAAGCGCATATACCGGTTCCAGAGTAGCCGAGCCATCTTCCTCCAACACAGCGCGCACCAGATACCCCGATCCCATCGGCGCGACGCTAGCGCCGTAGATGCGTTGATTGTTCAGCAGTCCTTGGTAGGTGAAATCCGAAACCCACTGCGGTTGGCAGTAACTCATCAGGTCCTTCGTGTTATCCGGCGCTACTGGACTCCAGACGCGTGCGCGGCTGATGTCCAGACCGTACACGTCTGTTCCAATTGAACCATCTGCATAGGGAAAAGGTTGCCGTGGATCGCCGCTGACGCCGCACGGCGCATGGTAGCGTCCCAGGTTGTGCCCGATTTCATGCGCTGCCACTTGACCAGCAGCATCGGCGGGGCTCGTCAGGTCAAGCCCGACCGACGCCCGCCGACCGACCCAGCCAATGCCGGCAATACCGCTGCTGAACCAGCGGTCGCTGCCGCTGGCAATCGGAACCAGACCATAGTACACCCGCGACGATGGCGCGCCATCGCTCTGCTTGACCAACGTGATAACGTTGAGAAGGCGCTCCCATTCACTGCCGCTCCGCAAATCGCCGGTGAACGATACCGGCGCACGCAGCCGCACGTTGATGCCGCTGATTGGATAAGCGCGCATGATCCAGTCGCTGACGGTATCGCGCGTTGGCGCCGGGTAGGTGCGACCGTTCGGCGTGTGCGTGTACTGGATCGGCACAATCGTCAGATCAAGTGGCGGCACTGCCAGGAACTCGAGCGTGCGTGTCAGGCGATTGTTCGTCTCATTCGACTCCGCAATCCGGTTGTCGGGATCGACGACGATGCTGAGTTGCACGTTGCCCGACAGCCATTCAGCGGGCAGGGCGATATTGAAACTGCTGGCGTAGTTCCCGCGCGAAGCGCTCGTGGCGACGGTGCGCGGGTCCGAGCGACGCGGCGAACCAGGCAATGGCGCGCCATTTCGCGTCGCCGCAGCCTCAACAACCACGCCGGACAGTTCCGCTGCACCAGATACAGTCACATACACCCGTACCACGGTTGGACGCCCTGCCACCATTGGCACGGTGTTGCTGCTATTCTGCACTGATTGGGTAATCTCAACCTCACTGAGAACCAGATCGACTGACGCGGGGCGCGTGATGAATGGGAGATAGACTGAGGCGCGGGACGAGGGATATATCACATTCGCATTCGCCGGCGGGTTGATCATTCCCGAAATCGATACAAGCGTTATGATCAGAGCCAGCGCTGGAAGTGAACGACGTGGGTGCATTCGATTTCCTCTCTTCGCAACCAATGCGTCAGCGAATAAGCGAACGTATCAGCGAATAAGCGAAGGCGTCGGCGAATACATTCCCCAACTACGGCGTTGCAGAGGACAGGGAGAAGAAATGATCCACCCTCCAGCGGCATCATCGAACCTTCAACGTTCAACGCATGCCACCTTTGCGCTTTCTCAGGGGGCACGCCTCCGGCGCGGGCGACCCCCCCCCCGGGCCCCAACCGGCGCGGGCCCCCCCCAGGCGTGGGGGGGGCCGGGGGGGGGGCCCCCCCCCCCCCCCCCCCCCCCACACCAGCAACAAACACCAAAAAACCCCCCACCCCCCCCCCCCCCCCCCACCCCCCCCCCCCCCCCCCCCCCCCACCCCCACACAACCCCCCCCCCCCCCCCCCCCCCGGCGACACCCCCCCACGACCCACCCCCCCCCCCCCCCCCCCCCACGGGGGGGGGCC
>JANXAL010000132.1 GCA_025062325.1 Roseiflexus sp.
AGTTTGCACGTATGACCCTGCGGCTGCTCAGCGCTCAGCGGAATTGGCTCCATGGAACGCACCTTTCAGATATCAGACAGGACAATGGAGCTGCGGAGAGGTGAAGAGCATCACAAAAATCACGACGCACTCTTTACTACAGCGACAACGGAAAGACGCCCAGCCCGGGCATGTCTTTCCGCAAGCACCACAGAACCCCTAACCCTTAACCCATAACCCCTAATCCCTAACCGCTACTTCTGCTCCGGCTCATTCGCCTTCGCAGGATCGAGCCGCAGATAGGCGGACGTCGCCTGCTTATCGGTAAAGCGGGCTGCAATAATGAAGCCGAGGATCACTGCCGCCAGCGGCACGAAGCAGAGCGCATACCCCGACCAAACGGGCCAGGGAGACGGCTCCGCTTGCAGAAGAATCAGGAAGTCCATAGCACCTCTCCTTGCCTGTCAGATGATGACCTGGATTCGACCATGTATTCCACGAACCCACCGTGTGCCGTTACGCTGTCGGCATCACGATGCGTCGCTTCCGTTCCGTGCGTGCGACGGCATAATCAACCGCCGCATTTCTTCAGGATTGATCCTGAAGTTTTCGATCAGTTCGACGATATAGCCGAAATGTTCCCGCGGCACGGCGATGAACATCTCACCTGGCGCCACCCGGTTATGCATCCGACCGCCGCCGTCGCCTGGAGTGAACACGCTATTGCGCTTGAGGCGCGGCGTTGCAAAGATCGACGCGCAGGCCGACGGACCCAACTCGCCGATTGGGAAAGTTCCTTCACGCACCGACGCTGCACCCGCAATCTGCATCGCGTGCATTGGGTCAGTGATACAGACGAGCAGATCGATCCGCACGCCCTCCGGCACATCATCGAGCGGAGCGGCGGCAAGCGCGGCAATCGAACCGGCGGGCAACACCGAACTCTGCGCCTTGTTGCGCCGCGCTCCTTCGGCAGTGAAAAACTCCTGCGCCATCGTCAAATACTGTCCCTCGGTAATCAGGGGGCCGGCGTCCGGCAACCAACCGAGGTGATACTGTCCCACCCAGCAGTCGTGATGGTGCGCATCGACATACACCCGCCGTCCTGCTTCCGCCTCCCGAATGATTGCGCATGCCGCGACATTCACTGGTTCATACCCCGGCGGCGGACCGTCCTCACAGTACGTCACCGCTACTGGCCGGCGTTTGACCTTCATCCGCTCGACCAGCAGCGTGTTCAGGTATTTGAGATCGACTGCGGTTTGTTCCGCCTGCATGCTACGTTCCTGCGCGCTGTCAGCGGAAACGAACGGCATCAGCAAATAAACGAATGGAAACGAATGACCGGGTCTCTCACGCCTGCTTCCCATTTGCCCCGGCAGGCGCGCCAGCGGCGCGCCCCTACCGATACGTCGGCGCGTCGGCGTAGCGCAGATCGACGAAGCTGAACGCCTGACCCGACCGCCGCAGGGCTGACAGAAATGCAATCTTATGATCGAGGTCTTTTGGCTCCCCCAACCGTATTTCGACCGATCCAGAGGTCACCGTGATCCCATCACGCTCACTGCGTACCATGTCGGTGACGTACATCCCGATCGCTTCAATCATCTGTTGCACTTTGAGTTGAACCGGATCGGTCACCTGCACCTGCGGAATGACTGGCTTGAGCGAGAGGATCGGCACCGTGAACGCTGGCGTCTTTTCACCGAAGAGATCCTCAGCGCGCGCCGGGTCAGGCCGTCCCGGCGGCTCTTCGGCGCCGAAGACGCGCAGAAACTCCTCATAGCTCAATGGCGTGTAGGTATCCACCGGTTGCAATTCCTGGCGCGCGATACGCCCTGCCAGGTCGCCGAAGATCTGGTTAAACTGTTCGTCCTCCAGTGCCAGACGGCAGGCATCGGCGAGTTCGCGCACCTTGCGGCTCAGCGGCACGCGCGTCAGGATTGGCAATCCGACCGCCGCGGCATACCGATCAGCGGTATCGCTGCCGTCATCGCGGTTCACCACCAACCCCAGGATCTGAGTTGTGCCGCCCATGGAGCGGAAATACTGTGCTGCGCGCGCAATGTTGTTCGCCGCATAGAGCGACTGCCGGTCGTGCCCGACGAGGATGATCACCTGCTCGGCGAGCGAACGCGCAAGCGGCGTGGCGAAGCCGCCACACACCACATCGCCGAGGAAGTCCATGATAATGAAGTCAAGGTTCCAGCGGCTCATGCCCAGGTTCTCGAGCACCTTGAAGCCGGTCGAGATTCCCTGCCCGCCGCAGCCGCGCCCCACTTCAGGACCGCCCAGTTCGCATCCGAAGATCACCACGCCAGGGCGCAGTTCATTGCGGAAGATCACATCGCTGATCGAGAGTTGATCTTCCTTGCCTGCCTCTCTGAACAGACGCCACTGATCGCCGAGCGTCGGCAACGAATGACCGCCGAAGATCGTATTGCACGAGTCGTGCTTCGGGTCACAGCCAAGTTGCAGCACACGATAGCCATCGTATGCCAGCCGTGCGGTTAGGTTGGAGGTGAAGAAGCTCTTCCCCATCCCACCCTTGCCGTAGATTGCAATCATGCGCGGCGCCATGGCATCCCTCTTTTGTTCCGCCGAGGGTTGAAGCCCTCGACTCATTCAGCGTTCCACTCAATCACAAGTTTCAGGCACCCCGGGTCATTCAGGGCTGTAGCATACGCCTCTGCGAACTGCGTCACCGGCATCCGATGCGTAATCAGCGCTTCGGCGTCGAGCATGCCGCTCGCCAGCAGATCACGGCTCCGCTGCAGATCGCCAGCCGCCCATTCTTTCGCCGTCAGCAATCGCGCCTGTTTGAGGAACAGCGGCATGTACGGCAGGCGCAGTTCATCGTAGTATCCCAGCAGGATGATCGTGCCATCGTTTGCCAGCAGCGAGAGCGCGTCGCTCAATGCTGCCATCGAGCCGGTCGCCTCAATGATCGTATCAACTGGTTGCTGCACCATCGCCGCGAGCGAGTCGACCGTCACATCAATGCGCACATCCGCCACACTGCGCTCCAGGCGACTTGCGATCCGGTCGCTGACCGCCACCCATGCGCCGCGCACTCGCGCAATCCGCGCTGCAAACTGCCCCACCGGACCCTGCCCAAGCACCAGCAACCGCCGACCGGTCAGGTTCTGATCTGTGCCAGCGATTAGGTCGACGCCATGCAACGCAGTCGCCGCCAGCGCCAGCAGCACGCCATGCTCCGGTTGCACGCTATCGAGCGGAACCACGCGACGGTAATCGACCAGCAGCGTCGCCGACTGACCGCCCCACGCCGGATTGACATCGCGGAAGCAGCGCGCCCCGCCGACATATACCCAGCGCCCCTCGTACTCCGCCGGAACCGCTGCACCACGCCCGATCACCCGACCGACCGTCTCGTACCCCGGCACGACCGGAAATTGCAGCATTGGGTGCGGCATCCGCCCCGCCAGCAACATCCGCTCTGTTCCAGCGCTGACCGAGGTGAACGCCGTCTGCACCACGACATCCTCAGGTCCTGCGTCGGTCAACGCAACATCCCGCAGTTCGAGCTGCTGCGGGGCTGTAATGACAATGGCGCGCGTCGTCTCCATCGCCCCCGTCCTAATGCGCTGCCGCCTTAGTCTGCCCGCCGCTGCGCGCCATCCGTCGCTGGCGACCGGTCTGAATGCCACGATACACAAACTGTGCACAGTTAATCAGGTACGTGCAGTACGCCACCAGCATCAGCGTCATGATCGCCTCGGGCGACCAGTGCAGCCAGACGGCGAGAAAATACAGGTTGTGCATGACCATTGCCAGCGCATTGCCGGCATCTTCCCAGAAGAACTCCGGCGCCAGGAACCAGCGCCCAAAGATCTCCTTTTCCCAAATCATTCCGGTAATTGTGATCGCCCACAGCAGCGCAATCTTGATCCACACACTAACAGTCGCCGCCATGTACCCTTCACCCGTCGCCAGGTAGCGGATCACCAGTCCAAAACTGATCAGAAAGGCAAGAAACTGAATCGGCGCAAGCACTGCCTGAACTTTCGTCCAGACGCTCGCATCGCGGCGGGCAAGCTGTTCGGGCGTGTAAGCTGACATGGGTTCCCCCACTCGGTCAACACATCTTGACTTATGAGCAGCAAGCGATTAGATTATAATACAACTACCTCTTAAGAAAACGTCTGCAACCGCTACACAATTGCTGCCAGTTTGACGCGCACTGCCGTTGCAACCGTTCCGGAACGCGCAGGGTTGTTGGCCTATGTTAGACATGCGGTACAATCCGCCAGCAGACGCCTCAGCACATCCGTTATCACGTAGTCGTGCGTATTTGTTAGCGTGATGCACCGCAACTGAACCGAGCGCCTCATGGTCACGGACAGACAGCAGGAGTAATGCGATGCGTATCAATAATGTTCCCATTGTGTTTGCTACAACGGCGATCGACAAGGGTTTTGCGCTGCTGCCGAACGTTGCATCATTCGCCTCGGCTATTGGCAGGCCGCTACGTATCATCCACGTTCTCGGTCAACGCTACCGCAGTTATGCCGAACGGCAGATGGCATCGGCGCTGGAAGCGCTGTCTTCGGGCAACGGTTTAGTGTACGACCTGCTCAAGATTGAAAAGAAGCAGCGTCGCGCCATCCTTGACGAAATCGCCAGTACGACCGGCGGCATTCTGGCGATGCTGCCCACCCGCCACAATTTCATTAGCCGACTGCTGGCGATGATGAGCGACTACGAAAAGTTTATGATCGAGGGTCCGCTGCCACTCCTTGCACTCCCGCGCAACGGCGCACTTCCAACCTCGATCGGGCGCATTCTTTTCCCCCTCGATCTCTCACCGCGCTCTGATGATCCGCTCGATCAGGCTGCCGAGTTTGCCAAGTCGGTCGGCGCCGAACTCCATCTCCTTCACGTCTTTGGCGCCGACCGGTTGCTTCCGTCCGAAATGGATATGAAGGCGCGCATGGCTGCGCGTTCACCGCGCGAACTGTACCAGATCGACAAAGACCACATCCAGGCGCTTGCCGAACGCGCCCGCGCTCACGGCGTCAATGTCATCACTGCCACTGCCGAGGGCCGTGCACATACTGCTATCCTGGGCTATTGCAACGCTGAGAAGATCGATCTGGCAATTATGGCGACGCACGGACCACGCAACAGTGAAGACATCTGGCACGGCACCACGACGGCGCGGGTCATTAAGCACGCCAATATCCCTGTTATTGCGATGCGCTGCTGACCTTCCGCCGAGAGTGACGCAAAGCATTCAGCCATCACGCAGCGGGCGCGCAGCGGACGAAGCGAAGAGGCGCTGCTGCGCGCTGAATAATATCTGCGCCACTCGCCAGATCCACACATCCACCGGCAGGACATCGAGCCAGAGCGCTGCGCACACCACCATCGCCTGCACTGCGATCAGCGTTGATCCAACGCCCTGCGCCGTTTCCAGCCCATATTCCAGCGCGTCTGCTATGAGCCACACGCTGGCGGCTGTCGCTGCGCTCACGCTCAGGGGAAAAATCGCGCTCAACACCTGAGCTGGCGGCAAATCGACAGCAAACCAGGGGGGCCAGATTAACGGACCGCCATCACGGGTATGAGCAGCGGCATACGCTGTCATGCGCAAGGCGAGATGCCCGCCCCAATAGATTGCAAACGTCCACACCCCCCACTGGTTGGCGCCATCCCGCGTCAGCGCAACAATCCCTACGGCAGGAACGATCCACATCACCTCCTGCCACAGCGGACTTCTCCGCGCAAAACCCAAGCGGCGCACACCCGGCGCGGCGAACGCGCGACACCCGATTTCCATCCACACCCACACGCAAGTCGCGCACAGATGCGCGAGGTACACACCGCGCGGCGACTGATCATTACAGGTCAGCGCCAGACCGACGAGCGCGCCGACGACCCCGACTGTCGCCAGACCGAACGCCCACGAGAACGCTCCAGACGACAGGCGATCAGCAATCGCTGGCAGAGTCACAGCCGCGCCCAGCACGAGAACGGCATAGATTAAGAGTGCAAGGTATGCTGGCATAAGCGTCGTCCCTGCCGAGCCGAATTCAGGCGACCGCCGGTTGACTGATTCGACGGCGCGGTACATAGTGACGCACCTGTGCTGCGATGATATCCGCCGTCATGCGCAACTGCGTCAGCCATGGCACCGGTGTCATTTTCTTGTGCATGTACGACTCGAACGTCAGGCGTTGGACATCGGGATTCCGGCACATGTCGGTGAACACTTCCATCTGCCGCGCGTTCCGGTATCCCCACTTCTGCAGCCAGACAAGGAAGCGGTACATCGTGCCATACGTTCTCCACCACTGGCGCTCATAGCGACGCAGCGCGGCAAGCGATGCGTCGGGCAGGCTGGCGATCAGCGTTTCTGCCGCCATTTTGCCGCTCTTCATCGCCCAATAGATGCCTTCACCTGAGGTATGCACCACCAAACCAGCCGCATCGCCGATCAGCATGGCGCGCTCGAACGCCATATGTTCGCGTGGTTCCATGGGCAACGCATGCGCTTCCTCCAAAATCACCTCGCCACCCTCAAGATCGCTGGCAATCCGGCGCTTCAGATTGGCAAGCAATTCTCGTGCACGTTTACCGTGCGCTGGTCCGGTTCCAATGCCAATGGCGACGTGATCGCTCTTGGGGAACGCCCAGGCATACAGGTCGGGGCTGACATCCGGACCCAGGTAGAGATCGGCGGCATCCTCCCAGCGCGCCATTTTGCTGGCGGGCAGGCGAATGCGCTGCTGGATGGCGATGCAGCGCGGCAGATTGGGCAACCCCAGGAGTTTCGCCGTCGTCGAGTAGGCGCCATCGGCGCCGATCACCGCCACGGCGCGCAACTGCTGACGTGCGCCGCCGAACCGCTCGCGGTAGGTTGCAGTCACGCCGTCCTTATCAAACGCTAGACCGACCAGTTGACCTTCAATCAGGGTTGCGCCGTGCTGCACAGCGCGCTGGCGAAGGTAGCGATCGAACTCTTCGCGGCAGCACATCGCAATGTAATCCTGATCGGAGCGATGGACGCCAGCGACTTCAATTTCGACAACCCGCTCGCTTGGCGAATGCACCAGCGCATGATGCACTTTGCGCGCGATCAGGGTTTCCGGCAATTCAAACTCGGTGAACGCCACCGGCGGCACCGCGCCGCCGCACGGTTTGACATATGACAGATCACGTTCAAGCATTACCACCGGCACACCCGCACGCGCCAGCGTATCAGCGGCGGTCGCACCGCCGACCGATGCGCCCACTACAAGAACTGGATCCATTCCCGCTCTTCTTTCTAGCCTGTTGTCAGGAGTCAGGGAGTACGAGAACCGAGAACCAAGAACCGGGAACTGACAAGAAAAACCGAAATCTCCCGTGAGATGGCGCGATCTCTACCTCCTCGCCTCTCGCCCCTTCCTTCTCACCCGGCTTCACCTTCCCTTCTGCCGCCCGCGCCTGGAAGCGCCCCTGCCTGCCGCCGCCCGCGCCCGGAACCTGCCCACCTTCAACGTCCGACCAATGTTCGACGACCCACATTATCCTCGCACTCCAATTGCCGCCGCCATCATGCCCCATACGAACATCGCAATGCCGCTGGCGTTGTAGAAAATGGCGCGTTTACGCGGATCGGCGATCGAGAAGAACTTCCACTGTGTCGGGATCTGCATAAGCACCAGTGCACCGATGATACCGGCGATGATCCAGTTCCTGACGTGCAGGAAGTACATTACCACCAGAATCTGCGCGACATTGATCGTCACGAACGCTGTCCACGCAGCGGCAATCTCGCCGTACAGCACCGGAATTGAACGGATGCCGCTGACACGGTCGCCTTCCATGCTCTTGAAGTCATTGATTGTCATGATGCCGTGGGCGCCAAGTGAGAAGAGCGCCGCCATCAGCGCGCTGCCAAATGTCAACGGCGCGAACGCCAAATGACCGGCAAGCCAGGGCAATCCCTCATACCCAATCGCCACAAGCGCATTCCCGACCCAGCCGTTCCTCTTGGCGCGGATCGGATCCGCGCTATAAATCACCGCCAGCACCATGCCAATCGCCGTCATGAGAGCGACATACTGCCCCAGGAACGACGCAATGCTCAGGCCAAGCACAACTAGCACGCCGATAGTGATAAACACCTGCCGCGTCGATACCAGTCCCGACGGGATCAGGCGCTGCGGCTCATTGATCGCATCTACATCGCGATCACAGTAGTCATTAACCACCTGTGACATACCGCAGAGAATTGGACCGGCGAGCAGCGTGCCGAGCGCAATACGCCCTACATCAGGCACGGTCCACTGACTAGCGCCACTGGCGATGGACCCGCACAGAAATGCCCACGACGGCGCAAACCACGTCACTGGCTTCATCAGTTCAATGGAGCGCCGCACAAGGATGACTGGACTAGTTGTGATACGAGACGGCGTGGTCGGAGCAGTTGATTCCGGCATTGGCACACTCTCCTGCGAGTCGTGGAAGAAGACTGCTCCGGCAGTCGGAATACCACGACTCTCTAAAACAAGAATGCTGTGTGATGCGTCATTCGCTCACACATCACACAGCACGCATCACACCTCCGCGACGCCAGGATTACGGCGTGCTCGACAGCACGGCGGGCACCTGACCTGGCTTGGCGGCGCCTGGCGGAATCCTGGCGCCTTGGTGGCAGAGCCAGCAGGACGGGCTCTTGCCAGCCATGATGCCATCAGCGATCCGCCCGCCTGGCGCAACATACGTCTCCTGAATATGCTTCGTCATCTGGAGCATAATCTGCGCATGGTTCTTCTGCGCAATTTCGTAGCTTGGGAAGTAGCGCGCATTATGGCAGAAGGTGCATCCTTGCCCCATGCTGACGTTGAAGTGATACATCGTGAACTGATTCCGTTCCACCTCGTGGTTCGAGATATCCTTCCGACCAGTGACGACCAGGCCGCCAGGGTAATCGAGGTCGAGCGGCAGACGCCAGTCATTCGGCAGGGTATTCATAATCTCGATCGGATACGGCTCCAGTCCTGCCGCCTTGCCGTAGTGGCAGGTCGCGCATGTGATCTGATAGTTGCCGACTGAAGCTGGCAGCTTAGCAGTATAGTTCTGATTCAGGTCGGCCGTCATCAGCATCATCTTGCGCGCCAGCGTCTTTTTCACTGCGCCTGGATAACCCTCTTGCTGAGCGAAATTAGCGATGTTGTGGCAGTAGCTGCAATCGACTTTCAAGCCGCCTGAAACCTGCGCCACCATGTACGCCGAGATCTGTGCTGTGGTCATTCCCTTCAGCACCTCCACTGCCTGCGGCTGCGGATTGGCGGCGATGTACGCATTCATCGCCGCTAGCGATTCGGCAGTGATATAATCCGACGTCGGCTCCTGCGTGTAATTGACATAGATCGCACTCTGGATCGGCGGTGCGGGCGCCGGGACGATTGTGTAAAAGATCCACCAGAAAATCGCGATACTCGCCACGGCCATAACGACCGAGATGATTCCGGCCACGATGTAGAACCTGCCGCGGACGGTATTCGTGATTTCCGGAAAGAGCGTTGGAGGCTGCTGGATCATGGCTTCTCTTCCTCTCTAGCAATGCTGCGGACGAGCGCCGCCGCGCGCGGCGGGCGAATGCAGCGCACCCGCCCGCCACAGACGCGCTTACCGGAAGACATACTGCGCCCAATCGGGGTTCGGCCAGGGCGCCACGATCTTGGCCGCCTCACCCCACGCATACCAGTCGGGCACAAGCGTACCGCTCAGGAACAGGCCAATCGCGCCGGTAATCGCCGTGAGCGCCGCGAACCACCATGCCCAGATGTGAATGTTGTACGAGTTGGCGTTCCAGCCCATCACCCAGCGCCAGAAGAGTTGGGCGCGCTGCGTGCCGGGACCTTCCGCCATCATCTCGGTGAACTCCATCTCCGGTTTCCACTTTGAGGTGGCGACGATCGTCGCGCCATGCATGGCCAGCAACAACGTCGATCCGAGCAGGAAGAAGATCGAGAGCATATGGAACGGGTTGTAGTAGAAGTTGCCCCAGTGGATGCTCACGTAGTTCGTCCAGTCCAGGATCGCGCGGAAGCCATGGCCCGGCGCGGCGCTCCAGTTGCCAAGCGCCAGCGGGTGGAACAGATAGATGACGAAGTAGAGTGACAGCGCCGAGGCGAATCCCCACGCCAGGTGTGTGCCGAGACCGGTTGCCTTCGCGCGGGTGTAGAGGCGCGCCCACCAGGTCAGCACCGAAATGTGCAGGAAGAAGGTCGCTGCCAGCCACGCGCCGCCCTTGTCCCACGGCACGTCCCAGCGCAGACCGTACTCGGTCGGCGGCGGATAGACGGCCAGATTCCAGAACTCGCGCAAGTAGACGATTGCGTTCCAGTTCACCTGACGGCCGTAGTCCACCAGAATAATGAACGCGCTAGCGAAAAAGGTAACGAACGAAATAACACCCCACAACCCAACGTAGATCGGACCAACCTGCCCCTCGCCAAGCAGGCGCTGCATCCAGCCAACGTGTCCTGGCGGCTTGGCAATCGTTCCCTCCAGACCGTCGCGATACTCCTCATCGTGTAGATCGATCGGACCCGGCGTCTGACGTTCACGCCCCAGCACCAGACCGACTCCCAGCAGCGCCAGTCCGGCTGCCAGCACTCCCTGACCAACGCCATTCCAGATCGGCATCTTATCCCAGAAGCCCCAGAAGGCGTTCCAGTCCTTGACGAACGTGCCAGACAGGAAGATGCAGAGGTTCGAGAAGAGCACCGACGCGGCGCCCGTCCAGAAGGCGACGCGGTGGATGCCGATCTCGCCGATGCTGTAGCCGAGGACGTTGCGCCAGAAGACGTGGATGTTCTGATCCGTGATATTGCGCTTCGCCTCGCTCAACACCGCCGAACCGTGCATGTGCAGGAACAGCGTTGACGCGAAGAGCAGCGTGATACCGATAGCGTGGAACGGATTGTAGAAGAAATTATAGTACTGATAACCGATATTCGACACCCAGTCCAGATGGTGCGTGATGCCGAGCGGGAAGCCATGCCCCCAGGCGCCCATTGCGATCGGACGCAGGAACTGAAGGGTAATCCAGGACGACACGACTGCGCCGAACGCGATCGGCACCTCCATGCCCATATCAAGCTTCAGGCTAATATCGATCTGCCGCAATAGCCACCCGACAAACGCGATCGTTGCCGAGACCACGGTCAGGAACCAGAAAAAGCCAGGTTTAGCGGGATCGATGTTCAAGCCTTGCGATACGGGCGGCGGCTCGATGCGCATCGCCAGGATATTGAGCGTCCCCTCGTTGACCACACCCTCATACAGATAGAACACCACTCCGAGTATGATGCCGATTATCGAGATCGCGCCGAACAGCCCGACATAGAAGCGGCCAATCCAGAAGTCGAACGGGTCGACCCCGAAGAAGCGCGCCGCGAGGGTCTTACCGGGCCGCTTGTAGAACTCCTCGATGATCGAGAACGGGATAACCTCTGCGGATGCTGCCTGCGAGCCTGTGGAGGAAATCGCCTCAGCGGGGAGAGTCTCTCCACTCGGCAGCGGCAGCACGCGTGGCACAGCGGACATCGTGTGCTCTCGCTTTCTAGCGTACGGATTGGCTTACGCGAAGATGGTACGTCTCCACAGGCAAAGCCAGCACCTGGATCCACCTATGGCGTAAAGACAGGACAGGGGCCGAGCGCTGCCACGTGTCAGCCCGCTGTCCTCATCTCGTTACGAGCGCCAGGCAGAATGAACGACGTCCTTCAGAACTTGAGCCGACTGACTGCACCCGGGCCGGATGCGACGACATACCGCGCAGGGCGGATCACGCTCCAGCGGCCCGCAGCCAGTTAAACGCACCCGAGCTGAGCACCACGAAGTGAATGAGCAGCGCCATCACGAGACCAAGGAGGGTGGAGACCACCACTACTGTCCGAAACTCAAACGGTCGATCTTTCATATGAGCGCCTCCAAAATCTTACCTGATCCAGGGCGTCCAGATCCAGCACAGAATATGGGCAACCACTGCAATAGCCATTCCGCCATAGATCGTCTTCACGACGATGTCGTGCACCAGCCACTCTGCGTTGTTGAATAGCGGCTTCCACTGATCGGGCACCAGGTCATTCTGTGGCTTGTCGGTCATGTGGGTCACCCCCTTTCATTGCTGCCTGACCGGCTCTCGCAGCAACGCGCTGCGTCATAATGTCTGCCCGCGCAGGTCACTCCTGTCGCTCCTTGCATCCGAGCATGCCGAAGCTCCATAGTGTCAACAATATTACGCGGGTTTCACCGCGATTATACCGCTGAAAAAGCAACCTCGTCAATCAAAACATCTTACACATATACTATGCAAGGGTTATGCAGATCGTGTGCAGAAGCCAGAGTTGCGAAGTTGTAACACTGCGTCAGAGTATGCACTACAGCGTTTGACATTCCCTCTGCGTATACTATAATAAAGCCCTACAGTCCTAGCCAAAAGGAGGGGAAGAAGCGAGGAACCTTGCTTCACCCTGCTATCGCCGCTGCCGTGTCGCAGGGTGATCTGCGGCGCTGACCGTGTGCGTGGCATTGCTCCCCGGCTCCTTTGCTCTGCAAACGCCGCGGCGCGCATGCCGACGCTTGACCGTTCTAGAGATGGAGAACCCCCATGTTGGAGCAGGTCCATCGCCTGCTGGCGCTGTCCGACGTCCCACGCTACAACATCAAGGCAGTCGTTCAGCAGACCCAGGTCAATGTTTCGACGCTACGCGCATGGGAGCAGCGCTATGGCGTTCCGCGCCCGACTCGTTCCGATCACGGTCACCGGCTCTACTCGCAGCGCGACATCGAGATCATCAAGTGGCTGAAACAGTGCACGGAGGAAGGTCTGGCGATCAGTCAGGCAGTTGCGCTCTTGCGCGATATCAGCGATGCGAGCAATCTCGCATCCCGCACCCCGCCTCCGCCTCCGCCGACGCTCGCTGAAGCGGGCTGGCCCGACCTCCGCACCCAACTGACCGAGGCATTACTCAGCACCAACCTGCGCCAGGCGCACCTGCTGGTCAATACCGCAGTTGCGCTCTTCCCAATTGAAACCCTGGTGCTCGATCTGTTCCAACCGATGCTGATCGAGATCGGTGAACGCTGGGCGCAGGGCGACGTCTGCGTTGCAGAAGAGCGCGTGGTGACCAACTTTGTACGTCAGCGGCTTCTCGGGTTGCTGCAGATCCATGCGCCGTTCGCCACCGGTCCGCGCCTGATTGCCGGGTGCGCGCCGGAAGAACAGCACGAGATTGGGCTGATCATGTTCTCGCTGCTCATGGAACAGCGCGGCTGGGAACTGATCTACCTGGGACAAACGGTGTCGGCGGAAGGGTTGGACGGCTTTCTAGTGCGCTTGGCGCCAGCGCTTGTCTGCATGTCGGTCTCGATGGCGGAGCATATTCCCGGCTTGCTGGAAATTGCACGGATCGTTGAAAACCGTCGCCGCCATCGGTTGGTGTTCGCGTATAGCGGTCAGGTGTTCGACCGCCATCCTGAACTTCGAGGGCGCATCCCTGGAATCTTTTTGGGCAACGATTTGCGCGAGGCGGTGATCCGGGCCGACGATCTCGGCGAGGAGATTGATCCGGAGCGCTGGGCGCGACAGGCGCACCTCTTCCGCCATTGATGGAGATGGCGGACCGGACGACGAAGCGTTCAGGAAGCGGCTCACGTTGCGCCTGCCATGTAGAGCCGTTGCGGTGCGCTGTGGAGCCGTTGCGTTGCAACGGCTTCCGCTGCATTGTAACGGCTCTACCGTATGGTTCTCCACGAAAGCGGCGCTAGAAAGTGCGATTATGCGCTCCTTGACGACGTGGCTGTCCAGTCGTGGGCCAGAGGTCGCCCAGGCGCTCGATCAACGTCGTGAAGCCATCTGCAATGCGGTCACCAATCGTCTTAAATCGACCTTCTCAGGGTTGCTGGCAGACATTGAGTCGCGGCATGGCGGTCAGTATCAGCAGATGACGTTCAGCCGCACGCCACTGCGCCTCCACCGGCTCTTGCTCGTTGCGCTCGCGCTTCAGGCGCCATCGGTGCTACAACGGGAGGTTGAGTGGAGCGTCCGACTGCTCCTGCGCTACGGCGTCACTCAGCATCATATTCAGTCGATGGTGCGCTGGTACTTTGAGGCAGCACAGCGCGAAGTCGCGCTCGATGATCAGGACCGCGACCACCTAGCGGCGCTCGAGGAAGCGATCCTAGCAACGATCTACTCGATTGAAGACGAGTCATCGCCATAATGCACAAGCATGTTTCTCGGAGCAGTTGACGCAAAGACGCAAAGGCGCAAAGTTTTGCAATCAAGGCTGCAAACCTGCAACCTCTCGCGCCTTCGCGCCTCTGTGTCAGCCTTTCTAAGCAGACTGGTCACTGCTGCACCTGCGCCTGCTGCGCCTGCGCCTCCTCGATAAACGCCTGTTCCATCGCCTGCCATTCAGGCGGCGGCGTCTCATCAACCGCTTCGGCAAAGGTCTCAACCAATGCAACGCGCACGGCGACATCGAGTTCGCTGGTCGCCTGCCCTTTGTACACGCCGCGCGACGGCGGGACATCGGCGTAGTCGCGTCCAACGGCGACGCGAATGTGACGTGAACCGGCGATCAGGTTGTTCGTTGGATCGAACCCAACCCATCCCGCCCCCGGCAGCAAGGCTTCCACCCAGGCGTGGGTCGCGTCGGGCTCCGAACGATCATGATCTTCCGTGCGATGGAAGAGGTAGCCGCTAACGTAACGGCAGGGGATGCCAAGCATGCGCGTTAGCGCAATCATAATATGGGCAAAATCCTGGCAGACGCCGCGACGGGCGCGCAGTGCGTCATCGACCGGTGAATGAACGTGGGTGCTGTTGGGAGCATACTCGAAGGCATTGTAGATGCACGTGTTGAGCCAGCAAAGCGTTGTTAGCGGATCGTTGCCGCGTCGCAACCCGATCTCTTCAGCAAAGGCGCGCAGCAGATCACTTGGGTAGGCAAACCGACTGGGTTGCAGCATATCCCACTGCTCGCCACTGGCAGCCAGAGCGTCGAGCGTGGACCAGGCGTCACCGTCGAGTGCGGGAATCGGCGGCGGCTCGACGACTTCTACCAGCGCCTCGGAGATCACGGTGAGCAATTTGTGGCGCCCGGGCACGTTAAAGTGATGCACCGTATTCCCCAGGATATCGCGGTAACTGAAAATGGTCGTCCGCGGGATCGTGGTCATTTGAAAGCTGTGGAGGCGTTGATACCCGTCGCTGCGCGGCTGCATCCGCACCTCCATCACGCTTTCGCTCACTGGCGAGCTGTAACGGAAACGAGTCAGATGTCGGATATGGTATATCATGGATCAGGGGTTATAGGTTGGGGGTTATTGAATCTCTCCTGCCTTCCACTAACCTCAGCGCCTTCGCGTGACTCACGATACGCCGCGTGCACTGCACCGCCTCTCGCCGCACGGCTGCCAGCGAATACAGAAGCGAACACCCGAATGGAAGCGAATGCCACAGGCGTGTCGCTTGCCGGTCTGCTCTTTCCCGCGTTCAACATGCAACGTGCAATGTGCAACGGACGCCTTTGCACCTTCACGCTGCAACCTTTGCATCCTCTCACCTCTCGCCTCTCACCTCTTACCTCTCACCTGAGCGCCTCATCGGCGGAGTAACTGATGCATGCCTGATAAAGCGCGTCGTGCACTTGCATACACATGCGGCGGATGGTCATCAGATACGTATGCATGTCCATCATGATCTCGTCCACCTGCCCATAATCAAGCGCGGCGCGCAGGCGACCCGCGAGGCGTTCAACGCGCGCTGTAGCGCGCGGGACGCTAGATCGGCTGATCGCCTGCGCCGCCTCCTGGATCATATCAGCCGCAAAGCGGATAGAACGCGGGAACTCGGCGTTCAGCAGCAGGAATTCGGCTACATCTTCCGGGTGCACGCTAGCGGTGTACACCTTACAGTACGCCTCGAACGCCGTGCAGCTTTTCAGCAGACTCACCCACTCAAAGTAATCGAGCGAGGCGGCGTCCTGCGAGTCAAGCGTGCAGAAATGCACATCGAGCAGCGTTGCCGTCGCCATCGCGCGCTCCAGGTAGCGCCCAATCTGAATGAACCACCATCCCTCATCGTGGCTCAGAGTTGCGTCAGTGATGCCCTGAAACAGGTGAACGCCCTCTTTGACGGCGCGGAAAAAGAGGTGCGGCTCACCCGACCACATCTCTTCCATTGAGGTGGCGCGCAGGTACAGGTAGAGTCGGTTGACCTGCTCCCACATCTCGGAGCTGATGCGTTCGCGCACCTGTCGTGCATTTTCGCGCGCCGCCGTAACACAGGCGATAATCGAGTCGCTGTTGGTCGTGTCGAAGGTGTATGCCTGGGTTATGGCGTAGGGCGAAACATCATCGGCTGCTAGCGGACTGTGTAACGCCGCAAGGAGGCGTCGCCAGCGCCGTCCGGCGGCAGTTGGCGTCAGGTCGAGCGCGCTGTGCAGGTGAACATCAAGCAGGCGCGCCGTATGCTCGGCGCGCTCCAGATACCGCGCCATCCAGAAGAGGCTATCGGCGACGCGGCTGAGCATTGGCGTTTTAGTCATTGAGCACCCAGGTATCCTTGCTTCCGCCGCCCTGCGACGAGTTGACCACCAGTGATCCACGCCGGAGCGCCACGCGCGTCAAACCGCCCGGCACGATGACGATCTTTTCGCCGTACAGGATGTAGGGGCGCAGATCGACGTGACGCGGCTCCACCCGTCCATCGACAAAACATGGCGCGCGGGAGATCATCACTGTTGGCTGTGCAATATAGTTACGCGGATCGGCGAGAATCCGACGACGAAACTCCTCGCGCTGCTCGTCGGTGCTGTGAGGACCAATCAACATCCCATACCCGCCGGATTCACCCACTGCCTTAATGACAAGCTTGTCCAGGTTGTCGAGGATATACCGACGGTCGGTTTCATTGAACGCCAGATAGGTTTCAACATTCGGCAGGATCGGGTCCTCGCCGAGATAGTAGCGGATCATGCGCGGCACAAACGCATAGATTGCTTTATCATCGGCGACGCCGGTGCCAATGGCATTGGCCAGCCCGACATTCCCTGCTCGATAGGCATTGAACAGACCGGCCACACCAAGCGCCGAGTCGGGTCGAAACGCTAGCGGGTCGAGAAAATCGTCGTCGATCCGCCGATAGATCACATCGACGCGCTGCAGGCCGGCGATTGTGCGCATATAGACGTGATTGTTGTGAACGAGCAGATCGCGCCCTTCAACCAGTTGCACCCCCATCTGACGCGCCAGAAAGGTGTGCTCGAAATATGCGGCATTGTAGACGCCTGGCGTGAGAAGCACGATCGTTGGATCCGGTCGTTGGAGCGGATCGAGCGCGCGCAGCGTTTCCAGCAACGCCTGACCGTAGTGATCGGTCGGGCGTACATTGTAACGGTCGAACAGCATCGGGAAGGTGCGTTTCATCACCTGGCGATTCACGAGCATGTACGACACGCCGCTCGGCACGCGCAGATTGTCTTCCAGCACTAGAAACCGACCATCAGTATCACGCACCAGATCGGTTCCAACAATCGCAATATAGACATCGCGCGGCACACGAACGCCGCGCATCTCGCGGCGATAGTGACGGCAACTGTAGACCAGCTCGCGCGGAACGACGCCATCGGCAAGGATGCGCCCTTCGTGGTACACGTCACGCAGGAACATATTGAGCGCCGTAATGCGCTGCGTCAGACCGCGCTCGATGACCGCCCATTCTTCTGCAGTGATGATGCGCGGAATCAGGTCGTACGGAAAGATTTTCTCAGCGCCGTCCTCGTGACCATAGACCACAAACGTAATACCCTGATTCAGAAACGCTGCATCGGCGGCTCGCTGACGCCGATGCAACTCCTCAGCCGACAGGCTGGTCAACCGCTCGTACAACGGCAGATACTGCGGGCGCGGTTGCCGGTCGGCGGTGAACATCTCGTCGTAAGCGATGTCGATATCGTAGGAGACGAACATAAAACTGAGAGCCAAAAACCAAGAACTGAGCACCGAGAACCAGGAACTGAGCGCCAGGAACCAGAACAAAAACCGCGAATCGTTTGTACGATGAGTACAAAACAAAGCCCCGGCACAGGTGCACAGGGCATCACTGCCAATAGGGACAGGCTGGACATACAATACTCATATAGTACTCCTTTGTACATCCTTCGTCAAGCCAGTCAGCAGACTATTCTTCCATCTTTCACAGAGCGTGCTATACTGATAGGAACAGTGCAGGGATACACATCCGCATCCCGCGTGTCGCTCTTCAGCGACGCGCCTGATCCGACACACCTGGTTCTGAAAGGCGTAGATAGAGAGGCATGGACACGACGCTTGCGCTGGCAGACGCCTATCAGCGCTTGCTGGGCGAACTGAGTCGTCGCCTAGGGGCTACCCGGGCCGAATTGCTCCTGCGCGTCGATCCACGGCTTCCGGCGCAGGTGGTTGCGCGGTACGACAATGTCAGCAACCCGGCTGGCGCAACACAGACCCTGGAGATCCCCATCAGTGAAGGCGCTCTTGAAGTCGGGCGGTTGTGCATGGCGTTCGCACCGGAAACGCCGCTTCCCGAACCCGCTGAACTGAGTATGGCGCAGGCGCTGGTGGAACTGGCAGCGCTGCTGGTCGAGGATCGTCACAAGCATACGTGGGGGCCGCAACTGCAAGCTGGGCGGCGCATGCTAGCGGTGACAGAAGAAGAACTTCAGCGCATCATCCTGGACATTCACGACGGTCCGGTGCAGAAACTATTTGCTGTTTCATCCCACCTGGCGCTCGTTCAGGCACGCCTGGATGAGCACGGCGACACAGAGTTGCGTCGGGAAATTGAACCGCTCATCGAGCGGATGAACGGGCTGATGGAGAGTGCGCTCCAGGAAATTCGCGCTACGCTGAGCGGCTTTCGGTTGGCTGAATTCGAGATGCGACCATTGCCTTCCGTCCTCCAGGGCCTGGCTATGCAGCACGAGGCGCTAACCGGCAACCAGGTGGCGTTGCATATCGAAGGTGAACTGCCGCCAGTAGAATTGCCGGTGAAGATCGCCCTGTACCGTGTGTTGCAGGAGGCGCTCTCGAACAGTTATCGGCACGCCGGGGTGGACCGCCACGAGGTGCGCGTGCGGGCGCATGAAGGGTGGATTGAACTCATCGTGATCGATGAAGGGCGTGGGTTCGAGCCGCCGCCGCTGGAAGGACCAGGAGCGACGGAGCGGCAGGAACATATTGGGCTGCGCGGTATGCGTGAGCGGGTTCATCTGGTCGGCGGGCAGCTTCAGGTATTGAGTCGTCCGGGGCACGGGACGCGCGTCATTGTGAGAGTGCCGGCGAAGGAGGCAATATGACCGATAATCGTACCATTCGAGTCGTCCTCGCCGATGATCATGAACTGGTGCTTGAGGGATTGCGCGGTCTGCTGGAACGGGAAAGCGATATGACCGTCGTAGCGACGGCGACGGACGGCGAGTCGCTGCTGGCAATCATCGAGCGTGAACGACCTGATGTGGTGGTAATGGACCTGGCCATGCCGACCCGCGATGGTCTGTCGTGCTTGCGCGAGATCCGACGGCGCGGCATGCCGGTCAAGGTTGTGATTCTCACGGCATTTGGCGACGGCGGAGCATTACAGTCGGCATGGGAGATGCAGGCGGATGGATTTGCCTTGAAGACCGACCCTCCGCGCCAGACGATTGCTACAATCCGCAATGTGGCGCACGGGCAGATCGTGTTTCCGCGCGTGGTGCGGCAGGCAGCGGATGCGACGCAGGCACAGGGGCACAGTCTCCTGTCGCGGTTGACACAGCGTGAGCGTGATGTGCTGCGATTGCTGGCGGAAGGCATGCCGAACGCGCAGATCGCCGAACGCCTGGTAGTGCAGGAAAGCACCGTGAAGTACCACCTGCAGAACATCTTCCAGAAACTAGGAGTGACGAACCGCACCGAGGCGGCGCAGGTCTATTACCGCGAGGGCGGGGAGCGTTCGATATTGAACGCCGAGCGTTGATGCAGCGAGGGAATAGTGACGGCCAGTGCGCCGGATAAGTGGCATGAACGCAATTCTTGCCATTACCTGGCTGACATTCCACGAAGCGCGGCGACGACGCATGGCGCTAGCGGCGATGGTCATCGGCGCGCTGTTCGTTGCACTGTTCGGCATTGGGGTCTGGTTGATTGCGCGCGAAATGGAACAGAGCGCACCGCTGGCGATTCAGAGCCAGACATACAGTCTTCTGCTGATCGCCGGGTTGTACGTTGTGCACTTCCTGACAGTGATGCTGGCGATTTTCGCCTCGGTCGATACGGTTGCCGGCGAAATCTCGACGCATACCATCCAGGCGCTGGTGACACGCCCGATACGCCGCTGGCAGGTGATTCTCGGCAAATGGCTCGGCTTCGCCCTGATGCTGACCGTTTACCTGGGGCTGTTGAGCCTTGGCGTTGTTGCCGCTATGTGGCTGCTCACCGGCTACTGGCCCCCCAATCTTGCAGTTGGGCTGCCGTTGCTAGCGCTTGAAGCGTTGACCCTCCTTTCGCTCTCGCTCCTCGGAGGAACCCGCCTCTCGGCGCTGACAAACGGAGTGACGCTCTTCATGCTCTATGGGCTGGCCTTCATCGGCTCGTGGGTCGAGCAGATCGGCGCATTGCTGCAATCGAGCGACGCAGTGCGAATCGGTATCATTACGAGCCTGCTTCTGCCAGTCGAGGCGCTCTGGCGACGCGTCGCCTATCTGATGCAGTCGCCGCCTGCCAATAATCTCCCCGGTCCGTTCTCAACGTCCTCCGTGCCTAGCGAAGCCATGGTCGTCTACGCCGTGGCATACGCAGTCATCGCCCTGCTGCTGGCGATGCGCTCGTTTGGGCAGCGGGATTTGTAAGTCATGCAGTCACCACCTGGTATACCACGCTCGTCGTATCAGATGGCGTGATCCCTACCTACTCCCAACCACGGACCCATAGTCACCAGGTGCATTCCCCTCTTCGCGTAAGCGACGGATGTCTGTCGCGTCCTGACGCCTTTTCTGCCCTCATCCTCGCCCATCTCCTCGCCTCTCAGAGGTAGAGGTTTCGGGTGCAGGGGACGTTTTTGGCATCCTGACGCCTGTGTTTCCCTCATCCCCCCTGCCCCCTTCTCCCACCAGGGGAGAAGGGGGCGTTAGGGCGGCCCGATGCCCTTTTCCCCCTCATCCCCCCTGCCCCCTTCTCCCACCAGGGGAGAAGGGGGGTGGGGCGGCCTGACGCCCTTTTCCCCCTCATCCCCCTGCCCCCTTCTCCCACCAGGGGAGAAGGGGGCGTTAGGGCGGCCTGACGCCCTTTTCCCCCTCATCCCCCTGCCCCCTTCTCCCACCAGGGGAGAAGGGGGAGTCAGGGCGTCCTGATGCCCGAAGCAGACAGTCAGCACGAGGGGATTGCCAGAAAAATCTACACTTGTGAGCTTCTCCCACCAGGGGAGAAGGGGGGTGGGGCGGCCCGATGCCTGAAACGGGCGATGTAAGGCGCGAGATTTCCAACCTACGCTTGCAAGCAGGTGCACCCTCCCGCTGCATTCGGCGGATGTGGCCGTGAGCGCCGTCGAACCGCTCCGGCAAAGCGACTTCAACGCTAGCGCCGGACGCACTCCTTCAACTGCCAATAAAGGCGCTCCAGTTCTGGCGCTCGTGGATGCCGGGGATGACGTGCGGCGAGCGCTGCCGAACCGCGGTCACATCTGTCCGCGTAGCCGCAGATCGGGCGCGTCTTACACGATGCGCACACCCGCTGCCGGGGGCAGGAATGGCCGAAAAAGGTGCATCTGTATTTGTCTTCACCGGAAGCGCGTATAATACGCATCCGAATCTGCTAGATACGCGGAGACGCTCCCTGTCAAGTTATGACCATCGTCGTTTTTGGCAGCATCAATATGGACCTGGTAGTGCGCACGCCACGCCTGCCAGCGCCTGGCGAGACTCTCACCGGTCATACATTCTTTACAGCGCCAGGAGGCAAAGGCGCTAACCAGGCGGTCGCCTGCGCGCGGCTCGGCGCGCCAACCAGGATGGTCGGTCGTATCGGCGATGATCTGTTCGGCGAACAGTTGCGCATCAGCCTCCGCTCCGCTGGCGTGTCCGATGATGAGGTTCTGTCAACCCCGGGCCCATCAGGTGTGGCGCTGATCGCCGTTGATGACACCGCAGAGAACACGATCGTGATCGTTCCAGGTGCAAATGGCGCGGTCAGCAGCGCAGATATTCCACGACTGGAGCGGGCGCTTGACGCTGCACGCACGCTCTTGCTGCAACTCGAAGTGCCAATCGCGACAGTCGTGGCGGCAGCGCGTGCAGCGCGCGCGCGAGGCATAACGGTCATTCTCGACCCGGCGCCGGCGCTGCCGCTGCCTGAGGAACTGTATACGCTGGCAGACATCTTGACGCCGAACGAAAGCGAGGCGGCGACCTTGACCGGCATACCCGTCCGTAATGAGCAAAGTGCGGCAGCGGCAGCGCGCGCATTGCGCGCACGCGGCGCTCGAACAGTCATCGTCAAACTCGGCGCACGCGGCGCACTCGCAGTTGACTCCAACGGTGAACGCCTCTGGCCCGCTTTCCCTGTCACACCGGTCGATACGGTCGCTGCAGGTGATGCCTTCAACGGCGGACTGGCAGTGGCACTAAGCGAGGGACGTTCCTTTGAGGAGGCGATCCAGTGGGGACTGGCTGCTGGCGCCCTGTCTGTCACCAAACCCGGCGCGCAGCCTTCAATGCCGGATCGGGCGGAACTGCTGGCGTTGCTGAGAGTTGGGAGTTAGGGATGCAGAGATAGCGTATTTCTTGACAGGGATATCGTCCGGTCTGATAATTCTGAAGAGTCATGTCATGCTGCCCTAATCTCCTTCGGAAAGGAACCAATACATCATTTAGGAGACACAACGATGCACATATGCGTCTACTGCGCCTCAAGCGATCATGTACCGGCACTCTATCTGGAAGCGGCCCATACCTTCGGTGAAGGAATAGCGCGGCGCGGCTGGACGCTAGTCTATGGCGGAGGCAGCATCGGGCTAATGGGCGCCGTTGCGCGCGCAGTTCACAGCGCGGGCGGTCGGGTGATTGGCGTTATCCCGCAGACTCTGCTCGAACGCGAAGTCGGGTACCAGGAAGCGGACGAACTGATCGTTACCGAAACGCTACGTGAACGCAAGCAGATCATGGATGATCGCGCCAATGCCTTTGTCGCCTTGCCAGGCGGCTTTGGCACGCTCGAAGAATTGCTGGAAATCATGACGCTTCGCATGCTCGGCTATCACAACAAGCCGATAGTGATTGTCAACGTTGGCGGTTATTTCGATCCGCTCTTGACACAATTCGAGTATATCTTCACCCAAAACTTCGCCCCTGAGCGCTACCGTCGGCTGTACGCCGTGAAAGCCGACCCCGAGGCGGCGTTGACTTATCTGGAGCGCATCACATCAGGGGCACGGTGACATAGAGCAGAAGAGCATGTCCATTGGACAGCGAGCGCGGTGTGCATACGCCGCAACGTTTACTCGCCCAGACTACTGCGTGCATGCTGCCGATCCCTCCTGGCGCCTCCGAGGATGAATGGCACAAGATTAAGCCACAGGCGCACTATGCGCTCGCCTTGTATGACAACTTTTGCGCCTTCACACGCCTGCATCAACTTACTTGAATTCTGAGAACCCCCGTGAACGCTTGCTTGCAGATTACTCGTCATCCGAAGGCGGGACTGCTGTGCGCCGATCAAGCAACAATCGAGGCGGACGGTCAGTCAGGCATCTTCCGGTACAATGACGAGGCCGATTGTCTGTTGAACGTTCACGCTGCGCTATGCGCCGACCGCGCTCAACCATCAAGCGCCAGGCATCTTCCTCAGAGATCGGGGCTGCCAACTCCTCATCACTGTAACGATGCGCCTGGTGTTCGTTCAATGCGGCAAGACGCTTCTCTAAACGTTCTTCTTCCGGTGAAACTGTCGTCAGGACAGCCCAATAGCGCCACACCAGATGTGCCGCGAGCAGCAGAAACGCTGCAAAGAGCACAAACAAGAACAATCCATCCATAAATCCATGCACGCAACGGGTCAGGCCATCGCGGAGTTCAGGCCACGAATCGCCTCATCCTCATCTTGATAAATGTCGATATATTGGGCCAGGCCGACCATACGAAAGATCTTCTGGAAGTGTTGCGACAAACCACTGACGGCTAGACGCTGATTTTTCCGGTTGACTTCGGTAACGATTCCGATCAGGATAGCGATGCCAGCGCTGTTGATATAGTCGTTCTGGCGAAAATTCAGCAGAATGCTTCGTGCGCCTCTGCGTGAAACTTCATTATAGGCGCTGGTAATCTTTTCTTCAGCAAACGTCGTCACATCGCCGATCAGATCGATAATCGCCACTCCTTCACGCTCTCGAATATGCACACTCAAATCATCGTCAAGCATACCGGCACTCCTCATCACAGCCCTGCAACGCCGCTGGTCCCCAGGATCGCCTCTACCAGGCGCTCAATCGCGCCTCTCAAGCCATCGCACGCGTGCGCATCGACATATACCACACATTGCCACCGTCGGGCGACGACTCGAAACCGCACGTATCGACCAGTTGCGCGATCAGAAACAACCCCATACCGCGCAGCGGCGCCTCGCCCTGCACTTTGCATTCGATACAGGGCGCGACGTGGCCAGCGTACCGTTTCAATCCCTGATCGATCACTCTCACCATCAGGACATCGTTCTCCCAGACACAATTCACATCAATGCGCATCCCCGGCATGTGGGCATTCCCGTGTTCGATCGCGTTAAGACAAGCTTCGCTGACGGCAGTCTTCAAATCCTCAACGCGCTCGCTGGCGATGCCGATACGCCGCGCAAATGAGGCCACAGCCTCACGAACCACGCACTCATAGCCGAATTCGCTGGGGATTGACAGCTTGATGGAAAGGGGAGAAGAAAGGTCGTGCATACACTACGACTGTTTCTCAAGATGAATGACCATTCGCACCTGATTGCCGCCGGTTGGTGCTGTAGTGAACTCTACCTCGTCCATCAACTCGCGTATCAGCCAGATGCCCCATCCGCCTTTATCGGCGCGAGAAAACGAATCCTCAATAGTGGGCATTGAAGTGATCTGCGCTTTGTCAATCGGCTTGAAACCCTGGTCGGCGACGCTGATGACGAGTTCCGAGGGTCGCACAGTCAGGATCACCAAGACGCGGGTATCTGCGTTGTGGGCATTCCCATGCTCAATAGCATTCGTCACCGCCTCAGCCAGCGCAGTGCGCAGCGCATCGACCCGATCTGCACTGAACCCCATGCGCCGCGCAACTGATGCAGCAGCATCCATGGCGACTTTTTCGTAGCCAAGCTGACTTGGCAAATGCAACTCAACGATGCGTTCCTCCGAGTCTGCCTCGTGACCCACATTCGCCATGGTCTCTACCCATCTGTGGTGTGCGCTGGTCACCATCCGCGGCACAGTGTCTCAGTCACGCCTCTCATCTTAGCACGACTCCGTAACCGGAAGCAATAGGGAATCTGGCGGACTCACAAGGGTAGATTTTTCCGTCACGCTTTCATGGTAAGTCGTCCATTTGAGGCATCGGAATGCCTGGATATTCTCCTTTCTCCTAGAGAGGGCGGCTCTCAAGTGTAGGCTTTTTGACGTGCGAAGCAAATTTGCCGCGTCCTGACGCCCCTTTCCCCCTCATCCCCCCGACCCCCTTCTCCCACCAGGGGAGAAAGGGGAGTTTGTCCATCCCAACGCCCAAAACGGGCGATACAATGGAAGGGCTTGCCGGAAAAAGAACTACCCATGTGAGGAAGGGGGCAGGGGGATGAGGGCAAAAGGGCGTCGGGATGCGGAAAACATCCGTCTCACCTCAGAAACTCCACACTTGCGAGGCAGGGGAATGAGGGCAAAGAAGGCGTCTGGATGAGGCAAACACCCCTCGCTCCTGAAACACTCTACACCTAAGAAAATCTGTAGAGGGCACAGTATCGCTGCAAGCTCAAGCCACCGCTGAGCACGTGCAAGCTTCTAGAGGGGCTCGTCTGCGCGTCCGGCGCTAGCGCGCCGCACAATCACGACGACGCATGGTTTTCGGACGGGCTCTAACAACCTAACCATAGTGGTTGCGAGGCTTTATGCTGCTTCGCATCAACCTTCTTTTCGAGACTGAAAGCCCCCTTCTCTCTTATGAGAATAAGGGGGCAAGGAAGAGAGTGCATCTGACCAGGAAAACGGAGAGCTAGCCTCTACAAGGGAATATTCCCATGCTTGCGCGGCGGCAGGGTCTGCCGCTTGCCGCGCGCCATGCGCAGCGCGCGGATGAGCGTCGGTCGCGTTTCGCGCGGCTCGATCACATCATCGAGATACCCGCGCTCTGCTGCGATGTAGGGGTTAGCGAAGCGGTTCTGATAATCCTCAACCAGCTCCGCCAGACGCGCCACCGGATCGGCAGCCTGCGCCAACTCGCGGCGAAAGATGATCTTCACCGCAGCATCTGCACCCATCACTGCAATCTCAGCAGTGGGCCAGGCAAAGTTGAAATCGGCGCGGATATGCTTGCTTGCCATCACATCATAGGCGCCACCGTAGGCTTTGCGCGTGATAACCGTCAACTTCGGCACCGTCGCCTCACAATAGGCGTACAGCAGCTTGGCGCCGTGCCGGATGATGCCGCCATATTCCTGCTGCGTTCCTGGAAGAAAGCCGGGCACATCAACGAACGTGATCAACGGGATATTGAAGGCGTCGCAGAACCGCACAAACCGCGCCGCCTTGACTGATGAGTCGATATCGAGCGTACCAGCCAAGTGCGCAGGCTGGTTGGCGACGACCCCTACCGCATGCCCGTCGAGACGCGCAAAGCCGATGATGATATTGCGCGCCCAGAATGGCTGCACTTCGAGAAAACTGCCTTCGTCAACCACCGCTTCGATCACCTGCAGCATATCGTATGGCTTGCGCGGATTGTCGGGAATGATCGTTTGCAGATTCTCGTCCATGCGGTCAGGATCATCATCGGTCGGGACGTATGGCGGGTCTTCCAGATTGTTCGACGGGATGTACGACAGCAGCGCTCGCAACTGATCGAAAGCTTCCTCTTCACTGTCGGCGGCAAAGTGTGCCACGCCGCTGCGCGAGTTGTGCGTCATCGCCCCGCCCAACTCCTCGAAGCCGACATCCTCGCCGGTCACGGTTTTGATCACATCAGGACCGGTAACGAACATTTGCGAACTGCCCTTGACCATGAGGATGAAGTCCGTCAAGGCAGGCGAATAGACCGCACCGCCAGCGCATGGTCCGGCAATAATCGACAACTGCGGCACCACACCGGAAGCCATCACATTGCGGTAGAAGATCTCGGCATAGCCGCCAAGACTGACGACCCCTTCCTGGATGCGCGCGCCGCCGGAGTCGTTCAACCCGATACAAGGCACCCCCATCCGCAACGACAGGTCCATGACTTTGCAGATCTTCTCGGCGAAGACTTCGCCGAGCGACCCGCCGAAAACCGTGAAATCCTGAGAAAAGAGGCAGACATGGCGGCCATTGATCGTCCCATAGCCGGTGATCACACCGTCGCCAAGCGGCTTGTGCCGATCCATGCCGAAGGCTGTAGTACGGTGAACAGCAAAGGCATCGAGTTCGACGAATGAACCCGGATCGAGCAATTTGTCGATACGCTCACGGGCGGTCATCTTGCCGCGCGCGTGCTGCTTCTCTGCAGCCTGCGGATCGGTCGTGCGTGCACGCTCACGCAGCCGACGCAGGTCTTCAATGCGCTCACGTGTCGTCTTCATGGCATTCCTGTCCTCGTAGACGTTGGATTGGTACGATTATACTGGAGGGAGATACATACTAGGGGTTATGTTTAGAGGTTATGGGTCGGGGATGAGTCGCTCGCCTGGTCTACAAACCGGTGTTATGTCGCCCCGACTATCGATGCAGAGCAGAGATGTGAATAGATCGCTGGTGAGCCGTACCTGGCAGCTAGCGCCCGTGAGCGCTGGCTAATGCGCCGCTTTCGATGCGTTGTCGCGCTTATCCCGACAACCGGTGCGATCAGGCTGGTCATTTCACACCGCTCTCGTCTCACAGCAACCGATAGTAGATAACCGCTGTATGAAGCGAACCGTCGGCGCTGCGGGCATATTTCGGGATGCGCCCGACATAGGTATAGCCGCACGCCTGATAGAGCAATTCCACAGGATCGCCCTCGCGCGCGTCGAGGACCAGCAACGAACGCCCCTCGCGGCGCGCTTCCTCTTCAACTGCCGCAAGCAGCGCCCGACCAACGCCCCGCCGCCGGGCTGAACGCAGCACCATGAGTTTCTTCATTTGCGCACGATGCTGCTCACCCGGTTTTTGCGCTAGTTCGAGCTGAACGGCGCCGATAATCGTGTCGCCTTCACGCGCCACCAGCAACACTCGCAAGTGCTCAGTGACATCGTCACAGATCGCATCCCAGTAGCGCTGCGCTGTCACCTTATCAAGCGGCGGCAAAAAACCAAGCGAGGCGCCGCTGTTGACGGCGTCCTGCAACAGCGCCACCAAGCCGGGGCGCGCGGCATGAAATGTGGCTGCGTTAATGCGTTCAATAACCATCCCGACCTCCTTGACTTCATGATACAGGCAGATTATACTGTACAGGCATACCCCTGGGAGGTATGTGCGTACCAACACGTTGCAAAGGGAGTGCAAAACTATTATGGCAAAACCTGTTACTGTGACGGATGACGATTTCGAGCAGCAGGTGCTGAAATCCGATATTCCGGTCGTTGTTGACTTCTGGGCGCCGTGGTGCGGTCCTTGCCGAGTCGTTGCGCCGATCCTCGAAGAACTGGCGAACGAATACGACGGCAAGATCAAAGTCGCCAAAGTCAACACCGACGATCATCAGCGCTGGATGAGCAAATTCGGCATCATGGCCATCCCGACGATTATTTTCTTCAAGAACGGCAAGGAGATCAACCGAATCGTCGGCGCCGGTCCCAAACGTATGTTCAAGGAGGCATTCGACGCGGCAATCGCTGCATAATCGCATATGGAGGGGGCGATGTCCGCACTGCGGCCTTCACGCCCGATCAGCGATGAATTGCGCCACGATGTGCTCGTGCGGCTGCGACGAATCGAAGGTCAGGTGCGCGGCATTCAACGTATGATTGAGGAGTGCCGTGACTGCCAGGAAATCGTTACGCAACTTGCCGCTGTCAAGGCGGCAATTGGGAGTCTGAGCACGCTCCTGGCAGAAACCTACGCGCGGGATTGCCTCTGCTGCGGCGAAGCCGTCAACGCGGAGGAGGTCGCGCGCCTGCTCGATGTCCTCAAATCAGCGCGATGATCCTACGGCGTCACCACGACGTTCGCACCAAACTCAAATGTGTAGGCGCCGGTTGCCGCTCCGTTCACAGCGTCACCGGCGCTTACTCCGCTGACTGAAGAGCATCTTGCCTGCTCTCATCGCCCACGCCGTCCCCTCTAGGAAATCTCAACACGCGCGGTGTTTTCCGCGTTCTGACGTCCTTTTCCCCCTTATCCCCCCTCCTCTCAAGTGGAGGCTTTTTGGCGTGCGCAGCGGTTTGCCGCGTCCCGACGCTCTTTTCCCCTCATCCCCCCGACCCCCTTCTCCTGCCAGGGGAGAAGGGGGCGGGTGCGCATCCCACTGCCCCTTTCCCCTCATCCCCCAACTCCCCCTTCTCCCACCAGGGGAGAAGGGGGAGTTGGGGCATCCCGACGACCTTGGTCCCCTCATCCCCCCGACCCACTTCTCCTGCCAGGGGAGAAGAGGAAGTTAGGGCATCCCAATGCCAATACGAGTGATGTAAGACGTGGGCTTGTCAGAAAAACCCGCACTTGTTGGGAGAACGGGCATCCCATAACTGAAACGGACAATCAACACGCGAACCTGCCCGACAAATTTCCGCATATGTCCAGAAACAGCGCAAATGATACTCCAGTACGCAGGGTACGCTGATCCTACGGCTTCTGGTATAATGGCGCATACAACAGGGCATACTGCTGTGATTCGGCGCAATGCCGCGTGCAACTGATGCAGACGGCGTGGTCGCGCGGGTGGCGCCAGAGGGTGAACAGGCGAAGATGTTCATCAATGCAGCCGGTGCGAGATGTCGCGTTTTGCAAGGTTGCGCGATGGGGCGCGGCGCGTAAAATGGTTCCTGTACGAAGCCCGGCAGGCAGTGGCACGACACCGCTCGATACGGCTGGTGCATCGTTGCGCCGATGCATCTGGACGATGAGCTGCTTTGGCTACAAGATGCTCCAGTACGCGCGCCTGCCCTGCGCTGAGGCATTATGAAGCAAACGCGCCGATACCATCAACCGGTCACTTTGATGCCCAATATGAGGAGATGCTTGTCTGGAGGCTTCCCGGATGCAGATCACCGTCGACCATGTCATCCGCTTTCTTGAGCGCGCTGCTGCGCTTATCCGCGAACACGCGGCTGAACTGACGGAACTCGATACCGTGATTGGCGATGCGGACCACGGCACTAATCTAAACCGCGGTTTTTCCGCCGTCGTCGTTAAGCTCGATACGCTGCAGGACGGCGACATTGGCACGATCCTGGACGTGACCGGTAAAACGCTTCTGGCAACGGTCGGCGGTGCAGCCGGTCCACTCTATGGGACGGCATTTCGGCGCGCAGGCGCATTGCTGGCAGGGCGTCATACTATCGACGGGCCGGATATCGCCGCTGCGCTGGAAGTGGCGCTTGAGGGGATCATTGAGCGCGGGCGTGTGCAGCGCGGTGAAAAAACGATGCTCGACGCCATCGCGCCAGGTGTTGAGACGTTTCGCAACGCCATTGCACAGGGCAAATCCCTTGAAGAAGCAGCGCGCTGCGCACTCGCCGCTGTTGAAGCAGGAATGCGCGCCACGATCCCAATGCAGGCGACAAAGGGACGCGCCGCAATTCTTGGACCGCGTAGCATCGGTCATCAAGACCCCGGTGCAACGTCGGCGTACTATATTGCCTGTGCCATGGTCGGTCTCGACGCTGACTCGACATCTGAACAGAATGCGGCATCGCAGCCGTGACCCTGGAAAGGACCAGTATGCGTACCCTTACGACCGATGTTCTGGTGATTGGCGGCGGCGCCACCGGCGCTGGCGTACTGCGCGATCTTGCACTGCGCGGCATTCGATGCGCGCTGGTCGAAAAGGGCGATCTGACACACGGCACGACGGGTCGCTACCACGGATTGTTGCACTCCGGCGCTCGGTATGTGGTGAAAGATCCGCAGTCGGCAGAGGAATGCGCACGCGAAAACGAAATCCTGCGGAAGATCATACCCCACTGCATTGAGGAAACCGGCGGATTATTCGTAGTGACTCCGGCAGACGACGAGTCTTATGCTGACCGGTTTGTGGCGGCATGCCGCCGTACTGGCGTATGGGTCGAGGAAATCCCGGTACGTGAGGCGCTACGCCGCGAACCATTGCTCAACCCGCGCATCAGGCGCGCATTCGCCGTGCGCGATGGCGCAGCAGACTCATTTCTCGCCACACACGCCAATGCCGATGACGCGCAGCGCCACGGCGCGCAGGTGTTGACCTACCATCGCGTGGTCGGGCTAGAACGCGTTGGCGACCGGATCATTGGCGCTGTGTGTGAGGATCTGCGGAGCGGCGAAACTGTGCGGATCCACGCCAGTTTCATCATCAACGCCACTGGCGCCTGGGCGGGGAAGATCGCCGCGATGGCAGGACTGCACATCAATGTCGTGCCCGGTAAGGGAACGATGATAGCCATGAACCATCGAATCGTCAACACAGTCATCAACCGCTGCAAAATGCCATCCGACGGCGACATTATCGTGCCGATTCATACCGTTGCGGTGCTCGGCACTACCGACATTGCTGTGCCCGATCCCGATGTGTACGACATTACCCCCGAAGAGGTCCGGCTCATCCTCGAAGAGGGCGAATGCCTGGTTCCAGGGGTCAGCCGGATGCGGGCACTACGGGCGTGGGCAGGCGTGCGACCGCTGTACCGGGACCAGGATGCCGGGAGCAACCGCGACATTTCCCGCACGTACAAACTGCTCGACCATGAAACACGTGATGGCGTCGCTGGAATGGTCAGCATCGTCGGCGGCAAGTGGACAACCTATCGATTAATGGCGGAGCAAACCGTCAATCTGGTCGCGCAACGGCTTGGAGTGACCACGCCATGCCGGACGGCGGATCTGACCATCGAACCATCACATACCGGCGCCGCTCCTGCGCCGCATTCACGGGCGCGTTCACAGTTCGCCATTCTGGCATCGCCGTTCTACATGCTCGGACATCGCCTAGCGGAGGTCGAGGCCGACGATAGCTCTGGCGATCTGATCTGCGAATGTGAATTGGTCACGCGGACGCATCTGGAAGCGGCGATTCACAGCGACGGAACGGCCAATCTCGACGATCTGCGCCGCGACACGCGCCTCGGTATGGGTCCGTGCCAGGGGGGGTTCTGCACCTATCGCGCTGCTGCGATCTGGCACGAACTCCGCAACGGAACGGCGCATCCCGCTGGCGTACCGCCAGCAACGGCGTTGCTCCGGCACTTCCTTCAGGAGCGCTGGAAAGGAGTCGTGCCGACGTTATGGGGTGATCAACTGCGTCAGGAACGTCTCAACGAACTGAACTATCTCGAAACGCTCGCCGTTGATCGGTTGCCAGAAACAGGGCGCGATGTGATCGCGCAGGGACGCGATTATGTAGTCGAAGAGGTTGTATGACAGGGATGAGTGCGATGCGCACGACAATTGTTATCGGCGCAGGCTTGAGCGGGTTGATGGGCGCCCTGGCGCTTGCAGAGGCTGGTCTGCGACCGCTGGTGCTAGCGAAGGGGCAGGGAGCGACCCACTGGACCCCCGGAACCATTGATATCTGGGGCGCCGATGACCGCCCTCCGCGTCAAGCAATCCAGGCAATTATTGAGTCGCACCTGCATCATCCGTATGCCCTGATCGGCATGCATGCCGTGGAGGAAGCTATCGCACGCTTCCGTGCGCTGACCGAAGCAGCGCGCTATCCGTATGTCGGCGGGCTGGAACGCAACGTTCTGCTGCCGACGGCAGCGGGCGCGTTGCGTCCTGCCGCGCTATTCCCGGTCACCATGGCTGCTGGAGATGTGCGACTCGGCGGTGAAGTAGTGATTGCCGGGTTCCGCGAACTGCGCGATTTTTACCCGCCGTTCATCGCCGCCAACCTGGCTGCGCAGGGGATTAAGGCGCGTGGTGTGTACCTGACGCTGCCGTCAGCATTCCGCCGACGCGAATACACAACTGTAACCCTTGCGCGCATGTTCGATGATCCGGCGTTTCGCAGCGAGATTGGCAGGCAACTGCGCGCACAGCGCGGCGATGCGGCTCGGATCGGGCTGCCAGCAGTTCTCGGATTGCGCGACCCGCTGGGCGCCGTTGCTCATCTGCAGCGCGAAAGCGGTGCGCAGGTGTTTGAGGTGCCGACATTGCCGCCATCCGTTCCAGGGATGCGACTGTTTGCCCTCTTCCAGAACGCTATCGAACAGGCTGGAGGGCGCTTACAGATTGGATCGGACGTGATCCGCGGCGATGGGCAGAATCGTCGGCTCGTGACTGTCTGGAGCGAGGCGGCGGCGCGTCAGCAGGAACACCGGGTCGAACGCGCACTGCTAGCGACTGGCGGCATTGCCGGCGGCGGCATTCGGACCGATCAAGCGGGCATGGTGCGCGAAACAGCGCTTGATCTGCCGGTGCGCGCGCCAGCTCACCGCGCCGACTGGTTTGCGCCGCGCTTTCTCGATCCGCAGGGCCACGCCATTTATACTGCTGGCGTCGTAACCGACTCGCATCTGCGACCGCTTGGCGCCGACGGCGAAATCGTCTATGAGAATGTTGCTGTTGCTGGCGCAACACTGGGTGGAGTCGACACTGTCCGCGAGCGCAGCCGCAGTGGCGTTTCCCTTGCCACGGGATGGGCAGCCGGACGCATACTGGCAGGATTCGCATCATGACGATCATTCCAGAGGATCATATCGAGCGTTCTCTCGAACAGTCGCTCGACTATTGCATCAAGTGTAATATCTGCACGGCAGCATGCCCTGTGAGTGCAGTGACTGATCTGTTTCCCGGACCCAAGTATGTCGGTCCGCAGGCGCAACGCTTTCGGCATGAGCGCCAGCCGTCGCCCGACGAGTCGGTGGATTACTGTTCGGGATGTCGCGTCTGCAACGAGGTGTGCCCAACGGGCGTGCGCATCGCCGAGTTGAATGCGCGCGCGCGGGCGTGTCTGGCGGCGGAACGCGGCATTCCACTACGCAACCGGCTGATCAGTCGATCTGGACTGATCGGTCGCCTGGGCGCCGGACCGCACGCGCCGCTGGCGAACGCACTGCTGAGATCCAAACCGCTGCGAGCGGTCATTGAACACACGCTGGGCATTGCGCGCGAAGCGCCGTTGCCAGCCTTCAGTCGGTACACATTTCGGTCGTGGTTTCGTCGTCGACGCGCATCTCAAGCAACCGCTGGCGCGCCAAGACGCCAGGTGGTCTACTTCCACGGTTGCTCGGCAAATTACTACGAACCGTGGATTGGCAAAGCGGTCGTGGCAGTGCTCGAACACAACGGATTCGAGGTGCTGCTCCCCCGCCAGCGCTGCTGCGGTCTGCCGCTGCTCTCAAACGGCGACTTCGCTGCCGCGCGTCGCGCACATGAAAAAAACGTTGCATTCCTGGCGCCATATGCGCTGCGCAACATCCCAATCATCGGCGCCAGCACCAGTTGCACGCTGACGCTCAAGGAAGAAGCGCCGGAGTTACTCGGCATGCAGAGCGAGACTGTGCGCGCAGTCGCACGTCAGACATATGACGTCTTCGAGTTTCTGCGCATGCTCTACCAGCGCGGCGAGTTGCGCACCGATTTCCGCCCGATTGAGCGTACGCTGCCGTATCATCCGCCGTGTCAGTTGCGCGCGCACCGCATCGGTCGCCCGGCACTCGATGTGCTGGAACTCGTCCCCGGACTGCGCTTGGTCGAAACGCATGCCAGTTGCTGCGGCATTGCTGGAACATACGGGCTGAAGGTTGAAAAGTACCGGATCAGTATGGCTGTCGGGGCGCCGCTGTTTGAGACAGTACGTCGCTCTGGCGCAGACGTGGCGCTTTGCGACTCAGAGACATGTCGCTGGCAGATCAGCCACGGGACGGGCGTGATCGCGCGCCATCCCATTGAGATACTTGCCGAAGCATATGGGCTTGTGACATGATATGGTGGGGATTTTGATCGTTGCTCACAGTGAACGGCTCGCAAGGGGCGTTAAGGAGTTCGCCGAGCAGGCGACGCATGGTCAGGTTCCGATTGTCGCAGTTGGCGGAGCGGTTGACGGTTCGCTTGGGATCAGCACAGAGGCGATTCGCGATGGTCTGCGCCGGGTTGCTGGCAACGACGGCGTGCTCGTCCTGGTCGATTTCACCAGCGCTGCGCTGAGCGTCGAAGCTGTGCTCGAAGATGAGCCAGCTATGCGCGTTGTCATCAGCAACGCACCGCTCGTTGAAGGCGCCTATTTCGCAGCGGTCGAGGCGTCGGTCGGCGCCACGCTGGAGGAAACAGCAGCTGCTGCGCTGCGCGGACGCGATTTGGTCAAAGTGCCGTCTGATCGTCCGGTACGCTATCAGTAACCCAATCTCCGTCTCAGATAGGCAGATAGTGTGCACCCTCGAACGACTATGGAAGAGCGAGTGGTCAGAATTCGGCATCCTTTCGGGCTGCATGCGCGTCCGGCAGCCGATTTCTACCGCAAGACGCGCGAGTTTCGCAGCCGCATCACGGTACGAAATATGAGCCGACGATCCTCGGTTGAGCTGCCGGTCAGCCTGTTGAACCTGCTGCAACTGGGTGCAGCCCAGGGGCACCAGGTACTGATCCGCGCCGAGGGCGACGATGAACGTGAGGCAGTAGCGGCGCTGGCCGCATTGCTAGACCAACTCACTGCCGAGGAATAAATGGCTATCTACCTTCGTGGCGCTGGCAGTTCGCCAGGGGTGGCGCTTGGGCGCGCAGTGCGGTATCTGCCCGACAACCACGCCTGGCACACCGTCGATGTTGACATCGATGCCGCAATGGCGCGCTTCCTGGCAGCCCAGGCGATGGCTGCCAGCCAGTTGCGCACGCTGGCGGATCTGTTGCGGGAAGAGGGACGGATCGAAGAGGCGCGGATTTTTGATGCCCATGCGCTCCTGGTGGAAGATGAAACTCTGACGCAGGACGTTGAACGGCGCATGCGGGAGGGGCACATCAGCCTGGAGCAGGCGCTGATCGCCGCGACTAGTTCGTTGCGTGAAGCTATCGAAGCGATCGACGATCCGTACATCCGCGAGCGCTCCAGTGACATTGACAGTGTGCGTCGCGCGATCCTGACGGCGCTGCATGGCGAAACCCGCCGCATTAGCGATCTGCCGATCGGCGCCATTCTGGTAACGAACGACCTGACGCCTGCGGAAGCGGTCAGTCTGCGTGATGGGCGGATCGCTGGCTTTGCCACCGCCGAGGGCGGACCGACCAGCCACACAACGATTCTGGCGCGCGCCTTCGGCATTCCGGCGGTTGTCGGGTTGGGCGCGGCGACACTGGCGGTTCCCGACGGCGCACCACTGGTGCTTGATGGCTACACTGGCCTGCTGATCGTTGATCCTGACGCTTTTGAGTGGTCCTCGTACGAGCGACGCGCGTCGGGATCGATTCTGGCGCGGATTCGACGCCAACCGTGGCGCGATCAGCCAGGGCGCCTGGCAAGCGGTGAGCCGGTGACAATCTGGGCGAATATCAGCCATCCGCTAGAGGCGCGCGTCGCTCTCGAACAGGGCGCGGAGGGCATCGGGCTGTTCCGCACCGAGTTTCTCTTCCTGGGACGCAGCGCGCCGCCCAACGAACACGAACAGTACGAAGCGTATCGCACCGTGCTCGACATCATGGAAGGTCGCCCGGTCATCATTCGCACCCTGGACATCGGTGGCGATAAACGGGTGGACTACCTTGACCTTCCCCACGAACTCAACCCTTCGCTCGGCATCCGCGGGTTGCGCCTGTCTATGCGCCGCCCTGAGCTGTTCCGAGTCCAGATCCGCGCTATGCTCCGCGCGGCAGTGCATGGCGATCTGCGTATTCTGCTGCCGATGGTCACTACGCCGGACGAAGTGACATGGGCGCGTGACCAGATCCGCAGCGCTGCCGAATCGCTGGCGCGGGAAAACATCCCGCACCGGGCAGACGTTCCGGTTGGCGTCATGATCGAGACGCCAGCCGCAGCGATCACTGCCGATCTGCTGGCGCGCGAGGCGGCATTCTTCAGCATCGGCACGAACGACCTGGCCCAATACGCGCTTGCCGCCGATCGCACGAGCGCGGATGTGTCCGCCCGGTATCCGCAAAACTCCGCTGCCGTGCTGCGCCTGATCGCGCAAACCGTCGGCGCCGCTGCACGCGCCCATCTGCAGGTGTGCGTCTGCGGCGAGATTGCCAGCGCGCCGGATATGGCGCCCCTTTTGATTGGACTGGGAGTGGTGCAGTTAAGTATGAACCCGACAAGCATCCCCGTGATCAAAGAGCGTCTGAGTGAGACGTCTATGACACAGGCGCGATCAGCGGCGCGGTCAGTGCTAAGTTTCCACATATGAGCAACCTTCCTGAACGGATCGGCAACTACCGCCTGGAGCGCCGGATTGGCAGAGGCGGTATGAGCCAGGTGTGGCTGGCGCGTCACCAGACGCTTCGCACCCGTCAGGCGGCGATCAAGGTGCTCCTTTCGCAGGACGCTGAATGGATTGAGCGATTCACGCGCGAAGCCGAGATCACCAGTCAACTCCGCCATGAACATATCGTGCCGATCTACGATCACGGCTATCAGGCGCCGTTCTACTACACGGTCATGGAGTATGTCGATGGCGGATCCCTCCGTGACCTGCTCAACCAACACGGACGATTGCCGCTCGAGTTGGCGGCGCATATCTTCTTTTGCACCGCTGCGGCCCTGGACTATGCGCACGCGCATGGTGTCATCCACCGCGACGTTTCAACCGGCAATATTCTCGTTGACCATACTGGCAAACGGGTGTTTCTTGCCGACTTTGGCATCGCCCGCGAGTCCGGCATATCGCCGCTGACGACGGTCAACAAAGTGATGGGCACTCGCGGATTCCTCTCGCCGGAACACGCCTCATCGGCCACTGCCGTTACCCATCTCTCCGATATCTACAGCCTGGGCGTAGTGTTATACGTCATGCTCACGGGCGATCTGCCCTGGCCCTACCCGCCAGGATTGGGCGAAGACGGCGGACCTTTCGCACCGCCGCTGTCGCTGCGCGACCGCGGCGTGACCGGTGTACCGGCTGAGCTCGACACCATCATCCGCACGATGCTGGCATTGGACCCATCCAAGCGGTATCCTAGCGCTCAGGCGGCGGCGGACGCGCTCAGACAGGCGCTGAGCCGCCACACTAGCACAACGCAGGTCGTGACCGGCGCGCCAGCCAGCGCCGCCGCTCCGGCGCCGATGTCGGAAGAACCGCATCCGGTTGAACAGGCGCTGATGCCCGATCTGCTCAAAGCGCCGATGCAGGAAGCGCTGGCGCGCATGAACGAACTCAACGATCCCCGTGAAATTGCCAGGTTGCTGAACGAGTGGAGCAGCGCACGCCCGTGGCTGCGCCGTCCGGCGATGGGGCGCCTGGCAGCGATCCGGCAGATTGGACATCGTAACATCTACTGGTACACTCTGCGCGTTCTGTACGAGTCGCGCGAGCCAGCGCAGAACGCGGAAGAGCCGGATTATCAGATGATGGAGAGCAAACTGGAGCGGGAGCCTGGTCGGTGGGAAGTGCCGCTTCCTTCACAACAGGAGTTCAAAGACAACCCCGGCGGTGTGGTGCGCATTCCTGGTTCGATGCGCGTCGTGCTGTGCGACGATTGTAAAGGGATCGGGCGCACAATCTGCCCCCGCTGCAATGGTAATCGGCGAGTTCCTGCACCTGCCGAACCTACGCCGCCGAGCGATCCGAAGCTCAGTTCGCCTGCGACTACCGCCTCAACCCTCTCGGCACAGATAGCTGCGAGGCCTCGGCTGATCCCGTGCCCCGACTGCCAGGGCAGCGGCGGATTGCACTGCAAACGCTGCGATGGGACCAGCCGCCTGGTCGTGCACAAGACCATCCGCTGGCGTCGCCAAGCGGCAACGATGACCAGACACGATGATCTGCCGACGGTTGATGAACAATGGTTGCAGCAGCGTTGCAAGAAGCGCAAAATCTACTGCGAGCAGGCAAAGGGCGGGTTGCGCCCCGAATGGCGCCTTGTACCGGGCATTCAGACGATGATTGAAGAGGCGGAAAGACGCCTGGATGCCAATACGCGGATTGTGCTGAGCGAAGTGGCAATCCATTTTATCCCGATTACTGAGATCGTGTTTGACCTCAACGAATGGACGGTAACCAGAAGCGTCGGCAGTAAAGGGAAATCTCGTGAACCGACGCTCTACCGCTGGTACATCTATGGATTCGAGAAGGCGCTGCCCGATGACTGGCGCTTTGTGAACTGGGATCGGATCGTCGCCCTGGGGACGACTGGCGTGAGTCTTGCGCTGATTGTGGCGCTGATCTTGATCTTGGCGTTGTGATATTGTCTGATGATCGCGTTGCGGATTGATGGATTTTGAATAAATATTCCGCTATCCGCCCACCCGCCCAGCGCCTAGAGTTGCGGGCTACGGTTGCGAAGCCCGCCTGCGCGGGCTCGATCCGGCGATACCGGATTATTTCCTCAAACTCCGTAAGCCGCGGGCTAGACACACGGTGCCGGAAATTAAATTTTTTTCAAAGAACACAAGCTTGGCGGCGGACAGAACCTGTATGGTATATTGAACCTGAATCATACGGAACAACGTCTGCACGCAACCTTGCTGGATGATCTCTCTCTCTCAGCACCCCCTCCTCGAGACGCTGGCGTCGCTCTTCGAAGCGCTTACGCGCGCTGGCGGACGTCCGCTGCTCGTCGGCGGAGCAGTGCGTGATCTGTTGCTCGGTTTGCCGCCGACCGATATTGATGTGGAAGTGTACGGCATCGACGGGCAGACCCTCGCCACCGCGCTTGCGTCGTTCGGTCGGGTTGATGCGGTCGGTCGCTCTTTTGGCGTATTGAAAGTGCGGCTCGCAGGATACGAGGTGGATGTGACGCTGCCGGTGCGTCGGCATCCGGTTGACGATGATGACGAGCCTGGCACGCTGCCGGAGTACGATCCGTCGTTGACGCCGCGCGAGGCGCTGGCGCGCCGCGACTTTACGATCAATGCGCTGGCGCTGACGCCATCCGGCGATCTGATCGACTATTTTGGCGGTCGCGCAGACCTCGAAGCGCGTGTGCTGCGACACACCTCCGCGGCGTTTGGTGATGATCCGCTGCGCGTATTGCGCGCAATGCAGTTTGCGGCGCGCTTCAATATGCGCCTCGCACCGGAGACGGCTGCACTCTGTCGCACGCTGCTCCCCGCATCTGCTGGCCTGCCGCGCGACCGCATCTGGCGCGAGTGGCACAAATGGGCGACGCTTGGCGCCTGCCCCTCCGCCGGACTGCGCGTTCTCGACGAGTCAGGATGGCTGGCGCTCTACCCCGAACTTGCCGCACTGCAGGGATGCCCGCAACACCCGCGCTTCCATCCCGAAGGGGATGTATGGGTTCACACGCTCTGCGTCTGCGATGCAGCGGCGCGCATTGCCGAACGCGACGCGCTGGACGCGCGCGACCGCGCGGTGCTGATGTTCGCGGCGCTGTGTCATGATCTGGGAAAACCTCCCACCACTGTGATCGAAGAGGACGGCATTCCGCGCAGTCCGGGTCATGCGGCGGCAGGCGTGCCACTAACACAGACATTTCTGGCGCGCATCGGAGCGCCGCACTGGATCGAGCGCCTGGTGACGCCGCTGGTGCGCGAGCATCTGGTGCACCTCCATACTCCGCCGACTCCCCGAGTGGTGCGTCGCCTGGCGAATCGTCTTGCGCCAGCACCCCTGGTGCAGTGGGAGCGACTGGTTGAAGCCGACGCATCTGGACGACCGCCAATGCCACCGGAGCGACCGGCAGTCGCCTTTCTGGCGATTGCCGAAGCTGAAGGCGCCGCCAGAAATCGTCCCGCGCCGCTGGTCCGCGGGCGTGACCTGATCGCTGCGGGGGTCGCGCCAGGTCCGCGCCTGGGGGAAATGCTGCGGCGCGCCTACGAAGCGCAACTTGATGGCGTATTCAGCACCGTGGAAGAAGGCGTGGCGTGGGTTCTGCAGACGCACAAGGATTGACGCAACGCTAACGTTTCTCTGACGTAGTTCTAACACACACGCGCTAATATTCATAGCCGAAAACACCAGATGCCACAAGGAGGTGAGGACCAATGACCACTGCGTTGACTCGTTTCGAGCCATTCGCTGAGGCGCTGCGGCTGTCGGATGCGGTCGAGCAACTGCTGAACGAAAGCTGGGTGATGCCGCGCAGCATCTTTGGCGGTTGGGCTGGAACGTCGCGCATTCCATTGGACCTCTACGAGACCGATGAGGCATACGTGGTGACGGCGCTTCTGCCGGGTGTTCCGAGCGACAAGGTCGATATCCAGCTCGAACAGAACATGCTCACCATTCGTGGTGAGGTGGCTGTTGAGCAGCCGAAGGATGCGCACTATCTCATCCAGGAGCGCACGAGCGGCAGGTTTGAGCGTTGCATCCGCTTGCCCGCAACAGTAGACGCCGATAAGATCTCGGCGGCGCTCAAGGATGGGGTGCTGACCATCCGGCTGCCGAAACTCGAGCATGCCCGACCGCACCGCATCACCATCCAGACGGCATGACCGCAGGCTGCTGCACTGCGCTCGCCCGCAGTCTTGACATTCAGGGCATATGCGAGCCTGGAGAGGCTCTGAGAGACTGCGGATGGGCATGAGCGCCACAACTGCCGGGCAGTTCAGTATCGACTCTGCCCGGCTTTGTTGTACTTGCAGGCAACGACTGTAAACGGTAATCGCTACGCTAACGCGCGCCATGTTGCACGCGCCAGCGTAGCTGTAGCGATAGAGGACTGCTATGAGAGGGTTGACCAATACACTGAAAACAACGGCTCTGCTGGGTGCGCTGACGGTGCTGCTGGTCCTGGCGGGCCAGTGGTTCGGCGGCACGCAGGGCATGATCGTCGCGTTTATTCTCGCCGTCCTGATGAATGGCGGTGCGTACTGGTTCTCAGATAAACTGGCGCTGAGCATGGCTGGCGCACGCGAAGTCAGTAGGTACGAAGCGCCGCATCTCTACCAGATGGTTGCATACCTGGCGCAGCGAGCGAACCTGCCAATGCCGCGCGTCTATCTGATCGACTCGGCAGCGCCAAATGCATTTGCTACCGGTCGCGATCCGCAGCACGGTGCGGTTGCAGTCACAACTGGGCTGCTGCAACTGCTGAACGACGATGAGGTTGCTGCAGTGATCGCCCATGAATTAGGGCATATCAAGAACCGCGATACGCTTATTAGTACGATCGCGGCAACGTTTGCCGGCGCCATCGCAATCCTGGCGGATATGGCGCAGTGGGCATTGCTGCTTGGCGGCTTCGGACGCCACGACGAGGATACGGAGGACAGCGGTCTGGCAGGGGTAGTGAGCGGATTGCTGCTGATCCTGGTGGCGCCGATCGCTGCAACGTTGATCCAATTGGCGATTTCGCGCACGCGCGAATTTGAGGCTGATGCCGCAGGCGCGACGATCAGCGGATCGCCGCTGGCGCTGGCGTCGGCGTTGCGCAAGATCGAGGCGTGGAAGCAGCGTCTGCCGCTTGCAACCAACCCGGCGATGGCAAACCTGTATATCGTCAATCCGCTCGACGGCGGCGCGATCGTGAAACTCTTCAGCACGCATCCGCCGACCGAGGAGCGTATTGCGCGGCTAGAGCAAATGGCGATTCGACAACGCGCGCTGGTGTGGTGAAGGGTGCAGTCATGAGTTGTCAGCAGACGATGCGTTCGCTGATGTCTGAATTCATCGCGCTGCCCTGGGACGCTGTAAGGGCGGGTCTGAGACCCGCCCTTACGCATGGGCGAAAGCATCTTGCGATTCTGCCAGAAGTCGTGTATCATTGACTTTAACAAGTAATCCGCTGACAATCAAATATGCCACTGGGGGAGCCGGGTGAGCCCGGCTGAGAGTGCGACCCTACCGATGTCGCTGACCCTTTGAACCTGACCTGGGTCATACCAGCGTAGGGAAGTGTCCAGACGGAGTCTGCCGCTGATCCACGTTGGTGGGGTCAGCGGCAGTTTTGATTCTGGCGCTCCAGGAGG
>JANXAL010000129.1 GCA_025062325.1 Roseiflexus sp.
GCATGGTTCTACGCCCGACCCTCGCCGGGATATGAGGCGCTTACTGGATATGTCGCTTTCTACCCAGGCCGCATGGATGCCTGTTACGTCGATGAGGAACGGGTCGTCGCCCAGGAGGGCGACTTCTACGGCGGTTGGATCACCTCAGATATCGTAGGACCGTTCAAGGGCGGTCCTGGGACGTGGGGATGGTAGCGGCACGACCAATGTGTGAGAGGAGGCCACGAATGAGCGCAGCCATCTTCGGTCGTGCCGCTTCGCCAGCATCGAGCACTTCCTGATGATTGGCTGGCGGGCCGTCTGGCAGCGCTAGGTTGGTGATTAGGGAGAGTCCCAGGCAGCGCATTCCCATATGCCGTGCGACAATGACTTCAGGAACGGTTGACATGCCGACCGCGTCGGCGCCGAGCAGACGACACATGCGCAGCTCGGCGCCGCTTTCGAATGCCGGTCCCGACAGCATCAGATAGACCCCCTCGCGCAGCAAAATGCCAAGATCGTCTGCTACAGCGCGCACCAGCGCCCGCAACTCACGATCATAGGCGTCAACCATTGCCGGAAATCGCGGACCAAGCCGCTCATCGTTCGGACCCCGCAACGGGTGATGACCGGCCAGCCCCGGAAGAAAGATGTGATCGGTGATGAGCATCAGATCGCCGACGCGCCAGTCGGCATGCAGCCCGCCTGCAGCGTTCGTCGCCAGGAGCACCGCGCACCCTAGCGCGTGCAGCACACGTACCGGAAACGTCACCTGCTGCATCGAGTACCCCTCGTAAAAATGGAACCGTCCGCGCATGACGGCAACCGGTTGACCTGCCAGCACACCGATGACCAGTTCACCGCGATGACCAGCGACTGTGGTTGGCAGAAAACCAGGGATGTCAGCGTAGGGAACCACAACGGGATCGTCAACATCATCTGCCAGTTCGCTCAACCCTGAGCCCAGAATAAGCGCAATGCGCGGTTCAATGGTGATGCGAGCGGCAATGATCGAACGCGCACGTTCGATCTGGGTGACAACATCGTTCACGGCGCCTTCCTTGTGCAATCCAGCATGCGCGGATGGCACGATTATATGCGGTTGAGCAATTCGCGTTTTTTTTCTTCGAATTCTTCACGCGAGATCAGACCACGATCTCGCATGTCTGCCAGATGCTGCAAAGCGTGCGCGATGCACCCGACATCGGGAAGAGAGACGTCCGGATCGAGATACGCACGAATATCGTGCTGGTCAATGTAGGCATACCCTCGCTCAATATCGGAGCGTGCATCGTTCATTGCACGCTTAAAGCCATACGGATCAGCGAGGCTGCGGCACCGACTGACGCCCGGCTCAGAAGCAGTCATAATCTCGACATCACCGAAACTGAAGAGACGCCCTAACCAACTCTGGCGCAACTCTACCTCATTGATCTTCTCAATCGGAATATCTATCGCCTCAATGTTGAAAATGCCACGCAGCAGGATCACACGCCGATCAGTGACGACGCACTGTTCATTCATCCAGCGCAGGTAATCGAGAAAGGCGCTGCCGAGCACGAGGAGGCTGATAATGACACAAACAATCAGCACCAATACGCCAACCTCCATGCCAGCAAGCACTTTATCGGGAAACGCCACCTGAGAGACGACGCCAGCGGCAACCAACACGCCGATCAGCATCAACTCAGTCAGAATATTACTGATCAACACAAAGACGTGCTGCCGCCCAATATAGCGCACACGTTCACCACGCCCCAGGAGGGGATCTATCGTTTTCATCGTCATCTCCTTGAGCGAAATGGCGCACCTCAGTTGTTTTGATCGGTGCGGCTGCGTCTGCGTGCCGCATCAGGCGAACATCGTCGAGAAACGCCAGCGAACGCAGGTCACATTCCAGAATATGGCGCAGGTAGGCGCGTAGCAATGACTCTGCGGCAGCGCGTGTTGCGGATGAGACACGAAGCTTACCTGCCATTTCCAGGGGCTGCACCTGGAGGTAGCGCAACAACTTGAACACTGGCAAGCTCATCGACAACGCCTGAGGCTCGGCGTCCGCACACTGCGAGCACAGCGCACCGCCCGCAGCCGGACTCAGCCGGTCGGTTGCTTCGGTAAGCGTCGCACCGCACGATGCACATTCGTGCAATTGCGGACGGTATCCAAGCGCGTCCAGCAGATGCAATTCATAGGCGCGCAGCGTTAGATCAACCGATGCACCGCTGTCGAGCGCACGCAAGGCGCCGAGCAACAATTCAAACGCACGTTGGTTCTCACTCTCTTCCTCGATCAGACGATCCGCCAGTTCGGCAACATAGTACGCTGCGCCAATCCGTTCCAGATCGGCGCGTAAGTGCACAAAACGATCCAGCGGGCTGCTCTGGGTCACAATGTGCAGATTGCGCCCAATTGCCAGCATGAGGGTAGTATGAGTAAACAGTTCGATATGCCCTGCTAGACGGCTCTGAATCTTACGCGCACCTCTGGCGACCACGCGCCGTTTGCCAGACGGCGTCAGAATCGTCAGCACGCGATCTGCCTCACCAATATCGTATCGCCGAATGATAATGGCTTCGCTACGATAGACCCGCTCCCGCAACGTCGTACTCTCCCGTGCACAATGTCGAAGTGCCGCGTTCGCACCAAGATGCCATTATAGTCCGTGCACTCAGCTCTGGTCAATGGACGCGCCTAGCCTCCAAGCCATTCAGCACGCAGTTGCGCGAAGCGTCCCTCACGAATACTCTGGCGAATCTCACGCATCAGCTTCAGCAGAAAAGCGACATTGTGAAGACTGACGAGTCGAATGCCAAGCAACTCTTGTGCCCGAAACAGATGATGGATGTAGGCGCGTGAGTAGCGCTGGCATGTATAACAGTCACACCACGAGTCAAGCGGTTCCGGGTCATCCCGCAGTGCTGCGTTGGTCACGTTCAATTTCCAGCGGCGTTCTGCGGGGGGCGTAGTCGTATCGCGCACCAGCGCTGTACCGTGCCGACCGAGGCGAGTTGGGCTGACGCAATCGAACATATCGATACCGCGCGCCACGCACTCGATCAGATCATCGACATCGCCGATGCCCAGCAGATGGCGCGGCAGATGATCGGGCATATGCGGCACCGTCATATCCACTACGGCGCGCATCTGTTGCTTGTCGCCGCCAAGCGAACCGCCAATGCACAACCCATCGAACGGAAGCTCACGCAAATACTCGGCGCTCGCACGCCGGAGATCAGGAAAAACGCCGCCATGAACGATACCGAACAACGCCTGATCCGGATTTGGCGGAACAAACGGCAAGCCGCCCACACGTGTTTCCTGGTGGAATAGCAGGCAACGTCGCGCCCATGCATGGGTGCGCTCCAGCGAACGAGCCGTGTAATCGTACCCGGCATGAAACGGAGGCAACTCATCGAAGCAGAGAATAATGTCGGCGCCGAGACCCTTCTGAATCTCAATACTGCGTTCAGGAGTAAACACGTGGGTTGAGCCATCAATATAGGACTTGAAAATCACTGCATCATCGGTAACCCGAACCATACCAGGCTGCACTGGCTGGGTCGGGCGCCGCCCCTTGATCTCATCGGCAATGCCACCGTACACCAGACTAAACACCTGGAACCCGCCGCTATCGGTCAAGATTGGTCCTTCCCAACCCATGAAACGGTGCAGCCCCCCCATGCGTGCAATCAATTCGTGACCGGGTTGCAGATAGAGATGATAGGTGTTTCCAAGAATGATCTGCGCGCCGTGATCGCGCACCTCATCGGGGGTCAGCGACTTGATCGAGCCACGAGTGCCGACCGGCATGAATACCGGCGTCTCAATCACACCGTGAGCAGTGGTGATCCGTCCTGTGCGAGCGCGGCTGGACGCATCGCGCGCTTCAATTTCAAATGTCAGCGTCATACCCTGCATGAAGGCAGCATCAACAGCGACTGCAAGAGATTTACATAGGTATTAGCTCTGGTGCAACCCCGGCAAATCTGACGACAGAGAATACGCCTTACGGGGACACTGACCCGGATGGGGAAGCGCTTGGTGTAGCGGAAGCATCAGGAGTTACTGTTGGAGTGCCTGTCGCCTCAGCAAGATCAGGCGGCGCGCCTGGCTGCCCTGTTGGCGACGCGGGCGTCGCCGTCGCCAACGGCGACTCAGACGTGGGCGTCGCCGATGGCGACTCAGACGCGGGCGTCGCCGTCGCCCGCCGGGGCGCCGAGGGGGGGGGCGGCGGCCGGGGCGCCGGGCGGGGGGGCGGCCGCGGCGGGGGCCGCGGGGGGGGCGGCGGCGGCCGCCCCGGCGTGGGCGTCGCCGGCGGCGGCACACGCGTGGGCGGCGCCGTCGGGGGCACAGGCGGGGGCGGCGCCCGCGGGGGCCCCGGCGGGGGGGGCGGCGG
>JANXAL010000039.1 GCA_025062325.1 Roseiflexus sp.
ACCATAAAGGTGCTCAAAACGTAAATATGGTGGAGGGGCTCGAGGGTAGCGTTTTTCGGGTGCGAGGGGCGTTTTCGTCGCCCTGACGCCCTGTTTCCACCTCATCCCCTGCCCCCCACCAGGGTAGAGTGTTTGGGGACGATGGTAGTTTTACGCATCCTGTCGCCTGTTTTCCCCGCATCCCCCCTGCCCCCCGTCCCCACCGGGGTAGAGTTTTTGGGGTGCGACGGATGTTCTCCGCGTCCTGACGCCCTATTCCCCCTCATCCCCCCTACCCCCTTCTCCCCTTGTGGGAGAAGGGGGAGTTTACGCATCCTGACGCTCAAAACGGGCGATGCAACGGAAGGGCTTGCCGAAAAATCTCCACTTATGAGCTTCTCCCACCCCCCAATCCCCCGCATGCGGGGGATTGGGGGGGAGAAGGGGGGTTAGGGCGGCCTGTTGCCTGAAGACGGTCAGCGCGGGGGGATTGCCAGAAAAATCTATACTTGTGGGGAAGGGGGAGGCGGGGCGTCCCGTTGCCTGAAATGGGCGATGCAACACGAGGGCGTGCCGGAAAAATCCGGGAAGGGGGGAGGGGGAGTTCCGCGTTCCCATTGAATGTTGAACTCAGAACGAACGAAGACGTATCTGAACCCTCACGTCCTCCTCGTGCACTGCCGTAAACCGCGCCAGCGGAACGATCCCTACGCTCTGTATGTGCGCACTTAGACCTCAGCCCCTGATTCTTCACCCCTTGCCAATGCCCGCAGGAACATGAGATACCCGGCGATCCGCTGCCGCCGCAGGTCGCGCCGATGCCCCAGCAGCCACTTCCCTCCTTCGATGCACAGTTCCGCGCCATATGTTGTCATCAGGAATATACGCAGCACCTTTGCCAATCCGTCGCCATAGCGCAGCCGCGCATACCGCAGACGACTCTGATGGAACGTGATCAATCGCCAGGTCGGAACCTGCGCACTGCTCTTCCCCTCATGATGAACGATCTCGGCGGAAGGGAGATAGACGATGCGACCGTAGGCGCGCAGGCGCTGCTGCCATTCTAGTTCCTCGGAGTACATCACGAAACCGGCATCGAGCAGGCCAGCGCGTTCGATTGCCGACCGCCGCACCATTAATGCCGCCCCTACCAGCCAGTCCACCGTTTGCTCCCGGTCATCCGGCAGATCAATGCAGCGGTAACGTCGCACCCATGGATTGTGGGACCAGCGCCATTCGAGCGGCGTGCTCTCCCAGAACAAAACTCCTGGCGTCGGGAAACGTCGTCGGGTCGATTGCACCGTTCCATCCGGGTAACGCAGCCGCGGTCCGACAACTGCAACATCAGGGCGCTCCTCCAGATACCGCACCAGCACAGGAATTGCGTCGCCGACCGCTTCGGTGTCGGGGTTGAGCAACAACACGTACCGAATGCACGAATCGTCGTGGGCGAGTATGCGGCGCAACGCTAGATTATTCCCCCCGGCGAATCCAAGATTGCAACCTGTTGCGATCACTTCAACGCCGGGATGCTTTGCGCGCAGCATGTCGCATGTTCCATCGGTTGAAGCATTATCGACAACGACGATACGATACGCGATGCCAGCGCCAGCAAGTGAGGCGTGAGCCGTTGTGAGGCATCGATCAAGCAGATCGCGGACATTCCAGGAAACAATGATAATTGCAAGCATCGGTAGCTACGCTGCAGCGCGAACTTTCAGCGCCGGGGCACATACAGCATCAAGACTTGACACGAAGCCGCAAGCGCAAAATCTTGTGATCAATACAATGCACCTCCGCGTCCTTGCTTTGCGCCAGACTCTCTGAAAACTGTCAACCCTTTGAGGTGAACATACTTCACCACTTCGAAATACGCCATCACCGCACCCAGGAACAGACCGAGCGCGCCGTCGCGATAGCCGTGCAGTGCGATAAAACGCCGGTAGAATTCACGCACCGGCGCACCGACGAACGTTCGCCAGCGCACCGCCGCGCCCGCCAGAAAGAGCGTCTGCGCTTCCTGAATGGCGTAAGCTTGCTGCTTGCGCCACAACTCGTCGAGACCCTCGATATTTAGGTGCAACAAATGACCTCGCATCCTGCCTGCCGGTCCATCAAGCGCGGCAAACTCGTGCACCAGGCGCGCCTCATCATAGCGCGCACGATCGCGGCGCATCAGACGCAATTGATAGTCAGGATACCATCCGCCACCCTTCAACCGTTGTCCAAAAAACAGATTGTAGCGTGGGATCCAGAATCCCGCCCTGTCTGTGCCGCCATTCAGCGCCGCACGAATCTCGTCTGCCAGATCGGGCAGCACCCGTTCATCAGCATCGAGGAACAGCACCCATGCGCCAGTACACAGATCAAGTGCGCGATTGCGCTGCGCCGGGAAGCCGCGCCATGGCTCGATATACACCCGCACGCCATAGGTTCGGCAGATTGCCTCAGTTGCATCACACGAGCGGCTATCGATCACGGCGACAATTTCGCCGGCAAGATCGGCCACGCTGGCGAGCGCACCGTCAATGTGGCGCTCCTCATTTCTGGCAATGATCGCGACCGACAGCGCCGCTATCGGCTCAGCGCCAGAAGAGGTCATAGATGGAGCACCCTCCCATACGCCCACAACCGCGACCGCAACTCATCACGTTCAATAATGCGCATGGCATAGTCGCGCCAGGTGCACAGCATCAACCTCAGCATGCCAGCATGGATGATTGCCCTGTGCAGGCGTGCAGCATGATCGCCGTAGTGTTTGCGAAAGAACCGCAACCGGCTGGCGTACAGCTCCACCAGCATTCGCGCACGGAACTGACCAGTCGCAGCGCCGCCAACGTGCACCACCCGGGCGGCAGGCGCCTGCCAGATTGCCCACCCTGCGCGCCGCACGCGGTAACACCAATCGACCTCCTCAGCATACATGAAGTACCCCTCGTCGAGCAGACCCACCTGATCGATTGCTGCACAACGGACAAGCATACAGGCGCCAAGCGGATGGTCGATTGGAAAGGGCGCGTTGCCGGACTGTTCCTGAGGATAACGACCATTCCACCAGGAATGATACAGGCGTCCTGGCAACACTTCGCCCGGCGGAAAGAGATCGAGTAGCGTCATCATCAGCGTTGGGAAGCGAAACGCTGCGGGTTGAAGAGTTCCATCAGGGTTCAGCAATCTTGGCGCGACAATGCCGACGCGCGGGTGGGCGTCAAGGAAGGCGACCAGTGTCTCAATTGCGCCTTCCAAAACAACCGTATCGGGGTTGAGCAGCAGCACATACTCGAGTGTCGGATGCTCACGGCGCAACGCACCGATCGCCAGATTGGTCGCAGCGGCGAACCCCAGGTTGCGTTCCGCTTCGATAAGCGCGACCTGCGGAAAGCAGGTGCGCACCAACTCAGCGCTGCCGTCGGCGGAGGCGTTATCAACTACCACGATATGCAACAGCAGCGAGCACTTCTGGAGCGACTCCAGGCATGCTGCGAGGAGATCGCGCGTATTGAACGATACAATGGCGACGCCAATGCTTCTCATTGCGGCGCGTAGTGTAGCAGGGGAAGGCATAGTGCGCAAATCATAGTCTGGTAACGCGCCAGTGCTGACAATCGACTAACATGTGTCTCAAGGAGAAAGGTCATGATCTCAAGACGGTCGATTTTCTCCATTGCTGGAGCGCTAGCGCTGGTTGTTGTTCTTGCGCTGCTTTCCGCCTGCACGAGACCGGCGGCTGATCTGAAGGTCCGAACACAATTGCGCCGATTATATGAACGCTGAATGGAACGGCGCGGACCCAGACATCCTGGATCGTTTGAAACGTTCATACTACGTCGATGTGACCAATATCGGCAGCAATACCGTCAATCTCGGAGTATGGACCCTCAACGACGACCTGGGCGAACATCCTCTTCCGGCGCATCAGTTGCACCCGGGCGCAACCGTACGTATCTAGCGCGGCATCGGTCAGAGTGATGCCAGTAACATCTACCTCAACGAAGCGATACCCGCGTGGACGACTGGCGGTTCGGTACAGATGGGGTCTGCTCTCACCCTCAGGTATAGCAATTTTTTCTGGTTTCAGGAGTATTGGACCGGTTGCTCAGTCGAAGCTCACCTTATTCACCGGCGGATGGAGTCTTCTTCCCCCACCATCACCCCGCAATACGCTCGAAGGAAGTTTAGCTCGAGTGAGCCAACCTTCGACCTGAGAATTGCCCGATAGTCCACACGGACTTCGACGAGATCAGCCAACGCCGTTGGGGGACGAGCGGCGCGAGAGAGACCGTAAGCGGCTAAACACGAGACCTGTACTATGCCGATCAGTAGTCCTTGCGACGTCCTGTGGGGTCCAAGCGTGATATATCAGACAGACGGCACCCTGACGCTGCGGGCTGATGAACATCTCAATCCGGTAAAGCCTGCGAAGGCAAGCTTCGCAGCCGCAGCACGCAGCTTCAGCCGCCGAGCGCAGCGCGAGCGCCGGATTATGTCGTGAATGTTCATCAGCCCTCGCTCAGGATGTAAAAGTCCCGCAGGAACTTTCGCAATCTCAGCCAGGGCTTTAGCCAGCAGCGCCTAGGAATACCGAACTTATTTCTTAACCCTCATAAGCCCTAGCTCAGGTCAGGAGCGTCCCTGCCGGGCTGCCGCGGTCTCCGGAGGCACGAAGCGACGCCCGGCGTATGTGCCAGCCCTGGAGGGGCTTTCACGTCCTCAGCGAGAGCTTCAGTCCGCAGCGATACGATGTTTCATGGCGGATTATGCCTGCACCTCGTTCTATGCTTTCATTGTTTTCGTTGTGATCGCGCACTAGGATAATGTAGCGCTGTTGTTTTCTTCGCTTCGGATATGCAGCGTTCAAGAGCATGACGCTTACATGGGTAAGACGGTGGCATACCGCGTATCCAGGGTTCCCGCCTGATAGCCCTGGAGAGCACGCTATGCGCATCCCTCCGGCAGGCGGCAGTATCGTGAGTATGGCAATCGCGGGCTTCGTCAGCGCTACGCTTCTAAATCGGCAGCGCTTCCTCGTGCTTTTTCTGCCGACATCGTCGATCGTCGCATCTGCAGTCCTGTCTCCAATTGGGATTATTGCTACGCTTCGTCATCGTTATTCACAAATTGTGGATAACTGTGGATAGAATCCTAGATGTAGGGTTCCTTTCATCCGACAGGCACAAGAAACAGTCGGTCACAGATGCGCTCTGTTCCGACCGTCCACTCCGCCCCGCTACTCATTGGGATCGATAAGCCCGAACCATCCCCTGCGCACCATCCACTTAGCAAGTTCCAGCACAGGCACAACGGTCGCCGCCAGCCCGGCGACGATCAGCCAGTCGGTCAGCGGCAGCGCATAGGTGCCAAAGGCATCGTGCAGGAATGGCACGTATACAATCAACGAAAGCAACAGCAGTTCCCAGATGATTGCCAGGTTGAGCCATTTGTTGGCGAACGGCTTGTTCAGTATCGAATGCCGGTCTGAACGGAAGTTATAGGCTTTGAAAAACTGGATCAACACCAGCGAGACGAATGTCATTGTCATTGCCTGTTCTAGTCCACGTCCCGAATTCAGGGCCCATGTGAAGAGCGCCAGGTTGACAATCGCCGACCAGATGCCGCCGAGCACCATCAGTGTGACGACTGGACGGGTGAAGATTCCAATGCGCGGATTGCGCGGTTTGCGCTTCATCAGGTCCGTTTCCGGCGGATCGACCGACAGCGCCAGCGCGGGCAACCCGTCGGTCGCCAGGTTGACGTACAGGATCTGCACTGCTGAGAGTGGCAGTGGCAGCCCAAGGAACGACGCGCTTGCCATCAGCCCGATCTCGCCGATGTTAGACGAGAGCAGGTACATCAGGTATTTCTTGATATTGCTGAAGACGCCGCGCCCCTCCTCCACTGCTGCTACGATCGAGGCAAAGTTATCGTCGGTAAGAGTCATCGCGGCGGCCTCTTTGGTCACATCGGTGCCAGTAATGCCCATTGCCACGCCAATGTCGGCCCGTTTGAGCGCCGGTGCATCGTTGACGCCGTCGCCGGTCATGGCGACAACGTGTCCCTTCGATTGCCACGCAGTCACTACCCGCAATTTGTGCGACGGCGAAACGCGTGCGTAGACGCGGATGTCCTCAACCTCGCGTTTCAATTGCTCATCGGACATACTTTCCAGCTCGGCGCCGGTTACGACCCGCCCGCCATCAAGCAGGTTCAACTCCCGCGCAATCGCCTTCGCGGTCAGCGGATGGTCGCCGGTGATCATAACCGGGCGAATGCCAGCCTCCATACACGTGGCAATAGCATCCTTCGCTTCGGGACGAGGCGGATCGATCATTCCTGCAAGACCCAGAAAGGTCATGCCGGTCTCTGCGGTATCCGGCGTTGCACCGGGCTTATAGGCGACGCCCAGCACTCGCATCGCCCGACTCGCCATCTCCTGCGCTTGTTGCAGGATCTGCTCACGCCCAGCATCGTCCAGCAAGCGAACGCCGTCGGCGCTGATGACAGCATCACATCCCTCCAGAATGACCTCTGGCGCCCCTTTGGCATACGCGGTCACGCCATCCGGTCCCTGGTGGAGCGTCGTCATGCGTTTGGTCTCAGACGAAAACGGGATTTCGTGAATGCGCGGGTTCTCGGCGTCGAGGGTCTCCTTCCACAACCCGGCTTTAGCAGCCGCGACCACGAGCGCGCCTTCGGTCGGATCGCCTTTGATGTCCCAACTGCCGTCATCTTTCCTGATCAGACGCGCATCAGACGCGAGGACTGCCGCTTTCAAGGTGAGCACGAGCGGCTCAGGCGGCGAAATCGGACGGTCATCGAGCAGAAATTCGCCTTCGGGCGCGTACCCGGCGCCGGAGACAGCAAAGCATTGTCCAGCCGTGAAGATCTGGCGAACCGTCATCTCATCTTTAGTCAGCGTGCCGGTTTTGTCGGTGCAAATTACCGAGGTGCTGCCAAGCGTTTCAACAGCCGGCAGGCGACGGATGAGCGCATGACGCTTCGCCATCTTCTGCACGCCAATCGCTAGCGAAATTGTGACCACGGCGGGCAACGCTTCCGGTACAACCGCCACTGCCAGCGCAATGCCGAAGATCAACATATCGATGATCGGTTGTCCGCGCAGCAACCCCAGCGCCACAATAAGCGCCACGACGACGAACGCCGCCCGCGCCAGCGCGCCGCCGACCCGGTCCAGATTCTGCTGGAGCGGCGTGCGCACCGTCTCAACTGTCTGGAGCATTTGCGCGATCTTGCCAAACTCGGTACGCATACCGGTGGCGACGATCAGCGCCTTACCGCGCCCATATGTCACCGATGTGCCAGCGTACACCATGTTCCGGCGATCCCCCAGCGGCAGGTTATCGCGCCCCAGCGGACGCACGTGTTTCTCGACCGGAACCGACTCGCCGGTCAGTGCAGCCTCTTCGACCTGCAGATTGATCGCTTCGATCAGTCGCGCGTCTGCCGGAACGCGATCGCCGGTGTGCAGAAGAATGACATCGCCCGGAACCAGATCACGCGCAGGAACCCGGATCTCCTCCCCATTGCGCAGCACGGTTGCGGTTGGCGCCGCCATCTGTTGCAAGGCTTCGATGGCGCGCTCGGCGCGATATTCCTGGATAAACCCGAGGAGAACTGCGAACAGCACAATAATGGCAATGACGATTGACTCAACGCCGTGACCCAGAAAGAACGAAATTGCCGTCGCAACGAGCAAAATAATGATCAAGACGTTCTTGAACTGTTCGAGCAGGATCTCCCACGGCGAAATGCGTCGTACCGCCTTGAGTTCGTTCGGACCGTACTGCGCCAGGCGCTTGCGGGCTTCGTCGCTGCTTAACCCCTGCGGCGTGCTATCGAGCAGGGCAAAAACCTCATCGACAGAGCAGGCATGCCAGATATTCTCCGGCATAGCATCGCCATGTGCCAGGGAGGACTTCTGCGGTTTGACATCCGGTTGAACAGTTGATGGTTTCATGCGCGCTGCTCCCTTCTCTGCACACCAATACAAAAGACCACCGCTCTCTGCGATGGTCTTGCGGTTTCGTTCAGTCAGCCGGGAAAGTTCCTTCCGTGATGACGACTGACTGACCCGGACAACCCGGTTGCTACTCCCCATCTCGTTGGGAGTATAGCCGGAAGCGCATATTCCGTCAAGGGGCGTCTGCGGCGCCCTTGGGTATGAGATTTTTACCATCCCGAATGCCAACCTCGATGCCGCCGGTGATGCGCTGCGACCAGTTGAGACGAAAGATTGCGGCGATTGCAAAACCGTATCAGCGTGCTGCCGGCGCCCAGCGACAGCGTTGCCGGACCAGCACAATCATGAATGCCCGCGCGATAATTGCCGCTCACGGAGGATCGCTGCCGGGATTATCGGGATCAGCAGCGTCACGGAGACAACCCTTAGCGGAAAATCGGCCTCGGCGGCAAACTCAGGACGCTTCGCCCGCACACAAAGCAGAAGCGGAGGAATTCCTTCATACGGCGGGGAAGAGTCCCCGCTGGCGCAGGGTAGTTACCAGGAAGTCGAGCGCTTCGACGCGCAGTGCCAGGCAGAGGCCAGCATACGTCAGCGCCGCAAGCCCGCCTGCCCCCAGCAATGCCACGAGCGGACCGGCAAACGCCAGGGCGCTGCCAAGCCACCACGCCAGGCAGAACAATGCTGCGCAGGCGACCAGGCATTTCCAGAGCGTTTCGCCGATCCGCAGACCGCTGAGGTCTACCAGGCGCCGCGAGAGGAGGTAGAGGATCAGCGCGTGGCCAATCCACTGCGCCGAATTCGCCAGGATCAGCGCTGCCACACCCAATGGCGTCCAGAACAGCAGCGGAAGCGCCGTCGCCACATAGATCAGGATTGCCGCTCCCTGCACCAGATTCGGCGTCAGAGTGCGCTGGCGGGCATAGAACGCAAACAGGATCATCTGGTCGAGCGCGGCGGCGGGCAATCCTGGCAGGTAGAACAGCAAAGCGCGTGCCGTTGCCTGCGTATCCGCGCCGCCAAAGGCGCCGCGTTCGTAAAGCAGCGCAACGATCGGCGTCGCCAGCGCCGCGAGACCGGCGGTTGCTGGCAGGATGAGGAGAAGCACAATCTTGATCCCCATTGCCAGGGTGACACGAAACGCCGCTTCGTCGCCAGCGCTCGCCTGGCGCGCAAGGGTCGGCAGCACGGCGAACGATACGGCTGCCGCCACCAGACCGAGGGGAAACTGGACGAGCGCCGTAGCGTAGCGCATAGTCGGAATGGCATCTGGCGTCAGACGCGATGCCAAATTGCGATCAACCACAATTCCGACGACTGAGAACCCGATTCCTAGCGCTACCGGCGCATAGAGCGCAAGAATCCGGTGCACGCCGGGATGCATCAGATCGAGCGTCAGGAACGGGACGTGCGTTGCATCACGCAGACCGGGAAGTTGCAGCGCCACCTGCAAGACTGAACCAAGCAGCACGCCAGCGACCAGGCTGAGTGGACCGAGCCACGAGTGCAGCAGCACAGCGCCGAGAATAATCCCCAGATTGAAGATGCTGGTCGTAAACGCGGGCAGGAGGAACCGCTGACGGGCATAGAGCAGCGCAGTGATCAACCCCGAAAGCCCCATGAAGAAGACCGACGGCAGGAGCAGGCGGGTCATCACGACGGTCTGTTCCTGCAGTTCAGGGTCAAACCCGCCTGCCAGCAGCGTCACGACGGCTGGCGTCTGCCAGATGAGAAGCCCGATGGTCAGTGCAATCGACCCTAGCGCCAGATTGATGATGGTTGCGGCGACGCGCCAGAAGGCGGCTTCATCCTCCTCGGCATAGGCGCTGAACACCGGCACAAGTGCAGCGCTAATCGCGCCATTGACGAGGAGGTCATAGACAATCGTAGGAACGGCAGAAGCCGCGGTGAAGGCGGCGACATCCGCGCCGCGCCCGAAGAGCCCAGCGATCACCGCTTCGCGCACAACGCCGATCAGACGACTGGCGATATTGCCGACCGCGATCAGGAGAGCGGCGGTTGCGACGCGACGGACGACTGCACCCGAAGCGCCGGACATCGTCTTCTTCCTATGGCGCGGGGGCGCCGCCAGCAATCATGCGGTCAACGATCTCACGCACGGCTTCGGGATCAGCAGCAAAGGTGTCAGGATTGCCCAGGGTAATGATCATTCGCGAGTCAATGGCGTATCGTTGAATGTTATCGAGGTCTAGCCGGGTCGCAGCGCGCGCCAGACGGATCATTTCGCTGCGCGGCAGATCGGTGCGCACATAATCGCGCAGAGCGCTGGTGTAATCATCAATCTTGTTGATCTGCGAGATCAGGCCATGTTCACGCACACGCTCAATCAGCGCCAATAGCACCTGTTGCTGCCGCTGATTCCGTCCGAAGTCGCTATCGGCATGGCGCGTGCGCGCGTAGATCAGGGCGCGTTCGCCATCCATCCACTGCCGCCCCGGCTCAAAGCGCACCCGCATCGTGCGCGTATCGCCGGGGAATGCGTCCACCGGATAAAATGGATCATCGATCACCCTGGGCACATCGATAAAGATCCCGCCTGCCAGGTCAATAACCTTGCGAAACCCATCAAAGTTAATTAACGCAAAGTAGTGAACCGGAACGCCGACCAGATCGGAGACAGTTCGCTTCAACAGAGCGGCGCCGTATCCTTTGCCCAGGCGAGTTTCTCCGAGCAGATAGACCGAATTGATCTTTCGTCGCCCAAACCCCGGCGCATCCACCATTAGGTCGCGCGGGAACGACAGCATACTGACGCGACCGGTGCGCAGGTTGATATGAAGCAGGATAATCGCATCGGTGCGACTGATCTCCTCATCAGCGCGTGCGTCAGTGCCAAGAAGCAGAATGTTGACCGGATCATCGTTCTCTGGCGCAGCCGTTGGTGCGATGGTGGGAATTGCAGACGCAGCGCTCACTAGCGCATCGGCAGGCGCCGGAGCGTTGAGTATCGGTTCGGGAGTCAGCGCAAGGACGACGGGCGTCACGATCATCGCGTCCACATCGTCGAGCGCCTGTTTCCATTCGAAGCCGAGACGGGCGATGGCAACGATGCCAGCCAGCGCCACAACGCCCAACAGCGCAAGAATAAAACGACGACGCACACCGTGGTGACGTATCAAGAGCACATCTCCGCTGCTCTACAGACACTTACTGTGCTACTATACCATATCCTTGCGGAGGCAACTTAGAAGAGGATTTTTGCCAGCCGCAGCACGCCCTGCTTCCACGGAACGCGGTGGGAGATGCCGGAAACGCCCTCGAACTCCTGTAGATGCTCAATATACCAGCGATAGTTACGAACGAGCGCTTCTTTGTTCGAGTATTTCGGCGTAAACCCAAGCACCCGTTCGGCTTTTTCAATCGACACGAATGAGTCGGTAGCGGCAGTTTCGTACACCCACTTGTAGAGCGGCGAGAGGCGGAGCGCTTCCAGAATGCGCAGCGTCCAGATCACCGGCGTCGCCGGTAAGGGAATAATCTTCTTGCCAAAGCCAGCGGCGTCCAGCACGGCCTGATAATCTTCGCGCATCGTCGTAAACTCTTTAGCGCCGATGTTGAATGTGTCGTTCACCCGATCCCGATCAAGCGTCGCGCAGAGATAGATCGCCTCGCACAGGTCCTCGACATCGAGCAATTGATAGCGATTGTTGCCGCTGCCGATCATCGGAAAATTCTTTCCATCCTTCGCCCAATCGTAGAGAAGCGCGAACACGCCCAGACGTTCAGGGCCGACAAATGACTTCGGGCGAATGATGGGCACGCACATCCCTTTGGCGCGGTATTCCAGGCAGATCTGCTCGGCTTTCACCTTTGCCTCGCCATAGGGACCGACGCCGCGAAGCGGATCGTCCTCATAGATTGGGTGATGATCGGGAATACCATACACGGCGGTCGAAGAAATATGGATCACCCGCTCAACGCCGTGTTCGAAGGCCGATTGCAGCACATTGCGCGTGCCGTCGAGGTCGGTGGAAAAGATATCTTCTTTTTTGTACAAAGGCAGCGCTGCCGCCGCATGCACGACGATCTGCGCTCCTTTCATTGCGCGATCAACACTCGAACGATCCCGGATATCGCCTTTGATCGCTTTGATCCGGTTCCGTTCGGGGTAGTTGAAATCGGCAATGTCGAGCGAGACGACCGAATGCCCGCGCGCCAGCAGATAGCGGGTTAGATTGATGCCCAGGAAACCGGCGCCGCCAGTGATCAGAAAGGTAGACGCTGTCATGGGTGCAATCCTTGCTGCGCCAGACGCTCCTGCAGGCGGGCGATGGTTTCGCGAACAGCCGCCAGGCCGTCGCGTTCGCGTTGCACCACAGCCGCAGGCGCCTTTTCAACGAAACCAGGGGTGGCCAGTCGTGCTTCGCGCCGCGCCGCTTCGGCCTGAGCCGCTTCCAGTTCCTTGAGCAGACGCGCGCGCTCAGCTTCCAGGTCGATCATACCGGCGAGCGGCAGGTACGCTTCGATCGATCCGATCACGAGCGCAGCAGCATTCGCTGGGCGCTGTTCAAGAGATTCGGTGATCGTCAATTGATCGGCATCGATGCGCGCCAGACGCGCGATAACTGAGCGCTGCGCTTCGATCAGCGCCGTCTGCGCGCCTGCCACGATGGTAGCGGCGATCAGACGCGCCGGTTCGACTCTGTATTCGGTGCGAATATTACGGATGCCGGTGATCAGCGCCTGAATGAGCGCCCACTCACGCTCAACGCCCTCATTGATCCAGGTCGCATCCGGTTGCGGATACGACGCTATCATAATCGACACAGGAGTAGCATCAGTCCGGCAACTTCGCACCAGATATTGCCAGGCTTCCTCCGTCACAAATGGCATGAACGGGTGCAGCAGACGTAACGCCCCTTCCAGCACTGTGAAAAGCACAGCGCGCGTCGATGGTCTGAGCGCCTCCTGTTCAAACTGCACTTTGGCGACTTCAACGTACCAGTCGGCGAACTCACTCCAAAGAAATTCCTGGATGCTGCGCCCTGCCTCGCCAAAATTGTACGCCTGCATCAACCGATCAACATCTGCCGCCAGACGATGGTAGCGCGACAGGATCCAGCGGTCGGCGAGAGTCGCTGGTTGAGGATCGAACATCGAGTCCTGCTGACTCGCACCGTCCAGCTTTGACAGCACGAACCGGGTGATGTTCCATAGTTTGTTTGCAAAGTTGCGTGCCGACTCAATGCGCTCCGGGTTAAGGTTCAGGTCCTGACCGGGCGAACTGCTCGTCGCCAGCGTGAACCGCAACGCATCGGCGCCGTACTGCTCGATGACATCCAGCGGATTGACCACATTGCCGTAGGTCTTCGACATCTTGCGCCCGTCCTTATCGCGCACTAGACCATGGAGGTAGACCGTATGGAAGGGCGTTTTACCTGTCAGGTAGCATCCCATCATCATCATGCGCGCGACCCAGAAGAACAGGATGTCGTACCCCGTCTCCATCACGCTGGTGGGATAGAAGCGCCGCATATCCGGCGTATCGTCGGGCCAGCCCAGCGTCGAGAAGGGCCAGAGGGCGCTGGAAAACCAGGTATCGAGCACGTCCGGGTCCTGCACCAACCCTTCGCCCTGGGGATCGGGATCGTCGGGGCCGGGCACAATCATCTGGCCATCGGGCGTGTACCACACAGGAATGCGATGCCCCCACCAGAGCTGGCGACTGATGCACCAGTCCTGAATGTTTTCAAGCCAGTGGAAGAACACCTTCTCGAAGCGCTCTGGCACAATGCGAGTGCGTCCTTCGCGCACCGCTGCAATCGCCAGATCGGCGAGCGGCTTGGCGCGCACAAACCACTGCTCGCTGAGGAGCGGCTCGACGACCTCGCCGCCACGCTGACTGATGCCCACCGACATCCGATGGGGGCGCACCTCGACCAGCAACCCCTCGCGTTCCAGATCATCGACCAGGCGTCGTCGCGCCTCGAAGCGATCCAGCCCGGCATATGGACCGGCTTCGGCGTTGAGGGTCGCGTCGGCGTTCATAATGTTGATCATCGGCAGATGGTGGCGCTGACCCACCAGATAGTCATTCGGGTCGTGCGCTGGCGTAATCTTCACCGCACCAGTGCCGAACTCAGGGTCGGCATAGTCGTCGGCAATGATCGGTATTAAGCGGCCAATGGCTGGCAGCACTGCCATCCGCCCGATCAGATGTCGGTAGCGTGGATCGTTGGGATTCACCGCCACCGCCGTATCGCCCATAATGGTTTCCGGGCGTGTGGTTGCGACGGTGATAAACTCCATCGCGCCAGCCGCCCACCGACCGCTGCCCCAGATGCCGGGACGCCAACTGTCGCCTGCGAGCGGGTAGCGCACGTAGTACATGTGCACATCGCGCTCTTCGTACTCCACCTCTAGGTCGCTCACGGCTGTCTGCAGGTTTGGCGACCAGTTGACCATGCGGTAGCCGCGGTAGATCAGACCATCGTCATACAGGCGCTTGAAGGCGGCGCGCACTGCGCGCGAGAGCATCGGGTCGAGCGTAAACCGTTCGCGCGTCCAGTCGCACGAGGCGCCAAGGCGACGCAACTGGCGGGTAATTTCGTTGCCATACTTTTCCTTCCACTCCCAGGTGCGGCGCAGAAACTCTTCACGACCGATCTGTTGGCGACTCGTGCCTTCGCTTTGGAGCAACCGCTCAACCTGCAATTGCGTGGCAATCCCAGCGTGATCGGTGCCAGGCAGCCAGAGCGTCGGATCGCCAAGCATCCGATGCCAGCGCACCATCACATCCTCGATAGTAACGAACATCGCATGCCCCATGTGAAGTTCGCCGGTCACGTTGGGCGGAGGCATCGAGACAACGAAGGGCTGACGGTCGAATGTTTCGGGCGGCGTGAAGAAGCCGCTGCGCTCCCACCATTCGTAGAGGCGCTGCTCGACGCGCTGCGCTTCATAGGCTTTCGCCATTTCAGCCGGTCGCTGACTATCGGACATGCTCATGGCAGTCATCGTACACCAAAGTTTTATGCCCAAAAAAGCGCACAGAGCGCGCCGCAATGATAGCGGCTCGCTGCTGCGATAGACATTGTGTATTATTATATCGGATTCTCAGGTCAGCACAAGGCGGGGAGCATCCCGTGAGCATTCTCGGATATCGGGAGGGTGAGTCTGATGCCTGCCCTCACGACGTCATAGCGTATGCGCTCGGCGGGATCGAGCAAGGACGTTGTAAGGGCAGGTCTGAGACCTGCCCTTACGACAGAGTCCTGTGTCTCGCACCTCTTTCCAAAAGGGCTTATACTCCTGCACCTTCCCGCTACGAGACAGTGCGGCGCTCTCCTCCTCTTGCCGCTCGCCTCTTGCCTTCCGCCTCACCCCTGCACGCGCTCAACCAGCCATGTCACCGTGCCAGGGAAGAGAATAACCAGGATCAGAACGACGATCTGGAGCGCGATAAACGGCAGTGCGCCCTTGTGAATATCAGCAGTTTCGACCTCCGGGGGAGCGACGCTCTGGAGGTAGAAGAGCGAAAAGCCAACTGGCGGCGACACAAACGCCGTTTGCAGGTTGACCGCCATCATAATCCCGAACCAAACCATGTCGATGCCAAGCTCGTTGGCGGCAGGAACGAAGAGCGGCATCACAATGAAGCAGATCTCGACAAACTCGAGGAAGATGCCGAGCAAAAAGACGACAATGTTGCTGACAATAATGAACGCCAGGATCCCGCCCGGCAGTCCGGTCAGAAGCTCGGTGACGAACTTCGTTCCGCCTAGAGCTTCGAAGATCAGGGAGAAGAACGTCGAGCAGAACAGAATCATAATCACTAGCGTACTCGTGCGCGCCGTGCTAAGCGCTGAGTCCGCCAGGAGTTTCCAGCTCAGACGTTTATTCGCCCAGGCGAGCAGAATCGCGCCGACGGCGCCGACCGAACCGGCCTCAGTTGGCGTTGCTAGACCAAAGAAGATGCTGCCGAGCACCGCAAAGATCAGTGCAATCGGCGGCACCAGCGCCCTCAGCGTCCTGATCAGGAGCGCTCGACCGCGGATCTGGCGCATCTCCAGCGGCAGCGGCGGCGCGAGTTCCGGCTTCAGGTAGGCGATCACCAAACAGTAAAGCGCATAGGACCCGGCCAGCATCAAACCCGGAATCAGCGCGCCAGCGAACAGGTCGCCGACCGAGACGCCAATCTGATCGCTGAGAACGACCAGGACCAGGCTCGGAGGAATCATCTGCGCCAGCGTTCCCGAGGATGTGATAGCGCCAGTTGCGAGACCTTTATCGTACCCCAGGCGCACCATGATTGGCAGCGAAATCAATCCCATTGCAATGATCGTCGCGGCGACAACGCCGGTTGTCGCTGCCAGAAGCGTTCCCACCATAACCACTGCGAGGGCGATGCCGCCACGCAATGGACCAAGCAGAATGCCGACGGTTTCGAGCAGTTCTTCCGCCAGACCCGACCTTTCGAGCACCGAGCCGAGGTAGATGAAGAAGGGAATTGCCAGCAGGGTGAAATCAGACATCGTGCCGAACCAGCGATTCGGCAGGAGGCGAAGCAGATCAATTTTGACCGCGTCGAGTAACAACCCGATCAGACCGAAAACAATCGCCGTTCCAGCAAAGGAGAATGCCACCGGGTATCCGCTGATCAGCAGGAAGAAAAACCCGACGAACATGGCGATGGCCAGCCACTCGTACCCCATCGTACTCTCCTATTCAACTAAGGGCGCGTGGTACTCTTCGATCTGCGCGGCTTGTTCGGCGCGCACAGCTTTGGTGACGATCGCTAGGTATTTGATCGCCTGTGCAATTGCCTGTAAGAGCAACAGCACAAAGGCGACGATGATCATCGATTTGATCGGCGCGCGCGGCAGACCATCAGGGTCTGGCGACATTTCCCAGGCGCCCCACCTGCCATTCGGGAGGCGTCCCCAGGAAAACAGGACCGGGTTGAACGTCACTACAAGGGCAAGGATACAGAAGGGGATCAGGAACAGCAGGGTTCCAGCAAGATCGATCAGCGCGCGGCGTTGCGGGGGCCAGTTCGCATACCAGAAGTCGACGCGCACATTCAGGTTATGCTTCAGGATATAGGCAAACCCTAGAAAGAACATGATCGAGAAGAGGTACCACTGAAGCTCAATGATCGCGTTGGAGGTCAGGCGAACGCCAATAAAACGCCCCACATAGCGCGCAACCACATTAACGAAGCCGATGGCGACCATTGCCATCACAATGTAGGCCGTTTTGCTGCCAATCCACTCATTGAGCGAGTCGATGGCATCACTTATGCGCAAAAGCGTCTGCATGGATCTCTCCTGTCGCCTGAGATAGACCCTCACCCTGCCAGAGAAGTATGAGGCACTCCCTTCCTGCACAACAGGCACACAGTCATGCGCTGCACAACGTGGCGACAGCCAGTATCAGAACGTCGTGTTACCGAACAACAGGAAAGCGGAGAGATTACCCGACTACGGCTATTATACCATAGTTTGGCTAGACAATCGCCAGCACGATGGTCAGCGTTACGATACTGAGAAGGGTGGAAAACAAGACGGTGGTGATGACAAATTCCGGCAACAGATCATTTTCAACCGCAATAATTGATGCCAGAACTGCGGCTGGCATTGCCGCCTGCAGTATGCCAACCGCCCGTTCAATGCCATCGAGACCGAAGAGCGGCGCCAGCAGCAGCGCCAGCGCTGGTCCTCCGATCAGGCGAACGGCGGCTGCCAGGAGAGCATCAAGCGTCAGGCGCGGCATGCCTGCCCCAGAGAGTTGCACCCCTAGCGCTACTAGCATGGTCGGGATCATTGCGGCGGAGAGGAGACTGATCGAGCGCGCGAGGAGCGGCGGCAGTCCGATCTGCAGGCTGTTAACCATTAAGGCGGGAGGAACCGCAATCAGGGCTGGCGTTTTGACCACCGCAAGGGCGGCGCGCCAGGCGCCGCCGCGGTGCCAGTTGGCGGCAGCGACGCCGACGACAAAGGCGATGCTGGAAATCGCCAGGAAGTAGACGGTTCCGGCAACCAGCGCCTGATCGCTGCCGGGAAAGCGGAATTGAATGATCGGGATGCCAAAGTTTCCAACGTTGCCGAAAATGGCGATGAGCACGTAAGCGGCGACCATTTTCGGCGAGCGACGGAGCAGGGTTGCAATGATATACCCTACGCCAGCGCATCCCAGGTGCACAACGACTGTGTACGCCACCATCTGTCCGGCGAGTGCGGCGCCGATGCGTGCGTTGCTCATCACATCGAACGTAAAGGCAGGGATCAGGATGAAGTAGGAAAAGCGGGTCAGGGTGCGCGACTCGAGATTGAGACGGGGACCTGCGATATAGCCGAATGACACTAGCAAAAAGACTGGCGCTAGGACGTCGAGAAAGATCGACAACAGGGCAGGCACGTTCTGCTCCACGACATCAGTTCAGCGAACAAAAAGAACAATCTACACAGCCTGCGCCCTTCTGCGCCGCAGAGCTGTGTGAGAAGAGCGCGGCAAGCGCTTCGAAGCTATGAGGATCTCCTTCTCATGTCACCAAGGCCCAGAGATTGTTATCCGCCGCTGGCACGCTGCCGGAGGTAGCCAAGCAATGCCTCAATTGCGGCGCGCTGCTGGTCGGTCGATTCCTGACGCTGCGATACGAGCGTCAGCAGTTCCTGCGCCTGCTGCGCTGCCTGATCATAGCGCAAGAGATCGCTCAACACGAGAGTGTAGTTCTGCCGCGCCTCCAGGTTGTCCGGCTGCAATCGCACTGCCTCGGCAAACGCGCCTGCAGCGGTTTCGAGGTCACCGGCGCGCACTGAGAGCAGACCGATAATCGACGACAATTGCGGGTCGCCGGAACGAGACGTCTGCAGCGCGACATATTTATCGCGCAGGCGCATTAGTTGTACTGGATCGGGGGCAAGCGCCGTTGCAATCGCGCTGATCTGACCGTCCAGCGCGTATGGATCGCGGTCCAGCAGCGCTAAATACTGATCGACGGCTTCTGCGTATCGCCCTTGCGCCCGCAGGATCTCGCCCTTCCGCAGCAGCGTATCGTTATAGAGCGGATCGAGATTGCGCGATTTCTCTAGGAGCGCTAGCGCCTGCTCATAATCGCCGGATCGCGCAACTGCGCTGGCATACTCATTGAGAATGGCGACATCCTGCGGCGCAATGGCGTGCGCCTTGCGATACCACTCAATCGCCTGCATGAGCGCGTTGCGATCCTGGCTGCCGCTCAGGTTCTGATACCAGAAGTTGTGCATGCGCGCCAGGTTGGCAGCGTGGTCCTTGTTGAGCGGCGCAAGCTGCTGAGCGCGCAATAGGACGGCGTGAGCGTAGCTCATCAACTCCATAGGCGTGCGTTGCAGCACAAACGCCTGCAACGCCGCCGCATCATCGAGTTGCAGCAGCTTGGCAACGCTGGCGTTCGGATCGACCTGACCAAGGGGGGCGCCAGAGCGGCGCGCTTCTTCGGCACGTAATGACACGATAGTCATGAGCGACCGACCGAGCGTCAGGTAGTAAAAATCCTGATCCGGCTCCATACGGATCGCATCGAGCAGGTAGCTTGCGCCGATAATTTGCTGGTCCAGTCGGGCGCCTGGATTATCGATGTACCCCTGCGCCTGCTGCAACCGCATATCCGCCAGCACGCTATCCACATTGAACGTCCAGATGCCAAAGAAGACGAGGATTAGAATGACTGCATAGACTGCTACAGCGGCGGCGCGCCCCTCAGAGCGGGTGCGGGAAGCTGTCGCTCGTCCGGCCGGTGATGAGCCGCGCTTCACTGCCTGAGCGCGTCGTCCGCCACGCTGTCGCGCAGAAGAAGATGCCGGGGCGGCAGCGCTAAGTGGCGAGGCAGGCGCCGGTTGAACCGGCGCTGCGCCCGGCAGACAATATGCGCCAGCGATTCCTCCCGCAGCCACCACGAGCGCAAACGAAACCCACTGGATCATGAGCGTCGATACAATCGGAATGCCGGTCAAGCCCTCGACGGCATGCCCTGTGACTGCGGCGATTGCCGCAGTGATCAGCGCCTGAAGGTTCCAATCCGTCACACGGCTTGCCAGACGCCACGCCAGCGTAAAGAAGCTGAACAGAAGGAAAAGATAACTGATAAGACCCAGGATGCCCTTGTTGATCACCTCATCAAGGTATGCCTGGTGCGACCGGTCTGGTGATGCTGTCCGCGCCTCAAGGCTGGTCAGGGAGGGCGGATAGAAGGGGTTGTACGCCACGAACATGGTTTCGGGACCCCACCCGACAATCATGCGCAGCGGATCGGACCGGATGAGCGCGGCGGCGCCGCCAGCTTTGTCGTCGCCGAACCAGATCAGCCAGCGCACCCGGCCCGTGCCGGTCTCGACCTCGAGCAGGCGACCCATGCGACCAATGTACGGGACCTCGCGCAACTGCTGGAACACCGGCGCGTCAGAGAGGTTGAAGGCCGCCAGAAAGCCTGCCAGCGCAATGGCAAGCGCCACCTCGCCAATCAGCAGCCCGCGCCAGAGACGTGCGCGTGTCGGGTTATGCTGTTGCGCCCGACGCAGCGCCAGAACAAGGAGGAGGGTAAAGAACACAAATAGCGCCGCAAAGCCGCCCAGCCAGGGTCCGCGACTCTGGGTGAAGAACGTGGCCGCCAGAAGCAACGCGGCAATGGTGAACGCGCCAATGGCTTCAAGGATAAGACCGAGGCGCGACAATCCGTTCGCACGCCGCGGGAGCAGGATCACCAGCGCGTACCCGGATGCCATCAGTGCAACCGCAATTCCCAGCCAGAGAGGCCATTCGACTCCCGGACGACCTTCGAGCGGAACCACGCGCTGGTTCGGTCCCTGCCCCAGCGTGTACGATATGCCAAGGAAAACGACATACCCCAGCAGCAGGGCGCCCGGGATCAGCGCGCTGAAGGTCAGGCGTTCCGTGCGGTGCGGCGCCAGCGCGATAAGCAGGAACAGCCCGCCAGCAACGACCAGTGCGCCGGGATAGACCCACCAGTAGCGCAGATCGGCAGCGCGCACGACAGCGCCAAACATCATTGCGGCAAACACCAGCGCCAGTGCAGACAGCGCCAGCAAGACATATGCCGCCCCCCATCCCAGATCAATCAACGGACGGGACGTTGAAGCGTCCGCGCTCCGCGCCTGATGGACGGCGACGATCCCGCGGTAGAGCGCATAGGGCAGCACCATAATCATGTAGGCCGCCACGAAGATCGAGTTTCCCATCGTGGATGCCACGCGCGATACCACGTCGCCGCGCCAGGGGAGCGGATCGAGCTGCATGTGCTGGACAAGACCGTAGCACGCCGCGATCAGGCAGGCGAGAATCATAACCGTCACCAGGCGATCAAGCTGCTCGCGGCGTCGAAGATAGAGGGCAATGAGCACGCCAAGGCTGATGTACGACAGGTTGGTGAAGGTCCCCTGCAGACGCTGGTACGACCCCCAAAAACTGACTGCCGGCGCGATCGACACGAATGTCGCCAGGAGAAAGACCGCTGCATACAGGATGGTCGGAATAGCAAGCGGCACGGCAGCGATGCGTCGCCACCAGGGTGCTTCGGACGCGCGTTCGACAGCGACGCGGCGGTTTACGAGGCGTTCGAGCGCGTCGATCAGCGCAACCGCCAGCATGACCATCACAATCGAGCGCAGCGTAGTCGCTTTATCCGGCTCGAAGTGACGCGCCGACAAGAGATTGAAATAGGTTGGTATCAGTAAGAGGGCAAGCAGCCAGCCACCCTCGATAACACGCTCGCACCAGATCGAAACGGACGATCGTGACACTGTGAGTCCTCCCGCCATGAACGGCGTCAGCGTCGGATCATGGCGCATGCTCGACGCCGAGGTGCAGCGGCTCGAGCGATAGATCGCGTTCAAACCGCTGCTTGTATGCTCGCGCTCGTTCGAGCATATCGAGCGCGCTCCGAAGGCTATGTTCACTTACCGGCGTTCCGTCAAGCATGGCAGCAATCTCATGCGCCCGTTGCGCATCGTCGAGCCGCTCGACCACCGTTCGCGTTCGTCCGTCGCTGAACACTTTCGTAATCACAAAGTGCACATCAGCAAAGGCGGCAACCTGCGGCAGGTGCGTGATACAGATGACCTGATGGCGATCACTGATGCTCCAGAGTTTTTCGCCCACCACCTGACCGGCGCGACCGCCTACGCCGACGTCGATCTCGTCAAACACCAGCGTTGGAATATCATCGACGCGGGAAAGGATGGACTTCAGGGCCAGCAGCAGGCGGGCGCTTTCGCCTCCTGATGCGATCCGCGCCAGCGGCTTGAGCGGCTCGCCGGGGTTAGGCGAGAGCAGAAATTCAATCGTATCAATGCCAGTGCGGTCGAACGCCCAACGGCGTTCGACTCCGTCCTCGACCACCGGCACGCCATCAGGGTCTTCGGCACGTTCGATGCTTACGGAGAAACGCACGTGCGGCAGGGCAAGGTCACGCGCCGCCTGTTCTACCGCCCGTGCCAAGCGGTCGCCCGCCTCGCGTCGGAGGCGGGATAACTCTGCCGCGAGATGGCCAGTCTCCTCGAGCAGGCGACGCTCCTCAGCCTCGAGTCCAGCCAGATGTTCGGCGGCATGGGTCAAACGTTCAATCTCCGCCTCGGCGGACGCTGCCCGTTCGAGAATCTGTTCGATGCTGCCGCGGTATTTGCGCTGCATATCGCGGATCAGTGTCAGGCGATCCTCAATAGCATCGAGCCGCGCCGGATCGAACTCCATCGCGTCACGATAAGCGCGCACACGCGCTGCAAGATCCTCGGTATGGTAAAGGAGTTCGGCAGCCTGCTCCGCAGCCAATTGCAGCGAAGGATCGAGACGCGCTAGTTCGGCGAGCGTATCGCTGATGGCGCCGAGGAGCTCGACTGCCGATCGGGCAGCGCGCCGTCCGCTCTCGTCACCAGCGTAGAGCAGCGCATACGCTGTTGCAACCAGTTCTGTAATGCGCGCGCCATTCTGAAGCAGGGCGCGTTCGCGCAGTAGCTCATCCTCTTCGCCCGGGCGCAGCCGCGCTGCCCGGACATCCTCCAGGAGGAAAGTCAACTCCCGGATGCGTTCAGCGCGTTGGGCTGCGGCGCTGCGCAGCGCCGCGAGTTCATCGCGCACGCGGCGCAACGCCGCGACCTGCGCTGCAACCTGTTCACGCAGCGGTATCAGGCCGCCAAAGCGGTCGAGCATCTCGCCGTGGGTGCGGCTGTTGAACAGCGATAACCCCTCGTGCTGACCGTGGATATCAACTAGACGGCTGCCAATGTCGCGCAGCACAGCGCTGCTAACAGCGCGGCCATTAACGCGCGCGACGCTCCGTCCGCTTTCGCGGATAATTTCGCGCGACAGGATTACCTGATCGTCGTCATCGCGCAGACCGTACTCATCAAGGAGGGGCAGGAGGTCGGGACGATCAGTGATGCTGAACACCCCTTCAATCCGGGCGCGTTCACAACCAGAGCGCACGAACGAGGGATCGGTGCGTTCGCCGCGCAGCGTTCCCAGTGCATCGATAATGATCGATTTACCGGCGCCGGTCTCGCCGGTAAGAACATTGAACCCGCTGCAGAAGCGCAAATTGAGGCGCTCAATGATTGCAAAATCGCTGATGTTGAGTTCAAGCAACATGCGCGTGACGGCGTATGCGTCGCACCTGAATGTATAGGCAGCAAAATTGTACCATATTCCGTCCCGGCATAGCGTTCTGCGGTTGCTTACTTTCCCCGTTCCACAGCGCGAAGAGGACGTTTAGCGACCGGGTCGGCGCGGCTTTGCAGCCACACATGGATAAAGCGCTGGATTGCTGTGATATTGCTCAGGACAGCCAGACACCAGAGCATCAGCGTTACCCACCCGGTCAGCAATCCGAGGACAATTAAGGCAATCCGCTCAGGACGTTCGAGCAGCCCCGCCTTGCCATCGAAACCGCACCCTTCAGCGCGGGCGCGAATGTAGCTGGTCAGTAACGAGCCAACGGCAGAGGCGAAAATGAGCAATGTTTCAACCGCGTGAGGCGCCAGCTGCTCAAAATAGATCAGTAACCCGAGAAGAATGAACATATCCGCGTAGCGGTCGAGGGTTGAGTCGAGAAATGAACCAAAGCGACTGACCTGATTCGTTGCGCGCGCCAGAGCGCCGTCGAGCACGTCGAAGAGACTAGCGAATGCAACAACCAGTCCGCCGATGAAAAATTGACCGGATGCCAACCACCAGACGCTCGCTATGGTCAGCAAGAGATTCAGAACGGTTAGCGTCGACGGATGCACACCGGTCCACCCAAGCGTTCGCGCCGCCAGATCAGCCGTCCACTGACGGATGCGCTTGCTGTATCGTTTTGTAAACATCGACCCAACCTCCGCCTGTGGGTATCCGAGAAGTTTCTCAGCGCTCTACGGTATCGCTCGATTAGGGTTAGCGCGAAAGCGCAAAGGCGCACAACTTTCAACATTCTCGTCCACGCGCCTTGACGTTGGCGCTTCTGATAGAGCGATTGTTGAACAATGCTGCGTGAGCTTATCACTGCCTCGTGATCGGCATTGACCTTGGCGTATTCAGCCGGCGCCGACCGAGGTAGGGTGCGGTCCAAACGTTCAGGGTCAGGTTGATCGCTCTATGAGAAACCCTCCAAACCGAATCAACCGGCGCACTACCCGCTCATCGACAGGCGATCAAAGAACTCCTGCACCTTCTCCTCAGTGTGAAACACGATCGTCACTCTGAGTTCGCGTTCTGTGCGAACCAGACTCACCGGCGTCCCGAGCAGACGTTCGAGTTCACGGCGGATGTTCTGGTCATCGGGCGACAGGTGAGTTGAGCGGGAAGCGCGCTGGCGTTTCGCTAGCGCCGCTTCGGGCAGACGTGGACGGATGGCGGAGAGCGCGCGATGGATGTCGCCGGTCGTCCGAGCGTAGTCGGTGAGGCGCTCGACTTCACGAACATTCAGATCATAATCAATAATCGCCGCCACGGTCGCTTCCTGCGCTGCCTTGTCGGTAAGCTTGAGCAGCGCACGTCCATGACCGGCGCTGATGCGTCCGGCAAGGAGCGCCTGTTGAGCGACGGGCGCAAGTCCCAGCAGGCGACGCGTGTTGGCGACCGCTTCACGACTCCGTCCGACGCGTTGCGCAATGGCCTCGTCGCTCAGACCAAACTCATCCTTGAGGGTCTGGTAGGCACGCGCTTCTTCAAGAGCATTGAGATCGGCGCGCTGAATATTCTCGATCAGTGCGATCTCAAGCGCCTGTTGATGCGTACTTTCACGGACGATCACTGGCACGCGATCAAGGCCAGCGCGGCGAGCGGCGCGCAGGCGGCGCTCGCCAGCGATCAATTCGTAGCGCCCACTCTCACGTTCGGTGACGATGAGCGGCTGGATGATCCCGTGCTCACGAATAGACGCTGCCAACTCTTCGAGAGCGGCTTCATCGAAGTCGGTGCGCGGTTGATACGGATTGGCGTCGATGCTGTCGGTCAATATCTCCCGCACGACGGCGCGTTCCGTATCGCTGGGGATCAACGCAGCAAGACCGCTGCCAAGACCGCGAGGACGTTTCATCAGACAACTGCCTGTCGATCAACGCGGCGCAGCACCTCATCGGTGAGCGCGGCATAGGCGCGTGCGCCGCGACTGGAAGGATCATACTCTGCAATCGTGCGCCCGTAGCTGGGCGCCTCGCTAACGCGCACGCTGCGCGGGATTAGGGTATTGAACATGCGCTGCGGAAAGTGGCGACGCACTTCTTCGACCACCTGCTGCGCCAGATTGGTTCGACCATCGAACATCGTCATGACAATCCCAATGATAGACAGGCGCGGGTTGAGATGGTCGCGCACCCGCTCGACTGTTCTCTTCAACTGCACCAGCCCTTCGAGCGCCAGGTATTCGCACTGGAGCGGGATAATGACCCCGCGCGCCGCGCAAAGGGCGTTCAATGTCAACAACCCAAGCGATGGCGGGCAATCGAGCAACACCCAATCATACCCGATCACCTGACCAAGCGCATCGGCGAGGCGCCATTCCCGTCGTTCGGCGGTGACCAGTTCGACCATAGCGCCAGCAAGATGCTCATTTGCTGGCACAATGTCTAACCCGGTGCGACCAGTCGGCTGGATCGCCCGATCCAAGCCGGCGACACCTACGATCACCTCGTACGTCGAGCAGCGCAGGTCGCGTTTGGGGATGCCCAGACTGGTTGTGGCGTTTCCCTGCGGATCGCAATCAACCAGAAGCACCTGATGACCGCGGCTGGCCAGTTCACCCGCGAGGTTGACCGCTGTTGTCGTCTTGCCAACACCGCCCTTCTGGTTTGCTAGAGCGATAACATACGGTTTCAAAGCGCCGATTGCTGACATTGCAGTGCTGTGCGTGAAACGCTGCGCGCTCCGTCAGCGCCGCCCCATTGTAGCACGAGGAAGGACTTTGCGCGAACGCCTGCCTGAATCGACACGGATTGGCGCGGATGCAACGGATTGACACCGATCTGCACTCGACAGAAAGCCATCGATCCGTGCAAGTCCGTCTCGATCCGCGCTGGTCCGTGCGCTTCCTTGCACCACACTAACCGACACTTCCGACGTGGACGGCGCTTGCCTTTGATTCCGCCTTGACGTACCAACTCCTACCGTGTTAGTATGGAAATTAATGCTACTATCAGGCATCTTCACGCTTGACGCGCTCAAACGTGCAAGCGATCCTCAGAAAGGTCGACCGATGATCCGGGTAACTGTTGACAGCATCCGCGTAAGTTTGCTGACACAACATCGCGTCGTCGTCTTGCGCGAAGCCGATAGTCGGCGGTATCTGCCGATCTGGATCGGCGCCTTCGAGGCTGACGCGATTGCGCTCGCCATGCAGGGGCACGAACCGCAGCGCCCAATGACGCACGATCTGCTCAAATCGGTTTTCACCGAACTGGGTTCGACGATCAGTCACATTGTCATCAACGATATCCAGGACAGCACATTCTACGCGCGGATTGTCGTCGAGCAGGGCGGTCACACCATTGAGATCGACGCCCGCCCAAGCGACGCGATTGCACTCGCAGTGCGCGCCGATGCGCCGATCTACGTTGAAACCCACGTCTTTGAAGCCGCCGGCGTGCTCTTTGATGAGGAGGAAACGACTGCCGCCGATGCGCAATCAACGAGCGCATCACGCCCGCTGGTCGGCGCGACCGAGGCCGATGAGCCGGAGACTGATACTGCCAACGACGAGGGACTCTCGCTTTTCCGCGATTTCATCAACTCCCTGGATATCGATGATGATGACAAGACCAAAGGGAAGAAGCAGTAGCGCATCTGCGGCAGTTTCGCCCCGGTATGCGTCGCACGCAGTTGTTCTCCTAGGCCTGTGGCGTTTCTCGAAAAGGTTGACGCGAGGCCGCAAAGGCGCAAAGTCCCGCAGCGAATACGATGCACCCTTGCGCCCTTGCGCCTTTGCGTCAACTGTTACGCCATCCACGAAGGCGACTGCGTTCCGGTTGGCAGAAGGGGCGCTGGTTCGTTCTTTTTGTGGAAAACTCGAGCAATTTTGTGGATAATTCTACGACTATGTGGATAAGTCGGTGGATCGGGTGTGCTCTATCTGTGGGGGAGTATGCACCTGAATGCCTGCATCAGGGCATGCTCTGGATACATGGGGAAACGTCTCCACTGGCTGTCCAGCGAGATGTTATGCATTCCGGACGACTGCTCGCCGCTCTCTCCACTAATCCACACTCCCTACTATATCGGCGGTTCCTCTCAACGAATATGCCTGATGGAAGACTCCCCAGAGAGGGACTGCGTGAGGGCGCCAGGTTGGCCACGAGAAGCGGCGCACATTGACAGCAATCCGACTCTATCGTATACATAAAATATGTAAGCGCAGCGTTCCCGCCACGCTGATCCGCACGCCGATTTCGCTTACAGTGAGGTAACCAATATGGCCGCGACAATCCTCGTTGTTGAGGATGAGGAGCCGATTCTAAATCTGGTCGTCGCCTATCTGAAGGCGGACGGCTTCACCGTGCATACCGCGCGTGACGGTGAATCGGCGCTGATGTTGGCGCAGACCTTGCGCCCTGATCTGGTTGTCCTTGATCTGCTGCTGCCGGGCATGGACGGCCTTGAGATCTGCCGCCGTCTGCAGCGCGATGGCGGACCATATGTCCTCATGCTAACCGCACGCGCTGAAGAAGTCGATAAGGTTGTCGGCCTGTCTGTTGGCGCCGATGACTACCTGACCAAACCGTTCAGTCCACGCGAACTGGTTGCGCGCGTTAAGGCGATCCTGCGGCGGCGGCGCCATACGGGCGTCGCCGTTCCATCTGAATCTACCTTGTTGACCTTTCGCGATCTTCAAATTGATGTCGCACGACGCGAGGTGCAGCGCCGCGGCGTTCCGATCACGCTAACGGCGCGAGAGTTCGATCTGCTCTATACGCTTGCCGCGATGCCGGGGCGCGTATTTACGCGTGAGCAACTGCTTGAACGAGTCTGGGGTCATGATTTCGACGGCGTTGATCGGGTGGTTGATGTCCACATCAGTCTTCTGCGGCGGAAATTGGAGGACGATCCGGCCGAACCGACCTTGATCCAGACGGTGCGCGGCGTTGGGTACAAATTTACCGGTTGATTACGTTCGGCGACCTGGAAACCACTGATGGCTCACATGTGTTGCGTATGCACTGGTTTCATCAGCTCCGCTGGAAACTCTTCGTTTCGCATGCCATCATCATTGTGATTGCAATTGTGGTGCTGCTCGGCGCGGCGCAAATCCTGGTGCGCAGCAGTATGATGGAAGGCGCTGCAATGGCGTCGTTATCGAGCACGGATAATGAGCTGCTGATCCTGTCGGGAGAAGCGGTGATCCAGCGGCGGTTCCAGGCGATCCTCGAACAGGCGTTGCTGCTAGCGAGCTTTGGCGCACTGGCGGCCGCCGTAGTCGTCAGTCTGTTTGTTTCGCGGCGAATCGTTGAACCCCTGCAGAATCTTACTGCGGTAAGCCGGCGACTGGCGCAAGGGTACTACCGTGAACGGACATTTATTTATTCAGACGATGAACTTGCTGAATTAAGTCAGAGTATCAATCATCTGGCGGAGGCCCTTGATCGCACCGAACAGCGTCGTCTGGCGCTGATCGCTGATGTGGCGCACGAACTGCGCACGCCGCTGACCACGATTGAAGGGTACATGGAGGGATTGCTGGACGGCGTTATTGCACCGGATGAGCAGACGTTCATGTTGATCCGGCGCGAAGCGGCTCGCCTGCGTCGCCTGACCGAGGAACTCGGTCTGTTATCACGCGCGGAAGCCGGCGAATTGCATGTTCAACCGCGTGTGTTCGATGTCTGCTCGCTGTTGCAAGAGTTGATTGCTCGTTTTCAGCCGCAGTTCGCTGCATGCGAGGTTGATCTGCGCCTTTGCCTGCCGGTCCCGTCCCTCGATCTCTATGCAGACCCTGATCGCCTTATGCAGGTGATGGTCAATTTGTTATCAAATGCGCTGCGCTATACCCCTGCAGGCGGCATGGTCGAGGTATCGCTGACACCGCTCGGTGAGTATGTTCGTATCTCAGTGCGCGATACAGGGATCGGCATCGAAGCAGAACATCTTCCGCTCATTTTCGAGCGCTTCTACCGAGTGGATAAGTCGCGCACCCGCAATAGCGGCGGTACCGGGATTGGTCTGACAATCGCCCGGCACCTTGTCTATGCCTGCGGCGGCGAGATTTGGGCCGAGAGCGAGGGGGCGGGCAAGGGCTCGACGTTTCATGTCACCCTGCCAACGGCAGTTGTCCATCAACCGGTTCGCATCGCCATCGCTGATTCCTAAGCGCATGCACACGCTTCCTGCTCCATCAACAAGGAGGTTGTTCTGAACTGGACGGGTCTGCTGGTTGGGGCGATGTTCTGGCTGGCGATGATCGCCATCGCGCTCATGTTGCTGACGCTGCTGTTCCCGCAACTTGAGCGGCGTGACGATGATCGTCGCCGTGCGCCGCTGCCGCCGTATGTGCCTCGTCGTCAGACCGAACGGCAGAACCTGCCAGCGGTGACGATCGTTGAAACGCCGAAGACGGCGACGATGTCACCAGCGGAGCAGGCCGACTACTGGTCGTCGAATGTGCGTTTGATTGGTATTGTGCTTCTTATGTGGGCGGCGGGCGCGTTCCTGCCCCCTCTTCTTGCGCCTCTCCTGAGTCAGGTTCGCGTGTTGACCGGCTTGCCGCTCGGGTACTTTCTCGGAGCACAGGTCGCCCCGCTCCTCTTTCTCGCGCTAACAGCGTTCTACACGGTGGCTATGACGCGCCGCGATCGTCGCTTTGGCGGCCGCATTGTGAGAACTGCGCCCGCGGTGACGGACGCAGTGATGCCGATTGCTCTCGTGAGCGTTGGCGGCGTACTGATTGTCATCGCCGATGTCGTGCTCTCTCTGCCGGTAACCCTCATTGGTTGGGGTGCAATCGCACTAACTGTTGCTATCTATGCCGCAATTGGCATTCGGAGTCGCGCGGGTGATTTGGATGAGTACTACGCTGCCGGGCGACGCATTCCCGCATTTTTTAATGGACTGGCGATCAGCGCCGACTGGATGAGCGCCGCAACGTTCATTTCGCTTGCGGGGACGCTGTGGATGCTAGGGTATGAAGGTCTGGCGTATGTTATTGGCTGGACCGGCGGATACGTGTTGCTGGCGCTGCTCCTGGCGCCCTATCTGCGCAAGTTTGGTCAGTATACGATTCCTGAGTTTATCGGCGCGCGGTACGCCTCGACGACGGCGCGTCTGGTGGCTGCTGTGGTGACAGTGATTGTCTCGTTCACCTATCTGACGGCGCAGGTGTCGGGCATTGGCCTGATTATGGGGCGCTTCCTCGGTGTCAACTATCTGTTCGGGGTGGCGATCGGTCTTGGCGCCGTCCTTTTCTGCTCCTATCTTGGCGGGATGAAGGCAGTCACCTGGACGCAGGTCGTCCAGGCGATAGTGATCGTCGTAACCTATCTGGCGCCAGCTGCGCTGCTTTCGTTCAAGGACACAGGAGTTGCGCTGCCGCAGGTTATGTACGGCGCTGCCTTCGATGTGATTGCTCGTCTGGAAGCGATGCAAGGAATCGCCAAGTCGTATGTTGAGCCGTTCAATGACTGGTCGGTCTGGCAGTATCTGGCGCTGGCAACCTGTCTTATGTGCGGCACGGCAGGTCTGCCGCACATCCTGGTGCGGTTCTACACGACGCCGTCGGTGATTCATGCCCGACGCAGCGTCGGCTGGGCGCTCCTGTTCATTATGCTCGTCTATCTGACCATCCCCGCCTACGCTGCATTCTCCCGTTGGGAGATCTTGGCGCATGTCGTCGGCCAACCGGTGCGCTCGTTGCCGCAGTGGGCAGTCAATTGGGGGAATGCTGGCTTGTTGAGCATTACTGACCTGACGACGCTCGAGGGTCGTCGTGTCGCTGAGCTTCCGGCGTGGGCCGTGGCGGCGCTGGAGAGCGGCGCTCTCCGGTTTGTCGATGTCAACGGCGATGGACGCATTCAGCTCGATGAGTTGAGCGGTCGCGCAGTCACCCACGCATCAACCGATGGCATTCTCCAGTACAACGAACTCAAGATCAGCCCCGATCTAGTAGTTGTCTCAACTCCCGAGATCGTCGGACTTCCTGGCGCTGTCGCCGCGCTCGTGATCGCGGGCGGGCTGGCGGCGGCGCTAAGCACTGCCGATGGGTTGTTGATCGTCATTACTTCATCGGTAGCGCTGGATATCTATCAATCGCTGAATCGACGCGCTCCGGCGCATACATTGCTTGCCATTGGTCGTGTGACGTTATTCCTGGCAGCAGTGCTGGCGGCATTGACAGCGCTGCGTCAGCTTGGCATTATCGTTGAACTTGTTGCGTGGGCGTTTTCGATCGCGGCGGCGACCATGTTCCCCGCGCTGACGCTTGGCATCTTCTGGCGTCGCGCTAATCGCCAGGGGGCGATCGCGGGCATGATCACCGGATTGCTGGTGGTTACTGGTGCAATCGTTCTCAACTGGCTGAGTCCAGCGACGACACTCCTGGGCATTTCTGGTCCGGCAACCGGCATCTTCGGCATGGTTGCCAGCCTGATGGCGGCGATTGCTGTCAGTTGGGCAACTCCGCCGCCTCCTCCTGCAACCCAAATGCTGATCGATGCGTTACGACGTCCGTAGCGCGAGCGAAAACTCTTGACACAGTGCACCTCCTCGTGTACCATGCCGGGGTAGCACTCAGACAAAGTGCGAAAACTGCGTTGACGAGGACGAGTAGCTGCGCAACGGCCTTCAGGGAGGGCGCGTCGATGACTGTGAGCGGGCCTGGTGACGGACGCAGCGAAAACCCCCTCCGAGCCGCCTCTTGAACGTCGCGCAGACAAGTATGGAGGCGCGGGTTCGCCCGATAGCGCGATTATGAGGGAACGTGTTGCAATGGAATGCTCCTTTGCAGCGTCGTTCCGAACATGGGTGGAACCACGAAGCGGCCCTTCGTCCCATGCGGGATGAGGGGCTTTTTCGATCATGACAAAACACTATCGACCTGTGCGGCGCCAAACGCGGGCGCGTCGCGGCGTCGCCTGCCTAGGATGGATAACGGCGCTCATCTGGGTGTTTGTGGCGCTGGTTGCTACCTACATGTTCGTGCTGCGCCCGTCATTCAGTCGCATGGTCGGCGAACAGGCGGCGCAGCGTCTGGATGTTGGCGGAGCACCGGACGGCGGAGGCGCCCTGCCGACGCTGGTTGCTGCGCTTCCCACCGGCGAGCTGCGCATCAGCGAGCAGGAGATCAACACCTATCTGCTGGCGCACACCGACCTGCTGGCGCCGATTGAGCAGGCGACGGTTCGCCTGGTCAGCGGCGGTCTGGAGGTCGATATCCGCGCCTTTGGTCTCGATGGAACCGCTCGCTTGGGTGTGGCGCTCCAGAACGGTCGTGTGATCGCGCTTGATCCGCGTCTCGACGGCCCGCTTGGCCGCCTGGTTTCGCTTGACGATCTGCTAGCGCCGATTGAGCGACAACTGAACGAACTGCTGGACGCGCAGGGGCGTCGCATTACTGATCTGCGTATCGAACCCGGCGAATTGATCGTTACTATAACGGACGCATAAGAGAGGTTATCTATGCCAGTCAGGCCGGAAACAGATCCTTACTACCGTTTACGTCATTCTGCTGCGCATGTAATGGCGCAAGCCGTGCTTGAGCTTTTTCCGGAAGGAAAAATTGCTATTGGGCCGCCGATCGAAGACGGCTTCTATTACGATTTCGATCTGCCACGCCCGTTGACGCCCGACGACCTGGAAGAGATCGAAAAGCGCATGCGTCGGATTATCGCGGAGAAGCACCCATTCGTCTACCGCGTCGTCGATCCTGACGAGGCGCGGGCATTATTCCGCGATCAACCGTACAAGCTGGAACTGATCGAGGGCCTGCTCCGCGGTCAGGACGAGTACGGCGAACAGGGGAGTTCAAGCACGGTCATTTCGACGTACAAGCACGACACGTTCGAAGACCTCTGCCGTGGTCCGCATCTGGAGCACACCGGGCAGATCCCGCCGGACGCTTTCAAGTTGATGAGCGTCGCTGGCGCCTACTGGCGCGGCGACTCAAGCCGTCCGATGCTGCAGCGAATCTATGGCACAGCATGGAACAGCAAAGAGGAGCTCGACGCCTATCTGCACCGGCTCGAAGAGGCGAAGCGGCGCGACCACCGTCGCATCGGGAAAGAACTGGGGTTGTTCTATTTCTCCGAAGACATTGGTCCCGGTTTGCCGCTCTTCACGCCAAAGGGCGAGATGCTACGCCATCTGATGGAGTCATATGTGCGCGAGGTCCAGACCCGGTACGGCTACCAGCATGTCTGGACTGGGCATATCGCCAGGGAGACGCTCTATAAGAAATCCGGGCATTATGAAGCATACCGCGAGCACATGTTCCCTCCTATGGTCGAGGATGAGGAACACGTGTATCGTCTGAAGCCAATGAACTGCCCCAGTCACATGACCCTCTACAAAGAGATGGGGATTCACTCGTACCGCGATCTGCCGCTGCGCTTCGCCGAGTTTGCGACGCTCTATCGCTATGAGGAGCGCGGAACGCTGACCGGTCTAACACGAGTACGGGCGCTGACCCAGGACGACTGTCATATTTTCTGTCGTCCTGACCAGATCGAAGAGGAATTTGGGCTGGCGCTGCGCCTCATCCGTGAGGTGCTCGAAACGTACCGCTTCACCAATTATCGGGTGCGTCTCTCGTTGCGCGGCGAGGGCGGAAAGTATATCGCTGATGATGAGGCGTGGGATCTGGCGGAAAGCGCCCTGCGCAGCGCACTTGACCACTATCATGTGCAGTATGAAGAAGCGCCCGGCGAGGCGGCGATTTACGGACCGAAAGCCGATTTTCTGGCGCGTGACGTTTTAGGGCGCGAGTGGCAACTGTCGACTATCCAGGTTGACTTCATCCAGCCGCGCCGGTTGGGTCTGGAGTACATCGCGGAAGATGGCCAGCCGCGCACGCCGGTCGTGCTGCACCGCGCAGTAACCGGAACCACTGAGCGGTTCCTAGGGATTCTGATTGAGCACTACGCTGGGGCGTTCCCGCTCTGGCTAGCGCCGGTTCAGGCAGTGGTCATTCCAATCTCCGACGAGCGACACAGCGCGTATGCCGCCGAGGTTGGCCGTCAGTTGACCGCCGCCGGGTTGCGGATCGAGGTCAATCTGAGCAAAGATCGCATGCAGGCGAAGATTCGTCAGGCGCAGTTGCAGAAGATACCGTATATGCTTATAATCGGCGATAGAGAGCAAAGCGCTGGCGCTGTCGCCGTGCGCACCCGGTCGGGTGAAGACCTTGGCGCGATGCCAGTTGCAGCGTTCATCGCACGCGCCCGGGCTGAGATCGAAGCGAAGGCATGACACCAGAGGAGCATCGATGAAGCGGTTTCTGATCGGCTTTGCTGTCGGTGTGGCCATCGGTGCAGCAGCCATGGCCATCGGAACTGCGCGCTTTGGCGGCGTCGAAGCGCTGGCAGCGCGCGTTCGCGGCGCGATAGCCGTCGGACGACGGGCGATGGAGGCATACGAGCAGGATATGTGGGCTGATGTGCGCCGCCGCCGCGCCGCTGGCACGTCGCATACCGATCAAAACCCGTCCGATCCGCTGAGGGCGCTGTATGAACGCTGAGATTCTGGCAATCGGCTCAGAATTGCTGCTTGGCGAAACGATCGACACGAACAGCGTCTATCTAGCGCAGCAACTGGCCGCCACTGGCATCAATCTCTTCCGCAAGTCGGTCGTTGGCGATAACGAGGAGCGCATCGCTGCCGCGATTAACGAAGCGCTCGACCGCGCTGATCTTGTCATCTGCACCGGCGGCCTTGGTCCGACTGTCGATGACGTAACGCGCGAAGCGGTTGCTCGGGCGCTCCAGCGCCCGCTGGTCTTTCATCAGCACCTTCTCGACCAGATCGAAGCGCGTTTTCGCGCTTTCGGCCGTCCTATGCCGCAGAGTAACCGCCGTCAGGCGTATGTTCCCGAAGGCGCGCGGATTGTGGAAAATCCGCGCGGCACTGCCCCGGCGTTTATCGTTGAAGATGCGCGCGGCACGGTCGTTGTCCTGCCTGGCGTCCCGTCTGAGATGCGCTATCTATGGGAACAGGCGATCCTGCCATACCTGCGCGATGAGCGTGGCGAAACGAGTGTCATCCTAGTGCGCACTCTGCACGCCGTTGGTTTGGGCGAAAGCGTGATCGGCGAAATGCTCGCCGACTTGATGACGCAAACCAATCCGACCCTCGGGATTTCCGCCAAGCGTGCGCAGTATGAGTTGCGCATTGGCGCCAGGGCGAACAGCCGCGCCGATGCAGAGGCGATGATCGCAGCGGTTGAGGCGACCATCCGTGAGCGCCTAGGCGCACATTTGCTTGGTGACGAACGATTGGATCAGACAGTTGCCCGTCTGTTGCGTGAACGCGGGAAAACGATTGCCCTCTATGAAGGCGTGATTTCTGCTCCGTTATACCGCGTCCTGAGCGCCCAAAAAGATGCGCTTGCCGCATTGCGGGGCGTTATCATTCATCCGGCGGACATTCCAGTCGATGACGAAGCGGCGCAGAGCCTAGCGCGCACTGGCGCTGTCGAGGTGCGTCACCAGTGGCGCGCCGATATTGGGCTGGCGCTGCAACCATCGAGCGCCATTGCGCCGGATGGCTTCGCCACAATCTGTGTGGCGATTGCCCACGACGGCGGAGTCGATGAATGGCGCCGCCGCTTTGATATGCGGAGCGAAGACATCTGGGATTTCGCCGGTACGATGGCATTCGACGCATTGCGGCAACACCTCGCAACGTCGTAGCCTGGCATTGTTCTGTCCCATAGCGCATATTCCCCTTGATTGCATGGATCTCCGAGCCGCCATTCGAACTGTGCATAGCGACCCGCTCTGGTGGCGCAAAATTCTGATCGGCGGCGCGTTATTGATGTCGATTGTCGGCGCACCGTTCGCTGGCGGTTGGATCGTTGAGTACATCGACAACTCGCGGAAAGGGTATTCCACGCCGCTCCCCCCCTGGTTCGACTGGTCAACGCGCTGGCTGATGGGGATGTTTGCCTGGATTATTGACTTTCTGTTCTATGTCATGCCGTTCATGGTTGCAGGTGTCGTCTCTTTTTGCGTTGCATTTTCGGCAGTGGTGAGCGGTTCCCCAGCGTTTGCCGGCCAGGCGCTCACTGTTATTGGCATCGTCATGCTGCTCTATCTGCTCTTCGTCTTTATGAGCAGCGTTTCGATGGTTGGTCGCCTGATCTATGTGCAGGACGCCTCGCCGGAGCACGCAATGAGTATGCGTTCCATGCGCGAGGCATTGCGCCCTGGCGCGCGCGCTGTGTATTTCCGGGCGCGTCTGGCGTCGCTGCCCGCCTATCTGCCAGTCGCGGCGTTTGCCGGGTTGACCTTCCTGGTCGCCAATCTGACCTTTCCTGGCGTTCTGGTGATCGTGCTGCTGCTGATCTGGCTGACGCTGAGCGCACTGCTCTATGCACATCTCCTCGTCGTCCAGATATACGTCGCAGCCGAACGCGAACTCGAACGACGCGGACTCGCCCGTGTCGGTGAGCGAATGTAGCAAGGAGGAGACATGGAGATCGGCAAGGCCTTTCGTTTCGTGACAGAAGACGAACAGTGGATCACCAAGGTGCTGATCGGCGGGTTGGTTCCCCTCATCCCGATTGTGGGAGCGTTCGCCGTTCAGGGCTACTCTTACCGCATAGCGCAGAATGTGGCGCGTGGCAATCCACGTCCGCTGCCAGCGTGGGGAGAGTTCGGCGACGTTCTGAAGATTGGCTTTATGGCGTTTGTGATTCAGTTCGTCTACCTGCTGCCGCTAGCAATCATCTACAGCATCTTCGCAGTTCTCACCATCGCCGTCGCAGCGGTTTCGGGCGAGTCGGAGGAGGGAACGGCGCTCATCGGTCTGCTCAGCCTATGTTTCCTTCCGCTGCTCTTTATCGCCGCAATTGTGTGTGGTTTTGCAGCGCTGGCGGCCGTCATGCGCTACCTGGCGACCGATACGTTCAGTGAGGCGTTCAAGTTTGGCGAGGCGCTCGCCATGCTGCGCAACAACATTGGGATTTTTCTGATAATCCTGGTTGTGAGCATTCTAGCGGGAATTGTAGCGAGTCTAGGTACTATTGCGTGTGGCATTGGCGTGCTATTCACTGGGTTCTACGCAAATTGTGTGATCGGGCACGCATTCGGTCAGGCGATGCAACGCATCTTCCCGCTGCCGCAGCAGCCGGTTTACGCCGCGCCGGGCTACTATGGACCACCGCCAGGCTACGGGCTGCCATCATACTGATATGTCCATACGTTTGCGCCATGCCTTCAAACTGCGCGAGGTGTTCTATCCCGCCAACCTGTTGACGCTCGCGCGTCTACTGATGCTGCCAGCGGCGCTGCACGCGATGCAGCGCCCCGAACAGCGCTGGCGGGCGCTTGGCATTCTTGGCGCGGCTATGTTTACCGATGCTATCGATGGCGCGATAGCCCGTCGCAGGCATGAGGTGTCGCCACTAGGCAAGTTGCTCGATCCGGTGGCGGATAAGGTGATGATCGATGCGACAGCGGTGACTCTCTCACGGGTACGCGGCTTCCCCTGGTGGGCGACGGCGCTCATCATCGGGCGTGATGTTGCGATCATTCTTGGAGGGGTGCTGATCTATCGTCGCCGACGCATCATCGCGACGGCACATCTATCTGGCAAAGCGACAACCCTGGCGCTGACACTGGCAATGCTCCTCTATCTCGCGGACGGTCCGCGCAGCGGACGTCCGGCGCTCTATATCGCAATGGCGCCTTTCGCTATTTCGGCGTTGGTCTATCTGCGGCAGTTGCTGCAGGCGACCGGCGAGGCGGCGTCAAACTCTGCTGGCGAAGGTTGAATGCAGGGTGAGCATTCGGTGTTCGCAGATGAGAAGGCTTCTCCCGGAGAGAGCGACAAGAGGCTAACAATGGTGATTGCTCCTGTGAGCGTAGCTTCCAATGGCACACGGATCCACGCAGATTGTAACGGATTCGTATGGATTGGGCTGCGCGCATCTCGCGCACTGGCCGGGTGATCGCAAGCGTTGCCCCTTTGCGTCTTCGTGTCAATCTTTTTGAGGAAGCCTGCAGTGGTAGGGAGGCAGACGATGCCAATAGCCCCGGTTGTTCATAGCAGCGCGTGGGGTATTCCTGACGACGAAGTTGAACCGCATCTCGCCGGAAGCCGTCGCGCGCTGGAGTCGGCTGGAAGGCGCTGACCGACGGTGCGATGGCGCTCGACGCGGTTGAGACGGCAGTGCGCATCATGGAGGACGATCCCGCGTTCGATGCCGAGGTTGGTTCAGTGCTCAACCATAATGGTCTGGTCGAACTTGATGCCGCTCCCATGGACGGCGCGACGTTGCGGTCGGGCGCTGTGGCTGCAGTGTGCGGCGTTCGCAATCCGGTCACGCTGGCGCGTCGCGTGCTCGACAGTGAAACAGTGTTGCTGGTCGGTCGCGGCGCTGAACGCTTCGCCGATGCGGTCGGCGTCGAGCGTTGCACTAATGGGGAGCTGGTTGTGCCGCGCGAGCGTGCGCGTTGGGAAGAACTGCGGCGTCTGGATGCGTTTCGCGCGCCGGACGCTTTTCAACGTCCACCTGGCGAGGTCGCCGGGCGGATTGTGCGGGGCGGCAGCGACCGCGACACGGCATACGCCCCATCGCTGCATTCAACCGTTCACCGTCTGCGCAGCGGGCATCCTGGCGACACGGTTGGCGCTGTGGCGCTCGACCGCTACGGAAACCTGGCGACTGCCACGTCAACCGGCGGCACGCCGTTCAAACTCCCTGGAGGGTCAGCGACTCGCCGTTGATCGGCGCGGGGTTGTATGCTGATGTTCAGACTGGCGGGTGCTCGTCGACCGGTTGGGGCGAGTCGATCATCAAAGTGTTGCTGGCGAAGACTGCGACCGATCTGCTGGGTGCGGGATATGCGCCGGGAGATGCAGCGCGGATGGCAATTGAGCGGCTCGAACGGCGTGTCTACGGATTAGGAGGCGTCATCCTGCTGGATACGCGGGGACGGATAGGGTTTGCCTTCAACACGCCGCGCATGGCGTATGCGTATCGTGTTGAAGGCAGGGAGACAGTGACAGGAGTGTGACCATGAGCGCCGAACTGGAAGCGAAATTTGCAGCGGCCGCTGAAGCCGCCACCCGTCTGCCGAAGCGCCCTGACAATGAGACAATGCTCCAACTCTACGCCTTTTACAAGCAAGCAACGGTCGGCGATGTCAGCGGCAAGCGTCCCGGTGGCTTCGACTTTGTCGGGCAGGCGAAGTACGACGCCTGGGCGAAACTCAGGGGCGTCGCCAGGGATGCAGCGATGCAACAGTACATCGACCTGGTTGAGCGGTTGAAGACCGGCGGGTGACTGTTGCGGGCGGGAAGATGTCGGGGCGCTGGCGGAGATGGTGCATCGGGCCATCTCTGCCAGCGCTTGCTGCATGGTCTGTAGTAGCGTGAGTTATCTGAAGAGACCGCCGCAGATGACATTCACCCGATATTCGCCAACATCAAGCGTCTGTCCTGCTTCGAGCGAGAACTCTTGAACTGAGCCGAACGGAAAGAAGCTGGCTTTTTGCCCATTATTGCACACGCCGTCCACGAGACCCGGCGCCAGTTGCATCGAAGCGCCGGGCAGGGCTGGAATAAAGTCGCTGAAGGTGAACGAGTTATCAGGCTGGATGGTGGCGAGGGTGGTAAACCATTCTTCGGTGGAAACAATGAAGGGGGTTCCTCGTGAGTCGAAGTACGCCTCGGTCACGCCGTGCAGCGGATGCCCCTCAGGGTAGTACGGTCCCCGGATCCCGACGGACGCCTGTCTGATCTGCGCCCCGCCGTCTGGCAGACGTATCAGCGCCTGTCCCCGGACGCTCGCCGCGCCCGGTCGATATGGTCCGTAGAGCTCCTTGCCGAGCAGCCCCAGCAGAATGCGATACTGTGGCGGATTGTCGGGATGGTATTCGAAGCGAGCGCGCTCGAACCACTGCGTCAGCACCGTCGCACCGTCAGCATTGGTCTCCATCATTGGCTCGGAAATCGGCAGACCGAAAAGTGCAATCGACTCGGCGCGCGTCACGCCGCGAAAACCCAGCTCCAGCCCGTAGCGCCGCCAGTAGCTGCGGAACGGTTCACAGAGTGTATGCCCGGTTTCAGGGAAAAAATCGCATCCGCGCTTGGGTTCGCCCTTGGGGAAATCCTGCCAGTTGCGCCCCTGTTTTTGCAGAACCTCGACTCCCAGGCGACCGAGCTGCACCCGGTATGGCTCAGGATTTTCGGGGTGGTACTCCAGCCGGTTGCGTTCGAAGATTTGCGTGGCGTAGAGCTTCCCATCATCCGGGTTGGTCATCAGATCGGTCGGCGCCAGCGGGTAGCCGAAGATTGGAAGACCGCCATTCGTGCGCCAGAACTGATAGAACGGCGGTGCGATCCAGTTCTGCGTTTCCCGGAAGAAGACAGCAGTTGTTGATTCTTTCGCGGGAGCCGCAGCGACGCTGCTGGCGCTTGCAGCGAGCAACAGAACGATCAGGGCGATGCGAAGGTAATGCATGGACGTTTCCCTCCCTTGAAGACCGCAAATATCACCACGTCCGCAATTTTAGGAAACGTCCGCATCAATAGTCAATAAATGGTTATGATCAATCTGATTGCAGAATAATTGCGAAATGAGAAGCGCACAACTCCTGCTGCTGAACGCTCAAGGCAACCGCAGCGCCTCTAGCGAAGCCTAACCCCTAACCCCTAACTCCCTTCGCTTCTGCTCACGCTGACGCTCGGTGAGGGTAAGCAATCGCTTGCGCAGCCGGATGCTCTTCGGCGTCACCTCGACCAACTCATCGTCGCCAATGTACTCGATAGCGTCATCGAGGCTCATGATGCGCGGCGTCTCCAGACGAATTCCCTCCTCTGCCGTCGAGGAGCGGATGTTCGTCAGATGTTTACGGCGACAGACATTCACCTCCAGGTCGCGCTCGCGGTTGTGCTGTCCGACGATCATCCCTTCGTAGACTTCCGTGCCGGGTGTAATAAAGAGCGTGCCGCGCTCTTGAATCTGGTTGAGGGCATAGGCGGTGGCGACGCCGGTTTCGGACGCGATCAGCGAACCGTTCGGGCGGGTGACGATCTCGCCTGCCAGCGGTTCGTACCCGATGAACAGCGAGTTCATCACCCCTTCACCGCGCGTTGCGGTCATGAACATCTGGCGGAAACCGAGCAGACCGCGGGTTGGCACGTGGAAGACCATATGCACCAGTCCGCCGTCGCGGATGCTCATGTCGCGCATCCGCCCGCGCCGCTGCCCCATCAACTCGATGACCGCGCCCTGGTATTGTTCAGCGACTTCCAGCTCGACCTGTTCGATCGGTTCATACGTGACGCCGTCGATCTCTTTGAAAATGACCTCGGGGCGCGAGACCTGGAACTCATACCCCTCGCGTCGCATCTTCTCAATCAGAATCGTGAGGTGAAGTTCGCCGCGTCCGCTGACCACGAAGGCGTCGGGGGAGTCGGTATCGGCGACGCGCAGCGCCACATCGCGCTCAAGTTCCTGGTAGAGCCGCTCGCGCAGCTTGCGGGAGGTGACGTGCGTCCCTTCGCGTCCGGCGAAGGGGCTAGTATTGACACTAAAGGTCATGCGCACCGTCGGCTCTTCGACCGCAATAGGCGGCAGCGCCTCCGGGCATTGTGCATCAGCAATCGTGTCTCCGATGCTGGCGTCGCCAATCCCCGCAATTGCGATAATATCTCCAGCAGCAACCTCCTCGACCTCGATGCGGTCCAGTCCATTGAAGACAAAGATTTGACTGATTTTCCCGTAGCTCACGCTGCCATCGCGCGCGATGCGCGCGACAGCCTGACCTTTGCGCAGCCTACCGCGCCGCAGTCGTCCAACCAGGATTTTTCCTTTGTAGTCATCGTACACCGTGTTGGTCACCAGCAGTTGCGCCGGACCGTCCAGGTCGACCTCCGGACCAGGGATCTGATCCAGGATGGCGTCGAACAACGGCTCGAGCGAGTCGTGGATCTTGAGCGGCGAACGTCCGGCGACGCCCTTAAGCGCATTGGTATAGATCGTCGCAAACTCGGCCTGCTCGTCGGTTGCGCCGAGTTCAATGAACAGATCAAAGGTTTCGTTGACGACGTGGTTCGGGCGGGCATTCGGGCGGTCGATCTTGTTAACGACCACAATAGCCCGGTGACCGGCCTGCAGCGCCTTGCGCAGCACAAACCGCGTTTGCGGCATAGGACCTTCGACCGCGTCGACTAGCAGCAGCACGCCATCGACCATGTTCATCACCCGTTCGACCTCACCGCCGAAGTCGGCGTGCCCTGGCGTATCAACGATATTGATCTTAACGCCGCGGTAGGTGACGGCAGTATTCTTCGCCATGATTGTGATGCCGCGTTCGCGCTCGAGGTCATTTGAGTCCAGCACACGCTCGGCAACCAATTGATTGTCGCGGAAAATGCGCCCCTGGCGCAGCAACCCGTCGACC
>JANXAL010000066.1 GCA_025062325.1 Roseiflexus sp.
CGATGCCGAACGGGTGACGTCACGTAGACCACTCCATCGATCAGTTCAGCCTTCTTGATGTCGGGGTGCAGCGCGTAGCGCCGGGCGAACTCAGCGCGCGTCAGGCGGTCGCCCGATTGCAGCGGCGGGCGCGTATCGGGCAAGAAGTCGGCGACAGTGGGTGCGGTTTCGGGCTCAACACTCATGCTGGACCTCCTGCCCAAAGTATACCGCATTTCCGCAAAAAGAGGCTTTCACTTGCCAAAGAACACGACCGCCAGCGTGATGGCGAAGAAGCCGAGCGACACCGCAAACAACCCGTACCAGCGACGGTAGAGGAATGGCGAGCAGGGGTAAGTCAGCGGGCGAATAAACGCCCTTGACTTCGCGCCGGATGTAAGCGCGCAGGAGCGTGGCGTCGGTCGGCACATCACCCGCATTCGTCGTCAGGCGCGGCTCGAAGGTGCGCACCACCAGCATCGACGCGGCGACGGCGCCCATCCAGAGCGCAAAACAGGCGACATGGACCAGGAGAAAGAACTGGTACATCCTGATCGATATTTCTTCCGCGAAGACCCTCGAGGTCGAGCGACATATCTGCTGCAGGCGAGGCGTATTCCCCCGCCAATGTTGCGTCGTAGCCCAGGATTCGGCAGCAGAGACCTCAAGGGCCGGAAACGATCAACCTTCAGCCTTCAACCTCCTCAGCCACTCCGTCAGGTCGAGCAGCGCGTCAAGATTGATTTCATGCGCCATGGGGTATTCGCGGTAGGTCAGCGCAACGCCGAGCTGGCTCAGAAAGTCGCGGCTGGCGCGTCCGTGGGCGACCGAAACGACCTGGTCGTGTGTGCCGTGGATGACCAGGAACGGTTTGTTGGTCAGTGCAGCACGGTCTGGCAGTTCATCAACGATCGCCGACGGCACGATGCCGCTCAACACTGCTGCGCCTGCCACCAGATCGGGGCGCGTCAGCGCGGTCAGCGCCGCCATCGTTCCTCCCTGGCTGAACCCGGCGACGATGACTCGCGACGGATCGGCGCGGTAGGCCTGCGTCGCCTGCTCGACAAACTGCGCCGTCACCCGTGCGGCGTGGCGCGCCTGCACATCGTCAACAGCAATCGTACCGTCTGGGGTGAAACCAATCTCGAACCAGGCATACATGCCAGGCATGAGCATGAGCGGCGCGCGCGTGCTGAGCACCAGAAACTGCGGATCAATGTAGGGCGTCAGACCGAACAAGTCCTCCTCGTTGCTGCCATACCCGTGGAAGAGGACGAGCAGCGGCGGATGCGGATTGTTGCCCGCTGCGGGGCGCACCAAGTGATAGAGCGGCAAGTTACGCGGTTCCACGTTCATGGTCCTCCAGTGATTCGCCGCTGTACGTCGCGTTGCGACAGTCGGAACCAAAACTCAACACAGCCAGTCCTATGACGCCGCCAAGGATGCAGGCGGCAGGCAACCAGGGCGCTGCCAGAACAGGAATCGTGGTCAGAAGCGCGCCATGGTCGGCGGCATGCAGTAGTTGAACGCCGAGCGCAATCGCGCCGAAGCAACTGATCTGCAACGGGCGCAGGCGCGGTCCCACGGTGCATGACGCCGCGCCGCGTCCCTGTCGCATGCGCACCGCCACTCCGCCAAGCAGCGCTGTTAGCGCCAGCCACACTCCGCCAGCGCCAGGCGCCAGGAAGGCGTCGAGCCAGCCAATGACCAGCCAGGCGACAAGTGCGCCAGTAGCGATCAGAGCGGAGCGCGCTTTCCAGTCTGCGAGGCTCATGCCATTCCTCCGACATGCCAGCGTTGGTCAATGACGAGTGACGGGTGACAGGTAATGAGTATCTGCCCGTAAATTACTCCAGCGTCTCTATTGTACTCGAAGTTTGGGAGACGGTTGGTGTGTTCGATCTGGCAGGCGCTCTCAGGCTGTGGCATGATACAATGGTGAACGAACGCTGCTCGTTGGGAAACACGCTATGATACCTTGATTCGTTCCTGTGTGATATTCTTGCCAAAGGACGCATATTATATGCATCCGCTCACAGCAGAGCGGATCAGCAAAGCCGAGGGTGACTTCGCCGCTGCACAACGCGAGTTGCGCGCACGCAGTTCCCCGAATAAGGCAATGTATTGCTGTACGGAAAGTGGTACGCCAGTCGCTGGGTCTGCCTGCTTAACCTTTTCGCATCGTGTGTATGCTATAATATCAACATGACATATAGCGATTTCAAACTGCCTGAACTGAAGCGTCGCTTCAACCTGATCCTGGAAGAAGACGCAGATCTTTTTGAGGCAGCGCCAGAATTGCCGGTCAGCGACTGGCTTCAGGAGACGTTGAGTGAAACGTTGCCGGTTGCCCTGGCAATCAACACAGAGAAGGTGCGCTCTGAATTGATCATTGCGCCAATACTGATTGAATTGCGCAAACAGACCGGGCGCACGATCAGCTTCTTTTCAGGCGTCGATTTCACGGTTGATCCTTCCGAAGGACTGAACGGCGTATGCGATTTTATCATCTCGCTGTCGCCGGAGCAACTCTTCATCAGCGC
>JANXAL010000090.1 GCA_025062325.1 Roseiflexus sp.
AGTTTGCGCAATTGCGCAAGATGTTCCTGCTTACGCGCCTCACGCAGCGCGCGCGCTGATGCCGTCCAGTAGCGGTGGTTCTCGATAAATGCCACTTGGGTTTTGTACCACTGAACATCGCTGATCGGGCCGTCGAACGCCTCATTTTCAGCCCGCAGCTTGGCGCTTTGTTTCCAGAAATGCTCGCTGCCCAGCGTGTCGAGATCGGCATCAGCCAGAATCTTCTCGGGCAATGTAGTCGGCGATTGTGGAATGCGGGTTGCCATAATCATCCGGCAGATCTTTTCGATCTGCTCCGGTGTATAGCCGAAGGAAGGCAACACCTGAGCCGCGATCTCTGCGCCTGCCTGTTCATGCTCTTCGCGGCGCACGACAAACCCCAGATCGTGAAAGTAGGCTGCGGTGCGCAGGAGCAGCAGGTCTTCTCCGTTGACCCCTTCGGCGCGCGCCAGACGCTCAGCGGCTGGGACGACATCGTCACGGGTATGCTGCAGCGAATGGTAGGTTACAGTCTCTGGCAATTCTTTTGCGAGTCGCGCAAGTGCATAGGCTCGCGCACCTTCAAAGTCCGGCTCGGTCATGATGGTCTGTCCTCAGGCACAGATCGCTGGAAGGGAGAGATCGTCCAACACCGTATAGTGTGTTTGCAAACGTACTCATTCGTTGCCTTTCTGTCATTATATGCTACCTGACAAGGATGTGCATGCGCATCAGACTAGCACCCAATTCTTCAAACCGCGCCGTCATCCGCAACCGGCGCCGATTCGTCCTGGCGCATAATGCTGAGCGTCCGACGGGCGCCTGAACTGAAGAACTGCGCATCGCTGCCACTCATCAGCATCGTCATACCGCGTTGTTTCCATTTTGCAACCTGTTGCGGGTCATTGCTGTGGATTCCACATCTTATGCCAGCACGCTGCGCTGCCGCCAGAACCTGTTCAATAGCAGCCTCAACTTCAGGATCCGTCATACTGGCGGCGCCCAACGAGATGGTCAGGTCAAATGGACCGATCAGCCCGACATCGACTCCCGGAACAGCAAACAAGTCATCAGCGCGCTGCACTGCCTCCACTCGCTCGATTTGCACGACGACAAGGGTATGCTCATTCATATGGCGCACCAAGTCACGCGGGCCTACGCTGCGATAATCGGTGTGCCCACGCCCAGCAGCAGCGCCGCGCACTCCTTCTGGCGGATACTTTATATACCGAACCAACGTCTGCGCCTGTTCGACGGTTTCGACTCTAGGGAGCATGATCCCCATGGCGCCAGCGTCAAGCGTGCGCGCAACTAGATCGTATGCCAGATCGGGAATGCGCACTAGCGGAGTCAGACCTGCCAGGCGCGCCACTCTGATCATCCCGGCGACCTCACCGAGATCGTAGACGCCGTGCTCCATGTCGATGCAGATGAAGTCGTACCCGGCATGCGCCAGCATGACGACATAAGCGGTTGATGCGCTCTCAACAAGCATAGTTCCGTAGACCGGTTGACCATTTTTGAGCGCCTGCTTCATGTGATTGATCGGCAACATGATGCATCTCCTTTTGTTTGCATTCTACCGCGGTTTGGGCTAGGATGCGTCAGGCGTCGAATGTTGAACGCGGGGAGGTAACGCGGGGCGAGAGGCGTGGGGCAAGTGATGAGTGACGAGTGACAAGTGACGGATGATGAGGTATGAGTGACGAGTGACGAGTGATGAGTGATGAGCGACGAGTAATTCAGGGAGAGCCCTGCGCCTTTGTGTGAGTGAGGCGCGAGACATGAGGTGAAAGGCAAGAGGTAACAAGTACTGTCCGTTGCGGTTATTCGTTTCCTTTCGTTTATTCGCTTCCGTATTCGCTGACGGGACGGGTGGCAAGCGGCGCACGGCGTGCGACGAAGGGCAAGAGGTACGAGGGGAGCGGGTTGAGACGGGAAGGTGACGGGTGGAAGGCTTTCCTAACTCCTAACCTCTACACCCAAGGTTGAACGAGGTATGCATACAACATTTGAAGGCGTTCTGACCGAACGTGACTGGAAACGACACATTAGCCATCTGTTTGAGGTTCCCGCTGGCGCGACACGATTATTCGTCCAGTTGCGGTTCGATCCGTCGGTTGTCGATGGCATCGACAATATGCTCTGCCTCTCACTCTTCGATCCAACCGGATTCCGTGGCGCCGGTCATCGTGGCGGCGCGCAGCACCATGTCGTCATCGATGTAGCGAATGCAACTCCTGGATACCTCCCCGGTCCGCTGCAAGCGGGCGTGTGGGATGCTGTGATCGATACGCATATGGTGGCGCCCGGTATGCCGTGTCGCTACACGCTTGATATTTGGACGACCGATGAGCCTGTGGCGGAACCCGCGCCATCGCCAGCGCCTCCATCGGTGAAGGCGCTTGGGCGCGGCTGGTATCGCGGCGACTTGCACGCACATACGATCCACTCAGATGGCGAGTGGGACGTCCTGGATCTCCTGGCAGCGGCGCGCGCTCGTTCCCTGGATTTCGTGACGCTGACCGATCACAACACGATTTCCCAACTCCGCAACATTGACGCATTGACAACCGACGACCTGCTGGTGATGAGCGGGATGGAACTGACGACGTTCTGGGGACACGCGCTGAGCCTGGGCACACGCCGCTGGATCGACTGGCGCATTCGCCCTGGCGAACGCAGCATGCTACAGATTGCCGCCGACATCGAAAAGGAAGGTGGACTGTTCGTTATTGCGCATCCGTTGGCGCCTGGCGACCCATCCTGCACCGGTTGCGACTGGCGTTATGTTGAGATGATGCCGGGCACAGCGCGCGTCGTCGAGGTGTGGAATGGCGTGTGGAATGGCGATAGCAACAATGAAGCGGCGCTTGCATTGTGGTATGAGTGGTTGAACTGGGGTTTGCGCATAGCAGCAACAGCCGGAACCGACTCGCACGGTCCAGCGCCGCTAGAAGCGCGCCTCGGGTTTAACGTGGTCTATGCCGCACGCCGCGAAGAAGGCGCCATTCTGCGCGCCATTGCGCACGGCAGGCTCTACCTGAGCAGCGGGCCGGCGCTCGAATTAACTGGCATAGGCGGCAACACGAGTGTCATGATGGGAGGCGTACTTCCCAGAGGGACTGCCACTCTTCATGCTCGCTGGCGCGACGTTCCGATTGGTGCGCATCTGCGGCTGATTGCCAATGGAATGCAATTTAGCGAAGAAGATGTTGCCGCGCCTGCGGGGGAGCGCACGTGGAGCCTGGACGAAGGCGCTGCGCAGTGGTGCGTCGCCGAGATCCGTGCAGCCGACGGCGAGTTGCTGGCAGTGACGAATCCGATCTACTTCGCGCCCGAAGAGTGAGCGCCATGAGAGCGTGTGATAGGACGCGGATGTGCACAGATTAAGACGGACTTAGACGGATTAAAATCTGCACGCCGTGGCAATCACGCTCTCTCTCTACGCCCGCTATCCGAGGAACGGCGCTGGCTGAGCATGCCACAGCCCGTGCCCTGTCGTCAGACAGTCCTGGACGGTTCCAGGACCAGAAGAATTGCTCTAGCGCTCTCGCAGGGTCTGCTCGCGCCGGTAGGACTCGTCGAGCACCTCGACGACGTGCATAACCTTGGCGTTCAACCTGGCCTTGCGCACGCCAGCGATCAGTTGCAGATGGCATCCGGTGTTGGTGGTGACGACCAGAGTGGCGCCGGTCGCCGCAACATCTTTCATCTTGGCGTCGAGCACCTGGTCGGCAATGTCGGGTTGAGCGATATTGTACACGCCAGCGCTGCCGCAGCAGCGGTCGGGTTGAC
>JANXAL010000009.1 GCA_025062325.1 Roseiflexus sp.
GCCTTGCAGCGCGAGCACTTTGGTGATCGCGGCGGTCAGCGTTGTTTTGCCGTGGTCGACGTGGCCGATGGTGCCGACGTTGACGTGCGGCTTGGTGCGCTCAAACTTCTGCTTTGCCATTGCTTCTCGCTGCTCCTTGCAGAGTGTTTACAAACCTGTACCTAGCTTACGACGAATCAGCCGCGCCGTTTTTCAATGATCTCCTTGGCCAGAGCTTCCGGCAGCGGTTGATAGTAGGCAAACTCCATAGACGACGTTGCGCGCCCCTGCGTTGCCGAGCGCAGGTCGGTCGTATAGCCGAACATGGATGCCAGCGGGACGTATGCCCGGATGACCTGCACGTTGCCGCGCGACTCCATGCCTTCGACGTGACCACGGCGCGAGTTGATATCGCCAAGAACGGCGCCAAGAAACTCTTCCGGCGTCACAATCTCGACCTTCATCACTGGTTCGAGCAGGATCGGGCGACCCTTTCGCACCGCTTCCTTCAAACCCATCGATGCGGCGATCTTGAACGCCATTTCCGATGAGTCGACCTCGTGGTAGGAGCCATCGTAGAGCGTGACTTTGATATCGACGACCGGATAACCTGCGATCACGCCGCTGGCCATCGCTTCCTTAATGCCGGCTTCAACCGCCGGAATGTACTCGCGCGGGATGGCGCCGCCGACGATGGCATTGACGAACTCAAAGCCCTTGCCGCGTTCGAGCGGTTCGACCTGCAGTTTGACGTGGCCATACTGACCTTTGCCGCCGGTCTGTCGCACGAACTTGCTCTCCACATCAGCCGGAACCGTGATCGACTCGCGATACGCCACCTGTGGCTTGCCCTGATTGGCTTCGACCTTATACTCACGGCGCATGCGGTCGACAATGACCTCCAGGTGAAGCTCGCCCATGCCAGCGATGATCGTCTGCCCGGTTTCCGGATCGGTGAAGACGCGGAATGTCGGGTCTTCCTCCGCCAGTTTGGCGAGGGCAATCGCCATTTTATCCTGATCGGCTTTCGTCTTGGGCTCGATGGCCAGTTGGACGACCGGCTCCGGGAAGCGGATGCTCTCCAGTACGATCGGATCGTTCGGATCGCAGATCGTATCGCCGGTATAACTCTGCTTGGGACCAACCATCGCAGCAATGTCGCCAGCATAGACTTCTTTGATCTCTTCGCGATGGTTGGCATGCATCTGGAGCAGGCGACCGATGCGTTCACGCTGATTGCGCGTCGAGTTGAGCACATAGGCGCCAGTCTCCAGTTTGCCGGAATAGACTCGGAAGTACGCCAGCTTGCCGACAAACGGGTCAGAAACGATCTTGAACACCAGGCCGGTGAACGGCGCATCTTCCGACGCCGGGCGGGTGATGATCTCCACGCCGTCGTCGCCAGCGACCTGACCGGGGCGCGTCCCGCGCACCGGCGGAATATCGACGGGTGATGGCAGGTAGTACACGATGGCGTCGAGCAGGCGTTGCACTCCTTTATTGCGCAGCGCTGCGCCGCACAACACTGGCACCAATTTGCCCTGAATAGTCGCTTTGCGCAGCCCCCGGCGCAGCTCCTCAACGCTGAGTTCCTCACCTTCAAGATAGAGGAGCATCAATTCATCGTCAGTCTCGGCGATCGCTTCGATCATCTCATTGCGCAAACGTTCCACATCGTCAGCGATCTCCGCCGGAATCGCCTCAAGTTCTTCGCGCTTCCCCTGCTCATCCGCATAAACCACCGCTTTTTTGGTGATCAGATCCACAATGCCGCGGAAGCGATCCTCTGAGCCGATTGGAAACTGGATAGGCACTGGCCTAGCGCCGAGGCGATCCCTGATCATGTTCACGGTACGCAAGAAGTCGGCGCCAATCCGATCCATCTTGTTGACGAAGCAGATCCGCGGCACGTGATACTTGTCCGCCTGGCGCCACACCGTCTCCGACTGCGGTTCAACCCCGGCGACGGCATCGAACACCACCACGCCGCCATCGAGCACGCGCAGCGAACGCTCGACTTCCGCTGTAAAGTCGACATGCCCGGGCGTGTCGATGATATTGATACGATAGGTCGTCCCTTCGACCGTCCATTCAGCAGTGGTAGCAGCGGCAGTGATCGTAATGCCGCGCTCGCGCTCCTGTTCCATCCAGTCCATCACTGCCGTGCCTTCATGCACCTCGCCAAGCTTGTAGGTGCGACCGGTATAGAACAGAATGCGCTCGGTCGTGGTGGTTTTCCCTGCATCAATATGGGCAATGATGCCAATGTTTCGTATCCGCTCTAATGGCACTTCACGAGGCATGCGATGCTCTCCCCTCTTCTACGCTCGATGTACTGCTCAACCCGCATCTGGTCGTCGGAGACCGTCTGGCGCTCACTGCCATTGTGATGCTGTTCCCTACCGCTCAGAACCGTCCATAGTGCGAGAAAGCGCGATTGGCTTCTGCCATGCGCTGCACGTCCTCTTTTCGTTTAATTGTCGCGCCCGTGTTGTTGTACGCATCAATTAACTCGGCGGCCAGCCGTTCATACATTGGCTTACCGGAACGAGCGCGCGCCGACATAATCAGCCAGCGCATCGCCAGCGACAGGCGGCGATCGCTCCTAACCTCGACCGGCACCTGGTACGTAGCGCCGCCGACGCGCCGCGGCCTAACCTCGATGACCGGACCCGCGTTGCGCACGGCGGTTTCAAAGATCTCCAGCGCAGGCTTCTTCAAGCGCTCAGACGCCAAGTCGAACGCCTTATAGACAATCTTCTCGGCGATGCTCTTCTTACCGCGCTGCATCACCTTATTAATGAATTGCTGCACCATCACGCTGTTGTAGCGCGGGTCTGGCGGCGGAATTCGCCGCTCAACCGTGCCTCGACGGGGCATAGGCTACCTCACCACACAAAGTTGCGGGCGGCGGATAATGCTGCCGCACCGCATCGTGAACCCTACTTCTTCTTTGCTGGAACCGCACTGGTTTTCTTAGTGCCGTACTTTGAACGGCCCTGCTTGCGATTGGCGACGCCCTGCGCGTCGAGTGCGCCGCGCACAATGTGGTAGCGTACACCTGGCAGGTCCTTCACGCGCCCGCCGCGAATGAGCACAACCGAGTGTTCCTGCAAGTTATGCCCCTCGCCTGGGATATAGGCTGTCACCTCAATGCCGTTCGATAACCGGACGCGCGCGATCTTGCGCAGCGCCGAGTTCGGCTTTTTGGGCGTCATCGTCCTGACTTGCGTGCAAACGCCGCGTTTGAACGGCGATCCTTTGCCGCGCGTCAGTTTCCCTTTCAACACATTCAGGCTGAAACGCAACGCAGGCGCCTTCACTTTCTTTGTGACCCGCTTGCGCGGCTTTCGAACCAGTTGATTAATTGTCGGCATGTTGCTCCTGCCCTCCCCCCATCGTGCGCGACGCGCGTGCGTCTGCCACGGTTGATCAGTCGCTATGCAAAAAAATAACTTCGCCCTTCACTGGTCGCAGCGATAGCTACGCCTTAGTTTGGGGCCAGAACGCAGGCAATAAAATACCTGTGCGTTTTCCGCACAGCGGTAGGGAAGTATAACACAGGAGCAGGCATCTGTCAAACCTTTTCTCTGAGGCGCAGAGTCTGGTATACTACTCCGGGAGGCTCACCGGTGAGCGTATCACAGCGGATGCACGCATCGTCTGGCGTGGACGGGGAGGACACCATGCGGGAGCTCATTATCATCGGCGGCGGCGCTGCAGGGCTTGCAGCGGGGATGTACGCTCTGGGCAAGCAGCTCGATTTTGTGTTGATCTATGAATCGCTGGGCGGCAAAGCTGGCTGGCGACAGAACCTCATCGGTCAGGAGGAAGTCGAGTACCTAGCAGGCGAAGAGGCAGTGCGCATTTTTGAGCGCAAGATTGCTATGCAGACCGACCGCACGATCCGTGATACGGTGACTGCGGTGCACCGCTCCGACCAGGGATTCCGTGTTGAGACGCGCAACCATGGTGTGCTCGAGTCGCTTGCCGTCATTGTGGCAACCGGCGCGACTCCGGTGCGTCTCAAGGCGACCGGCGCGCAGGAGCTGCTTGGTCAGGGGTTGGGCTACTCAGTCACCACCCATGCCCATCTGCTGGCGGGGAAGACGGCGGCGGTGATTGGAGCGACGCACCGTGCGCTGCGCGGTGTTGCTGAACTGGCGCGCACAGCCGCGAAGGTCTACCTGATCATTCCAGAACCGCACGACGTCTCACTGCCGATGATGCATGCCGTCAGTCAGCGTCCGAATGTGGAGATTCTGGCAGGATACGCGGTTGATGAGATCGTCGGTCCGATGAACGTCGAGGAGATCGTCATTTCACGTGCGAAGGAGCAGCGGCGGATTGCAGTCGATGCAGCGTTCGTCGATCTGGGGTTGCGCCCGTGCAGCGAGATGGTGCAACACCTCGTGCGCACCGACCAGGATGGCTTCATTTGGGTCGATGAGCGCATGGCGACCACGGTTCCAGGCATCTTCGCCGCTGGCGATGTCACGACGTCGTTTGGCGAGCAGGTGCTGATCGCCATTGGCGATGGTGCACGCGCGGCGCTCAGCGCCTACGATTATCTGCTGATGCGAGGGCCGATTGCGCGGTGACGCAACTTCGAGCGATAGCGGTTCGTCATACCGGTGGAGACACGGGGGCGCAAGGGCGCAGAGCGTGAAATTGTGTGGTACGGATGCGCCTGAAGGGAAACGGGCGTCCCTCTCGGTCGTCAAAAAGTCAAGGAGGGGCAATATGGGTGAGCAGACGCCAAACGCCGGTCAGCCTGAGCCGCGGAAAGAGACGCCGGATCTGGCGACTGAACTGCGTGAGATGGGGCAGCAGCTCGAAGCGCTGTTCCGCGCGTTCATCGAAAGCGAGCGCACGAAACAACTGCAGGCGACGGTTGCAAAGAGCGTGCAGAACCTGGCAGCAGTCATACGTCAGGCGGCAGAGAAGATCCAGAGCGATCCACGCTTCCAGCAGGTGGAGGATCGCGGTCGCCAGGCGCTTGAACGCGCGCGTGAGAGCCAGGTGTTCCACGACGTGCAGGAGGCGCTGGTCACCGGTCTGGAGCAGATTAATGCCCGGTTGCACAGGCTGGTCGAGAAGCTCGAAGCCGAGCGCGCCGCTAGCGCGCAAACGGAACCGCAGGGCGAGGCGAACCCGCCGGTCGAGCGCGTTCCGCTCGAGGCGCCAGCCACCGGGGAGACGAAGAAACCGGAGGAGTAGGGACGTCAGCGAACGCGGGTCAGCGAATGGAAGTCAACGAATAAACGAATAATGAGAGCGAATAAACGAATGGCGCTATTCGTTTGTTCGTCTCCTCGTTCGATGATTCGTTGACATCCTCGTGGACTTTGCGAAGGAGGAATCGGCTGGTTCGTCCACGAAGTCCACGAAGTGGCACGAAGGACGATGTGCTGATTTTAGGTCTTCAGTATTCCTTTGTGAGCTTCGTGGATCGAAAGCAGCGCAGTGCATCCACGAAGGGCGTGAAGGGACATGAAGGAAAGTTTGTTGATTTTCGATCTTCGTGTCTCTTTGTGTCCTTCGTGGATCAATAATGCCATCCTGGTTTGCCTAGCGTTCGGATTGCTAGTATAATGCAGGTGGGAAATGCCCCCATAGTCTAGAGGCCTAGGACGTCACCCTTTCAAGGTGAAGATCGCGGGTTCGAATCCCGCTGGGGGTACCACGAATCGCCCGATGAGTCTCTCATCGGGCGATTGCATTTAAGGAAGTGCGAGCCAGCGAATGTTTGAGAACATAATCCGGTATCGCCCGGTCTAGCCCATGCAGATGGGCTTTGCAACCGTAGCCCGCGACTTTAGGCGCCGAGCGAGCGAGCGGAGAGCGGAATCATTTTTCACAAACCATAAGCCCTCGCTCAGGATGCGGAAGCCCCGAAGAGGCTTGCACGATCTCAGCCGGAGCTTATGAACACTAGAAATTGATCCGGTGAGTCTGCGCCATCAATCGGCGCGCGCTCTAAGCTGCGGGCTAAAGCCCTCGCTCAGGACATGGAAGCCCCGAAGGGGCTTGCACGATCTCAGCCAGGGCTTCAGCCCGCAGCGCCCAGGAATAATGGGCTATTTTCATAATTCTTCATCAGCCCGCAGCTCGAATGTCCAGGTTCTAGTTAAGGCGCTTCGAATGTAACCCGGACTGGCATAGCTGCGTAATAGTGAGATAAAAGAGGATCAATCCGCCTGATCATCCCTGTGCTGTCAGTCTGGTGAACGGGAGGAAGCGCCATGCAATGTCTTGATGAAGAAGCCTTTGAACACTTCAAGAAACTGTATGACTGCGTAAACGAGTCTTTTGAGAAGATGCGTCGCAAAGCGGAGCAGAAACTGCGCCATCCCGTGACTTCGATACGATGGCATTTCTTCTTGGCGGTACTGGTTGTGTTTTTATCCTGGTTTTTCGGTCCAGGATCGTTCATCATGACGCCAATAAGGGAACTGCTCCAAATGAACGGCGTCTTAGTGGATGGAATGTTCTTTTTCTTTCTTTTGATGTTTGGATTCGCGGGTTGGATTATTGCTATAGTGCTTATCAGCAGGCCGGTCTTCCGCTATACTACGAGTGGATCAGATGATGCCAGCACTGAGTCCAGCGCTGACAACCCGGCGGGAGCCACGGTTTCCCGATGTCCCACGAGCGGGCCAGATGCCGCTGCTAAGTCCAGCGCTGACCGCATGACGTGCAACCCGGTCTGCCGCTGGATCAGGTTGGGCTTCTTGTTAGCCTATAGTGTTGTCATCCTTCCAGCCCTGCCCTTTCTGTTGATCCTAGGACCTTTGCTTGCGAGCGGGGCGAGTATCCGGCCTGTTTTGGTTTCATATGCGCTCTATGCTACGCTATCGCTAGTCGCCTGGCTTCTGATGTTTGGTTTGCTTACGATGGTCAGCGGAGGCGTGCCGCAGATTCTGTTTATGCTGCTCTCATCGGTCAGCAGAGGGGAGAAAGGTGCTCTTGTTCCGAGGTACATCGACATGGTGCAAGATACGGCTTGCCAAGTTACGCAAGATGGGAAACTTAACAAATTGACGGTGTACGACTGGCGATGCGTGGAGACCATTGCCCGATGGAAATTCGATGGCGTCAACGGGCGGGTGCAGGTTTTTTCGCTCGGCGTCGGCGCTCTGGGTCTTTTTGGTATCCTGGCGTTGCTATTCTCGCAAGAAGAAATTCGCTCGTCGCTCAGACAGTTTGCAAATTGGTTTATGACGATAGTGGGAATAGGAGTCGTCGAGTACGATGTTTCTGCTGTCCTCGTCCTTGGAATAGTGGGAATTGTCTTTTTCCTGGCGGCGCGCTATTTCGCTCGCTCGTACATCGAACTGCGCATATTGGAAGCGATGGGGATCATTTGCTCGCTTGCCGCCAGTGGTTCTGCCAATCAGCAGCATAGCGGGCAGACTCAGACGGTGGGATTGTCATCTTCGCCCAAACCGTCAGATACGGCGCCATCATCTAGCAGTCTGCCCGCCGCTGCTGTGGTGCCTGTCGCGTCTGCCGCATCTGGAAGCGACTCGTCAAATGCAGCCCAATCATCTGGGGACTCGTCCTCTGCCGTTGCTGCGCCGATGCCGTCCGCTGCGCCTGGCAGCGAGTCGTCCGGCAGTGCTGCGTCGCCTGGAAGTATGGCGGGCGAGTCTGCTACTCTCGCAAGCGGGACGCCTGACGCGGCTCAATGATTGGGAGGTTCGTTTTCTGACGTTGCTGATGCGCCTGTTTCGTCTGATGCGCTCAACGCTCCGCCTGTCCATCCTGATCACCGCTCCTGAGGGTATTGTGCGCTGCCATGTGGTAAAGAGGAAGAGCCGGCCCATACTGCCGCATGATGCGTTTGCGATCGATAATAGCGCTTCCTCCTGGAGCATAGCTTGTGATGGGACGCGGATAAACACGGATTGAGACGGATGGGACGGATCGGGCGAAGCATGCCATCGCGCTGGTCAAAAAGCATGCCCCGGAGATCGGCTTAGCGGGGCTCTCGGCCTGGAACGCCGTAGGATGTTCTAGGCTTCAGCTCTGCCAGACTGACCTTCATCATTCTCCTTTCCCTTGATCTTCGATCAAAGCCATCGCATCACGCAACAATTTGCCGTAGATGGAGTTCTCAACGTGCGCCTGGCGCCAGTGTCGGTATGTGCCAGCGTTCAGGTGTTCTTCGATAGCTTTTGCTTCCTGAAGCAACACCCACAGGTTGTGGGTCGCACGATGGCAGTTAGAAGGGCTATATTGCCAGGTCAAAGGGCAAATCACTAATATCGCGCAGACGCTTGCCATTGATCAGAGTCTGTAGCATGTCCAACTGGCCTGCTTCCTGCAATTCTTTGATCGATTCCTGCAATTCTGGCAAAGCGATATGATAGACGCAATCCAGGTCGCCTGTACCCAGTGCGAGCGATGCGATACGTGTCGGGAGGGGTTCGGCGGTGACCGCTGCAATATGAGGAGTATGACCTTTTCGATTTCTGATCAGGTTCAATGCTTCTGTGCGTGTATTCTGGCTTCTGTCGCTTCTAATGGTCCATTTACAGGAAATGCTTGCATGCAGGATAGGTTTCGGACGCTCTCCTCGTTGTCGAAGGGGCGAATACTGCACTACGTCATCTTGAGGAGTAATGAGTGCTGCATTCTTGTTAATCTCCGCGTCTGGTACAGGATTCCTTCCAATAACGATATCAGGCTTTATGATATAGTCCAATCCCAGTGCAGATGCTAGTTCCTTGCTCTCTTTAGAGAGGTGTTCTAGTTTGGCAAGCTCTTTGAATAGTCGTTCTAATTCAGCAAGATGCGCATATTGCTCAAAATTTGTAATAGATTCCGTAGAATAAATCCAGTTGCCCGGTCTCAAATGATTGAGTAAACCGAAAGCATCTCTAATGAATGACCTTGTTATTTCCTCGAAAATCTTGCCAGCTTGTTGCTCCGAAATTGCCGATCGCCCATTCTCATTTTCACGCTTATTGCACTTTATCCTTTTCAGTACCTCGAGGGCAATCTCTCTACTTGCTCGGCTACTCGGGTCGGCAAAATTAGGATACAGTAATCCACTTTTGTCTTTCTTAAGTCGAACGATATCTGTGCATATTCGGTCATGGTAATTTCTTCGTAATTCAGAAATCTTCATTGGAGCCTCAACCGATGAGTGGTTTGTAGAAACCGATAACAAATTCCTTGTGCATCCGTCTTTGTATCTGAGATTTTGTGTCAATTTGATTTCCAACGGGCATCATTCGGCGATTCCGATCCAGACGGCGTACACCAATTCTGGGAACAGAGAATCCAAGCGACTCTCCGATCTCGCTCAGGCAAACATCGATTTCTACATCCTGGTCTCTCAGCTTCGATCCGCCCACAACGACAATAGCGACCCGTCCTTTTTTCAAGACGCGAAACATCTCTCTCAGGACTGCTTTCATTTCAGAGTAGTACCTGCGCAGCACCATGCCCTTTCGAAGATCTTTTCGGGCCAGGCTATCAATAATGCTTGATGTTTGCTCTGGAAGACTCTCAAAACCATATCCTCCTAACGCATCTCCGCCTATGTATCTTTTCCTTGTTTCGCTGAGTTCTCGTATAGCATAGCCGAGCCATACGAGCGAAAACTTATGAGCGCGCATATAATCAATCGCGTGGGATGCGTAGGGAGGAGACGTGATAATGACGTCAACACACTCATTGTTGAGCGGTAAACTTTTTGCGTCACATGTCGATATATCAGGCTGTATTCTCATCATTTCCCATTCTGAAAGGCATCCTATGCTCAACTGGTCACTATTCAAGCCATTCTCAGACATACTTTTCAGGCTCTGTATGCACTTCTTTTCAAATTCATCAAAAGGGGAGCGAATCTTTTTAGATAACTTTCTTCTTTCGCTCCTTCTTGAAATATCTATCTCTAAGAGACATCCATTCCAATCAATGGCTCTATCAACCCTATGTGGTCGAGTATGGGCAAGATCAAGGGCAAGAGAAACTCCACCAGACTTTGTGATGATAATCGATGAAAGGATTGTTCTGAAAAAATTCCTTAGACTGTCGTCTTGGATTCGATTTATTTCGACGACAAGGGCTGTCAGTGCAAGCTGGACTTCTCGACAAAACCAGTAGTTAACAAAATCTCTCGTTTCTTCATCCCACATTCGATCCATTTCATCATACAACGCTCTTTCTCGAGACAAAAAAGACTCTTTTGCGTTACTAATGATTTTCCTGGTCCATATCACAGCATCATGATAACTGATGGGAGAAACTTTCGCCTTTGCCAGCATAACAGCCAGAGGATCGATATCGAAGCCTATGCCCCGTCTTCCTAACAGAAATGCCTCGAGCACGGTCGTTCCTGAACCCATCATTGGATCCAGAACCGTTTCGCCAGGAAGAGTAAGCGCTTGAATGAACTTCCGGGGTAACTGTGGCGGAAACTTGGCAGGAAAAGAATGGATGTTATGCGATGCATACCCGCTGTCCTGATCGTGAAAATCAAGATCATCTTCGAGCAAACGACACAACCTGTCAATATAGACCTGGTTTTCAAGATCAATGGCGGAGGTCATAGAGCGTAGAATCATTCAAATCGGTCAACAGCCTTTACCCTTCCCTCAAATCCGCTCACTGAGTGAGGTCCACATTATATCACACAACCTATAGAACAACGTCTCCACAGCGCCGGGATCGGCACGGGATAGCGCGCCAGAGTAGCTGACAGATGCGCAACTGTGGAGACGGCGTTCATCTGGGCAGACTCAGGCACAATGATGTTGTCAGTCTTCAGGCGTCCGTCCTGCACCTCTGCCACGGCTTTGCGCAGCGCCGCGATGAACTTTGCGGTGTTCTGAAAGTAGTTGCCGCGCAAACTCTCGGCGACCGTCAGCGCATTTTCCGCCAGACGGACGAACAGATGCGGTTGACGCTGGAAATCTTCCTGGACGCCAGCCTCAGTAAAATGTCGATGAAGGGGGTGTCTGTCGTTCATCGGTTCCGTGTGCATCTCCCGGCGACTGTTCGGTGTTCATGAACGCAGCAGTTATTTCGATAAAGTATACAACCAGTTGAATAACCGGGAAAGACGCACTCCAGGCGATCCGCGAATAATGGTGGTTTCGCACGCTGCCGGGACAAACGCTTCGAACCCTTCAATTGCTCGAAGATAATCGCGGCTGAGCGAAAGACAGCAGCGGACATAGGGAGTGTTCTGGAAATACTCTTGGAGTATCTTGAGCGCCTCTGGGCGAAGAAGGAGCGCCTGTTCAGGCGTCAGACGCTGATCGTACCAGGGAATGAGGGTAGATGGCGCGATAATGCCAAAACGTGCAGAGAGGATAGCAATCTCCAGCAAAGCGGAGGCGTCGGGATGCGCGCGCAGAAACTTGCGCAGGACGCGAAACTGTGGTCCGTCGTAGCGTTCCAGCGCAGGAAGCGGTTCTGTATTGGCGCGTTTGCGTTGGGAACAGGCAATCAGCAGGAATGATCGTGGTTTGTGTCTATCACAGCGTGCGTCGTTGCACATGGCGCTGGCGTAGAGAATGGATGACCTGCTGTCTGCATGTTACAGGTCCAGGCATAATTTGGCTTAAATGGCACACGGATTCACGCGGATGCGACGGATTTGCGCGGATCTGACCAGAAAGGAAGACAATAGATTCCGTAGTAAGTCCGTCTCGATGCACCATCGCGTCAGCCTTTCTGAGCGATGCTCTCGGAGGGTCGATGAGCAACACGCCGCCAGGTCAGCATGAGTACTGCTGTAAGGGCGGTCATCCAGAGTTTGCCGACCACGTGACCTGGCAGGAACTCCAGCGAGCTGAACGCCAGCCAGAGGAAGAGCGCGCTGTCCACGATGACGCCGACGGTGTTGGACGCCACAACTGCGCCCAGCCAGTGACGCTGGCGCAGCGGCGAGTAGACGGCGAAATCCGCCAGTTCGCTGAAGAGAAACGCCAGCCCGCTGGCGAGCGCCAGTTGCGCGCTGAGGGTTGCGGAGAGCGCCGCTCCGGCAATAATGGCGGCAACGACCCAGCGCCGTCCCAGCGTTTCCTGTAGTGCGTCGCGCAGTGAAAACGCGAGACCGGCGAAATAGACGCCAGCCGGTGCGGTCAGACCGAATCCAACGGAAACGAACCCGAATGCCGAAATCGCGAAATTGGCTGCAAAGATGGTTGCAATGTAGCCTGCGAGCGTAAGCATGCCGGGGATGCGGTGAGACACGTGTGCTCCTTATGACTGACTCTCTCGACTGCGCTAACGCGACGAGGCCTGTTGCCATGGACTGGTGGTTCGCCTCGCGGCAAGATTCTCCGGCATTTTTCAAAAATGTCAACGCGAAGGCACAAAGGTGCAAGGCCTCGCAATCAATTACGACGTACCTTTGTGTCTTCGCGCCTGTGCGTCAACCTTCCTGAAACTCCTCTAGGAAGACGATGCTCGGTTTGGCAGATTATACCGCGTTGCTGCGGCGCTCCTGCAGACCCAGACTACCTCAACTTTCCTCCTCGATCCCTACGAGCGCATAGATCGCCCCGCTGTACAAAATGCGGCTGACAGAGGGGTGCAGGGCTGCATCGTTGGGGGTGAGGCGGTAGATCGAGCGCGTATTGGCTTCATGCTCGATAAGCAGGTAGTCGCCGTTAGTGCGGATAGGCGGATCGCTAAGGTTGACTGCTATTTCGTCATAGCCAGGTACGTCGTCCATCAGGTTTGCTCCTTTCATGTCTCTCGATTGTTCGACTCCAGGCGTCCGCAGGAGCTGAATGAGTAGGACGTTTGGATGCTCCGGCTAGCGAGAGAGCACGCGGATTCTCGCAGATCGAGACAGATGGACACGGATCTGTTGCTTCCGTCACTGGCAGATCCGTGCGAATCCGTCGCATCCGTGCGAATCCGTGTCCCCCTCACGTCGGGCGCCCCTACGGATGGCAGGCTGCGCCATTGCGCAAGGTGATCGGAATGTCGGTCGGTCCCTCGACGCCGGTTTCGACCAGGGTGTTGCTCACAATCGTGGTGGCGCGCCGCTCGAAGATGGTGTTGGTGATTTCGTCGACCAGCGCAATCGCGCCGTTGTAGCCGACAATCGATCGGCGGTGGTAGCCGAAGCGATCCTCAACCGGGAAACCGACCCGCACCAGCGGTATCTTTTCTGCTTCGGCGATAAATTTGCCTTTCGAGTGCCCGATGAGCAGATCGACTGGTTTTTGCTTGATGCGCTTATGCAGTTCGTGCAGATCGCCCTTGAGAATAATCTCGCTCTCGACTCCCAGTTCTTCCGTCAGTTCGACCATCCGCTCCCCCCAGGGTCGGTTGTCGGCAGCGGTCAGGATGTATGCCGGGGTCATGCCCATTTCGGCGATCAGCCCGACCAGCCCTTCGAGCAAATCGGGGTCGCCATAGAGCGCAACACGCAATCCGGTGGTATACATATGCGTATCGACCAATGCATCAAGCAGGCGCGCCCGTTCGACTTCCAGCGCTTCGGGAATTGAGTGGTCGGTGATCTCGACCAGCGTGTTGACGAAGGCATCGGTATTCCTCAGTCCAATCGGCATAGTTAGGACATATGCGGGGACATTGTAGCGTCGCTCATAGATACGCGCCGCTTCGCCGCCGACGTGACGCTGGAGTGCAATTGTCGCCAGCGACTTCGAGGAGCTGCGCAGTTCCTCGACGGTTGTGCCGCCGCGCGGAAAATGGGGACGCGGTTGGTAGTAGCCGCCGTCGAGGGTCTCTGAATAGTCGGTGATCCACAACCCGTGCAGCCCCATTTCACGCAGCATGTGCTTCAGTTCGCGGATGTCGCCGGGGTTGACCCAGCCGGGAATAATGTTGATCTTGCCGTTGGTCTCTCCCTTCTTCTTGCGGCGATCCGGCAGATTGAGCGCAAGCTCCTTGAGAAAGTTGTCGAAGCCGGTTGTGTGGTTGCCGATGTACGATGGGGTTTTGACCGACAGGATCGGAATGGTGACCTCCGGGTGCTTGTCCAGAAACTCGTCGATGATTGCTGGAATGTCGTCGCCAATCGTTTCGGAGAGACAGGTCGAACAGACCATGATCATCGTCGGGTGGAACCGTTCCCAGATGTTCTTGAGCGCCGCAAGCAGATTCTGTTTGCCGCCGTAAACCGTCGTTTTTTCAGTGAGCGAGGTGGTGGCGACCTCGACTGGCTCGCGGAAGTGGCGCGCCATCTGGTGCCGCGGGTAGGTGGCGCACCCCTGTGAGCCATGGTTGATGGTGATCGCGCCGTGAATGCCGTAATTGGCGAGCATCGCCCCGATTGGCGCGCACGCGCGGGTGGGATTGATGGCAACGGCGCGCTCCTGTATAGTGAGACGACTGGTCATGACTCCACCTCCTCAAAACCGTGCGATGCGTGGTGAGCGGCAGGCGCGGGTCGAGCGTGCCGATGCAGGATATTCCAAACCGGCGCATGCAGGGCTTTGTCAATGTCGCGTGCGAAGTTGACCATCCCCACGAAACCGGCGTAGGGTCCGGTGTCGTAGGTATGCCCGTTGACGAACGGTACGCCGAGTTTGTACGCCAGGTACCGCTCCTTGTTGCCCGAGATGAACAGGTCGGGGCGACGCCGGGTCAGGATCTCCTCGATTTCTGGAACGTTGGGGTTGTCGACCACCAGCGTGCCTTCCGCAATCTGTCTGAAAATCTTCTCGTAGTCGTCGGTGTGCCCGAAGGTCGTGGCTGCAGTCTCAGTCTCCATGCCCAGTTCGCGCAGCAGTTCGATCCAGTGCCAGACGCGCGGACCCCCCTGGTAGATGAAGACGCGCTTCCCCTGTAGACGCTGGCGATATGCATCGATATAGGGTTGAATGCGGGCGACTTCGCGGGCAATCACCTCTTCGGCGCGCGCTTCAAGCCCAAAGAACGCGGCGGTGTCGCGCAGCGCCTTCGACATGTTTTTGATGCCCCAGAGTGTGACGTTGATATAGGGCGTGCCGTACTTTTCCTTCATCATATCGGCGATGTATGTTGCAGATCGCTGGCAATGCACGATGTTGAGCGCCGCCTTGTGCATGATCTTCAGGTCGTCCACCGAGACATTCCCGGTGAAACGGGCGATGATCCGCAAGCCGAGCGCCTCGAAGAGATACTCGAAGGTGCGGATGTCGTTCTTGATGTTATAGTCGCCGATGATATTGATCGAACGGCTGAAATCGCCCTCCGGCTCGACCGAGCCGACCAACTGGCGAAAGATCGTCTCGTTGCCGATGTGGTGCCCCAACGACTGACTGACGCCGCGAAATCCTTCGCACTCAAAGAACACCACCGGCTTGCCAATGATGGCCTCCGCCTGCTTGGCGACATCGCGCCCGTCGTCGCCGATCAGCGCCGTGGAACAGGTGTTGTAGACGAAGACCGCCTTCGCGTCGGGAAACTCGGCGTTCGCCTCGATGATCGACTGGAGCAATTTCTTCTCGCCGCCGAAGACGATGTTTGTCTCGTTCATATCGGTGACGAAGGTGTACTTCATATGGAAGTCGCTGTCGGCAAGATGCGGGCGGTAGCCCCACGAGAAGAACGCGCACCCGATGGGTCCGTGGGTCAGTTGAATGGCGTCCTTCACTGGTCCGCCGACGACTCCGCGGCAGCCGGCGTAGGTGCAGCCGCGCTCGGTCATATCGCCAGGCGTGGTGGCGACGTTGTTGGCGATGAAACAGGCGGTTCCATCGCCGCGCTGACACGTCCCGCCTGGTCCCTTGATAGCAATGTGGATCGCGCGTTCAGGCAGGGTCTGATTGCACTTGAATTGCATTGTTTCGCTCCTTCCGCTGTGCCAGAAACTTCGGAATACAGACTCGTTCGCCCGCGCCGCACCCCTCCTCGCCGGGCACGCCGATAGCGTCGGCGCGACACCGCTGGCAGTTGCGAAACTGTTCGATGACCGTCGCACACTCGTCACGCACCCGGTTGACCAGATCGGGCGAAGGTTCTGGCAGATGCGCAAACTTTGCCAGGGGCATTAGCGGGATAATGTTCATAATGTAAGCGCCGTGATCCTTGACAACGCGCGCGACCTCGATCAGGTGGCGGTCGTTGACGCCCGGGATGAGCACCGAGTTGACCTTGACCGCCATCCCGCGCAGCGTCGCCTCTCGCAGACCGATCAACTGGTTGCGCAGGAGCAGCGAACACGCTTCGCGCCCGCGATAGGTTTTGCCCTGGTAACGCACATAGGCGTATATCTGCTCGCCGATCGCCGGATCAACCGCATTGATCGTGATGGTCAGCGTCGTAATGCCAGCCCGTTCGATAGCATCAATCTGATCCGGCAGCAGCAAGCCGTTGGTGGAGAGGCAGCGAATCAGGTGCGGGAATTCGTCACGCGCGCGCTCGAAGGTGGTGAGCGTCGCCTTGTTTGCCAACGCATCGCCCGGACCGGCCACGCCGAGGACGCGCAGGCGCGGATCGCGGGCGATGGCGTGGCGCACAGTGCGCAGCGCCTCATCGGGCGATACCACCCGCATCGTGACGCCAGGGCGATTCTCGTTCGGGCAGGCGTACCGGCGGATGCAGTAGTTACACTGGATGTTGCAGCGCGGCGCCACAGGAACGTGGATGCGCCCGAAGCGGAAATGCGCCGCACGGCTGTAACACGGATGCGTACTCAGGTCGACTCTGGGAAAGCAGGCGCCCTGACACGCTCCAGCGGATGAAGCGTCCATAAAAGCCTCCATGACGCCGCCGCGCCGTTAATCAACGATTCCGTACTCGCGCATCAAGTCTTCGAGTTCTTCCTGCGTGAGAGGCGTCGGGATGGTGAACTCATCATTCTCATCGATCTTGCGCGCCAGCTCGCGGTACTCGTGCGCCTGCGGCGAATTGGGGTCATAGTCGATGACGGTTTTCTTGTTGATCTCGGCGCGCTGAACGTCTTTGCTGCGTGGAATGAAGTGGATCATTTTCGTATTGAGACGGCGTGCAAACTCTTCGACCAGCGCCTGCTCGTTCTCGACGAGGCGCGAGTTGCAGATCAACCCGCCAAGGCGGGCATAGCCGCGTTCAGCGAACTTCTTGATGCCTTTGCAGATGTTGTTCGCTGCGAAGAGCGCCATGTACTCGCCGGAACAAACGATGTAGATCTCTTCGGCGTACCCTTCGCGGATCGGCATCGCAAACCCGCCGCAGACCACATCGCCAAGAACATCGTAAAAGACATAATCGAGATCGTCCTTGTACGCACCCAAGGCTTCGAGAGTTTGAATAGCGGTGATCACACCGCGCCCGCCGCAGCCGACGCCGGGTTCGGGTCCGCCCGACTCAACGCATTTGACGCCGCCGTATCCCTGGACGACCACTCGCTCGAGGCGCACGTTTTCAGGACCGAAATCGCGCAACGTATCGAGCACTGATGGCTGACGCACGCCCCGGAGCAGCAGGCGGGTGCAATCCGCCTTGGGGTCGCATCCAACGACCATCAACCGATACCCCATCGATGCCAGTGCGGCTGCCGTGTTTTGCTGCGTGGTGGACTTGCCGATCCCGCCCTTGCCATAGAAAGCAACCTGACGCATCGTTGTGCTCCTTTCCATCGAACCAACACGCGCAGCATGCTGCGCGTGAGCGCAAACCGGTTTGGTCATGAGGGCGCGAACGAGGATTGCGCGGGCGAGCAGTGACGGAGGAGCAGGCGCAGAGCATACGAAGGATATGCACCGGCGCTCACGCCGCCGCTGCATGACCCTGGCAGCAATCCAGGGCGCACAAATCATTAGCCCGGCAGCATGAGCGGGAAGGGGACATATGCTATAATGTCGCCGCATCGGCGCTCACGCCGCCGCTGCGTCGATCCCCCGCCGGTGCCAGCGGCGCGGGGATCGCCTGTCACCTGAGCCGATCAGCTGGGATGTCGGGCTGCAGGATCGCCAGAATTGCGATTACAGTGCCAGTGCAATCGCTCCCCTGTTCCTGATAGAATGCGCATTCCTGAAGAGCAGCCCACGTGTCAACGTTGCTCAGGCAGGTCGGCCCATCATTGCCAAGAGGCGTCATTGGGGATCACGACACTGTGGCGTCGCAGGTGTTCGAGCGTGACGTGTGGTTCGTATGAGAGCCAGGACGCTCAACGCCACTGTTGGATTCCGTCAGCGGGATTTGGAGAAAATATACCATTGAAGGTTGAGTTTGGCAATATATTTTTGAGACGTGATCGTTAACGTTTGATAACCGATGCGAGTGATTGTCATTTTTATACATACACATTTGTGAGATATATTCTGTGAACGATACCGCTTTTGTTTGTCGGGACGAATGTTACCGCCAACGTCAGTCCGCAGCGGTCGGTTGCACAGGGAGATCGGCTTCGCTGCGCTCGAAGTGACGTCGGGCGCGCCGCTGCCTGGAGCAGCGCCGGCGCCTCATTGGTTCAACGTCCGGTTGATCTGAGAAGCAGACACTCGTCACACGTCACTCATCACTTGCTGCTGATCGGCAAGTTGCCTGCAGTCCCGCGAGGGACGCAGACAGTTTCCGCCAGCGGTCGTTTGCTAGAGCGCTTGGCGACGCAGTGCGTCGCGCAGCAATGAGACTTCGAATTGAAGACAATGGCGCCAGCGACAACTCGCTTGACGATTCATGTGCTCTTCACGCTGGATTGCGAGAGCATTGCCATCCGCACGGCAAAGGAAGGACCGCGCACTTGGGAGCAAAGCGCCCGCGCGATTGAGGGGTATGCCAATCGTTTGCTCCGCGCCGGGTGCCCGCCAACGCTCTTTTTGTCGCCACAGTGCGCCGTCGAGCACACGCCGCTCCTCGAGGAACTCGCCGAACGCGGCGCTGAACTTGGGCTGTATGTCAATCCGTTGCAGGCGGAGAGCGGCTCGTACCGCAACCTCCTGGGAACGCTGGCGCCAGAGGCGCAGCGCCGGCTGATCGATGAGGCCGCCGAACGCTTTGCCGACGCCACCGGCGTGCGCCCGCGCTCGTTTCGCCCCTGCAAGCATTCGGCAAACGGTGATACCTATCGCCTGCTCTATGAACTTGGCTTTCGCCAGGGGTCAATTGCACAGCCCGGATTTGTGCTGCCGCGTATTGGGGTGGACTGGAGGCGCGTCGCGCACTATCCACGCTATGTCGACAGTTATCACCACGAGCGTTCCGGTGATCTGCCGTTTCTCGATGTGCCAGTGACGACCGACCCGGATCAGCGGCAGATTACCAACCAACCGTATGAACTGCGGATCGAGGCCGGAACCTTCGAGGCGCTGCACCGGCCTGTGATTGATCGGGCAATTGAGCGGATGGTCGAGGATGCAGCGCCATTCTGCACACTCTGCTTTACGTCTGATAATCGTCCGGCATACGACAATGACGATGACAAGCACAGTCGAACGCTGGAAGCCATCCTCGATTATCTCGAGATGCTCCGTGAACGCCACGACCTTGTGCCGGTCACTCTAGCTGGCGCGCACGACCGATTCCGCACCCTGCGGCGCATGGCAGGCGTGTCGCAGGAGTGTGAGCAGGCGCTTTGATGATGCCGCCTGATCTGGCAATCTATGGTTATCGACAGGTATGGTTGGGTGGTATGATTGGCATGCCGGGCGTTACGGTTGGCGCAGACGTCCGTTTCGTAGCCGCAGCGGCTCGCTCCGGCGCTGATGGTCTCTGCGGGTGCGCGTGGTGGGGAATAATCCAGCAACCAGTGGCATCTTCTCCAGTGTCGTCTGTTGATGCTGGCGGCAGTGCTGGCATCCTGACTTCGCAGATGGGTCGTTTGGCGCGCTGGTGAACCGTCTGGCGGACTACCCCATATGGACCTGGTATCGGAAATATTTGCGCGGGAGTAGGGGTTGCTGGCGGCGATGGCTATCGCAATTGTGCTACTTCTACGCCATATGCGGATCTTTGGGGCGGCGAAACTCGGCGAGGCGGCATGAGCAGATTGTCAAGATGCTTGAAGAACTGGGGCATCTCTGCTAAGATAGCCGCAATCGCGTACTGCAGGGATAAGGAGCGTCTTGCATGCATCGATTAGTGGTCGCAGTCTGCGCTGGCATCATCGCAGCCGGATTGCTGATAAGTTTTGCACATGTGATGGAAGCGGCAGTGCTGCGTGCTATCCCGCAGGCGCCGCTCCTGGCATTGACCGAGACGGTCGAAGCGCGTCCGACCGATACGCCGCCGCCGACTACGCCGCCGACTACGCCGCCGCCGACTACGCCGCCGACTACGCCGCCGCCGACTACGCCGCCGACTACGCCGCCGCCGACTACGCCGCCGACTACGCCGCCGCCGACTACGCCGCCGACTACGCCGCCGCCGACTACGCCGCCAGATACGCCCGTGCAGGAGCAACAGCAGACCGCAACGCCGACCGCGACAACAGTTGTTTCGACTGCAACGTCAACATTGACGCCGACACCAACAGCGCCAGTTCCTGTCGCCTTGCCTGAAACCGGTGCATCCGCCGCCGGTGGTGCACTGCTGATCCTGCTATTGTCGGCGCTCGCTATGGCGGCTGGCAGCCTATTGGCGCGTAGTCGCAAGGCGTAAGCCAACGGCGTCAACGCAGCAGAAGAGTTGTCGCTTGTGCTGCTCGTTAGGATATGATGACACGTTTTGCTCTCGTTCTCGCTCTGGTCATCAGCGGCGTAGGTGGTGCGGCAGCATCCGTCAGCGCCATCGACCGCAGCGGTGAAACGCTGCTTGTTCAGGCAACAGGCAGCGGAACGCGGATCTTCTGGCGACCAACTGCGCTCGATCCATCCCTGCCAGTTGAACCGGTCCTGATCGCGCTACGTGTAGTCGGTGATACGGGTATCGAGCCTCGCCTGCTGGCGCTCGATGACGCGCCATGGGGGGGCATTTCCGACGATCTGCCTGGTGCGCCGATATTCGTGTTACGCGAGGCGCAGCAGCGCGGTGAGCGGCTGGCTGTGCTGGCGCTCGGTCCGGTCTACGTGCGTGACGGGCAGGCGCGTGTGGTGCGCACGCTTGAGGCGCTGGTCGAGGGCGCAGTCCCGCTGCATGAGTCTTCCATTCCATCTGCTGCCTCATCTCTGGCGGCGACAACGCCAGGCTCCGGTCGTCCGCCTGCCTTCCCGTCGTCTCCGGCGCTGCGGGTGCAGGTAGATCGCGCGGGAATACAGGTCATCCCTGTCGGTGCGCTGAACGCAGCGATGATCGGCGCCCCAGAGCGTATCAAGGTTAGCCGCGCAGGGGTGGAAGTCCCGATCGAACTGCGCGATGCGAGCAGCAATGGCGTCTGGGGCGATCCTGGCGACGAACTTCGCTTCTATGCGCCGCCGCCGGGCAACCGCTGGAACCGCAGCGATACGTACTGGATCACCCTTGAAGAAGGTGCGCGATTGCGTATTTCATCTCGCGTGACTGACGCGCCATCGGGCGAAGCGCCGTCCACCGCTCTGGAGCGAGGCGTCGTGCGCGGGACGACCTACTATGACTCGCGGCGCCCCGGCAGCGACGGTGATCACTGGTTTGCGAAGTTGCTGCGTGCCGAAGCAGGGCAACCGGCGGACGATCAGGCAGTGATGACCGTTCCGCTGACAACCACCCTGCCAGCGACGACCGGAACGGTGACGTTGATGGTCAGCGTCCATACGCAATCTGGCGGTGCGCGACGCCTAGCGGCGTCGGTCGAGTCGAGCAGTGGACCTCCAGTTGAGTGGAATAGCAGCGGCGATACGACTCTGACACTGAGCGTGACGGAAAGTTCGGCTGCTGCAACCCAGGCGCGCCTGACGCTGACGGCAGGCGTCGGGTATGTGCAGGTCGCCATAGATACCGTCGAATGGCTGCGGCCGATACAGTTACAGTTTGGCGGACAAGGCGCCACCTTTCAGGGCGCCCCGGATCAGCGCGCCTATCGTTTGGCAGGCGCACCCGCCGGGTTCGATATCTATGACATCACCAATCCTATGGCGCCCGTGCGATTGCTATTGCCATCGGAATTCGCGTTTGAGGATAGTTTGCCAGGACGATCATATCTGCTGACCGGCGCCGGAACCCGGCATACGCCGACGGTCAAAACGTTTACGCCGCCAGCGCTGCCGACCGGCGATGTATTGTACATTGCCCCATCGATGCTACACGCTGCGCTAACGCCGCTCGTCGATCTGCGACGCGCGCAAGGATACGCCGTGGCCGTGGTTGATGTGCAGCACATCTATGATGGATGGAGTTACGGTCAGGTCGATCCGGCTGCGATCCGCGCCTTCCTGCAATTTGCGCGTCCCCGGGCGGTCACGCTGGTCGGCGACGGCAGTTCCGATCCGTTCGACTATACGGATCGCGGCGCAAAGAATGTCAATCTGATTCCGCCGTACCTCGCAACGGTCGATCCATGGCTGGGCGAAACCGCGTGCGAAACGTGTTACGCACAACTCGATGGCGACCAGCCAACCGACGACCGGCTGCCGGATGTCTGGCTGGGACGGCTGCCAGTGAAAAGCGCCGCTGAGCTACGGATGCTGGTCGCCAAGATCATCGGATATGAAACGGCTCTGCCCGGCGGCGCCTGGCGCAGCCGGATGATCTACCTAGCGGATGATGCCGACTCAGGCGGTGATTTTGCTGCTCAGGCGGCGGCGAGCATCGCGCTTCAACCGGCAGGCGTTCAGATCAATCGGGTCTTTTTCGGCAATGGCTCCGGGCAGATTCCAAACGCAACCGCAGCGCGGACAGAGACACTGGCGCGGTTCAACAATGGGGCGGCAGTAGTCGCCTACTTTGGGCATGCGCACCAGCAGCAGTGGGCAGTGACCGAACTGAGCGCACCGGAAAACTGGCTGCTCCATCGCAACGATGTGCCGTTACTGACCAATGGCGCACGTTTACCGGTCGTGCTGGCGCTCACCTGTTTGAGTAGCGCCTTTCAGTGGCCCTCATACGTGGGAATGACGCTTGATGAGGCGCTCCTGCTGCACGAGCGCGGCGGCGCTGTGGCGGTGTGGGGTCCGACGGGACTCGGCGTATCGTATGGACACGACAAGCTGCAACAAGGCTTCTTCCGCGCGCTCTGGTCGCCAGCGCCAGAGGGAGGGATCGAACGCGCCGTGCCGCTCGGCGCATTGACCAGCGCTGGATTCCGCGAGTTGTTCACCAGCAGTGCGTGCTGTCAGGAAACGATTTTCACCTATGCCCTGCTCGGCGATCCGCTGACGCCGCTGCGAGTGACAGCAGGAACGCGCGTCGCGTTGCCGCTGGTGCAGCGGTAGATAGAAGAAGTCGCCGTCCGGCACGGCAGGGTGGCGACTCTTGACAGGCGTGGCTCTCTTGTTATAATTATTTAGGAGTACTAAATAATGTCGCCGTTCGATCCGAAGCATCGCACAACGGTTGGGGGTCAGATTACAATCGCGCTCTACCGTATCGCACAGGCCATTGACTATCTATTGCGTGAACGAGGGAAAACAATGCGTCTCTCGCCGGCGCAGATCCAGGCGCTGCTCTTCCTCCGGTACGCCCGTCCCGGCGTGCGCACGATTGGTGGTCTGGCGCAGCGCCTAGGGGTGACATATGCGACGGCGAGCGGGGTTGCCGATGCCCTGGAGAGCAAGCAGTTCGTTGCGCGAGCGCCACTTCCCGATGATCAGCGCGTGGTCACGCTCTCGTTAACCAGTGCTGGTGAGATGCAGGCGGATCGACTGGAGAACATTCTGGATGAGATCGAAGCGGTAGTCAACGGTTTGCCCGCTGCGGAACAATCTGCACTTTTGCGTGGAATGCAGGCGATCATAGCGCGTCTGCAACAGAGCGGCTACGTGCGCGTGTACGAGATGTGTTGGGGATGCCAGTTCTTCCGGCGCAATGCGCACCCTGATGATCCGCGCGGACCTCACCATTGCGCGTTCGTGGACGCACCTCTGGCGGAACCGGTCACCTATTTTGAGTGTCCTGATTTCGTGCCATTGGTAGAAAACAGGGAGGTTGAGCCATGACGGCGCCAGCAATACCAGGGTACACGTACGGAACGGACCAGGTTGCGCGTTCCCCAATGACCGTGCAGGACCTGGAACTTTTGAAGCAGGCCGTGCTATTTGGACCAGACGATGAGCGCTATCTGCGCATGGCGGGCGAGGTGCTCGCCGATCAAATTGAAGATGTACTTGATGTATGGTACGGTTTTGTCGCCTCGCATCCGCATCTGGTCTACTACTTCACCGACGGGAAAGGCAATCCGAACCACGAGTATCTGGCGGCGGTGCGCAAGCGTTTCGGGCAGTGGATCCTCGATACCTGTCACCGTCCGTACGATGAAGATTGGTTGAACTATGCCTATGAGATTGGTTTGCGCCACCACCGTTCCAAAAAGAATACGGTTGACGGCGTACAGGCAGTGCCGCACATCCACTTCCGCTACATGGTTGCATTCATCTATCCGATTACGGCAACGATCAGACCCTTTTTGGCGAAGAAAGGGCACAATCCGGAAGATGTCGAACATATGCACCAGGCATGGGTCAAGTCGGTGGTGATGCAGGTTGCGCTCTGGAGCGCGCCATACGTCAAAGAGGGCGATTATTAGGGATCGCAGATGTTGAACGACGAGGCATTGGCGCCGATTTATTCGGGTCCACTAGCGCACGCACCCTGAGCCTGTCGAAGGGTGCATGCCGCCGCCCGTCCTTCGACAAGCTCAGAGCACGGGCAGCGCCGGATGTTGGATTGCGATAAGTTGTGATATGATGGCGGCAACCATGGCTTGCTGATGAAGAGAAGAACGGCATGTCAAGGCGTGAGCGCCGCCACTGCCCGACTCGCTGCTCAGATGTCTTGGAAAACCGATACGTTGTATGAGCGCGCCTGACGAACAGATCTGCACCCTCATCTCGCCGCTCGACATGCACATCCACTTCCGCGAAGGCGCGATGCTGCGCACGGTGGCGCCGCTCTCGGCGCGCGATTTTGCCGGCGGCGTCATCATGCCGAATCTGGTTCCGCCGGTGGACAACCTGGAGCGCCTGCTGCGCTACCGCGCCGAGATCGAGGCAGCGATCAGCGGTATGGGGTTCACACCGTACATGACCCTCTTCTTCCGCGCTTACAGCGAAGCGGAACTGCGCGCCGTGCGACCGCACATCATCGGCGTTAAGCTCTACCCCGCCGGGGTGACGACTCACAGCGAGGCGGGGGTGCAGAACATCCGCGACGCTGAACCGACGCTGGAGATCATGGAAGACCTCGGCATTCCGCTCCTGGTCCATGGTGAAACCAGCGGGTTCGTGCTCGACCGCGAGCGCGAATTCTTGCCGATCTATGCGCACCTGGCGCGCCGCTTCCCGCGATTGACGATTGTGATGGAACATATCACAACCCGTGAAGCAGTGGCGCTTCTCGACGAATATCCCAATCTGTACGCCACCATTACTCTCCACCACTTGCAGATCACCCTTGACGATGTGGCAGGCGGATTGCTGCAGCCGCACCTGTTCTGCAAGCCGATCGCCAAACGTCCCGAAGATCGTGCTGCGCTGTTACGGGCGGCGCTTGCGCCACACCCGAAAGTCATGTTTGGCAGCGACTCCGCGCCGCATCCAGTGAGCGCCAAAGAAGCTGCTGCGTGCGCCGCAGGCGTGTTCAGCGCACCGGTTGCGCTGCCACTGCTGGTGGAGATCTTTGCGCAACACGATGCGCTTGATCGACTGCAGGCGTTTATCTCGGACAATGCGCAGCGGATCTATGGCGTGACCCCGCCGCACAAGAAAGTCATCCTGCAACGCAAGCCCTGGACCGTACCGCAGCGGTACGGCGATGTGACGCCGTACTATGCCGGGCGCACGGTTGAATGGCAGGTCGTTCAGACAATGCTATGATGCATACGATTCGCACTGCTGCATTCCTGGTCGTTTGCGCCGCGATCATGACGCTCTGGCTGATGGTGTTGCTTGGCGACTCCCGCTTAGGGATTGATTTCTATCCGCTCTATTTCGGCACCAGACGTATTGTGTCCGGCGAATCTCCCTATGGCGCGGAAGCTACGCAGGCATTAATGCGCGAATGGTCAGCGCCATTTGCAGCGGCAGGCATCGCGTATCCCTTGCCGTTGCTAATTCTGATTACGCCTCTCGGCCTTCTTCCATTGCCAGTAGCCACCGCAGTCTGGACAGCATTCGGGATAGCGAGCTGTTTTCTGGCTGTGCGTCTCGTTCCAGAGTGGAGATACAATATCCTCCTTCCTTTCGTGTTTCTTCCATTTCATCGCAGCGTTGTTATGGGACAGGCCACTCTCGTCTGGCTCGGCCTTGCCGTGCTGTTGATCCAGAGCATGCGGAAGAAACGCCCCTGGCTTAGCGGCATACTGATCCTTTTGCTGACACTGAAACCCCAGGATGGCCTCCTGTTTGCGCTGGCAGGGCTGGTATGGGCATGGCGCGAACAGCGTCAGGCATTGTGGTGGTTTTGTGGCGGCGCGGCGGTTCTGATCGGCATCGCCTTCCTGGCACGTCCGACGTGGATGTACGAATGGATAGCGCAGACCCGGATTTATCAAACGATTGTCGCACCGCCGCACCTTCTGCCGTTTGGGCTGATCCTCATCATCGCCTGCTGGAGACATCCCTGGTGGGCGCGTGTTGCAGCCGCACAGGTCGTGTGTTTCCCGCTCTCCGATCTCTATTCCGCTCTCCCTCTCCTTCTATGCTGGCTGGCAATCGGCGGCTGGACATCCCTCATTGGTGCAGGCTTGTCGTGGCTGTGGTCAATTGGCGGATTGCCGAACACGCTCACCGTCTTCTGGTGGTTGATTTTCATCCCGCTCTGCTTGAGCGCCGCCTGGAGCGGTTGGCTGAGTCCACGGCGCACTGTGCGTCATCCTCGTACGCACACGACAATAACTCCGTCCTGATCTCCACTTTGTGCGAAATATCACGTTGCGTATTGTAATCTGCTGTGATACACTATGCCTGCGAGCCGGGTACACTCCTTCTTAACCTTCTTCGCCACGACATGCTTTACGAGGACCAGGCATGGGCGCAAAACGCACAGCACAGCGCAAGGTGACGATCAGTCAGATCGCCAAGGAGGCGGGCGTTTCAAAAACGGCTGTGTCGTTTGCGTTCAATGACCCCTCACAACTCTCTCCTGCAACTGTTGATCACATCCGCGCCATTGCCGAACGTCTAGGGTACTCGCCCGACCCGATTGCCCGCAGCATGACGACGCGCCGCACGAACGCGCTTGGCGTCCTGCTTCCCCAGGATATTGCCACGACTATGGCAAATCCCTTCTTTCCTCTCTTCCTGCGCGGCGTCGGCGCTGTATGCGGCTCAGCAGGCATGACATTGATGCTTGTGCCGCCGCTGTGGGGGTCAGTGCTCAAAGCCATTCCACACGCAACCGTTGATGGTTTCATCGTGGTCGGTCTGGAAATTGATCGTGGCGAGGTCCAGCAACTGCGGCGACGCCACGTTCCGTTTGTCATGGTTGATAGCGATGCTCCTCACGACGTTCCATCGATCAATGTCGATGACCGGCAGGGCGCGCGTGCAGCGATGTTGCACGTGCTAGGCCTGGGGCATTGGCGGATTGCGATTGTCTGCCTGGAGTCCTGGCGCCATCGCTATGAAGAGTTTACTGGCGCCTTAGCGGCGCGCTTTGCCGGATACCGCGACGGTCTGGCAGCGTATGGTCGCTCAATCGATGATCCGGATATTCAGATCATCACCGCGCCGACCAGTCGTGCGGGCGGGGTCGAGGCGTTTATCCGACTCTGGCAGGAGGAGGCGCCGCCCACGGCGATCGTGGCGATGAGTGACATTACTGCGCTGGGTGTTCTCGAAGCGGCAAAAGCGCATGGCGTGCGCGTGCCGGAAGATCTGTCGATCGTGGGGTTCGATGATCTGCCGGAAGCCGAACGCGCGATGCCTCCGTTGACAACCGTCCGTCAGCCCATCGAGGAAAAGGGTCGGCTGGCAGCCGAGATGCTGGTTGCAGCTCTCGATGACGAAGACATGGAGCCGGTGCACCATATTCTTCCAACTGAATTGCTGGTGCGTGGTTCGACCTGTGCACCGGTCAGTGCGAACCGGATAAGCTACGCTTAGCGCCTCTCGCAGAAGTCTGCCGCTGTTTGGATTGTATTGAGACATTTTACGGTTGCGAAGCGACGTTTGCCGCAAGTAAGCCTACGCCTCAGCGTACTAGAAGAGGACGCCATGTTCATCCTCGGAGTGATCATCGCAATTGTGTCGGCAATCGCATTTGCTGCGCTCGGTCTGGTGACGCTTTTTGGCGGAGTCCGCTCAACGCAGGAACAGATTTTTCCCGGCTTTATTCCTGACCGCGCTGGTGGCGCCGAACGTCTGTTCACCCTTGGGGCTGTGTGGATTCCGGTGATTGTTGTGACTATCTTCGGAGTCTACGCTGCGTATCGGATTATCGAGATGGTCATTCAGGCGATGGCATAATCGAATGTGCTGCGAATTCAAGCGCCTGACGCAGCGCGGCCTCATAGATCGGATCGTGCCGCGCCAGGTTCAGCTCGTCGACAATCAGAGCGGCAGTGTCGAGCGGCGGCAGATGGACCGCGCGCTCAACAGGCGTCAGATTATCGATAACGGCGCTCGCTGTCAGGTGATCTCCAGAAGCGCCGTGGGCGACCGTAAACCGGGAGTCCGCTGTCAGAAGCGTGACCGATGCCAGACGATCAGCGGTTGATGTCTCGACCGTAGCAAACTCCAGTAGAACTGCTCCGCCGTCGGACCGCCTTAGCGTCGTACCGGTGTTGCGCCTTCCAGATAGTCGCCAGCCGAGGCGCGTTGCGATCCACCCTGCGAGGAGCAGCGCTGCTGTCACGCCGTGCGGTCCGTGCTCGATCACGATCCGTTCGAGCGACCATAAACGGTGCAGCGCAGGCGGCGCATCGAAGAGTTGAGCAATCTGCTCGCGCCACACGGTCAACCGTCCCCAGGCGAGGTCACTGATCGCCGCTCCTGCTGCAATCAGGGTCTGAGCCGCGTGCAGCGCTTCTGTGGCGTCGTCCATCCGCGCCGTATCGAGAATCAGACGATCAGCAATCGACTGCAATTGTGCCAGCACCGCATCGCCGGGAGTCCGCTCAAATGTCCACCAGATGACAACCGGCACATCTGGCTCCAGTAGAGAGAGCACAATCCCCGGAATATGCATCTCAGCGTCAGGTGGCGCGATAATAGAAATCTGCTCACCGCAGACCTGTGGCCGACCCGGCGCGATAAAGGTGCAGTGCGCCCGCACCCAGGCTTCCAGTCGCCGTGGGCGAACCGCTGGTTCTTCCCCGCGCGAGAGCGCCGCTACGATGGCGCGGTTGGGGCGCAACGCCGTCACTCGGGCGACGATATCAGTAATGCGCGCGAAGTGCGCCGTATCGGTTAGAACGACGAAGTTGAACAGGCAGGCGCGCATAAGCGCAGCATCGCCTGTCGTGTCTGCTTTTGTCGCTGCACTCCAGAGACGCGCCAGTTCACGCTCGATCGCGCAGGCATCAACCTGTGGGAGAACAACAGATGGCGTGGTTATGATGTCGGTCACAATCTCCTCCATTTTGCGCCAACCGACGCGATCAGCCGGTCAGCGCTCGCTGGTCCCCACGTGCCAGCGGCATAATTCGGGAAGACCGGCGGCGGTGCGGCGGACCATCCCTCGATTACTGGATCGAGGATCGACCACATCGCCTCAACTTCATCGCTCCGAATAAACAGCGTCGAGTCGCCCAACATAGCATCGAGCAGCAACCGCTCGTATGCCTCGGGCGACTCGACGCCGAACGCAGCGTTGTAACGAAACTCCATCATCACCGGTCGGATGATATTCGACTGACCGGGCACTTTAGAGTCGAACCGCAGCGAGATTCCTTCGTCGGGTTGAATTTTGATCGCCAACACGTTCGGCTCGATGCCGCTGAGCGGACCATTTTCGAACAGCATGAGTGGCGCCATTTTGAACTGAATAGCAATCTCGCTGGCGCGTTTGGGGAGTCGTTTGCCGGTGCGCAGGAAGAACGGCACTCCTGCCCAGCGCCAGCTTTCGATGTACAGTCGCAACGCAACAAAGGTTTCAGTCAGAGAGTCCGGCGCCACCCCCGGCTCCTCGCGGTAGCCAGGCGCTGGCACGCCGCCGACGGTTCCAGGTCCATACTGGCCACGCACGGTGGCCTGTTCAACCTCGGATGGTTCGATAGGGCGAACCGCGCGTAGCACCTTGACTTTCTCGTCGCGCACGGCATCGGCGCGATAGCCAACCGGCGGCTCCATAGCGGTCAGTGAGAGGAGTTGCAACAAATGATTCTGCACCATATCACGCAGTGCGCCGGTGCGGTCATAATAGCCGCCGCGTCCCTCAATGCCAACGCTTTCAGCCACCGTGATCTGCACGTGGTCAACGTAGCGGCGGTTCCAGAGCGGCTCAAAGATGCCGTTGGCAAAGCGCAAGACCAGGATGTTCTGAACGGTTTCTTTCCCGAGATAGTGGTCAATCCGATAGACCTGCCGCTCCTCGAACACCTGATGCACTATGTGGTCGAGCGCCTTTGCGCTCGCCAAGTCCGAACCGAACGGCTTCTCGATGATGATGCGCGTCCATCCACCATCTGGTGATCGGTTAAGCCCGGTTTCGCCAAGGCGGCGCACGATTTCGCCATACGCTTCAGGCGGTGTTGCCAGGTAGAAGAGGCGATTGCCGCCAGTGCCGCGTTCAGCGTCGAGTTGTGCGAGGCGTCCAGCAAGCCGGGCATATCCCTGCGGATCATCGAATGCTGAGCGAATGTAGAAACAACCAGCGGCAAAACCGCGCCACAACTCATCATCAATTCCGGAACGGGAGTGTCTGCGTGCACTCTGCAGCAGCGACTCGCGAAAATAATCGTCGCTCCAGTCGCGCCGTGCAAACCCGATCACGCTGAACCCCGGAGGGAGCAACCGTTCGCGCTGAAGGTGGTACAGCGCCGGAACGAGTTTACGATGGGTCAGGTCGCCGGTAGCGCCAAAAATCACCACAGCGCATGGCGGCGGCGTTCGCTGCATGCGCATCCCTGAGCGCAATGGATTGGCCGTATGGAGAGTCGACGTGGTCGTTGCTGATTCCATGAGACCCCTTGTAGACCGCAAAACGCTCACGGTGCAATGGTAGGCGTTGGTGCGGTTGGATGGTGAAAAGGGCGGGGACGGTCGGGCAGCAAGCCGCGCACGACCTGGCCGCCGTTGACCATGTAGAGCGCCGGTCGACTGCCGCTCTCGTCGACAAAGACGCTGAACAATTGATCGAGTGTGATCGGTCCGTCGGGCGGGGCGCTGATCTGTTGAATAAACTCGCCAGTCAGTTTATCGATCTGAACGATTCGACCATTGAAGCTATCGACCAGAAAGATCGAGCCGCTATCCGGCGGACCAGTGACAAAGAAGCGTGTGGCCGTCACCAGCGGCGGGCGGATCTGCGGAACGGGGATCTCACGTTCGAAGGCGCGCTCGCCGGCGCTGTTTGTCGCAAAGATCAGCACACGACCGTCTGGCATCAGGAGATTGATCTTGCCATCAACGGCCAGATCGATCGCGCTTCCCACGTCACGCCCGCCGTCATGCTGGATCCAGGGCAGCGGGAACGAGCCGTACTCGCCGCTCAGGTAACGCAACACATTATTCCGCACAGCGCCGAGAACATAGAGATTGCCTTCATAGTTGACTGCCCGAAAACGTTCGCCAACGCGACCCCATTCCTCGCTGCCTGCCAGGATCGTGTATCGCCATTCGTTGCCATTGCGAAAATAGAAAACAAACGGTCCGCTGTCGCCGCTCTGCGCCACGGCGACAATATTGTCGATGCGCCAAGCTGCGGCGCGCACGCGTCCGACGCTCATCTGACCGACAACGTCCTCAGGGCGGAGAAAGGGTTGTGCCGATCCGCCGGTGCGCGGCGCGCGATAGAGCGTGCCCGCATTTGTATCGAGCATATAGATGAAACCAAATGAGATGGTATCGGTTACAGTGCGCGGCGGCGGCGGCACAATAACAACATCGAACAGACCTCCTGGCAATGGATGGCGCGTAACCTCAGTCAAATCCTCGAAATAGGTTTGTTTTTGCACCGCTGCCAGCGCCCTGGTGTACTCGCGCACCAACTCCTCATAACGCTGACGATGCGCCGCAGTCGCGGTAATCAGGTCTGAACTGCGCAATGCCGCGAGCGACTCTTCAGCTTCGATCAGGCGTTCCTGTGCGGTTGCTTCATCTGGCGCATTACGGATGGCAGCCACTGCTTGTTCCGCCTCCGTCAGCGCATTATCCGCTTCGCGCAGCGCCTGTTCGCGACTCAATGTTGTACCATATAGAATGAGCAGCGTGACGAGCGAAACGAGCAGCAACAGGAGCAGCCAGGGAAATGGAGGACTCTGCCGCCGATAACTGAGACCTGTTGAACGATACTGGCGAGGCAGCGCGCGGGGTGGTGCGCTTGGGCGCGGTTGCAACAACCGCATGATCTTGCCGCTGAGACGGGTGAAGAGATGGGCACGATCCTCATATGGGCGGGAGAACGGGTGTGCGCCTGGCCGTTTCATCTGTGTGTAACGACTGAATACCGCCTGCCCAGGCGTATCGCTCAGATCGATCACTCGCTCCGGCGCTGGGGTATCACGAAATGAGACCTCTCCTAGCAGCGTGCTCGGTGCAAACGGCATTTCCGGCGGCGACTGCGCAACCGAGGACGAGCGGTGATTCGGACCTCCCGTTGGCGGCTCACCCAGTCTGAGCGGGGGTGGCACAGGAAGCGGGTTGGCAGAATACGGCGGCTCATTGTAGGGGCGAGTCAGACGTTGTTCTTCTTCCATCTGACGTGCGCGGTGTGCCTTGGCGCGTTTGCGCGCTTCACGTTCCGCTGGACCGCGCAACAACCACACAATATCGGCGCCTGCGCGCGCCAGACGTTCTGCAACGCCGCCCAATGCCAGGCGCGCCCGCTCATTTATCCCCGCAGCGCTGAACGGCGACGCCTGCGCCGCAGGACTGAGCCGCGCAAACGTCATAGCGACAATTCCATGGGCGTCGGTGATCTGATGATGGCGGCACAGCTCAGTAATGCTGGCGACTGCGTCCTCTGGCTCTGCTGCGCGCAACAACCGTGTAACTTCCTCGCGCGATAACAGATCCGACAGGTTGCTCGTGCAGATCAAGATCCCATCGCCGGGGCGCAATACGGCGCGGTAGAGATCCGGCTCAATTGACAGGCTGGCGCCAAGCGCACGCGAGCGGAACGGAATAGCCGTTCCACCCCACTCGGCATTGGCGGGCAAAGCGCGCAGTCGGCCTTCCGCCATAACATATGCCTGCGCGGGTGCAACCTGTGCGATGAACAGATCCCGATCTTTGATGACAGCGCATGTCAACCCAACGACTGCGCGCTTCTGCGGTGGTGCATTGAAATTCTGCTGATAGAGCGCACGGTTCGCTGCCAGGATTGCTTTACGCAACGAGGAGGTGACGGAAAACGACGGATCCTCGTAGAAGACTCGACGGATGGTGCGTAGAACAAGCGAACAAGCATCACGCCCGCGCGATACGTCCTGGTCGGCTTCAACAACGATGTGAAGCTGCCCTTTGCGCGCTTCAGGTGCAAACGGATTGGCTGGCGTCACGACCAGCGTCAGGTCGCTCTTTTGCTGCGGAATGCCGCTGACCAGACCGAACGGGCTGGAGCGTGTGACATTTCCAGGCATGAGATCTCTTCTGTCCTTTGCTACGTACCGGAATTATAGCACGCCCAAATGATGAGAGCGCTATCATTATTTCGGAAGGGAGGCAGGTTATGGCTCGCGCTATCTGGAACGGCGTCGTTATCGCCGAGAGCGATGCAACTATTGTTGTCGAAGGCAATCATTATTTTCCGCCTGAGTCGGTTAAGCGTGAATATCTGCGCGAAAGTGCGACCCGTACCGTGTGCAGCTGGAAGGGGGTCGCAAGTTATTACGATGTTGTTGTCAACGGTGCTGTGAATCGCGATGCAGCCTGGTATTATCCTGAACCCAAGGAGGCCGCCCGTCGGATTGCCGGGTATATCGCCTTTTGGCGCGGTGTCAGGGTCGAAGCATAGTGCTCCGGCAACGCCCGGAACATTGATGCAATGGCGCAACGTTGCGTTATCATGAGGCTTTGCACGTCTGCACCATGACGTTACGATCAGCAGCATCTCTGTCTATCTATTAAGACGGATGGAAAAACCCGGTATGATCTCCGGCAGCACGCTGCACCTGCAGGAGGATGTTCTATTCGATGATGACGACATGAACCTCACGCGGTCCATGCACGCCAAGGGTAAGCGTCAGTTCAATATCGGCAGTGCGGCTCGGACCAGTGATTAAGGTGAGCGCACTGGCATCGCGAAATACATCGCCATACTTCTGCTTGATGCGCTCAACCGCCTCTCCCAGACCACGCACGAATTGCGCTTGACGCACCACAGCGATGAACACCGGCGCAAGCAGTGATGCCATGCGCGCCCGTCCTTCACCGCTGTGTACGACAAGAGTCGCACTCTCGGCGATTGCGACATCGACACCAGCGATGCACACCGGCGCGCGCTCGTGCGCCTGAAGTGACGCTGCACGCTGCCAGGGTTCGCCTGCAATCCGTCCGTCGAGCCGCCTGACGCCACGCTGCCGGAGGAGATCAGCAAGTCCTGGCAGGTCGATCTTCTCCAGATCCCATGTGATGACCTCTCGTGCTTCGTGCTGAGCAAGAATGCTGGCAATTGTCTCCAGCGCCGCTTCATCATCGGCGCAGAGGTGCGGGTACGCCTGGAGTTTCGTCAGTTCGGCGGCAAACTGTTGCACCAGGTCGTCGTGCGTGATCGGATGGACAAAGGGCGGCGGAGCATGCGGCGCGCGCGCTGCCTCTGCCTCCAGGAACGGTCGTGTTGCGCGCAGACTGGCGCGGATGCGATCAAGCATGCGGTCACGGCTGCTGTTCATGCGGCGTTCTCGTATCGTATGTCGGAGACGGGATCACAACAGGAATATGGCTATTATAGCGCAGGAAGGCGAGAGGCGAGAGGGACAAGGCGAGAGGCGAGAGGGGTTGTAAGGTTGCAGGTGTGAGGGTTGCAGGTTGAGGTTCGGAAGGTTGAACGTGGTCACACGCAGCAGCGTTGCACTGCAACGTCCGCAGATACATAATGGTCGTCGTGGCGCTCACTCCTGATGGGAGCAGGACGCAATGACGATTGTACATACCGGTCCCGAACGCGCACTGCGATCCCTGCGCGCCGACTGGAACCGTGAGCGCTGGGAGCAGCTTCCCGACGATGGCAATCGCTACGAGGTGATCGATAGGGTTCTGTATATGACGACGGCGCCCAGCGCGTTTCACCAGTGGATCGTGCGCCAGATCGTGCGCGCGCTCTTCGTTCAGATCGATGATCGGGGCGTCGGCGTGACCCTATGGGCGCCGATTGGCGTCTTTATGACCGGATGTGTCCAGTGCAGCCAGATATGCTTGTCGTGCAGACGGCAAGACTGGGGGTCATTCACGATCGGCGCATCTATGGCGTACCCGATCTTATCGTCGAGGTCGTCTCACCGTCCAATGCTGAGCAGGACATGGACATCAAGCGCAGAGCGTATGCGCGCGCCGCCGTACCGGGATACTGGATTGTCCGTCCCGTCGAACGCGATGTAATGGTGTGCAGCAATCCAGATCCGGTCGCTGAACTTTTCAAGAATGTCGAAACGATCCCGCCAGGCGGAACGCTGACATCGCCGACGTTGCCAATCCAGGCGAGCATCGCCAATTTCTTCGCCAACGCCCCCAATACCACTCTCTAACCCTAACCCTTAACCCCTAACCCCTACTCCTCCCGCAACGCCAGCGCCGGTGAGGTGCGCCCCATGCGCCACGCCGGGTACAGCCCCGCCAGCAGCGCTGCCACGACCGCCACGGCAACCGCCTGCGCAAACAGTGCGCCGTTCAACTCGAAAAGGAGCGTCCATCCAAATGAACGGCGATTGATGACGTAGACCAGCACCGCCGCCATCATGACCCCGACTGGAATTGCCAGCACCCCCGCGAACAATCCCATCAGCCCGGTCTGCCCGACGACCAGCCCCCACAACTGGCGCGGCGTCAGTCCGTTGGCGCGCAACACCCCCATCTCGCGCGTCCGCTCGAGTTGCAACGCCATAAGCGCCGAAAGAATGCCGATGAACGCCACGATTGTCGCCAGCAGTTGCAGCACGGTCGTAATAGCGAACGTGCGGTCAAAGATAGCCATCGACGTTTCGCGTAATCCGCGGTTTGAAACGATATTGACCGCCAAGCCGGGCGGCATCCGCGCACGCAGATCACGCACCAGCGCATCGACGTCTACGCCGGGCGCAACATACAATCCGAGCGACGAGAGCGCCCGATCATCCCACAGCGCCTGGTACACGGCGAGATCAATCATCGCCACGCCCTGATCGCTGCCGTAATCATAGAAGACGCCGGCAATCGGGAACTGCCGCTCACCACGATCAGTCAGCAAGGTCAGCGTGTCGCCAGGACGCAGATTGTAGCGGTACGCCAGCGGCTCTGAGATCAGCGCCGCACCACTGGCGAACGCCTGCCAGACTGCAGTTTCATCGACGGGGTGAACCCACTGAAAGACCCGGTAATCCGCTGGCGTGACGTCCAGCGCAATCGTCAACAACGGACCCACGCTGCTGTCGATGGTGGCGCTGCGGTAGCGACGATACCGTTCGATGCCTGGCGCTTCAACGATGCGGGCAATCGCCTCCTCCGGCAGCGGCGACTCGAGGCGATTGCCGCGTGGGCTTGGCGCAGAAACGAAAATATCGGCGCGGATGGTGTTTTCCAGCCAGCGCTCGACTGTCGTGCGAAAGCTGCTTACCATCAGACCGACGCCGATTGTGACCGAGACAGCGATCATCAATGCAGCGACAGCAACCGACGTGCGGCTGAGCGACGCCACGATGTCACGCGCCGCCATCCGCCCCAACAGACCAAAGGCGCGCCCGGCGACCGGTCGCACCACGCTGGCAAGACCCTGCATGACGAGGGGCGTCAGCGCGGCTGCGCCAACAGTGAGCGCCAGTAGTCCGCCAAAACTCAGGGTCAGGCTACGCCCTGGCAGAGCAAGCAATCCAAGCCCGGTCAGGATCAGCGCGACGCCGACGACCGCTGCCGTGCGCACCGCCCGCCGCATCCGCTCTTCATACGACGAGCGGCGCAGCACCGTGCGCGGCGGCGTCAGCGTCGCCTCCGTCGCCGGAACCGCTGCCGCCGCCAGCGTCGCTGCCACGCCGAGGATGAACCCCTTCAGCAGCACACCCGGTGATAGGTCGACCGATCGCACCGTCACGGCGAAGTAGAGGTCGTTGATCGTCTGCGTCACTAGCCCGACCAGCCCGCGCCCAAGCGCCACGCCAAGCGCCAGACCCGCAAGTGCGCCGATCAAGCCAATCAGCAATGCTTCGCCCAATACCAGCGCGAAAATTTGCCGACGCGCTACGCCGACGCAGCGGAGTGTGCCCAGCATGGTGCGCCGCTGCACCACCGAGAAGGTCATCGTGTTGTAGATCAGGAACATGCCAACCACCAGCGCCAGCAGGCTGAGTGCTGAGAGGTTCAACTCGAACGCCGCCGTCATCTGCTGGATGGCGTTGCTGCGCTGCTCAGGACGCTCGATGCGCACTCCCGGCGGCAGCGTTGCCGAAATCCCTTGCAGCAGCGCCTCTCCTGCGGCGTCTTCAGGAATGATCAGGTCGATGCTGCTCAACCTGCCAGTGCGCCCCATCCACTCCTGTGCGGTCGCAATATCGACAATCAACAACCCGTCGAGCGCACGGCGGCTGGCGTCATCGGCAGGCTCCAGCAGTCCGACGATCTCCGCTTCAACTGCAGTTGCGCCGATCCTGAGCGGCAGGCGCGCACCACTGACGATGCCGAATTCGCGCGCTGTCTCCGCCGAGATAAGCGCAGCGCCGGGGCGCGTCATCAGCAATCCGTAGCACCTGAACCCCTGGCATCCCTCCTGCACCGACGATGTCCGGTCAAGCGCAGCGCCCTCGCCAGGCGCGCTGGCAAGCCAGGGACGAAATGGCGCCTCGACGACCGGATCGATCCCCAATATGCGCAGCGTCAATCCGCTGCGATCTGGCGCAACCGCCTCGCCTTCCACCAGCGGCGCCGCTGCACGCACTCCCAACTCGATCCGCAACCGACGGTAGACCTCCTCAGGCACGCCCGATGGTCCGCCAATGATCCGGTGGGTGGCGCGCCCGGTCAGCGTCTCTGTCGAAAGCAGAAACGCGCGTCGCGCACTATCATTGGCAAGATCGATAGAGACGACGACGGCAACACCGAGGGCAACCCCAAGCACTGCCAGACCAAATTGCCAGGGATGGCGCAGGATGTATCGAAGCGATGTCTTCAGGAGCGTCCAGGACATACGTATACTCTACTGTTCATAGACGATCGTTCCGCCAGCAACCGTCATTACGACAGAAACGCTCGTCAGGCGTTCAGGTTCAGCACCGAGCAGGTCCCCGTCGAGCACTGTAATATCAGCGTACATGCCCGGCGCCAGAGCGCCCTGCTCGTGTTCGGCGAAGGCGGCATACGCGCTGCCCCATGTGTAACTACGCAGCGCATCCATCACACCGATTGCCTGATGTGCAGCAATCACGCGACCGTTGTGCGCCGTGCGCGTCACTGCCGCCGCGATCCCCTGGAGCGGCGCAAAATCCGGCAACACCGGATTGTCCGACCCATTGGCGAGAACCACCCCGGCGCGCTGCAATGCGCCCCAGGCATGCCCCCACGGCGCCAGCCCAGGACCCAGCCGCGTCACGTCCCCTTCTTCCCAGTAGGTGAAACAGGACTGGATGGCAGCGACGACTCCCAGGCGCGCGAAACGCTCTGGCAACCCGGCATGCACGACTTCGACATGCTCGATGCGATGACGATGATTGAGTCGCGGGTGCGCGGCAAGCGCGCGCTCATACGAATCGAGCGCCATGGCGACAGCGGCATCGCCAATGGCGTGGATCGCCGCCTGGAAACCGGCGCGATGCGCGCGCAGCACCCGTGCGTCGAGTTCCTCTGCCGAAACGAGCGGAAAACCACGGTTGCCCGGCTCGTCACCATACTCCTCACTGAGCCACGCTGTTCCGCCGCCGAGCGTCCCATCGGCGAAATACTTGATCGCCCCAAAGCGCAACCAGGCGTCATCACGCCATGCTCCCTGCGTCTCGCCCGCTTCCGCCGCCTGCAACATCGCTTCAGCAACAGCGCCATATGCCAGAACATACATGCGCAGACCTGCACCGCCGCCACGGATCGTTTCGTTGACGATCTCCAGATCGCGCAAACCGGCGACGTGTCCAAGCGCCGCTTCGCCGATAGCGACAATTCCACGTTTGTGATATTCACGTGCCGCATCACGCACTCCGGCGCGCCAGTCGATGGCTGGCGCCTCAACCGCTCGCGCTGCCAGCGCCATTGCTGATTCGAGCAATACGCCAGTCGGACTTCCGTCTTCGTAGCGTTCAATCCGCCCTCCCGGCGGATCGGGCGTGGCGGCGGCGATGCCCGCGCGCGCCAGCGCCGCCGAATTCGCCAGCGCCACGTGGTTGCATGCGCGGTAGATCAGGAGCGGATGACCGGGAACAGCAGCGTCGAGTTCCGCCAGCGTCGGATGCCGACGCTCCGCCAGCCGCCCCTGGTCGTGCCCCACAGCGACAATCCATTCCCCTGGCGGTCGTCGCGCCGCCTCTGCGCGCAACCGTTCGAGCACAGCGCCAATACGTGTCGTGTCCCACAGCGCCACACGGGTGCGGCTGCGCACATAACTCAACAGGTGCTGGTGCGAATCGTGGAATGCCGGGATGACAGCATATTCAGGGGGAAGCCGCACAATACGCGTGGACGGTCCTGCCAGCGTCTCGATGTCATACGCCGGACCCACAGCGAGAATGCGGTCGCCGCCGATGGCAACGGCGCCACGAGCGATTGGCGCAGTGACGATGGGATAGATCATTGCGCCGGAGAGGATAACGTCTGGGATCATGGTCTCTGAATAGTCGTGTAAGGAACCAGGATGGCATCATGGTACCTGATTTTCTTCAAGAATTGAGAACTGAGGGGTTAGGGGTTAGAGACGTTTCTGCACCTGCAACCTGTTCTTCGCACTCGCCCCCTTCCCGCCTGCAACATTCCCGCTGGCGCCGCCTCTCGTCGCTCGCTGCTCCCCTCTTGCCTCTGCTCCCCTCTCGCCTGCAACATTCCCGCTGGCGCCGCCTCTCGTCGCTCGCCTCTCGCCTCATAGTATTGTGCTACACTTGCGCCACGCACCCATTTCACCTCTCAGGAGCGCATCTATGTCAAAAGAACTCTCAACGCCTGAGTGCCTGGACATCATTCACCGGGGGATCGCAGCCGTCGCCGGTCTGTCGCACCGACCAAAACGGGTGGTGATTGTCGGCGCGGGAGTTGCCGGGCTGGTTGCTGGCTATGAGCTGCTGCGCGCCGGGCACGATCCGCTGATCCTGGAGGCGCGCAATCGCGTCGGCGGACGGATCTGCACCCTGCGCGAGCCATTCACCGAAGGGTTATATGGCGAAGCGGGCGCCATGCGCATTCCACGCGCGCATACGCTCACCATGGCATATATCGACCGGTTCGCCTTGCCGACGACCGATTTTGTCATGGAGAGTTCACAGACCTATGTACATATTGGCGGCGTGAAGCGCCGCATGGCAGAGGTGCGCGCTGACCCTGACGCGCTCGGCTTCGAGACATCAACCGCAGAGAAGGGCAGGCTCGCCGGAGATGTCTGGGCGGAAACAATCCGTCCGCTGGTCGAACAGGTCGAGCGTGACGGTCAGGCGGGGTGGGAACAGATTTACGCGACCTACGACCAGTACTCGGTGCGCGAGTTCCTCGAACTCCATGGATGGTCGGAAGGACTGATTGAAATGTTTGGTCTGCTGAACAACCAGGAAGCGTTGATGAACTCCTCCTTCCTGGAGCTGTTCCGCGAAGAAGCGGGCAATTACTATACCAACATGTGCCAAATCGTTGGCGGGATGGACCGATTCGTCCATGCGTTCCTTCCGGCGCTCGATGCGCGCATTCGCTACGGCGCCCGGATGATCGCTCTGGATCAGACCCCCGAACACGCGATTGTGCATTACCATACAATGGCTGGGCGGTTTCAGGTCGCCGCTGATTATGCGATCATCACCACTCCGTTCCCAGTTTTGCGGCATGTCGAAACGCTCAAACCGTTCTCGCGCGCCAAGCAGCGCGCTATCCGCCAGTTGCACTACGACGCCGCCGCCAAGATTTTCTTTCAGTGCCGTCGCCGCTTCTGGGAGACCGACGAGGGGATCAATGGCGGCGGCACGGTGACCGATCTGCCCATCCGCAATCTGTACTACACCGACTGGGGGAAAGAGACCGGGCGCGGCGTGCTGCTCGCCAGCTACACATGGGCGGAAGATGCGCAGCGCTGGGGATCGCTCTCGCCGCGCGACCGGATCGAGCAGGCGCTGGAAAACGTTGCTGCCATTCATCCGCAGATCATCGCCGAATTCGAGGTCGGCACATCGTATATGTGGCATGATGATGAGTTTGCCGGTGGCGCGTTCGCGCTCTTTGAGCCAGGACAGCAAACGCTGCTGCACGATGCGATTATCGAACCCGAGGGGCGCTTCCATTTTGCTGGCGAACACGCCTCGCTGTACCATGCATGGATCCAGGGAGCGATTGAGTCCGGTCTGCGCGCGGCAGTGGCAGTCCATCAGGCAGCGTAGAAAGGGGGAGCGATGACAACCGCGATTCGTGACTCACCGATGCTGCTGGTGCGTGAAACTGATGGCGTCGCCATCGATCTCGCGCCCTTGCAGGGTCTCTGGACGGTCGAGCAATACCTGAAGCTGACCGATCATACGCGCTGTCTGGTGGAATTTTCCAATGGCAACCTTGAGGTTCTGCCGATGCCCACGCAACGCCACCAGATCATCCTGGCGTTCCTGTATCGCATGTTTTTCGCATTCCTGCAACCGCGCGGCGGACTGGTTCTCTTCGCGCCTCTCAGGTTACAGATCGGTCCGGCGGCATTCCGTGAACCGGACCTGTTGCTTCTGCTGCGCGCCGATGACCCGCGAGCACAGAATCGTTACTGGTCCGGCGCCGACCTGGTGCTGGAAGTGGTGAGCGAGGACGATCCCGGGCGCGACACTATCGATAAGGTGCGCGACTATGCCAGCGCAGGGATTCCTGAGTACTGGATTGTTAATCCGATGAACGAGACGATCACGGTCCTGTCGCTGACCGATGACACCTATGCGCCCCACGGCGTCTTTTGTCGCGGCGATCAGGCAACGTCGGCGCTGCTCGAAGGCTTCAGCGTGAGCGTCGATGGGGTCTTTGGCGCATAGTGATAGTTGGCAGGAAGCTAACGCAGGGGTGCAAAGACGCCAAGAGCAGTTTTTCGAGACCGTGCGCCTCGGCATCAAACGTTTCGAGAAGCGCTGTAACGTAAAGCGATGCACACGCAGGAGCAATGACGTCAGAGAAGCCAATCCTGGCAATCGACCTTGGCACGTCTGGTCCCAAGGTCGCGCTCGTGACCTGCGGCGGCGATATTCTGGCATGGGAGTTCGAGCCGGTGCGTCTACATCTGGTGCAGGGCGGAGGCGCCGAGCAGAGCGCCGTCGAATGGTGGGAGGCGATCGGCGCGGCTGCGCGCCGCCTGACCGCTGCAACCGGCATCACCAGCGTCGCCGCAGTCAGCGCGACGGCGCAGTGGTCGGGCACGGTCGCGGTTGGCAACGATAATCGTCCGCTCACCAACGCGATCATCTGGATGGATTCACGCGGCGCGCCCGACATCCACGCTCTGGTCGCCGGTCGTCCCACCGTCGCCGGGTATGGGCTGGCAAAACTGGCCACCTGGATCCGACTCACCGGCGGCGCGCCCGGTCTCGCCGGAAAGGATCCACTGGCGCACATCCTGTATCTTCGGCGCGCGCGTCCCGACGTGTACCGCGCCACAAGCGTCTTTCTCGAACCGAAGGATTATATCAATCTGCGACTCACAGGGGTGCGCGCTGCCTCGTTCGACTCGATCACCCTTCACTGGCTGACCGACAATCGCGCGATTGATCGAATCACGTATGCGCCACAATTGCTGGCGCTGACCGGCATTGAACGCGCCAAACTGCCGGATCTGCGGCGCGCTGTCGACATCCTGGGTCCGCTAACCGCCGATGCTGCCGAACATCTTGGCGTCGAGCCAGGCGCGCCGGTGGCTGTCGGATCGTCGGATATCCATTCGGCAGCAGTGGGTGCAGGCGCCGTGCGCGACTACGACGCCAACCTGTATGTCGGCACGTCGTCGTGGCTTGTCTGCCACGTGCCGTTCAAGCGCACCGACCTGCTCCACAATATGGCGTCGCTGCCATCGGCGATCCCGGGGAAATACCTGCTGACCAACGAGCAGGAATGCGCAGGCGCCTGCCTGACGTTTTTACGTGACAATCTGTTGTTCGCCAATGACGAATTTGCGACGCTGCCCCCGGATGGGTTCTATGCGGCGCTGAACCGCATGGCAGAGCGCGAAGCGCCCGGCAGCGGCGGGCTGATCTTCACGCCATGGCTCTACGGCGAGCGCACCCCGGTTGAAGATCACACGCTGCGCGGCGGGTTTCACAACCTGTCGCTGACGACGACGCGGGCGCAGATGGCGCGCGCCGTGATGGAAGGGGTCGCCTACAATATGCGCTGGCTGCGTGACGCGGTTCGCCGTTTCATGCGGCGGTCGCCCGGCGCGATTATGATGACCGGCGGCGGGGCGCAGTCTGCCGTCTGGTGTCAGATCTTCGCCGATGTTCTCGGATGTCCCATCCATCAGGCGACGCATCCGCTCCTGGCGAATGTACGCGGCGCGGCGCTGATTGCGGCAGTGGCGATTGGACGACAATCCTTCAACCGGATTACTGCGCCAGTCGCTGCGACATTCCATCCACGCCACGAGCACCAGCGCACCTATGATGAGCTGTTCCGCGCCTTCGTGCGCATTTATCGCCAGAATCGGGCAATCTACGCCCAACTGAACCGGAGGTGACGCGCCCTCCGGCATTTCTCGAAGAGATTGATGCGAAGACGCGAAGGCGCAAAGCATGGAATTAATGCACATTTACGAGGAGATCGCATGCCTAGCTCCCGATTCCGTGAGACGCTCATATCAACCGGGACGCGCGCCGCTGCCGCACTCGAGGCGCTCCTGCGCCGCATCCCGGCAGTGCAGCGCCGCCTCGAAGCGCAGTACGAGACGCTGCTTGCCGAGATTGAGCCATCGCTCAAGCCCTACCGCAACGAAGTGCCAGCATACGCCCGTCTGCCCGCCGTCGGACGCAGCCGCAACGACATTCTCGCTGAGATGCGCCGCCTAGCGGAGCGTGAAACTCCGCGCTGGCGCGAGGGATTTGTGTCAGGCGCCATCTATCACGGCGACCCCGACCATCAGGCGTTTTTGAGCCAGGCGTATGCGATCCACGCAGCGAGCAACCCGCTGCACGCCGATCTCTGGCCCAGCATCGCCCGGTACGAAGCCGAGATCGTCGCCATGACCGCATCGATGCTTGGCGGCGTCCCCGGTGTCTGCGGCACGGTCACTTCCGGCGGCACCGAGAGCATTCTGCTGGCGATGAAAACCTACCGTGACTGGGCGCGCGAGCGGCGCGGCGTCCGCCACCCCGAGGTCATCGTCCCGCGCACTGCGCACGCTGCCTTTGATAAAGCTGCGCACTACTTCGGCATCCGGTTGGTGCGCATTCCCGTTGATGCCGACTTTCGCGCCGATGTCGCCGCTGCACGGCGCGCCATCACGCGCAACACGATTGCGCTGGTCGGGTCGGCGCCATCCTTCCCGCATGGCGTCATTGATCCCATCGCCGATCTGGCAGCGCTGGCAGGCGAGCGCCGCATCGGCATGCACGTTGACGCCTGCCTTGGCGGGTTTGTGCTCCCCTGGGCGCGGCAGCTTGGCTACCCGGTTCCGCCGTTCGACTTCAGCGTTCCCGGTGTCACCTCGATCTCGGTAGACACCCACAAGTATGGATATGCCGCCAAAGGAACGTCGGTCATCCTCTATCGCACCGAAGATTTGCGCCGCTTCCAGTATTACGTCGCCGCCGACTGGCCCGGCGGGCTGTACGTTTCGCCAACAATGGCGGGCAGCCGCCCCGGTGGTTTGAGCGCGGCTGCGTGGGCTGCAATGGTTAGCATCGGCGAACAGGGGTACCTGGAGGCGACCCGGCGCATCCTGGAAACGGCGCGTCGGATCCGCTGCGGCATCGAGTCCATTCCAGAATTGCGCGTTCTCGGCGATCCACTGTGGGTGATTGCGTTCACATCGACGCGACTTGACATCTACCGCGTGCTCGATCAGATGGCGCAGCGCGGCTGGCATCTCAACGGGCTGCACCATCCGCCTGCGATCCACATCTGCGTCACCCTGCCGCACACGCAACCCGGCGTCGCCGACCGCTTCATCGCCGATCTGCGCGACGCAGTCGCTGCCGTGCGCCGCGAGCCGCGCGCCAGAGGAGGCATGGCGCCGGTGTACGGCATGGCGGCATCACTGCCGTTCCGCGGCGTCATCAGCGACCTGCTGCGCAGATACCTTGATATGGTGTATCGGGTGTGAAAGCGTTGGGCGATCTGCTATGAGTTGTCTTCTAGCAGCAACTTTTCCAGTTGCGGTCTAACAGAGGAAGTTCGTTTGCTACAATGTCCCACACGATTGCGTAATCTATTGCGAAGTAACCGTGGGCAAGGCGGTTACGCAAGCCCGCTATCTGTCGCCAGGGAATTTCCGGGCGGCTTTGCTGGATATGCAAGGGAATGCGACGTGCTGCCTCACCCAGAATCTCTAGATTCCGCACCACTGCGTCCTGTGTTTTCGTATCCGCGAGAAAATCCGAGTAACTCTGGCCAGCGATATAGGTTGTCGCTTTATGCACGCTGTCCAGCATATCCATCAGAAATTGTTTCCAGGGTCGCTCAGACATAGATAAGATCTTTCTGCGCGTCTTTCCATAACAGCGGCTTTTGCTGGAGGGCGCCAGGCGTAAGCAGATCCACCTGTAGTTCCAGGATTTCCTCCAGATAATCCCACAACTCGAAAAAGCGCAATCCAATAGGTCGATCAAAATGAACCAGAATATCCACATCGCTGGCAGGAGTTTGCTCGTCACGCGCGTAGGAGCCGAAAATGCCAATCTCGCGCACGCCGTATTTTTCGGCAAGCTCGGCTTTGTGTGCGCGTAAGATGCGCTCAATGTCCTTGCGACGCTTCACTGCTCTTCCGATTGATGTCCCGCATGTCGTTATTCACGGCGTTGCAACCAGTGTTGCAACGAATGTTGCGTTTCCTGCGATGGAATTCCTGCCAGCAGATGTCTTACTTCAATATCCTCGTCCAGATCAGGCCAGTGAATCCCTTCCCCGTCTCCTATCAATCGCCAGTTGGCTCGTTCTTCTGGCGTACCATGCAACAGGCGCGGGAACCAGGCGAGTGGCGCACTGATTGTGCGTCCATCGTCTAACTCTATGACAAGTTCTTCCTCGGTCACGTTCACGGTTTGAGCCTGAGCGCGGCGCTCAATGACCAAAGTATTCATGCCATGCCTCTAGGAGTTCCTGTTCGTGCTGTTCAATAAGGCGCTGAATACGGCGTATCTCTTGAGGACGAAATCTTCCACTTGATCGAAGCCGCGCCAGACTCAACCAGAACTTGGCGATTTCACTTCCACGCTCAACATGGATATGCGGCGGCTCGGAGCAGTCGCCTGAATAGAAGAACAGGCGATACAGTCCTATGTGCGCAACTGTAGACATTTCGTCCTATTGCCACGTACGACGTCGTAATCTATGTTAATGGACGACTGTCACTTCGTCAACGGAGCTTCACAGCGGGTACGGTCATCAATTGACAGGAGATACGTACTTAAGTCTGCGACGTCACAGCCATCGATGCGGCTTTTGCCTTGCGCCCGTCTCGTGGTACACTACAGTAGAATGTCCAGATAAATGAGTCGTATGAAGTACCACAAGATGTGTGCGATGACCGTCGAGATTGTACGTAGACCGTTCAGCGTTGATGAGTATCAACGCATGCGCGAGACGGGCATCCTGGCAGAGGATGATCGGGTCGAGTTGATCGACGGCGAGGTGCGCATCATGAGTCCGGTGGGTCCGCTCCACGCAGCCGTTGTCAAACGTCTGAACGCGCTCCTCACGAAGACTGTCGCTGACCACGCCCTGATCAGTGTGCAGGACCCTATCAGGCTCGATGCATTCAATGAACCTCAACCTGACCTTGCAGCGCTTCGTCCACGCCCGGACTACTATGCGCAGCAACACCCTGCACCCCAGGATGTCTTCTTTGTGATCGAAGTCGCCGACACATCACGCGAGTATGACCGGCGCGAAAAGCTGCCCCGCTATGCCGCCGCCGGGATACCGGAAGCCTGGTTGATCGATGCTGCCCAGGAGACCATCGAACAGCACCTCGATCCGCAGAACGACCAGTACACGCGGCGCTTGAGGTTTGTCCCCGGTGATCGGATTACCTCTGCAACGCTACCGATCGTGACGCTCGATGTTGCTGTGATCTTCGGGCGCTGATGCATCTGCGCGACCGGCAGCGAACTAGAGACAATACGACAATACAGAAGGCCCCGTCGTTCTGACGAGGCCTTCCGAATGTTAGATGTCACTGGATCGGGCGCCCCGCTCCAGCGATGCGTCTGATCAGTGCTTCGCTGCTGGTTTGGTCGGCGTGGTGTCGATACCGAGCGCCGAGTAGAGCGGGCAGACGCCAAAAATGGCAGTGATCAGCAGAATCACCGCTATAAGGGCGGCAAGCGCCTGCCAGAAGCCACTGAGTAGCACAAACGTGGCAATGAGCAGCACGATACCTGCAATTGCTCGAATGCCACGATCAATCGGACCAACATTTTGACGGAACATCGTTGTCCCTCCTTTCAGGGCATGACGTAGTTGATCATCGTTCCGTCGTATTAGACGCAGCGTGTGTGAAAAATGTTACAGGCACGGCAGGGGTTGGGGATTAGGGGTTAGCCTTCCTACCTGTAACCTTCGATCTTCGCACCTTCAACCTTCCCACATGCTCCTCCCTCGCCTCGCGCCGCCTGCCTCGCGCCGCTCACCTCTTACTCCTTGCCCCTCGCCTCGCGCCTCGCGCCTCACTTCAAAGTTCAGCGTAATATGAGGATCGCTACCAGAATAATCGCCATAATCAGAATGATTGCATACAGTGTGAGGCGTTCGACATCGTAGAGAGTGCTGTCCCCCCTGAGCGTATTGTCGAAGCCAATGAATGCCAGGGTGCGCGGCTGACCGCGAAAGCGGTAATCAACTTCAGTGACCGGAACGCCGCGGATCGTCAATTCAGCAGCGATGATGCGGGTGTCTTCTTTACAATAGCGCTGCGCTTCTTCGATCATCTCCTTCAGCGGCGCCACCTGATACCAGTGCCCTTCGCGCAAGGAGATCGGACCCTCAAACACCCTCAACGCTTTTGCCTGAAGCGTCGGCTTATGCAGGCCGCTGAGGTCGTCTTCATTGAAGTAGGCGCGCGCATGGCGCGACCAGTCAAACACCTTCTCTTCCAGCAGTTGTCCGGTTCCCTCGCAATTCTCGCATTCTTCGCGCGCATAGCCGCGACACGTCGGACACTCCTCGGTGAACTGTTCGATGCGGGCGCTTCCGTCGGGTTCTTTCACCTTCCGCGTTCGCATAACCGTCCCCGATCCGCTGCACGTCCGACACGGAATGCGACCGGCAGCGCTGCACTCCGGGCAGCCAACCACGCGTTGCGAGCCAGGAATGACAAGGGTCTCGGGGCCATGCGTCTCAAACGGAGGAACATCGGGAACCGGCGCGTCCCACACACCGGCTTCGTGCGCTGGCGCCAATGCGCCGCCCCGATGCACGCTAAAGCGTGACTGTGGCATGGTGCGGGTTTCGTAGGCGACGCGTAACTCGTAAAAGTAGAGGTTGTAGCTGATAATCTGCTCTGGTTCAATCACATGGCCCAGCTCCCGACGACGCATCCAGCTCTGACGGCTCCAGCGATCAAGCAGGCGACGCACAGCATCGACCCGATGGAGGGTATCGGCGCGGATGCGGCTGCGTGTCACAAAATCGGCATCGATCATGCTGCCGAGCACTGTTTCGAGCGGGTTTTCAAGCCATTCAGCAATCGGCTCCCAGCGCGACTCCTCCATATCGACCGTCGCTGCGTCGATCTGTGGGCGCAGCGCCTGCCGCAATGCCGCAATCGCCTGCCCTGCGCTACTGTACCGATGCGACGGTTGTGCCGCCATCAAGCGCTGAATGACCCGGTCGGCGGCAGCCAGCGCTTCGTCGCGCAGTGCCAGCGATGGTGGCGCACCGGTCGGCGGCGGTGGGTCGCCGCTGAGCATGTGGTAGATGACTGCACCTAAACTGTAGAGGTCGCTGGCAGGCGTCGGTTGTCCGGTGCGCAGCGTCTGCTCCGGCGCAGTGTACGGCGTGCGATAGTCAGTATCATCGATGCTCGACAGGTCGGGAGTGTCTGGCGATGCTGCGAGGCTCAGGTTGGTCAGATACACCGTCCCCTGGAGAGTTATCAGAATGTTTGCCGGCTGTACGTCGCGATGGACGACATTCTGGGCGTGCAGGTAATCGAGCACGCTCGCCAGTTGGGTGGCGATGCGCAGCGCCTGCACCGGATCAAGCGCTCCATTCGCCAGTACATCCTGGAGCGAACGCGTATCGAGGTACGGCGTCACCAGGTAGTGCCCGATGTGATCATCGTGACCGGCATCAATAACCGGCAACAGGTTGGGATGGGTGAGATGAGCAGCGAGTCTGGCGGCTAGCTGAAAGCGACTCGACGAAACCCAGTCAGTGCGGCGCAACACAGACACCAGGACCGGACGATCAAGTGTCAGATGGGTGGCGCGATAGATGATTGCCAGTTCGTCCTGCCCGATCCGCCGGTCGAGGCGATAGTTGCGCAACTCGCGGGCAGCGCCCGATGGCGACGCCGGATCGGGCGAGTCACTGTCGCCAGGTTGAGATTGTGCCCGGAGAGTTGCCATAGTGTGCCTTTGGCGCTCAACGCTACGTTTGTAGAATATGCCCGTATGGGGCGGGCATAGCGCGGTGTGCAGTGGATGCAAGCCGCTGCAGCATCTCTCTGCCGCACACTGCACAGCTCTGGTACAGTATAGCGCTTTTGTTCGAAAAATGCCAGATGCGAACTGAGCGGACTGAGAACTGAGGAAGATCAAGCTAAACCTAGACATCCACGCTGCGGTTGGTATGAGCCTCGGCCTATAACTGCACCCCAACGCCTTGGGGTGGTTGACAGACGCTTCCGGCATACGGTACACTACCCTGTGTGCGGCGCGCCTGTCTAGCAGTGTTACGGCGGCCGCTCTGTATCGGAGGAGAAGCGTGGTGTTCGAGAGTTTGCCCGATGGCTTGATTACCGTAGCTGCATTCCTGCTGATGCTCGGGCTGCTGGTGCTGGTCCATGAGTTGGGGCATTTTCTGACCGCAGTATGGTTTGGCATCAAAGTCGAAGAGTTTGGTCTGGGATACCCGCCACGCGCAATGGTGCTCTTTGAGCGCAATGGGGTTAAGTATACGCTCAACTGGCTGCCTATCGGCGGGTTTGTGCGCTTCGGCGGCGAGGGGGATCAGATCTACGGGGTCGGCAGTCTTTCTGCAGCATCGCCATGGAAGAAAATTGTTGTATTGTTTGCCGGTCCGTTGATGAACCTGCTGCTCGCGTTTCTGATCTTCAGCGGCATTTTTATGGTGCGCGGCGTTCCGGCAGTTTTCGATGGCGCACGCATCGACGTCGTCTACCCGGCAACCCCTGCCGAACGCGCCGGTTTGCAGAGCGGCGATCTGCTGATTTCGCTCGGCGGACGTGTGCTCGGCACTGATCTGAGCGTTATTCGCCTGATCGCAGCAGAAAACCGTGGCCGCACAATTGAGGCGGTCGTGGAACGTGAGGGTGTGCGCGTTGTCTTGATGATCACTCCCGGACCCTGGGAGCGTAATGGTATTGTGCACGAAAACGGGTTCGGCTTCGCATACACGCCGAACATTCGGATTGTTCCGGCGACGCCGCTCACGGCGTTGAGCACTGGTTTCTCCTCGACCTTCGATGTCCTGGGACGGTTCATTGCCGGCATCGGTCAGATGCTCGGCGGTCTGTTAGGGATCAATGAAGCGCCGCCAGGCGGCATAGCCGGTGTTGTCGGCATTGCCCGCGGCACTGGCGAGGTCATTCAGCGCGACGGATGGATTGGCTTCTGGCAGTGGACGGCGCTCATCAGTCTTAATCTGTTTCTGATCAACCTGCTGCCTATTCCAGCGCTTGATGGAAGCCATATCCTCTTTGCGCTGATTGAGATCGCGCGCGGCGGCAAGAAGATTCCGCCTGAGCGCGAAGCGATGGTGCATGCCATCGGGTTCATGATGTTGATGGGTCTGATGGCGGTCATCACCGTTTCTGATGTAGCCAACTGGATTGGCGGCAATCCGGTGTTGGGCGGCGGATAGTTTGTCTGAGCTATGCCTGGTCAGCAAGTGCGAACGATACGCGCCAGTGAGATCGGCGAATACGTGTATTGTGCACGTGCCTGGTGGTTGCGTCGGGTCGTCGGTCTTGAACCGGAAGAACGTGAGCGGCGCGAGTACGGAACAGCGCTGCATCGTCGCCATGCCCGATTGGTCGTTCTCAGTCGCCTATTGCTGATCCTTGCTGCGCTCTTCGGTGCGCTGGCGCTGACGCTGCTGGCGGGCGGCGGAATGGCAAGCTGATCTATGGCGATTACTATCGGGCTGGCACTGCTTTTGCTCGCGCTGCTTGCACTGATCGGCGCACTTCGCCTCCGCGCCGCCGCTGGGCTTCCATGGGCGCCAGTAGTGTACTGTGACACTAACGCTCAATCGCCGGAGCGACCAATCGTGTCGCGTAGGTTGGGGCTGGTCGGGAAACCGGATTACCTGATTGAGAAGCGCGGACGTCTCATTCCGATGGAGGTCAAACCGGGACGAAATGCATCACGCCCGTACGAGTCCGACCTGATGCAACTGGCGGCATACTGCCTGTTGATCGAGGAAACCACCGGCATCGCTCCGCCATACGGTTTGCTGCGCTATGCGGATCGGACGTTTCGGCTATCGTACACGACGCAGGTGCGCGAAGAGACGCTGGCGCTGATCAAGGAGATGCGCGCGGCTCTTGACAACGAACGTGATCGGAGTCACGATGATCCTGCACGATGTCGCGGGTGCGGTTTTTTCGCAGTATGCGATCAGGCGCTGCGTGAGTCATAATCATGCAGCCGTTGCGATGCAACGGCTCAACATCAAAATCAATGACAGTGATTACGTGCAGTATGGTGGCTGATCAGATCGACGAGCGATTGTCTGGCGCGATGACCGACGAAGCGCTGGCGGCATGGGCATTTGATCGCTTCTATGCTGTGGAACTTGGTCTGGCTCGCTTTGAGGCAGGCGCTGAGGAGCGCATCGCCGACGCGCTCGATATGCTTATGTTCAGCGACCACGATGCGTTTCGTCTCAATGAAGAGGACTTGCGTAGGCTAGCTGCGCTGCTGAGGATGCAATGAAGATTCGGACTCATCCGCGCATAGGCGCCATTCGTGTGGGTGATGAGGTTTACTCGTATCGCTGTCATTTGTTTGCTCGCGTCGAGGCGGTCTTTCCGGCAGCGGTATGCGTCAAGATCGCGGCGATCGAGAATGTTCACCCGCTGGAATTGACGCTCATTCCCCAACTCTGGCGCGCCGACGATATTGAAAATCTGAGTGTGTGTCGCTACTGCGGCGGGCGCGACGATCTCCAACTCGAGCGCGAGACGGGTATTCCATTCCGCGTATGTGCTCAGTGTCGGATTGTCCCACCGCGAGAACACCACTACGTTCAGTGGCGCTGGTGGTAGATCATTCTTCTGGGTTGATCAGCGGCTTCGGGTAGACCCTGCCATACGGTTCGCCCCACCACTCCGCAAGTGAGCGACCTTCGACAAAGATCTGCACCCCGGTCACACGCGGTAGCGTGGTTAACGACTCGACCAGGGTGCGCACGGCAGCAGTGCGGTTCGCTGCCTCGGCGAAGCGGGCGCTGAAATCGACCCGTACCACTCCCTGGTTGATACTGATGGCGCGAAGTTCGGTTCCCGGCGGAATGGTGCGCTGCACAGCGTACTCGTAGATTCCTGGTCCCTCAATGAGTGCGCGGACTGTTCCCTCTGCCACCTGGCGCGTCTTCGGCACCATGCGAATGATGCGGATCGTGTGATATCCGTCATTCGCCAAGTAGTACGTCGGCAGGAATTCGGTGACGGCATAATCGACCGGCAGATTATCCGGGTTCAGCGGGTTGACGACCGGTCGCCCGATTGGACCGCTCCCGTCAATGCCGATGTTTTTGCCGTTGACCTGAAATTGCACCCGATTGATCGTCTCGAAATGGGTCAGTGTCAGAACGATTGATTGCAACCCGCGCGGATCGCCGTTCAGGTGCGGCGGTCGGTCGAAGTTGACGGTAGCAAGACCGTTGTTGATGGTGATACTCAACAGGCGCGCCTGCGGATCGATCAGACGTTGGAGACCGCGGCGCGGGCCTTCAATGAGGGCGTTGATAGCAGCGGTCGCCACTTTACGGTCCTCAACAGGAACGAGCCGCTGGACAGGTACGAACAACGTGCCGGTCGCATCGCCGAAGTAGAGCCACAGCCGCTGCCGCTGCACCGCAGGCGCTGCTGTCGGAGCAGGCGGTCGCGGCGTTGCCGGAGGCGCAACGGTCGGCGGTTGAGGGGGCGCGGTCGGGGGCGCGGTCGGCGCTGTCGTAGCCGTAGAGGTTGGTGACGGTTGAACCGGTTGGCTGGTCGGAGATGGCGCCGTTGTTGCGGTGGAAGTCGGTGACGGTTGAACTGGTTGGCTGGTCGGAGATGGCAGGGCCGTTGCACTGGCGACTGGCGAAGGGGCAACGGTGACAGTATCGGTCGGTCGCGTCGGTATTGCCGTTGGCACAATGATCACCGGCTCCAGCGTTGGCGACGGAGTCGGTTGCGGTGATGGGGTACTGGTCGGCAACGCAGTGGGGGTAGGTGGAAGCGGCGTTGCTGTCGCTGAGGGGGTTGGTTCAGGCGAGGGAGTTGCGGTCGCCGTCTCAAGCCTGGTCACAGCCGTCGGCGAAGGCGCGCCTGTAATCGGCGCACCGCTGGTCAGCGTCTGCCATCCAGCAATGGCATACACCAATACGATAATTGCCAGCATGCCCAGCATCAGCACATAGATCGCGCGATCGCGGGGCGACAGCGTTCTCAGCCAGCCGCGTAATCCTCCGGGAGTCACAGTGGCAATTCCTGATGGACCAACCGCTGCAGGCATTGAGGGTGGGGTTAAACCCATGTATAATGGGCATTGCACATGGTTGCGAGAGAGGCAGAATGTGCTCTGGTCAACCGGAATGTCAACCGGCTCGCCGCTGGCGTAGCAGCGGTGCTCCGGTGTCGGCGACGAAAACCGGATGGCGCGGTTCTGCTTCAGACCGAGATATGGGCAATACCCCGGACCAGTTGGCGTTAGCTCGCTCATAGCGCGCCTGGTCTCCTTGAAAAGCGCTACGACGTTCAGGCGTATTATAGGAGCGGGGAGGGGGTGGACGCAAAGCTCTGGCATTACTGGAACCTTACAGCCAGATTGCGGCTTGCTTTGATCTTGGGCTGCGTCAAAGCGTCCGACGTGGTATCATGCTGAGTATATGCGCTGCAGCCTGCCCAGGTGGTTGTGAGGATAGACCAGGACTTATGCGGATCCTGATTCTTTCGGATATTCACTCGAACATCGTAGCGCTCGAAGCAGTTTTGTCCGTTGCCCAGCCGTATGATACCGTCTGGAACTTGGGAGATACGATCGGCTATGGTCCACGCCCAAACGAGTGCGTGGCGATGATCCGCACGAGGGCAAGCGTTATGCTTGCAGGCAACCACGACCTTGCCTGTCTCGGATTGCTGGATTTGAGCGACTTTAATCCGGATGCGCGCGCTGCCAACGTCTGGAATGGCGAACAACTGACGTATGATCATCGCATGTTGCTAGAGGAACTCGAACCCATTCAGCCGATTAATGAGCGCTTTCTGGCTGCGCACGGCAGCCCGCGCGAACCAGTGTGGGAATATCTGCTGACCCGCTATCAGGCGCTCGACAACTTTCGCCGTTTTGAGCAGCAGGTCTGCCTGATCGGTCATTCGCACGTCCCGCTCGTCTTCCGCCTGACTCCGGACGGACGCTGTGAAGGACCGTCGTCGCCGAACGACGGTGCAAGGCTGACCTTAGAAACCGGGTTCCGGTATATTATCAATCCGGGCAGCGTCGGTCAGCCGCGGAATCAGGATCCGCGCGCCGCCTTTGCGATTTTCGACACGGCCACCGATACGATTACGTTTCATCGCGTCCCTTACGATATCGAGCTGACGCAACGACAGATGCGAGACGCACAGTTGCCTGAAGCGCTTATCGTCCGGCTGGAGTACGGTATCTGATGACCATTATTGAAACGTACATTCAACGGCATCCACGATCACAGGCATTGTTCTGCCAGGCGCAAACGCTGTTTCCCAGCGGCGTCACCCATGATGGGCGCTATGTCGCGCCATTTCCGCTGTATGTTGAACGCTGCGAGGGCGCGTACAAATGGGATGCCGATGGAAACCGCGTGATCGATTACTGGATGGGGCATGGCGCACTGTTGCTCGGTCACGGGCATCCAGCGATTGTTGCTGCAGTGCAGCGCCAGTTGGAGCGTGGCACCCACTACGGCGCCGAGCACGAACTCAGCCTGCGCTGGGCGCACCTGGTGAAGCGCCTGGTTCCTGGCATCGATCTGCTGCGTTTCACCGCCTCCGGCACCGAAGCGACAATGATGGCGCTCCGCTTGGCGCGTGCGTTCACCGGCAAACCGGTTGTTGTCCGCTTCGCCGGGCACTACCATGGCTGGCACGATATGCTGGCGCATGATGCGGACGATGCCAGCGTGCCTGCCGGGCTGTACAATGGCGTCCTCGGCTCAACGGTCGTTACACCGCCTGATCTTGGTTATGTTGAACATGTCCTGCGCACTCGCACCGATGTGGCGGCGGTGATCCTTGAACCGACTGGCGCATCGTATGGCGCCATCCCATTGCCGCCTGGATTCCTTCGTGATCTGCGGCAGTTGACCTGGCAGTATGGCGTGCTGCTGATTTGCGATGAGATCGTCACCGGCTTTCGGGTGGCGCCCGGCGGTGCACAGCAGCGCGAGGGAGTTACCGCCGATCTGACGACTCTGGCGAAGATTTTGGCGGGCGGATTGCCCGGCGGCGCGGTTGGCGGGCGCGCCGATATTCTGAAGCACCTGGCGTTCGGCGACGCGGCATGGAACCAGGTGCACAAAATCCGGCATTTCGGCACCTTCAATGCTGCACCGCTCGCTGCAGCCGCAGGAGTGGCGATGCTCGAGATCGTAGCGGAAGAGGCGCCAGGGGCGCGCGCTGCCGCGCTAGGGGAGCGGCTGATCGCCGGAATGAACGCTGAATTGCGCAAACGGCGCCTCTCTGGCTGGGCTGTCTACGGCGACAGTTCAATCTTCCATATCATCGCCGGGTGTTCGGTCCGCTTCCCGCCGGGCGAACTCGACCCGGCAACACCGCCGGACGAACTGAAGCGCGGCGGCGATCCGCGTCTGGTGCAGTTGCTACGCCTGGGGATGATCAACCATGGAGTCGACCTCATGCGCGGTCGGAGCGGCTTCGTCTCGGCAGTCCATACGCCGGACGACATCGACGCGACAATTGAGGCGTTTGCTGCGACCCTCGACGCGATTGCAGCAGAGCTATAACGGTACATAGACTATGCGCGTCATTACGGGAACAGCCAAAGGTCACCGCCTGAAAGCGCCGGAGGGACCCGGCACGCGCCCGATGCTGGATCGGGTCAAGGAGGCGCTCTTTTCGGTCATCGAAGGGTATGGACCAATTCGCGGGCGTGTGCTCGACCTGTACGCTGGCACCGGCGCGCTGGGGATCGAATGCCTGTCGCGCGGCGCGTCGTGGGCTGATTTTGTGGAATACAAAGCGCACGTCTGCCGGATCATCCGCGAGAACCTGGAACATACCCGTCTGGCGGATCGGGCGCGTATCTTCCATATGCCGGTCGAACGATTCTTGCGCATGTATGGTCACCGTGAGAAGTATGATATAATCTTGATGGACCCGCCTTATGCTGATCCTGCGATTGAAGCGACGATTTGCGCCGTGGACGACGCGAACCTGCTGACCGACGCTGGCATCCTGGTTGTCGGCCATTCGCCGCGTGTCGAGCTTAGCGATCGTTACCAGCGTTTCCGCCGCCGTAAATTCCGCCGTCTGGGAGACTCTTGCTTCTCGATTTATGAACTGGCGCTGGACGATAGCGCCTCTGATTCCGAAGAAACGCATCCGTCCAGCGTGCCGCTGACTGATCGCTGATTGAACGGCGCAGCGTTTTGCGGATCCGCGTTGCACCAGTGAAGGAGAGAAGGAGTGACGATTGCCGTCTATCCAGGAAGCTTCGATCCGGTCACGAATGGACATCTGGACATCGCCGAGCGCGCATCGCGCATCTTCGATACGGTGATCATGGCCGTCTTTGATCGTCCGAATAAGCAGTTGCTCTTCAGCACCGAAGAACGGGTCGCGCTCCTGCGCGAGTCGACCCGACACCTGCCGCGTGTTAAGGTTGATACATATTCGACGCTAACGGTCGACTACGTGCGCAGTGTTGGTGCGTCGGTCATCGTGCGCGGCATGCGTGCCGTCGGCGATTTTGAGGCGGAGTTTCAACTGGCGCAGATTAATCAAACCCTTGCGCCCGATATCGACATCGTGCTGTTCATGGCGAGTCATCGATACACCTTCTTTAGTTCAAGCACAGTACGCGAAATTGCTTCACTTGGCGGCGATGTCTCCTGGCTGGTTCCCGGCCCGGTAGTAGAGGCGCTGAAGCGCGTCTATGGCAGGAGGTGATGCGCTATCGAACTGGATCAGCTCATCGATGAACTGGAAGAAGTCATCGCCGAGGGCAAACGGGTGCCGTTCAGCGGTCGGCTATTGATCGACGAGGATCGCGTGCTCGACATCATTGATCGCATGCGTGTGGCGATTCCGGAAGAATTGCGACAGGCGCGCCGGATCATTAGCGAGCAGGAACGGTTGCTCAGTGAGGCGCAGGAGCGGGTGCAGCAGGTGCTGCAGGAGCGCGGATTGCTTGAAGCGATCGAAGCGGAACGGGCGCGGTTGCTGGAGCAGGCGGAGCGCGAAGCGCGCGCCGTGCGCGCTGGCGCTGACGAATATGCCCGTCAGGTGCTCGAGGAACTCGAGCAGCGCCTGCTGAAAGTTATGACTAGCGTTCAAAACGGTCTGCGAGAATTGGGCGTGTCGCGCGAGCCGCATGCGCCTAGCCGATAATTCGTCTTGACAGCGTGACGCCGCTGACCTATAATGCAGCCTCTGTGAGTGCAGAGGGCGCAGCCATGCACACGTCAAAACCAGTCACCGATTTGAAGTTTAACGTCGCTCAACTACTGCGCGAGTATATTGGCGAATCACGCCAGTATGACTTCACTGAACCCGTCCTGCCTCTCGATGATGTGCTCGCAATGCGTGAGGTCGTTGGGAGCGTTCGTTTCACCCGCACTGCGAGCGGGGTGCTGGTCGATGTGCATGCCCATGGAACGGTGGAGATGGAGTGCGTCCGCTGCCTCAATCCGGCCACGCTGCATATCGAGGTGCGCTTCCGCGATGAGTTCCATTCGCGGATCGATGTGACGACTGGAGCGCCGCTGCCGCAGCCTGATGAGGAGGATCCGTTCTACCTCGATGAGTTGCATATGGCGGATGTCGGTGAAGTATTGCGTGAGTATGTGCTGCTCGAACTGCCGATGCAGCCGCTCTGCAAGCCTGACTGTCGCGGCATCTGCCCGGAGTGTGGCGCTGATCTGAATGTTGAGCAATGTTCGTGCGGCAGTTCTGGCGGCGATGAACGATTTGCCGCGCTGCGCGCGCTTCTGAAGCCAGAAGAATAGGCATCACAAGGGTAAAGGGTGTCATGGGCGCTGTACCGAAAACAAAGGTTTCTCGCCATCGACGCGGCAACCGCCGACGTCATCAGCGCATCGATATGCCGACTCTCGTGCCATGCACGCGCTGCGGTGAACTGATGCGCGCTCATTACGTCTGTAAGTCGTGCGGGTATTATCGGGGCCGCCTGGTCGTTGAGCCAAAGACCGAAGCCAGGGAGGAATAACACGTCACATGGGCGTCGTGCGGGGTTATTGACTGCCACGTCCGGCGTGTCAGTAACCCCTTTTGTATTGCCGAGGCGGGTATGGCAAACTTTGCTGCGATCACGGGTTGGGGCATGGCAGTTCCGGAGCGTGTGCTGACCAATGCCGATCTTGAGCGAATGGTCGAAACGTCGGACGAATGGATCCAGACCCGCACCGGTATTCGTGAGCGACGCATCGCAGGTCCTGGCGAACACACTTCAGCCCTGTCGATCGCGGCAGGGCGCGCCGCCCTCGCGCGCGCCGGTCTCGACGCCAGTCGGATCGATACGGTCATCCTGGCGACCTGTACGCCGGATCGCCCGTTCCCCGCCACAGCCTGCGCGGTTCAAGCGGGGATCGGTGCGCGCCGCGCCGCTGCCTTTGATGTAGTGGCGGCATGCAGCGGCTTCGTCTATGGCTTGCAGGTAGCGACCAGTATGGTCCGCAGCGGTGCGGCGCGCAATGTGCTCTTCGTCGCCTGCGATATCTTCACCCACTTCATCAACTGGAACGACCGTAATACGTGTGTGCTGTTCGGCGATGGGGCGGGCGCCGTGGTGCTCCAGCCTTCCGACGAACCGGCTGGCCTTCTGTCGTGCGTGCTCGGCGCCGACGGCGAGCAGGAAGACCTCATGGCAGTTGATGCGGGAGGGACGCGCCTCCCCGCCACGCCGGAATTGCTTGAACAGGGACGCCAGTACGTGTACATGAACGGGCGCGAAATCTTCAAGCACGCGGTGCGTGAAATGGTCGCCTCCTCGCTCGATGCCATTCAGGCTGCTGGGCTTTCCACCGACGACATTGCACTGGTTATCCCTCACCAGGCAAACCTGCGCATTATCGAGGCGACCGCCAAACGTCTCGAAGTGCCAATGGATCGCGTGTTTGTCAACCTCGACCGCTACGGCAACACCTCAGCCGCCAGCGTCCCCATCGCGCTCGTTGAAGCCGTCGAGCAGCAGCGGCTGCGCAAAGGTGATTATGCGCTCCTCACTGCGTTCGGCGGGGGCCTTACCTGGGCGTCGGCGGTGATCCGCTGGAGCGCGGATTAGGGGTGCGCACTGCTTGCGCCTGATCGCATGAATAGACACAGTCGCACAGCGCAGTAGCGACGTAAGGGCGGGTCCCGGATCCACCCTTAGGCTGTTCGGATCGAAGAGGATTGGTCAGGCGGCGGGAAACGCGGCAGACGACTCCGCTAGGCGGATCGCACGACCGATGTAGAGCGCTCGTGTCAGAGAGCGCGCAGGCTTGAAGAGGTGACAGTTATCCGAACGGGAGAAGCGTCGATCTTTCGGCAAGCCCCTCCGTTGCATCGCCCGTTTCCAGGCCCTCTCCCCCTTCTCTCTCGAGGGCAGGGTGTTTCGGACGAACCCTCGTGTCAGATTGCTGGCTTTGGTCATCGGGATGCCCCAGCTCCCCCTCCTCCCCTCGTGAGAGGGGGCGGGGGGATGCTCACAGGTGGAGATTTTTCGGCAAGCTCTTCCGTTGCATCGCCCGTTTTGAGCGTTAGGATGTGGAAACTCCCCCTTCTCCCCTTGTGGGAGAAGGGGGTCGGGGGATGCTCACAAGGGTAGATTTTTTTGGCAATCCCCTTGTGCTAATTGTCCGTTTCAGGCAGCAGGCCGCCCTAACTCCCCCTTCTCCCCTTGTAGGAGAAGGGGGTCGGGGGGATGAGGGGAAGATAGGCGTCGGGACGCCGAAAACGCCCTTGCATCTGAAAAACTCTACCCTTGAGAGGGTTGGGAGGTGGGAGCAGGGGGCAAGGGGGATGAGGGGGAAAAGGGCGGCAGGACGCGACACCTCCTCGCGTCCCAAAAACGCTGCACCCGTGAGGAGTGACCAGAGGGGTGAATGCCCGCGCAGAGCAGGCGAAGTAACCGTCACTACACGACAGGTCTGGCGATGGCGGTAAGGTTGAAATCCCGCAACTGCATATCTACAGGCGTCTACTCCTAGCGTCAGCGCGAAATGATATAGTACTCCTGTATCGTTTCCTGACAGTGACGAGTCTCACATGCTGCACGCTTGCCGCCGGGCGGGTTTCCACGCTCAGTTACTGGAGATTGCCTCTGAAGAAAGGGTCACGGCGCCACGAGATGCAATTTCAACTGGCGTTGTGTGCTGTTGCCTGTGGTGTGCCGCGCCCTTCGAGCGAAACAGGAACTGCGTCATTGCTCCGACGAGATCACCAGGCAGCAGATCGAGGGTGGCTCCTGAGCCAGGTAGGCGAGAGCGTCGTTGCTGTCGTTGTCGCTAGAAGGAGTCCGGAATGGCGCCCCGCATCCTGTTCTGCGTTTTGTCGATCCTGGGTCTGCTGGCTGGCATGGTCGGAACAACCGCACTGGCGTCCGCGCCGGTCGCTGGCCGCGCTGAAGGGGCATCGCCAGCGCCGCTGATCAACCCGGACGGAACGCTGCGTCTGGATGGGACGGTGAGCGGCGTGCTGGATACGCACGGCTGGCAGGTGACGCTCGACCCCGAGCGGGGACCGGTGTTTGCGCCGCAGAGCGCAGATCCTCAGTGGCGCAACCTCGGCGACGCGCCCGCGCCAGCGATCAGCAGTTCAGTGCTGGCAATTGCGGTCAGTGGGAACAATGTGTACATCGGAGGCTCTTTTACCGATGCTGGCGGCGTGCCGGAAGCAGACTACATCGCGCGCTGGGACGGAACCCGCTGGCACGCGCTTGGCAGTGGACTGAACGGATCGGTCACCGCCATTGCAATAAGCGGAAATAACGTCTTCGTCGGCGGTACATTTCTGAATGCTGGCGGCGTACCAGAGGCGGATTACATCGCGCGCTGGGACGGCAGCCAGTGGCACGCGCTCGGCGGCAGCAGCGGCAGCGGTCCGCTTCAGATCGGTTCTCCAAATCCGCCGGTCGCTGCTATTGCCATCAGCGGCGCCGATGTCTACGTCGGCGGCAGCTTTGTAAATGCTGGCGGCGTTCCAGAGGCGGACTATATCGCGCGCTGGAACACCGCAACCCAATCCTGGCACGCGCTCGGCGGCAGCGGCGGCAGCGGTCCAATCATCCCTCCCGACTCGTTCATCTATCCGATAGTCCGCGCTATCGCGGTCAGCGGGAATGATGTGTACATCGGCGGTCACTTCACCGACGCGGGCGGGTTAGCAAACGCCGACAATATTGCGCGCTGGGATCGCGCTGCTCAGTCCTGGAACGCCCTTGGCGGCGGTCTCAACGCTGGCGTGTATGCCATTGCAGTAAGTGGAAGCGATGTGTATGTCGGCGGCGACTTCACCAATGCCGGCGGCACGATCAGCGCCAATATCGCCCGCTGGGACGGTGCGACCTGGAACGCCCTCGGAGAGAAATTGCCGCAGGGTCCCGTTTTCGCAATAGCGGTCACGCCAGACAGCGTATACGCAGGCGGAAGTTTCCCACAGATCGGCAACCTGGAGACAGCGAGTTATGTTGCGCGCTGGAATCCAGCGACGGCAAGCTGGTCGAGTTTAGGAACCACGATCAAGAACGCGCTCAATGAGCGCGTCAATGCAATTGTCGTTCATCGCACGGGCGTCTACGTCGGCGGTGATTTCACCAACGCAGGCGGCGTGCCGGAGGCGGATTACGTTGCCCGCTGGGACGGAACTCGCTGGCATGCCCTTGGCGGCAGCAATGGCAGGGGACCGCTGCAACGTCTGTGGTGGATTAATCAGACGCCAGTATCAGCACTCGCCATGATTGGCGACGATCTCTACGTCGGCGGTATGTTCAACAATGCAGGAGACGTGGCAGAAGCCGATCACATTGCGCGCTGGAACGTTGCAACCCAGTCATGGCATGCGCTCGGCGGCAGCAGCGGTAACGGACCTCTGCAACCGCCGTCATCGTTCACTCCGCCGTCGGTATCAGCGCTGGCTGTGAGCGGAAATGATCTCTACGTCGGCGGTGACTTCCTCGATGCTGGCGGCGCACCCGAAGCGGATTACATCGCGCGCTGGAACACTGCAACCCAGTCCTGGCACGCGCTTGGCGGCAGCGGCGGCAACGGTCCGCTTACGCTTCACCGATTCACACCTGCGGTTGCCGCGATTGCGATCAGCGGGAATGATGTGTACATTGGCGGTAATTTTATTAATGCGGGCGGCGTACCAGAGGCGGATTACGTCGCACGCTGGAATGCGGCAACCCAATCGTGGCACGCTCTGGGAAGCGGGCTTCGCGGACCGGTCTTCGCTATTGCCGCCAGCGGCAGTGATGTCTATGTCGGCGGCGGCTTCACCGATGCTGGCGGTGTGCCCGAAGCGGATTACATTACGCGCTGGGACGGAACCCGCTGGCACGCCCTCGGCGGCAGCAACGGCAATGGTCCGCTCCAGCCGTTTGGCGGTCCCATAGTGCGTGTCCACGCCATTGCCATCAGCGGGAATGACGTGTACATTGGAGGAATTTTCGGCAATGCTGGCGGTGTGCCAGAGGCAGACTGCATTGCACGCTGGGATGGAACCCGCTGGCACGCCCTCGGCGGCACGAGCGAACACGGGCCGCTCCTGCCTATGCTCGATTTCCCCCGATCACCAGTGCAGACACTAGTGATCAACGAGAATGATCTGTACATCGGCGGTTTATTCAGGGACGCTGGCGGCGTGGCGCTGGCGGATTATGCGGCAGTCTATGCGACGCCACCGACGGTTGCCGCCATCACTCGTCTCGGCGCCAGTCCCACCAGCGCCGCAACGGTCGCTTACCGGGTCACGTTCTCGGAAGCGGTCACCGGCGTCGAGGCGAGCGATTTCAGCCTGACCACAACTGGCGTCATCAGCGGCGCAGAGGTTGCCAGTGTGATCGGCGCCGGAACGACGTACACGGTCACAGTGAACACCGGCGTCGGCAATGGCACGCTGCGCCTCGACATCCCCGCCAGCGCCAGCATTACTGACTTGCCCGGCTTGACCCTCATCGGTCTGCCCTACACCAGCGGGGAGACGTATGACATTCTGAAGGAGCGGCGGGTGTATCTGCCAGTGGTGGTGCGGTAGGAGAGGTCCAAGCACGATATGGTATGGTATAGCAGAGAAGCGGATCTAGACGGATGCGACGGACTCCCACGGATCTGCGTATGGTGGAAGGCCATCGATCCGTGGGAGTCCGTTGCTCCCACGCACCACACGAGCATGCATTGTTGCATCGTCTCTTCGCGCCTTTGCGGTACCTTGCTGCGAACCTCTCCCAACTATCAGTGCATTTCTTTCGCCCCTCTAGGGGCATCGCGCGGGTTGAGCAGGCGACTCCAGTGGATCTCATCGAGCGTCGCCGGACCGGAGAGCGCCTTTGCAATGCACAAATCCGCCATCTTTGTGACCGCCCAGCGGAAGAATTTCTCCTTGAGCGACCAGTAATCCAGATCTGGCGCCGGGTTGGTGAAATCGATCGCATAAGGTACGCCATCCTTAATGGCGAATTCGACTGTGTTCATATCGTAGCCGAGCGCGCGGCAGAGGGTCAGTGCATCGCGCACTACTCGCTCATGCTCTTCCGGCGTCAGGTAATCCGGTTCATCGAAGTAGCGGTGCGGATACGGCGCGTTTACATCGAACTTCATTACCAGCACGTGTTCCCGCCCAATGACCAGGCAGCGCACATACTTATCCCAGTGAATGAACTCCTGCATCATCATGCATTCGGTGCCGCTCTCGTTGTACGCCGCCCACAGCCCCTGCATATCGTACACTTTGTAGACCTGCTTGAACCCGCCGCCAGCATGCGGTTTCAGAATGAGCGGAAAGCCGCCGACATATTCAACGTGCTTTTCCCACGGAATGCGCGGCTCCAGATTGCGCAGCGACTCGACCGGATGAATGGCGGGAATGTAGGAATGTGACGGCAGTGCGACCGTTCGTGGGTGGGCAATGCCAAGGCGCGTCGCAATCGTGGCGCCGGTAAACTTCTCATCGGCGCTCCACCAGAAGGGATTGTTGATCACGTGTGTGCCGCCGATCGCCGCCGTTTTGAGAAACGTCCGGTAGTACGGCACCTCGTGTGAAATGCGATCAACGATAACCGCATAGCGCGGCTCTTCCGCCATACGGGTGCCGCTCAGCTTGACGAACTCAGCCGTGACGCCTGCATTACGCCGGTTGACTTCTTCAATAAATGCGGGAGGCCAGGTATTTTCCCGCCCGACCAGAACGCCGATTTTCAGGGTCACGTCTCACTCCTTGGGCATATGCGCGGAGCCTCAGTCTGCACCATTAATATAAATACGGATCATCTGCTGCCAGTAGGGCCAGTCATGCGCCCAACCGTCCCACCAGCGCATGGCGTGCCAGATGCCCTTGCGCCAGAGCGCCTCGGAGAGCGCGGCATTGCTCGGCGCCAGCTCATCATCGCGCCCGATCGCCATAATAATATCCAGCCGCCGCAGGTCGTCGGCGTACTGGCCCGGTTGCAGTCCGCCAATAAAATCGACCGGGTTATGAAAGTATACTTCCTGGTCGTAGTAGCCATCCATAAACGAGCGAATGTCCATCAGGCCGGAGAACGCCAGAATACGGCTGAAGCGCGTCGGATGGCGCAGACCGAAGAGCATGGCGTGGGTTGCGCCGAATGAACAGCCGTGCACCATGATGAAGGGATTCGGGTTCTGAGTGTGGATGAACGGCAACACCTCTTCGAGGATGTAGCGTTCATACTGATCGTGACGGCGCAACCGGTCGCGCGGATGGATCCAGCCGCAGTACCAGCTTTCCGCATCCACGCTATCGACACAGTACAACTGAATCCATCCCTGTTCGATGTGATGACCGAGCGTGGCGACCATGCCACGATCTTCGTATTCAAAAAACCGACCGCACGAGGTCGGAAAGACGATAACTGGCGCGCCCGCATGACCGAAGACCAGCAATTCCATCGGTCTGCCAAGCGCCGGACTTTCCCAGCGATAATATGCGCGATGCATGAAGACCCCGCCGTGTGAGGGAACACGCATGCCATCCCGGCTTGATCAACATCGACGGATGGCGTCAGAGATGCGCTCGCTCTGTGTATGCGTTGTGCGGTTCGCAATGATACTGTAATCGCGCGCTGTCTGTCAATTCTTCGTGCATGCATGGTACAATTTTCGTACTGCCATGCAGCGCGTTCTCGCGGTAGGCAATGGCGACGACCGCTGTCGCGCTCATCGACAGGCAATGGAGATCACGTCTAGTGTACAAGGAGGGCGCAGGATGCGTGACGATATCACAAACATCGCAGTCGAGGATTATCTGGTCGAATTGATGCCGCCGCGACCGCAGGCGCTGGCAGAACTGGAGCGTCAGGCGCGCGAACACGGCTGGCCCCTGGTGGGACCGGTCGAGGGGCAGTTGCTCTACCTGCTGGCGAAAATGCATGGCGCGCGCGAAGCGCTGGAGATCGGCGTGGCGACCGGTTACGCCGCTATCTGGCTGCTACGCGCAATTGCGCCGAATGGCGGTCGCCTGACAGCGATCGAGCGCAACCCGGAACGAATCGCCCTGGCGCGCACCTATGTGGCGCACGCGGGCTACAGCGACCATTTCAACATTATTGAAGGGGAGTGGTTCAGCACCCTCGAGCAGATGGAGGGCCCCTACGATCTTATCTTTCTTGACATTCTCCGCCATTTGACCGGCGAACGCGAGTCGCTGCGCGCGCTCGACCTCTGCGTCTCCCGCCTGCGACCTGGCGGGCTGCTGATTGCCGACAATGTTCTGTGTAACGCACTGGTGCTGGAGGACGACGCGGCGCCGATTGTGCGCGGCATTCAGGAGTTCAACCGCGCGATCATGACCCATCCGCAACTCGAGGCGGTTATCGTGCCGTTGCGCGACGGCGTAGGCATTTGCCGCAAACGCGATTGATGTCACATCGTCATGCGATCAGCGACCGGGGCGCCGATGATCGGACGGCGCCCCAATTCGCTGGCGATAATGTGCGCCCCCCAGAGGATCAACCCCAGGGTTCCGATCAGACCAATCGCAGCAGCCCACGATTGCGCGCGGAGCAGCAGGACGGTGTATAGCGGTGCGCCAAGCAGACCGTGCACCAGGGCGCTCATCAGAAGCGGAGTAGGCAGAACGACTGCCAGCAGCATAGGCCAGGCGTAGTGGCGCGTAATCAGCAGCACCGCCAGACCTCCTAGCGACACCAGACCATTCATCAACCCGGCAAGCAGGGTAATGCTAACGTCGAATGGCAGCACGCTGCCATTGGCATACTGCCACCACCCGGCGCGCACACCAATGGTTTCAATCAGAATGTGGTAGAGTGTAAAGAGCGCAAACGTCAACGCACCTGTCAAATAACCAGAGAGCCACCAGCGACGCTGATAGAGGAAGAAGATTGTCAGCGGCGGCAGCATAAGAGTCCATCCCGCCAAAAAGATCGCTGTCGGCAGCGAACGATCCAGCGCACGAAACAACGGATCGAGCGATGGATCATAGGAAAACCCGTACAGACGTTGCCAGAGCGGTGAAAGGAGCGTAGCGATCTGCCCGGACGCCAGCGCGATCAGATAGTGCGGATGGCGGTCACGCCAGGCAAGCACACCCGCGACGCCGAACGCACCGATGGTGAACAACAGCATGCCGAGTTCCATCACGCCATCTCGTATTCGCGGATCTGACCGCCAACCAGGGTAAAGAGGCGATCAGTCAGCCCATGATCGCGCTGGATCGAGTCGACCTGAATCTGCGCTGCCACACTGCGCAGAATATCGGGATTAGCGTCCCCCAGAGCAATTAGGAAATCGCGGTTGGGAACGCCGATCACCAGTTGACCGCATACCCGCTTCGCCCAATCCGCCAGAATGTCGGTCAGCAGCAGGCGCGTGGCATCGTATCCGTCGTTACTGTTGAAGATGAAGAGCCGTTGTTCACCCTCGCCAATCATCAGATATCGCGCGCGCTCGTCGGTGCGCCGCCGCAGATTGCGCAGCGCCAGTTTGTGAATCTCGCGCTCGCTCACTCCCCACTGCTTAAGGTGATGCTCGTTGATGTAGGCGACGCTTTGCGGCTCATCCACCACATACGTAATGATGAGATCCGCCAGAAAAGGACGGTAGACGATCATCGGCAGGTTGCGCTCGCGCACGAACGCCACCAAGTCAATCGGCTTGAGCATAGGGAAGATACGGTCACGCAGCGAGGCAAAATCTCTCTGATCACGCGCCGGAATATCATGGGTTAGAGCGCTGACAACGGTTTGGACAACGGTGTCAAGCCGCTCAGGGTTCTGCACATAGGCGTGATAGAAGCGGTCAAGATTGATGGTAACATCGCGGCCTCGCACGCGCACGATCAGGACGGACCCTCGGCGCTCACGCACGTTGATCACGTCATCGTGCAGGCTCAGGCGTCGCTCAACATACGCCGCGAACTGATCGGCCTCCATGAGTGGCGTATCGCCGTTTCGCATTCCTGCCTCCTGTATCGCTGCGTTAGACGACGGTTGCGCCCTGCCATGCCGATTGAATGGCGGACAGCGGTAGATGAACCGTCGCAGCGCCAGTCAATCCAATAACCTGGAGATCTGTGTCAGTGACTACGCCCACTCGGGCATACGCACATCCTGCGAGCGCCGCCTCGAGTGCCGCAGCATCCGCCGGACGCACTTCCACCAGAAAGCGAGTCGGCGTCTCGCTGAACAGCAGCGTCAAATCATCATCAATGTCAGGTTCACGTGGTACAGCGCGCAGATCCAGAGTCAGCCCCAGGTTGCCAGCCAGCGCCATTTCCGCTGCCGCAACCCCCAACCCTCCTTCGCTTAAGTCATGGCAGGCGCGCACCAGACCAGCGGCGATTGCTCGATGCAGCGCTGCCATCAGACGCGGCGCCTGCACCAGGTCAACCCGAGGTAATCGCTTGTGCGCACGCGATAGAGCAGGCGAAATGAACGAGTGCGGCAACACATCGAACAGATGCGCACCTCCCAACTCCGCCTTCGTCACGCCGACCAGATAGACGTAATTGCCTGCTTCCTTGAGATCCGACGTCACAGCGTATCGAATATCAGGAACCAGCGCCAGCGCCGAGATGAGCAGCGTCGGCGGAATCGGCGTGCGGCGTCCCTCGACGTCGCGGTACTCGTTGTTGAGCGAGTCTTTGCCGGAGATGAACGGCGTACCGAATGCAACAGCCGCATCGTAGCACCCTGCAGCGGCGCGCACCAGCCCGGCCATGCGGTCCGGCATGCGCGGATCGCCCCAGCAGAAATTGTCAAGAATGGCGGCATGGGTTGGATCAGCGCCCACGGCGACCACATTGCGCAATGCCTCATCGACGCACGCCAGCGCCATCCAGTATGGATCGATCCGCCCGTAGCGCGGGTTGATGCCGCACCCAATCGCGATCCCGCGCATGGACGATGGCAGCGGTTGCAACACGGCGGCATCGCTGGGCCCGTTGCCGATGAGCGGCTTCACCACCGTGCGTCCGCCGACTTCGTGATCGTAGGTGCGAACGATAGGCTCTTTGGAGGCGATGTTGGGATGCGCCAGCAACGTTAGCAGCAGGGATGCGGCATCTGTGCTGGCACGCTCATCGCTATCGCATATGTGTTGCAGTTCAGGGTACGCTGCGCCCTGCCAGTGCGCCTCTAGCACCCGCTGCGGTCGTCCCTCGTGGAGAAACGACATGGCCAGATCGACAACCAGCATGTCGTTGTAGCGCACTACCAGACGACCGGTATCGGTGTAGCGCCCTATGACGGTCGCCTCCACATCTTCGCTGGCGCAAAGCGCCAGCAGGTCCGACAGGCGCTGCTGCGGCACCGCAAGCACCATACGCTCCTGCGCTTCAGAGAGCCAGATCTCCCAAGGTTGCAGACCGGCGTACTTCAGCGGCACGTGCGCCAGATCCACCTCAGCGCCGCACTCTGCGCCCATTTCGCCGACTGCTGACGACAATCCTCCGGCGCCGCAGTCGGTGATCGCGCTGTAGAGTTTCCGGTCACGCGCCTGGAGAATAACGTCCATCATCTTCTTTTCCGTGATCGGATCGCCGATCTGCACGGCGCTGCCCACCTCCTCCGCCGAAGTGTGGGTCAACTCCGCTGATGAGAACGTCGCGCCATGAATGCCATCGCGCCCGGTGCGCCCGCCAATCACGACAATAGCATCGCCGGGACGGACTGCGCGCGGATGCGCATCGCGCGGCGCCAGACCGACGGTGCCGCAGTAAACGAGAGGATTCGCCACATACCCGCGGTCGTAGATCACCGCACCATTCACGGTCGGGATGCCAAGTTTATTGCCGTAATCGCGCACGCCAGCGACCACGCCAGCCGCAATGCGCCGCGGATGCAACACGCCAGGGCTGAGATCGGTTGCTGGCAGGTCGAGCGGACCGAAGCACAACACATCGGTATTAGCGATAGGTTGCGCAGAGACGCCGAGCACATCGCGCACTACGCCACCGACGCCGGTATTGGCGCCGCCGAACGGTTCGAGCGCCGAGGGATGATTGTGCGTCTCGACCTTGAACGAGATCTCGAAATGATCATCGAATGCCACAATGCCTGCATTATCAACGAACGCAGAAATCACGGCAAAATCGCGATCTTTCCGCTGTTCGAGCACGCGTTGGGTGGCCGCCATCAGAAACGTGCGGATGAGGCTATCAATCTCGCCGTTGCGCATCAACCGGTGCAGCGCTGGATACGCCTCGGCGGGCAGGGAGGCATCGCGGGCGTCCGGCGGGACGAGATTTTTGTAGAGAATGCGACCTTTGAAGGTCTTATGGCTGCAATGCTCACTCCACGTCTGCGCCAGCGTTTCGAGTTCGCCATCGGTCGGTTCGCGCCCTTCGTTGCGGTAGTACGCCTGGATGGCGCGCATTTCATCGAGATCGAGCGACAGGATCCCTTCCTGGCTGATGCGCAGCAGCTCGTCGTCCGACGCAGTGGTGATCGGCACGCGCGCCACGAACGGCTCGTGATCGGCAGGCGATTGAAGCAGATGCGCATACCAGGCGCGCCGTTCAGCCGCGCCTGAACCGGCAGAGTAGCGCAACACCGTCTGGATCAGATCGTTGTACAGGTCGCGCTCATCACCTGGCTGCGCCACTCGATAGCGGCGCAATGTCTTGACCGTATGCAGACCGCCAATACCGAGGCGGGCAGCGCCAACGCGCACACTTTCCGCCTCGTTATCGGTCACGCCGGGGCGGTACGCGATCTCGACCAGAAGCGTCCTCTCAGCGCCTGTGGCTGGCTCGTCGGCGAGGTTATCGAGCAGCGTCCAGGACGCCTCCTGCACGACCGGATCGTGGAGCAGGTCGGTTGTCAGGCGCGCAACCGCAGCGTGATCGAGATCGCCGTCAAGCAGGAAGAGATGATCCGGCGCAGCAGGATCGTAGCGTGAACGAACCGTAACAAGGTAGGCAGGCATACGACTCAGTGCAGCACAATCGCCTCGCCGGTCGTGGATGCGCCTTCAGGACCGGCGAGACGCAGGGCGGTAATTGCGACTTCCTCGGGCGACATTGCACGTTGCTGACCGCCGCGCGACAACAGCGCCTCACGCGCCTCTTCCGGCGTGCGACCAGTCTTTGCCGCCAGCGCGTTGATGGCCTCTTTCATCATGTCAGTCTCGACCCAAGCAGGGCAAATGGCATTCGCGGTAATATGGTACCGCTGCAATTCAAGCGCTAGCGAGCGCGTCAAGCCGAGCAATCCGTGCTTGGCGGCGCTATAGGCGGCTGAGAACGGCATCCCGACCAACGCTGCCATCGACGCAATATTAATAATCCGCCCGCCGCCGCGCGCTATCATATCGGGAACGATTGCCTTGCAGCAGTAATACGCTCCATTGAGATTCACCTGAATGACCCGCTCCCAAAGCGCATCGTCAGTATCGGTCAATTTGGCGCTGTAGGTGATGCCTGCATTGTTCACCAGAATGTCAAACGGACCGAGCACTGCACGCGCCGTACTAACGGCGGTGTAGACCTGCATCGCATCGGCAACATCGCAGGTGACGGCAACAGCACGCCCGCCACGCTGTTCGATAAGCGCGCACACCTCGTCGAGCGCCTCCCGATTGCGCCCGGCGACCGCCACAGCAGCGCCAGCGCCAGCGAAGGTCAGCGCGATCGCACGCCCGATCCCGCGCCCGCCGCCCGTAATAAAAGCTGTCTTCTCATTCAGTGTGCTCATCAGCGAACCTCACCACACTCGTCGTTCACGCAGGAACTGTTATCGATGGCGCCTGTAGTCTACCGCAGCGTTCGTATGCGGTCAAACCGCCTGGCAATGCTCATATTGTACCATTCTTTGGGCACATCTTTTGCACAGCAAACTGCATCGAATTGCATTATATTAAGGTCTTGTAAAACCTTCGGATATAGAGTATACTGTCCGTAGCGCCCTGACAGAGTACCTCGGTAAAGGGCTCGCACTTGAACAACCCGACGCACCCGCACCTGGCAAGCGATAGTGCTGCAAAAGGCTGTCGTAAGCTGAGGGAAACGAGAGATTCTTGGATCTGCTCGGGGAGACCAGCAAATACGCGCGGTTGTCAGAAAACCGTTGCGCTATGAGTCGGGTGCGGCGCTTCGAGATGACTACGGTAACGTGCCAACGTACCGCGTCATCTCACAGATCAGCGATGTTGTTATGTCTCGGAAACGGGCATACGAAGCAGCTGATCGAAGCAGTCGGGTTAAGTAAAGGTGAGCTACACTGAGTGGAAAAGTCAGGGCGTACTGTTTGTTTTCGCTGTCAGCGAATGGACGGCGGTGAGAGAGAATAAGTATCGAAGATACGAATGCGGTCAACAAATGCGGCGTCGAATAAGCGAATGCGGGCGGCGAAGGTGGTCAACGAATGCGACACTGAATAAGTGAATGTGGTCGGCGAATGCCGCAGTGAACGCAGTAGCGAATAAATGCATACGGCGGCGAATGAGCGAATAAACGAGCAGCTTCCTGTAGGTCGCGCCCCTTTGGTTATACTGGCTTGCTGTCAGTCATATTGGTTCATGCCTGATACCCCCTCTATCCGACTTGCAAGCGCCCTTCCGCTCCTCGCGCCTCGCGCCTCCCACTCCTCGCCTAGTGTCATCCGCCTATAATCTTTATGCCTTCCACCGTACCACCCATCCTCGCACAGCGCCTTCGAGCCGCTAGCGCACCATGCTAGAATGGTAGCGATGGCAACGCTACGTGCTACGACAACCCCGGACTCTGGACGAACCGAAGCCTCTTCCCGTCCGATCCCCGGCGGCATCTGGGCTGCGGTGCGGCGGCGTGCTGCCGCACTGCCTGCCGCCCATATCCGAACGTATTCCCTTTTGCAAGAACGGATCGCTCATCAATCAGGGTCGGTATCTCTGTGGAAAATCCTGTGCGATCGCACCGATCCGTCACGATACCGTCCCCATGCCATTCCCGATGTCGCTGCCGATCCGGTGCGCGAAGGAGATCAGACCCTCTACATTGTGCGCAGTCCGCGCGGCAATTACCTTCGGCTGACCGAAGCGCAGCACGAGGTCTGGCGTGCGATGGATGGCACACGCACGGTCTCCGAACTGGGCCTCGCCGCCTTTCGTCAGCGTGGACTCATCCTGCCAATTGGCGAACTGGTTGCAGGTCTCAAGAGCGAGGGGTTGCTGGTCGACCAGCCTGTCGGCATTTACCGCGCAATCAATGAAGCGCTCACCCGAGGCACGACTAGCGCGTGGGGGCGCCGCCTGCGCCGCATTCTGACCGGCGCCGTCCTTTCGCTGCCCGGCATCGACGGCTTCTACGGCGCGCTCTACCGCTGGGGCGGCAGGTTACTCTTTACCCGCATTTTTGCACTTGTCGCTGGTGTTATCGCTATCGTTGGCGTTATCGCCTTTGGGCTGGCGATGCGCAGCGGTTTGGACACATATGAAGTCATTCGACTGAATGACTCGGTGACACTGGGACTAGCTGCGCTCTGGGCCGTCACCCTTCTGTCGTTTGTGGTGCATGAGAGCGCCCATGCGCTGGCAGTCAAACATTTTGGGCGCACCCTGACCAATGGCGGTGTGATGCTATATTATGGCTTGCCCGCCGCATTTGTCGATACCAGCGACATCTGGCGCTCGCCACGACGCGCGCGCATTATCGTGTCGGCCGTCGGTCCTGCAGCAGACCTGCTGGTTGGCAGTCTGGCAGCAGTTGCTGCTTACCTGTTGCCAGAGACCGCCGTCGGCGCGATCGCCTACAAACTGGCATTCACCAGTTTTGTGTCAAGCGTGTTCAACCTGAATCCGCTCCTCGAACTCGACGGCTACTACATTCTTGTTGATCTGCTGCGGATGCCGGACCTTCGGCGTTCGGCACTGGCGTATGTGCGCGGTCCGCTGTGGGAGAAACTTAGTGCGTATCTGCGTATGCGCTATGCGCGCTGGATGCAACGTACAGGCAAACGTCGGTTGGCAGCGACGCCTAACCTCGATGGATTGCCGTTCAGTCGCGAAGAGCGCATCTTTACGATCTACGGGGCAGCGACAGCGCTCTACACCCTGCTGGCGACCATCGGTGCGGTATGGTTCTGGCGGCAGCAGATCTTTGAGCCAGCCCTGGAGTTGCTGGGAGGCGCATGGTGGCAGCGTCTGATCGGCGCGGCATTGATTCTGGTCGTTGTTCTGCCCGCAGTGGCAGCCGTCTTACTCGCGCTCTGGGAAGCCGGGCACACCATCGTCGGCTGGCTGGTTCGGCGCGGATATGGGCGTCGACCCGGTCTGCTCTCGACAGTTGGCGTGCTGCTGACGCTCATTGCAGCACTGACAGTCAACGCCACCGAGTACGGTGACTGGAGATGGATGGCCCTGGCGATCGGACCGGCGCTCTGGATCGTGGCGCTCAACGTGTTGCTGGCCGTTCGTCCATACTATCGCGGCGCGGCTATCTACCCGGCAGTGCTGGCGCTGGTCGCAACCACAGCGCTTGCCGGACTCGCCGGTATCGCGCGAGCGCTTTTGCTGCCGCCTGGTGTCTGGGTGACACTGGACAGTCTGGCGTTTGTCGGGTTGCTAGTCGCCGGGTTTGCGGTGCTGCTCGATGTTGACCTGCGCACAACGCCGCTGCGGGAATTGCTGGGCGCGGCTATGCTGATCATGGGAGCGTTCCCTGTCGGCGTGGCGGCGCTCTTCATTGCTCAGGCCGCCTATCCTTCGGCGGGCGCATTTGCATGGCTGGCAATGGCGGCGCCGGCTTACTTTGGCGCACTGGCGCTGGCGCTGCTGCTGCAACATATGTTTGGGCTGGCAGACTCGCGGTTAGTCTGGGCGTGGGCATTGCTCTGGGCAGGCGCGCTGGTGAAGACAGCAGGCTACATCACCGATTTGCGCGGAAGTGGTCTGACGCTCGATGTGCTGGGATCGGGATTGTGGGCGACGGCGTGGCTGGTGCATCTCACAACGCTTCGCCACCTGACGCTGCGCGAGTTCCGTTGGGAACACATTCCGAGCATGAACGAAAGCGACCGTCTGGCGCGCGCATTTCAACTGACGTATCGCGGATGCTATCAACTGCTGCACTCGGTGTATGGCGAGCGCCGCGCACGCGCCCTTGATGATCGCATGGATATTCTGGCGGCTACGGCGAACTGGGAAATCACCCTCGATCACGAGGAGGCCCGCATCGGGCAGCAGATCAAAATGCTGCCGATCGCCGAGCAGGGAGCGCGTTTTGCCGAAGTGTTGCGCTATACCGTTGCTGAGATTGAGCAGATTGCAGGCGCAGCATTTGCACGGCGCTGCATTCAGGCGGCATATGACGCACTGCCCTGGCCCGAACGTGAAACAGCCAGCCGACTCTGTTTCCCCGACACGCCGTGGGCGCGTGAGTTGTCGCGTTCGTTCGGCGACATCCACGCTGCACGTCTGAGGTTGTTGCGACAGGTCGACATTTTCCTGAGCTGCGACGACGATGAACTGGAGGCGCTGGTCGCCAGCGCTGTCGAGCAAACCTTCCCCACTGGCGCAACGGTGCTGCGCGCTGGCGCCCCGGCGCCGGGCATCTGGATCATCGAAGCGGGAGAAATTGTCGCCCGGCGCGGCGGTCGGATCGTCGCCGAGCTTCACCGCGGCGACACGATTGGCGCTGAAGAGGTGCTGGGCGATGCGCCCAGTACGCACACCTATCGCGCGACCGTGACATCCAGCCTGCTCTATCTGCCAGCGGACGAGCTCTTCCGACTCGCTGCCGGTCGTGTGCCGCATGCTGCAGCCGGCCTGGAGTCCGTCGAAGTGCTCCGCCTGCTGGAGCGCGTGCCGCTGTTCGCCGATCTCCCGCGCAATACGCTGCGCGGCCTGGCGGCAATCGCCGAACAGCGCACCTACCCTGCGCGCGCCGTTGTGGTGCGCCAGGGAACGCCGAGTGGCATGTTCTTCGTCATTCGCAAAGGAACGGCAGCCGTCATTCGACGCGATCTGGCAACTAATGGACCGAAGCCGCAGATGCGACTGATCGCGCGGTTGGGACCGCAAGAGTTCTTCGGCGAACTCGAACTGCTGCGCAACGCGCCACCGGTGGCGAGCGTCATCGCTATGACCCCGCTCACCGTACTGGCGCTGCCACACGCCGCAATACAGGCGCTGGTGCATAGCGACGGCGGCGTTTCGCAACGGCTTGAACGGGTCGGGACCGGCAGGCTGAAGGCGCTGGAAAGCGCTTAGTGCGCGCTAGACGCTTTGAGGCGTGAACCGCCCTGAGCGAATAAACGCCGAACAGGTCATGTGGAAGAGGATGGATTGTTTGACCTGCTACGCATATGCTTCTTCGGTTCGGATCGAGTAGTGTTTCAGGCGAATGGCGCGATGCGCCTGGTCGAGGAACTTGGGGGAGCGCACGGCAAATGGCCTCATTGACAGCAGTGATGGCAAAGGGATACAATCAGCGGAAAAGTAGACAATGCCTGACCAGCGCTGGCATTCCGTAATCTATCCCTCGAAGGGGAAGGAGGATGATACGGAATGTTTCCATATAGCACAACGTTTCAGGCGCATAGACGGACTCTGTCTAAACGCGCCGGGCGGGGCATTAGGCGGAAGCCGTCTCATGAGTAGTTGGGCGACAACGCGCCCGTGGGAGTAGATTCAGATGCAAGCATATAATAAAGGTTTCGCCTACGTGTACAACTGGCGATGGGCTGGATTCGCCAGACAGGTTGCCCCGCTTCTTCTTGATTTTTACGCTTCAACGCCTATTGGTCAGACGAACAAGTCCGTTCTTGATCTTTGCTGCGGAACCGGGCATTTAGCAGTGCATTTTCTTGAAAAGGGATATCGGGTCGTTGGTCTTGACCTGTCAGAACATATGCTCCGCTATGCTCAAGAAAATGCTCGCCAGTATGTTGATTCTGGTCAAGCCAGGTTCGTGCAGGGCGATGCGAGCGACTTCACGCTGGATGAGCGTTTTGGATTAGTTGTTTCTACCTATGACTCGCTCAACCATCTTGAAAGTGAACAGGCTCTTCGCCGATGTTTCGAGTGCGTCTACGCAGTCAGTGATGGATACTTCATTTTCGACCTGAACACACGGTTCGGCTTGAGACGCTGGAACAACATTTTTATAGATGACAGCGATGACGACGCCTTTGTTATTACTCGTGGCGTTTATGATGGACAAAGCGATAAAGCCTGGATGAAGATCAGCGGATTTCTTCGATTGCCCGATGGACTCTACGAGCGATTTGACGAGACGCCGTTCAACACCGTTTTTGAAATGGAGAAGGTGAAAGAAGCCCTACTCGATGTTGGTTGGAAGAACCCCTACTTTGCCCGGATACAGGATTTGAAAACACCATTAGATGACCCCGAAAGGGAAGGACGGGTGTTTATCGTTGCAAGCAAGTAGGGTTTTTTACAGACAAAGCCACCTGGCTGCCTCGTCTCGGATGGGTTGTAGTTGCTGTGATATTTGCCTTGTAGCATATTCCAAATTTCTTGTTCACAGAAGGCGTAGTTGATATTGGGGTTCTCAGCCTCAGGCATATGGCAATTCTGGCGAGCGGTCTGGCTTTCAGACGGTCCATGAGGCGCACTAGGAACATGGTCGGTTTATCTCTATTGCATGCAGTGGGGAGTGTTGCAAGTTAGCGTTTAGTTGCCACACTAACCCGCTGCTCCAACCGACAGCCGCTCTGCGGCTCGCTACGCTCGCCACTTGCAGCTGCGGCTGAAACGCGCGCCGTCGGGTGCCGCAACCTCGCAGGAACCGGTGATAAGCAAGGAGTAAAAGCCTTTGGAAGAGATACGGGTAGAAAAGCTGGGGCAATCCAACAAACGCGAGATACTCGACGTGTTCACCAGGCATTTGCAGAGCATCCGCTGACTCCAGCCATTGGCGCACGAACGGAGAACATCAAAGGTGTGATGAACGCCTTTCTTGATTTCTTTGGCAGCACGAAGAAGGCCCAGCGGTATGGGAGTCGGAAGGACAGGCGGCTTGTTTGCCCCTCTTGGGGTGCGATGACCGTTTTCCGCATCCTGACGCCCTTTGTCCCCTCGTCCCCCCTCACCCCCTGCCTACAACGTTGAGGCGCCCTGATGCCGTACGCAGGCATGCAACACGAGGGCGTGTCGGAGAAATCTATCCTTGCGAGCATCTCCCCTGTCCCCCTTTTCCTACAAGGTGAGAAGGGGGAGTTAAGGCATCCTGATGCCTGAAACAGACGGTCAGCGCGGAGGATTGCCAGAACAACCTCCACTTGTGAGCCTACCTCCTCCCGGTCGTCTCGCGCCCCAGCAATCCAAGCAGGACCACATACGGCGTTCCCCGATTTTCCGGGTGGTATTCGAAGCGCGCCCGCTCGAAGTACTGCGTCAAGTACATTTTGCCGTCGGTTGGGTTGATTTCCATGAGCGGCGGCGAGAGCGGCAACCCGAAGAGCGCCAGGCTTTCCTCCAGGGTATACCCCGGTCGCCCGTCCAGGTTCAGCCCGCGGGACGACCAGTACTGGCGAAACTCTGGCGCAATCGCCTGCCCGGTTTGCGGGAAGTAGAATGGCGCGCGCGGGTCACTCTTCGGGAAGTCAAACCAGTTGCGTCCGCTTGCCTCTAACCGCTCAGCGCCCAGTCGCCCCAGCAGCACATCGTAGGGCGGCGCGTTCTGCGGGTGCAGTTCGAGACGGTTGCGCTCGAACCATTGCGCCCGCACCGTTCTGCCCTCGATCACCATGTCTTCTTCCGGACCAATGGGGAAACCGAATACCGGAAGCCCGCCGTTCCGCTCCCAGTATTCGAGCAGCCGACCACAGACCGCGAAACCAGTCTCCGGGAACTGCCGGCACCGTCCAGAGGTCGGCTGCGGCGCCGGTTGCGCGGGCGGCGGCGCGGGCGCAGGCTGCGGCGCCGCAGCCTGCGCAGCGCGATGGATCAGGAAGATCGGCGATGGACCCAGGCTCAACCCGAAGGCGCCGTTCGCGGCATCGACCTGCGAGGCGTTGCCCCATCGGTCAACCACCGTTCCCAGGGGAGATGCGGTAGGCAGGTTGACAAATGCGCCTCCAGGCGACCAGAGCATGTCAATCGTGTCGCTGCCGCGCGCAAAGCGCACGCCATACACTTCGGGACCGCTGATCGCCGTCAGATCGTCGAGCCAGATCGAGCCTGCGCCGCTACGACTGTCTGGTTCATCATCGAGCACAATCGCAACCAGCGTCGCCGGGAAATCGAGGCGCAGATTGCCGCCGCCGCTGATGCGGTTGTATGGCTCAACCGGACCATTGATCGGCGTAGAGAGGAACGACCACCCTGCGCCGCCAGCGAACCCAAGGCGGAACTGGAGCGTTTCGCCCTCAGCGTCGCGGAGCCAGACCTTGAGCGCATGGCCGCTGCCGTCGCCGTAGACCCAGACGCCTAATTGTCCCGGCGAACCGGGGATTGCAATCGCCGGACGCGGCGTGAAGACCACGAAATCGTTGCCGCTGCCGGGGAAGGTGTAGTCGAGACGACCGGCGACGGCGCCGCTGTAGCGTTGTGAACCGTCGGCGGAGAATGAGCCGTTCGGCTGATCGCCGCGCCGCCATGTGCCAAACTGCTCGAAGTTGATCACCACCTGCCGCGCGCCCAGGTCAATCAATCCGACAGGCGATGCGCCAGCGAGTTGCTGGTTCAGCGTGCGGAACGCCGCTAGCGACGGCTTCGGCTGGCTCAGATCAGCAGGACCGCCTGCCCCGCGCAGCAAGCCGTACAGATTGCGCGACTCGGTATCTTTCAGGTTATACCAGATGACTTTCTCGATACCCGCTGCACGCAGCAGCGTCGAAGCGCGCACCAGGAAATTCGCCTGCGTCTCCTCGTCCACGCCGCGCGGGTCGCGGTCAGCGGGACCGGTGGACCACCCGAACTCAGTTGCCCAGATCGGCTTGCGCCCCAGATTCTCGACCAGCGTCTTCACGGCGCTGACATCGCCCGCGCCGATCTGCCCATTCTCCGGGCTGAACGGATCAACATACGGATGCAGCGCAAGAATATCGAACGAACCCCAGGCGCCATTCTCGGCGATAGCGCGGATGAACCCGATATTCGTCGGAACGACCCCTGCACTCAACACAACCGCATTGGGATCGGCGGCCTTGATGGCGGGATACGCGGCGCGCAGCAGCGCGGCGTAGGCGGCAGGGTCGGGCTGCGGCTGCCAGTAGCGCACATTCTCCGGTTCATTCCAGACCTGCCAGAAACGCACCCGGTCGCGGTAGCGCGTCACGACTGCCGATGCAAAACGGGCGAATGCCGCAGGATCGGGCGCATAGTAGGACGGACGGCCAGGCGCATCGCCGGGAAACGGCGTCGCCCAGGCAGGCGCCGCGTTGAGCACGCCGATAATGTTGACGCCGCTCCCTGCCAGGCGTGAGATTGCACGGTCGTAGATCGACCAATCGAAACGCCCCTGCTCCGGTTCGAGCCAGTACCAGTGAAAATCCTCCCGCGCCCATCCGGCGGACGTTCCGGCGACCAGATCGACCGGACCATCGAACCCGGCCTGCACCGGATAGCGCGATGCGATATGGGTATTGACGCCGAAATCGGATCGCCCTGGCGCTACCTGCGCTCCCGCAGGCGCGGGAAACAGCCAGGCAATCAGGAGAGCCAGCGCCAGCAGTGGGGAAAGCAGACGATAATGCATGCCGCGACTCCTCTCGAGAAATGCTACCGCGAGAAGTCTAGCAACGTTCGCGCCCGCGTGCAATCCGCACGTAGTGCAGTTTGATGACAATTTGATCGCAATCGAGTTATGGAGCGCGCACTCCCAGCGTCACCGGCGTTCCGCGATCAACCAGTTCACCGCCGCGCGGGATGGAGCTAACGACCACGCCGGGAGCGTACCGGTCGCACAGATCGCCGAGTTTATCGCATCCCTGATAGTCGGAGTACGACCAGGTCAACCCGGCGGCCACAACTTGCTGGATCGCTTCCTTCTCTGGAAGCCCGGTGACGTCTGGCATCCGCACCTTGTCGCCAATGCTGACGAAGATCGTCACTGTGTCGCCGCGTCGCAGCGGCGTTCCGGCTGGCGGTTCGGTGCGGAAGACGAACCCTGCGCTGAGACGATCCGGTGCGCTGACGACCTGCACCTGAAACCCCAGGCTGCGCAACTGAAATTCAGCATCGACGCCGCGCATCGTCACAACTTCAGGCAGCGGGATTGTCTCTGGACCAGTGCTGACCACATACGTGACGACAGTAGAGGCGGTCACAACGGTAGTCGCCGGGGGGAACTGATCGAACACCAGCCCGGCTGAGACGACATCGGAGGCGCGAGGCAGTTCGGCATACGGCAGCAGGCCAGCGGCTTCAATTGCTGCAATTGCCGAGCGCTCATCTAGCCCAATGACGTTCGGAACGACCGCCATCTGCGGCGCGGGGGTCACTGTCGGTTCAATCGTTGGTTCAGGAAGAACGACCGGCGGACGGGTTCCGCCGCTAAAATGGAACAGATTGTCGAATGCGCCGGTAGCCGCCAGATAGACCACGCCGAGGATGAGACCAATGAACATCATCCCCAGCAGAAAGATGCCAAGATCACGGCTGGCGCTCGCCTGTGGCGCCTGCGTAACCACTGGCGAGCGTGGCGGCGGTAACGCGGTTCGACCGGCGACATTTCCGGCTGGCGCTGCGGCTATTGGTCCGGGCGCTGGTCGCGGTTGCAACGGGTGCGGCATCGCCGGACGCACGATGGTCGCCTCCTGGCTTGCCATGCGATATGCGCGCAGCATCTGCGCAAACTCTCGCGCCGATGCGGGGCGTTCGTCAGGATTCTTTCTGAGCGCAGCAAGCACCAATTCTTCCAGGCGCGGCGGAATCTGCGGATTGAACATTCGCGGCGGCGGCGGATCGACGCTCACGTGCTGCATTGCCACGGCAACCGCATTTTCGCCGGTAAACGGCAGGCGACCGGTCAGCATTTCGTACAGCGTCACGCCGAGCGCATAGATGTCGGAGCGCGGCGTCGCTGCCAGACCGCGCGCCTGTTCCGGCGAAAGGTAATCCGCCGTACCAAACGTTACGCCAGTTTCGGTCAGCGCCGTCGAGAGCGAACTTTTGGCAATGCCGAAGTCAGTAATTTTCACCTCGCCGGAAGGGCTGACCAGAATGTTTTGCGGCTTGATATCGCGGTGAACCATGCCGAGCCGGTGAGCCGCTTCCAAACCCTCTGCAACGTCTTCAGCAATCGCAACAGCGCGATCAATCGGCAGCGGACCATTCCGCACGATCAGACTCTTCAGATCACTGCCCTCGACGTACTCCATCACAATGTAGTGAATATCGCCATCCTGCCCGACATCGTACACGTTAACGATGCATGGATGACGCAGACCGGCGGCAGCCTGCGCCTCGTGATGGAAGCGCTGGAGAAACATGGTATCGGAGGCATAATGCTCATGCAGCGCCTTGATCGCCACCCGCCGATTGAGGCGCAGATCGCGACCGAGGTAGACGCGCGCCATGCCGCCTTCGCCAATCTTTTGTTCGAGTTCGTAGCGATTGTTGAGGATTCGCTTCTGCATAGCGCATCAGGCGAAGATGTGGCGCACAACCTGGCACAGATCGCCAGGCGGCGTCAAACCGAGACGTTCGTCAAGTATCGCCAGGTTGATCACATCCTCGTAGTTGTAGGTGAGCAGGGTGCGCAGCGCCAGCCGATCGCCCTGAGTCTTGTAGCGTTCCCACAGGTGCAGTGCGTCCCGTCCATCGAGACCGCGAGTGACCCGGTGAATGCCCAAACGTTCCTCAACAGCTTTGAGACCGCCGCGCAACCCACGCTTCCGGCAAACATGCATCAGATCACAATGCGCAAAATCGCGCTGGAGATCAACAAAGAGGCGCTTGCGGATAACTGGCAGATCAAAAGAAGAGCCATTGAAGGTCACCAGCGTGGCCACGCCTTCCAGCGCATCGTACAAGGCGGTATCCCGCACGCCGCTGCCGATCAACTGAATAGCGCCAAGATCAGCGCGATAGATGCCAATTACGCTGATTGCGCCATCAAATGTTGTTTCAATGTCAAGATAGGCGCGCACCCTTCATCCTGATCATCTGCGTCTCTCCGCCATTATAGCACGCTGCGGCAGCGCGGGCGGGCAGTCAACGCATGGTATAATGGTTGACCCGTTCAGCCCTGAATGGAAGATGATTGTATGACCACGCGCGTCATTCTCGACACCGACCCTGGCATTGACGACTCACTGGCGATTCTGCTCGCGGTTGCATCCCCAGAGGTCGAACTTGCGGGCGTTACCGTGACCAGCGGCAATTGTCCGCTTGCGAATGGCATCCGCAACGCACGCAATGTTCTGGCGCTCGCCGGTCGCCCTGATATTCCGGCATGCAGGGGCGTGGCGCTGCCGCTTATTCGTCCGCTCTACACTGCTCCCGAAACCCATGGCGAAAGCGGCATCGGGTTTGCTCAGTTGCCAGAATCACCTGCACCCCCTAGCACGGAGCACGGCGTTGACCTGATCATCCGTGAAATCCTGGCACGTCCCGGCGAGGTGACGCTCGTAGCAGTCGCGCCGTTGACGAATATCGCCATTGCGCTGCGCAAGGAGCCGCGCATCGTTGATGCAGTGCGACAGGTCATCATTATGGGAGGTGCGCTACGCACTGATGGCAATACTACCTCGCTGGCGGAGTTCAATTTTTTTGTCGATCCGCACGCAGCGCATATTGTGCTTGAAAGCGGCATGCCGATCACGCTGCTGCCGTGGGATATCACTCAGCGCATTATTCTCACGCAGGCGGATGTTGAACGCCTGAGCCGAATCGCATCGCCGATCACTCGCTTTATTGCCGACGCTACCCGGTTTTACATCGAATTTCATCTGGCAGCATTCGGATACGCCGGATGCTCAATCAATGACCCTGCGGCGCTCGCACTGGCGTTTATGCCCGACCTGGCGCGTACCGAACCGATGCACGTGGCAGTCGAGTACACGAGCGAGCTAACTGCCGGGAAGAGCGTGATCAGTTATATCGGTCCGGCGACCCGTGAACCGGACGCCCACGACCTGGCCGGGTATGACACTGCCCGATGGCCTCCTCGGTGGCGTCGCGCTTTTCGCCCTGCGCCGAATGTGCGCGCAGTTGTGGACTTTGACACGCAACGCTTCATTAGTCTCTTTGTCGAACGCATGGAACGCCTGGCGCTGGCCCTATCCGTATGAATCCGTCTCAATCTGCGTATATCCGTGTTCTATTACCCATCGCGCAGTCGCTCTCACAAACAAGGTGATGTGGAGAAATCGTTCCATCTCCGCCTTGCTCCCGCCGCTAGCGTATCTGCTGCTCGCCGCCGTCTTCACCTGGCCCCTGGCCACCCATCTGACGACTGCGCTCGGCAGCGGTCTCGATCCGTTGCTGCAAACCTGGGTGCTCGCCTGGAATGCGCATGCCCTGACTACCGATCCGCTTGCAGTCTGGCACGCGCCGATCTTCTTCCCTTACCCCGATACCCTGGCATACAGCGATCACCACCTGCTGATAACAGTCGTCGCTTTGCCGATCATTGCAACCGGCGGTCCAGTGCTGGCACACAATCTGCTCGTGCTGACGAGCTATGCGTTGACGGGGTGGGCCGTCTATCTACTGGCATATGAGATGTCTGCCGGTGGCCAGAAGCCCTGGATCCGCGCAGCTAGCGCGTTTGTGGCTGGAACGGTGTTCGCATTTGGCACATACCGCATGACGCATGTCGTGCATCTGCAACTCTTGCAGACCGCCTGGCTGCCACTGGCGCTACTGTTTCTGCGGCGGCTGTTGCGCGCTTCTGAAGACGGCGGACGCTGGCGCGATGCAGCGCTCTTCGGATTGTTCGCAGGTGTTCAATGCGTGACTGCGCTCTACTACGCTTATTTTACGGCGCTGACGCTTGGGTTGTACACGGCGCTCTGGCTGTGGGAAGCAATCCGTCAACCGGCGCGCACCGGTCTTTTGCGATGCATCGGCGGTTTGACGCTCGGCACAGGGCTGGCAGCGCTCATCACTGTGCCGCTGACGCTTCCGTATCTGCGCATTTACGAGTATCTGGGGGTTGTGCGCTCGCTACGCGAACTCGACAACTGGTCGGCGCCGCTCCAGGCGTATCTGGCGGTTCTGCCGACCAACTGGCTGTACGGCGGTCACGGATGGTCTGCTGCCAGCGGCGGTGAATTCGCCCTTTTCCCCGGTTTCGTGACGATCGGACTGGCAGTGTCAGGCGTGGCGCTGACTCTCTGGAAGCGAGCTGGTGACCGGAGAACCACGCCAGACAACGCGCCTCTCGCGCGAGACGTTATCTTTCTCGTTTTGCTGGGAATTAGCGCATTCGTACTATCCCTTGGAACTGGCATCCGCCTGGAGCGCGGCGGCGATGTGGTACCAATTCCACTGCCATACCCGCTGCTCTATGAGCGCATTCCTGGTTTCGGCGCGTTGCGCGTCCCGGTGCGCTGGGCAATGCTGACGCACCTGGCGCTGGCGTTGCTCACTGGCATTGCGATCACCCACTTAGGGCGCTGGCTTGTATCAGTCAGGCAGCGCAACCGACTGGCTGTCGCGGCTCTGACAGCGGTTGGAACCGTTGCACTGGTTGAGCATGCCGCATTCCCTGTACCGCTGGCGGCGCCTCCTTCCTCGCCGCCGGTCTATGCCTGGCTCGGTGCGCAACCCGACATTCGCGCCATCCTGGAGTTGCCAGTCGGTCCAACGCCGCGCGGCGCCGAACTCGAACGCATCACCATCCGGCAGTTCCATCAGATGCAGCACTGGAAGCCGCTGGCGACCGGGTACAGCGGCATCATTCCGTTCGGCACGACCGACCTGCTGCGTCGGGTGCAGCGCCTGCCCGACGATGACACCCTGCGCTACCTGGCGCTGACGGGCATCGATACGCTGGTCATCCATCGCAACGAGTATGATGCTGAGAAATTGGCTCGCCTGCTGGCATGGGCTGATACGACCCCCCTGCTGCAACGCCGGGGTGAAGTCGGTCATGCGCTGGTCTACACTATCACGCCTGAGGCGGATATGCCATTGCCGGAGATGGCGAGCGTGTCGGTGTTTGTGTCATCGGATGAGCGCGTACCAGGGGTGCTGGCGCTTGGACTGATCCGGCGCTGGGAAGCAGAGGGGGCGATCCTGTACGGCGCCGGACGCACCCGCTACTACCCCGATCTGCAGCCGCTCCGCCCTGGTCAGGTATGCGATTATGGGTTGCTGGCCGACGGTGAGGATCCGGTCGCTGCCGGATACAGCATCGATGGTTTGCGCTGGCGCTCAAATGGTCTGGCATTCTATGCCCGCGATCCGCGCCTGATCGCTGCGCTCGACCTGGCGCAGCCGGTCGCCGGACAGTTCCACCCGGCATACCCTTCAATGCTCACTGTCATGATCGAAGAGCAGCGCGTTCGCATCGCCGACGTACTCATCCCGCTGGAAACGTCACTGACCGAAGCGCACATCGAACTGGACATCGCCAGTCTGTCGGAGCAAGCCATCGTCATCGACAATACAGCCTACGCCATTTCACCGGGCGCAGCCACTGTCACAGCGCCCATTCCGCTTCAACAACCTGTGTTCATTGCCGGAGATCCTGGCGCTGTCGCCATTCAGCGCATTCGGGTCCTCTCCGCGCCGCGCGCGCCCGCGCCGCCGCCGGAAGGCGCGCTGGCGTTGAGCGCCGATAGTCGTTTCCACGGATCACGTCTGTTTGTCACAGCGCACATCGGCGGCGCGGGCGCGCTGGTGATCGATGTGCGCGGCGCGGCAGCACGCGACGACCGACCGATCCATCTGCTCGAAGGCGTGCTGCCAGTTCCGTCAGATGGCAATACACTGGTGTTCAGCATCGATCTGCTGGCGCCGAACGAACCCTGGGTGACCCATCGCGGAGAGGCGGAGGACGGACGCTACATTGTCTATCTCAAACCCGCTGCACGCCCTGGAGCGCTGGGAGCGCCGATTGCCACCTTTTTCATTCGCAATGGCGCGATTAGCGACTCCCAGCCAGCACCGCTGCCGTTGCGAATAGTCGGGGATTAGGGGTTGGCGTGTTCAACCTTCACACTTGTGACCTGCAACCTTTGCACCAGCAATCCTCACACTTACAACCTTCTCGTGTTCGATCAAGTTTAACGTGCACCATGCACCTTGCGCATAGGCGCGCCGACGGCATACAGGCGCGCCAGCGACGTGCGGACGCACCATCGGCATACGGGTGCGTCAACGGCACATGGGCGCGCCGACGGTACACGGGCGCGCCAGCGGTGCGCCCCTACTTGTGTTCGATGTTCAATCTTCAACCTGCCCATCCCCGACCTTCCACCTTCAACGCACTGGCACATCTTCTTCCACCAGCCGCCCTTCAACGATGCGGAAGAGGCGATCTGCCAGACCGACAACTTCCAGGCTGTGCGTAACCATAAGCAGATTTTTCCCAGCGCGGCGAGTGAGGGTATCGAGCAAATCAAGCACCTGCTGGCTGGTTTCGCTATCAAGGTTGCCGGTTGGCTCGTCCGCCAGCACAATCAGCGGGTCGTGCACCAGCGCGCGCGCGACTGCCACGCGCTGCTGCTCGCCGCCGGAAAGCCGATCAGGATAAGCGTTCCGACGGTCGGCGAGTCCCACCTGCGCCAGCAGATCGAGCGCGACGTTGCGGTCACGCGCTGTCACCCGGCCATTCAATTCGAGCGGCAGCAGCAGATTTTCCAGGACCGTCAGCGTCGGCACGAGATTGTAGAACTGAAAAATGAAGCCAATCGACCGGCGACGAAATAAGGTGCGGTCACGCTCCGACAGGCGCGTCAGCGGTTGCCCGGCAACGATGATCTCGCCGGAGGTCGGCAGGTCAATGCCGCTGACCAGGTTCAGCAACGTACTCTTGCCCGAACCGCTCTTGCCAACGAGCACCACGAATTCGCCGCGTGCAAATGACGCACTGACGTTGTGCAGCACGACGCGATCGCGCCCGGCTTCTTCGTAACTCTTCGATACGCAGTCAAGGATAATGAGCGGTTCATCGTTATGTGCAGGAGTATGCCATGACATAGTGACATAGTGGTAAGCGAATTGGTCAGCGAATGCGCGAATGTATCAGCGAATAGGTCAGCGGGTAAGCAAATGGGTCAACGAATGCGCGAATGGGTCAGCGAATAAACAAATGTCCCTCTGTGATCTCGGCGTCTCTGTGGTAAGATCAGCAAAGAGTCGAATAGAAAACGAATGATAAGGGTTCGTATAACGTTCTTTCCACTAAGATCGTTGAAGTCGGGTCTTACGCCTCGCCTTCCGGATCGCTCATACCAGGGTGCAAAGTCACAGGGTTCTCCTTGCTACTCGTCGCTTGTCACTCGTCATTTGTCACTTATCACTTATCCCATCTCTCGCTTTACACCTGATACGTCCCCACCCACGCCTCTGGATGCGATGGCGGCGTGCAAAAAGGAGCGCCTGACGCGCTCCTTTTTGGGGTCATACTCAACCAGTTCTGTTACTGACCTAGATTGATATTGAAGCCGCTGCCTGCTGCTCCCAGAGCTACACTGATAGCTGCAAACAGCGCACCGATGATGAAGCTGATGATGAATTGCGCGATGAACGCCAGCACCAGCGTAATGATCGCGGGGGTCCGTTCCAGGTTCATGCTGGAGCGCACGCCCAGGTAACCGAGGTAGATCTGGTAGATGCCCAGCGCCAGCATCGCTGGCAATGCCAGACAATTAATGATGGGTATTGCGTTCACCGCGCCGGTCACTGCCTGTATCGGCGCGACGAACAGCCCCATTGTGTAGAATACTTCGTCCTGCGTACCGGTTCCGCCCTGCTGTTTCCCGATAAAATAGACCAGGAAGACGAACAGGTAGAAGCTCACGACCGGAAGGATGAAACCTAAGACTCCAGCAAGTAGCGCCGCAGCAACGCTATCCAATAGACCAAAGATCAGCGAGACTGCCGCACTGATTGCGGATGCCAGCATGATGTAGATCGTCGCCTCGCGCTGACCGCCGTGCCGCTCGAAGCGCTCGAACGTTTCGACGCTCGGCTTCGTCAGCACCTGGATGCTCTGGTTGAGCATCTCGCCGATTGAGACGCCTTGAACCATCATCGTCGGTTCCTCCTCATTGTTGCAAGAATTGAACGACAGACCGACACGTCACGAACAGACTATCGCTTTCTCAGATGCTGCAAGGCTACAGCGTACTGCGCATCGATGAAGCGTTTCTCGGATACGTATACGCCTCTCTGCGTGAAAAGTTTCAGGCGGGCATCGTGCGTCGTTGCGAGGCACGACCCGGCGATGAGCGGAGATCGCCGGGCGCGGCGATGAAGGACGCCGCAGTCCGCCATCGAGTATATCACAGGATGAGGTTTGCGCAACTGTCGGATTGTGATTTCTGAAGCGGCTCAAGCGCCTCACGCGGCAACTCGGCAGTAAGCGGGCCACGACCCCGCTGAAGCAGCGCTTCTGCTTCCTTCGCCAGGGTCGCGTCGCTCGCATGTCGTCGTCTCTTCGGTGCGCACCTCGACGATCAATGCGCGCAACCTTTCCAGGTGTCCGTGGTCGAAGCGTCCCTGACGCAACCCCTGCCAGAAGGCGTCGTAGCGACTGCGGAGTCGTTCACAACGCGGGATGTGTCGGGCAGTTTCCCGTTCCTCTACCCGCGCCTCACACCCATCGGGCGACAACCCGGGACGAAGCAGCGTCTGTCGCTGGAGATCTCATAGGAAGCAGCATCGACCTCTTCCGGCGTCGGTGGCTGCAACAGACGCAGCGCCTCTGCAGCGTTCATCGACGCCGACAGACGGACGGGCGCGTCGTCATCTTCGCTGAATGACTGCTGCGTCGCTGGAGGACGAATGAGATGCACCAGGATCAATCCCAAAAGCGTATAAAAATCAACTGGCTCGGCGGCCGGCGGTCCAGCGCCAGACGGCATCGCAGGCAGAGTTCGGTTCCACCAGACGCAGTAAACCGCAGTACAGGCAGCAAGGCTCACCAACCTGAAGCGGAGCGCCACAGGATGCGCAGCGCACCACACCTTTCTGCATGCTGGCTGTGGCAGAGGCGTGCAATTCGTTATAGATCGCCCGGAGTGACGGGTCGGTCAGGATGCGTCCAGCCACCTGAAGCAGTTCGAATCTACGCCATGGTTCTGGCGCGAGTGCAGACGGATCATCGGGAAAGAGCGCTCGCAACCGGCGATACTGACGCGCTATCGTGATCGCTTCGGCGTGCTGATCGACTACAAGCAGACGGTAGAGATCGAGACCGTGCACCACGGCAGCCGCCGCCTGGAGCGCGCCCGGGTGAGACCCTAAAAAGCCGCGCGCTGGCGAGCCATAGCCGGGCAGACCCTATCGCTGCCCGGTGGCGCACTGCATGATGGACACGTCTGGTCAAGCAACATCGTTATGCCTGAAAGCGGAGAAGCATGCGACCCAGCGCGATCTGATCACCGTCGGACAGTGCGCGCGACTGGTGCGGGAGCACTCTTTGTCCATTCACCAGTGTGCCATTCACGCTATCGAGGTCCTCGATCATCACCTGTCCGCCCTGCACAAAGATCCGCGCATGTCGCCGCCCGACTCCCTGGTCAAGTGCGCCATACGGGCCAAGATCAATATCGGGATAGAACTTGCTCACCGGGTCGCTGCGCCCGACAAGCGCCTGAGATGCGGCAGGCAGTGGCAGCACGGCGCCGGTTCCTACCACAACCAGTGCAGACGGCGCCAGCGATGTGCGCCCGCTCACTGCCGCTGAACCGACTGGCGGCGCCTGATAGGATGGAGGAGCAGATGGCGCTGCTGGAGGTGGCGTGACTGACGGCGCGGATGGCGCTGGTGAAACAGGCGGCGCTGCCGGAGGCGCCACAACCGGTGTAGGCGGCGGATAGACCGGTTGCGGCGCCATCCTCTGCGGTGGGGCCGGAACCGAAGTAGCCGGTCGCGCTGGCGCACTGAGCGGTGCGCCGCAATTGTCGCAGAACGCCTCGCCGGGAATCGCAGCCTGACCGCACTGTGGGCACACCGTAGGACCAAGGGCAGGTATGGCGGCTGTGGGAGCAGCAGGCGGCGCTGCCTGAGCAGGAACCGGTATCAACATCGCTCCGCACTGATCGCAATAGCGCGCACTTGTAGGATTATCGATGCCACACTGGGGACAGAACGGCATAGCTATGCTCCTCTGCGGGTTGCAACCCGTACCTTGTTATTAGGAAGTATACCATCGTTGCAGTTGTGCCACATCACTGCTGATGCTACCCTGCAATCTCGATGAAAGTTTCGCCTTTTGAGACGCCAGGACGCCCCGACTTCCCCTTCTCCCCTTGTAAAAGAGAAGGGGGCAGCTCACAAGGGTAGATTATTTCGACGCGCTCTCGTATTGCATCGCCTGCTTGAGGCATCGGGACGCCCCAACTCTCCCCTTGTGGAAGAAGAGGGCAGGAGGGATGCTCACGGGGGTAGATGTTATTGACAAGCCCCTATGTTATATCGCCCGTTTTGGGCGTCAGGACGTGCAATCTCACCTTCTCCCCCGGTGGGAGAAGGAGGTTGGGGGGATGAGGGGGAAAACGGGCGCCAGGACGTGCAACCTTCCCCTTCTCCCCCGGTGGGAGAAGGGGGTAGGGGGATGAGGGGGAAAACGGGCGCCAGGACGTGCAACCTCCCCCTTCTCCCCCGGTGGGAGAAGGGGGTAGGGGGATGAGGGGGAAAACGGGCGTCGGGATGCGTAACACGCCTTCTGCGCCTGAAACACTCTACCCCTGCAAGGAAGGAAACAAAGGGGGATAAGGACAAAAAAGATGTCTGTTGCAGGAACTTTGCGTAACTGTGAGCAATCTTCACGGGTGTATACTGAGGGTGCATTTGGATGACCGGACCATACCGGGGCGTACTAACATACAGTGCTGATACACAAAAGGAGACATTCCATGGCAAGCAATGACTGGCTCACGCAGACCCAGGAACTGCTGCAGACCTGGACGAAGGCGCAGCAATCGTTGTGGGAAAACTGGCGCTCGCTGATGCCGACGATGAGCGCGCAGCCCGCCAGTGAAGAATGGAAGCAGGCAGTAGCGGCGTGGAAAGACATCATGCAGCGCTCGCTCAATGCCCAGGCCGACTTCATCAAGTTCTGGTCGGAGAGCATGACCGCCATGCCGCTCATGGGCAAGCAGATGGAGGAAATGTCGTCGCTGATCGTCGAAACCACACAGCGCTGGACGAATGTGCAGAGTGAGATCTGGAGCAACTGGCTGGATGCAGTCGCAAAGGCTGATGCTGCTGCCATGGCTCAGAACTGGGACGAAGGCACGCGTAAGGCATTCGACGCTTGGCGCGAAACAGTCAATAGCGCGATTGAGGCGCAGCGCAAAATGATGGAAAGCTGGATTTCCAGCAGTGGCGAAAAGAAGGAGTAATTCCTTCAGAGTACGCTCTCCTCACTCCCACCGCCGGTAGCAGTGTCTCCGCATATGCTAGCTTAGGCGGTGGACAGCACGATGCAACGCTGCAGCAATTCCGTTCCAACCCTGGCGTCGTGACGTGAGGGGAAGGCGGGTTATGTGCTTTACGCCGTTACGGAGGTGCAGGTCTACGACTGTACGCATTCATAGAGGCGCTCGTCCAAGGACGTAGAGCAGTTCTTGAATTGCCGCGAAGACGCAAAGCCCTGCAATCGACATAACTCCTTTGCGTCTTCGCGCTTCTGTGTCCGTCCTGAAGTGGAACCTGCTAAAGCCCTAGACGACGCGCGGCGTGCAACACCGCCGTCACCGTCATACTGTCGCGGATCTCGCTACGCAGCACCATATCTAGGACACGCTCAAATGGCATGACTTCGATCTCCAGAAACTCGGTTTCGTCTGGCGGCAGACTCGCTGGCGTTAGATCAAAGCCCAGAAACAGATGAGCCGTTTCTTCCACCACGCTCTTGGATGTGTAGTATGTGCTGATCCACTCGAAGCGTCCAGCACGGTAGCCGATCTCCTCCTGCAATTCGCGCTGCGCGGCTTCTTCGGGCGTTTCGCCTTCGCGCATTCCGCCGGTTGGCATTTCCCAGCGATGTCCTTCACCATAAATGTAGCGATACTGCCGGATCATCACTACTCGTCTGTCGTCCAGAAATGGCAGGACGCCGACGCACTGACCGGTGCCAGGCGTCACGACGCAATAGAGCGTGGTGCGACCATCGGGCAATTCTGCAATATCTTCGCGCAGCCGCAACCATTTGTTACGGTAGATTTCACGGCTGACACGGGTGCGCCAGGGAAGAGGGGACATGCGTGCTCCTTCTCGTTGATGTCACTGATGGCATGATGCCGTCCGCTGCGCCATGACTGATTGCCGTCGGTTGAGCGCCAGATAGCGTGATTGCAACCATCGAGAGCGCCAATCGTCACTTCCTGACTCAGGGTGCAGGCTATGCTGAATCGAATTACCGCAGGTCAAGACCAATCCACGCTAGCGCACGCTCTTCCGCCGCTTCATCGGGCGTACATTTGTTTCAAAGATCGTGCCGCAGAATGATCTGCCGATCACCAGTGCGCCGAAAGCCGAACCACTCATAGAGACGACGGGCGCTGCGGTTGTATGCCTGTGTGTTCAGGGTGATCGTTTCAGCGCCAATGGCAGCGGCATAAGCGACCACCTCGTATAGCAGGCGTGCGCCGATACCCTGCCGTTGGCGGTCAGGCAACACGGCGATGCGCACCAGATGAACCAGCCGCCCGCCACGATGTATTGTCACAAATGCGTATCCAATAATGCCGGTATCGTCTTCGACGACGAAAAAGCGGGGCGTTTCGCGCAGCGCCGTCCCGATGTGAACGGCGTCCTTGCGCCACTCGACAGTGAAGCACCGTGCATCTACTGCCAGGATCGCCGATATGTCTCCCATTGTCGCCGTGCGCACTCGCACTGCCGGATTGCCGTGCGTCGGAACGCTCATGCGCGTCTTTTCGTAGACAATAACATCGGTGTCGTGGACATATCCCCCACGACGCAGCTCCACGGTCAACCACATGTCGGCGGGTTCATGACAGGCAACGTAAGCTTTTGCGACGTTTCTGGCGCGCAGCGTCGCGTGGAACGGCGGCAACAACGCACCGAGCGCCTGCGTTGTTGATAGCCCGCTGCTCAGCGCCAGCACGCGCATCCACGTTACTCCATCATTGACCCAATCGGCAATGATCACGCCGCACGGTCTGCCGCTGGCAAGGAGCAGCAGCGCGGGGGCGCCAGCGAGCAACCCCGCAGCCTCATCGACGCTGACTGTCAGAAACCAGCGGTCAGCATCATCAATCAGGCGCAGCACGGTTTGCTGATCGTCGAGCGACGCCGGGCGCACGGTCAGCAACTCGGAAGGCGAGGTTTGTCGCAGCACCGCTATCTCCTGGCGCCATCAGGCGCGTTGATAGGCCACTCGTCCATCGATGACCGTCATCTCCACCTGGATCTCCTTGATCTCCTCCTCGGGACAGGTGAAGTAGTCACGGTCGAGCACCGCCATGTCCGCCAGAAAACCGGGCGATAGCCGTCCTTTGATCTGCTCTTCGCGGGTTAGCCAGGCGCCAGCAGCAGTGCAGGCATACAGGGCTTCTTCGCGGGTGATCGCTTCCTGCGGCGCAATCAGCGTGCCTTTCCAGGTTTTGCGCGTCACCAGGCTATAGAGGCTGATCATCGGGTTGTAGTGCACTGTGCTAGGAATGTCGCTCGTTGCGACCACCGGAATGCCGCGATCCAGGTAGGTGCGCGCTGGCTTGTACTGATGCGCCAGGCGTTCGCCGACGTCACGGAAGAGATCATCGCCTTCGTAGTAGATGAAGGTCGGCTGGATGACTGCGGCAATCCGATGCTTTGCCATATGCTGCAGGCTTTCTTCAGTTGCAAAGTAGGCATGGATCAGATTGTGACGGTGATCCTTGCGCGGCGAGGCTTCGATCACCTCGGCGAAAGCTCGTGCCGCCTCGTGATGCGCCCGGTCGCCGATGGCATGAATGCCAATGTCCCATCCTAGCGCATGCCCGCGGGCAAAAAACTCGCGCAGGTCTTTCGGGTCAAGCCGGTTATAGTCGTAAACCCGGTCCTCGCCGACGAACGGCTGAAACATCCAGGCGGTGCGGCTGGTCGTGCCGCCGTCAATAGCCATTTTCAGCGCCCCGAGACGGAGCCAGTGATCGCCCAATCCGCTGTACACGCCCAATGCTGCGGCGCGCGCATCGAGCTGCTCGGCAGTCTCGTCCTCGCGGAAGCCATGCCAGGACGGCATGAGATTGACGCGCACCGGCAACCGGCCCGCGCGCCGGGCATCCAGGTAGGCGCGCATTTCCCAGGGACGCAGCCCCGGATCGAGAATGCTGGTGATGCCAACCGCCAGATACGCGCGACCGGCGGCTTCCAATGCGTCAACTGCTTGTTCAGGAGTCGGATCGGCGATCAGGCGACGACAGAACAGCTTGGCGGAGGCGCGCAAGACGCCGCTCGGCGAACCGTCGGCGAACCGTTCGATTCTGCCTCCCCGTGGATCGGGAGTTGACGCGTGCACTCCTGCCAGTTCGAGCGCCCGGCTGTTCACGACATCCATATTGAAGAAGCGTTTCAGCAGCACTGGATGATCGGTCGTTGCGGCGTCGAGATCGCGGCGGTTGGGCAGACGTCCCTCGACAAAGAGCGACTCATTCCACCCTTCGCCGATGATCCACTCGCCCCGTGGTGTGCGCGTCGCCGCTTCACGCACCATGGCGACCATTTCTGCAATTGAGGTGCAGTGTTCGAGTTGCAGGCGGGTAAACTTGATCCCCAGTTCGAGCATGTGGTTATGCGCGTCATTAAAGCCGGGAACCACGGTGCGCCCGCCAAGATCGATCTGCTCTGTGCGCGGACCGGCAAGCGCCCGCACGTCAGCGTCGTCGCCAATCGCAACAACCCGGCCATCCTTGCAGGCAATCGCGGAACAACGGGGCATTTCGCGGTCAAACGTCGTGATGGCGCCATTGAACAGGATCAGGTCCGGCGCAAGATCGCGTGCGCGCAGGTTGGGCATGGTTGTCCTCCAGAAGGCAAGCGGACGCGGGGTATTATAGCATATGCCCTTCGCGCAGAGCGTGATGTGGTATAATGACCGCACACGTGTGCGGAGGCGCCTATGAGCGACGAGCGGGTCGTCACCCCCAGAGCAGTCGAAGAGGATCAGCGGATCGAGAAGAGTCTGCGTCCACGCCGTCTCGCTGAATTTATCGGCCAGGAGAAGGTTGTCGAACAGTTGCGCATTGCGATTGCCGCTGCCAAAGGGCGCGGCGAACCGCTCGATCACATCCTGCTCTACGGTCCGCCAGGGCTGGGGAAGACGAGTCTGGCAGGCGTACTCGCCAACGAAATGGGGGTCAATATCAAACTGACGTCGGGACCCGCCATCGAGCGCGCTGGCGACCTTGCCGCGTTGCTAACCAATCTCCAAAAGGACGATATTCTGTTCATCGACGAGATTCATCGCCTGAATCGAGCGATCGAGGAAGTGCTCTACCCGGCGATGGAAGATTTTGCGCTCGATCTCATGGTCGGGAAGGGACCAGGAGCGCGCAGCCTGCGCCTAAAACTGCCGCGCTTTACGGTCATCGGCGCCACGACGCGCCTGGCGCTGCTGACCTCGCCGCTGCGCGACCGCTTCGGGGCGGTACACCGGCTCGAGTTTTACTCGGTCGATGCGCTCTACGAGATTGTAATGCGCTCGGCGCGCATCCTGGGGGTGGTGTGCACGCCGGAAGGAGCGCGCGAAATTGCAGCGCGGGCGCGCGGTACGCCTCGCATCGTCAACCGGCTGCTGCGCCGCGTGCGCGACTACGCCCAGGTCGTCGGCGACGGAGTGATTACGCTTGAGGTGGCGCGCGAGGCGCTGGCGAAACTGGAAGTTGACCACCTGGGACTCGATGAGAATGACCGACGGTTGTTGCGCGCCATCATTGAACTGTTTGACGGCGGACCGGTCGGGCTTTCGACACTGGCTGCGTCGCTTGCCGAAGAAGTCGATGCCATCGAAGACGTGTACGAGCCGTTCCTGCTGCAAATTGGGTTCCTGCAACGCACGCCGCGCGGTCGGATTGCCACGCGGCGCGCTTATGAACATCTAGGTATTCCCTACCTTGAGCGCACAGTCGATGATGGCGCCGAGCAGGGACGCTTGTGGACGTAACTACTGGCCTGCTTTATCACCCTTCTTCACCACGCCCTCGAAGAGCGGCAGATACTCGCCGTACCCTTCTTCCTCCAGTTTTTCAACCGGAATGAAGCGTAGTGCGGCTGAATTGATGCAGTAGCGCAGACCGGTGGGCGCGGGACCGTCGTTGAACACATGTCCCAGGTGCGAGTCGCCATGTTTTGAGCGCACCTCGGTGCGCACCATCCCGAATTTGCGGTCCTCGCGTGTGACGATATTATCCGGCTCGAGCGGCTTCGTAAAACTAGGCCAGCCGGTGCCTGAGTCATACTTGTCGAGCGAACTGAACAATGGCTCGCCCGACACAATATCCACATAAATGCCATGCGCTTTATTATTCCAGTAGGCATTCTGGAACGGCGGCTCGGTGCCTTCGTGCTGCGTCACTTCGTACTGCTCAGGCGTCAACCGCCGTCGCAGCTCTTCGTCCGATGGTTTCGTGTATCGCTTCACAGAGGCCTCCCATGCGCGATCAGCAAATGGTTCCTTTTCAGTGTACCATGAAGCTGGCGTTTGTCGGCGGGACGTTGACAGATGAGATGGCGGCAACGCAGCTCCTGGCGCGCTATCAGGCGGCTCACCGCCGGGCATTTCTCCGACAAGCGCGCGGCGTGCGGCAGGATCGCACTGATTTGTCATCATTTGCTGATTTCGACGTGAAATGGACCGCTAGGAGCTTCAACAATGACGAATGAATCCGGTAAACCCGTGTTGCCGAGCCGCGCGTCCTTTGAGCTGCGGGCTAAAGCCCTTGCTCAGGACGTAGAAGCCCCGAAGGGGCTTTTACGATCTCAGCCAGGGCTTCAGCCCACAGCGCCCAGGAATACCAGACTATTTTCTTAATCTTCATAACAAAAAGCATGTTCCGATGGTGAAGATGCTCCTCGTTCCGTAGTGATCGACCTGCTTGCATACCCTCACCCCTTCTGGTAAACTATTCTGACTTTGCTCGACAGGCGGGCAAGAGGCATGGAGCGCACGGAATACGAGGTGATGGCGGCAGTTGAGAGCTGCCACTGGTGGTACGGCGGCATGCGCGCGATTGCGGCGGCGCTGCTTGATGAGGTCTATGCCGGGCGACGCGACCTGCGCATTCTCGATGCTGGTTGCGGCACCGGGGGAAACGTGGTCTTTTTGCGGCGGTATGGTTCGGTCGCTGCGGTCGATCTGGCGCCGGAAGCGGCGCTCTTCGGCGCAGAGCGGCTGCGCGGCGCCTTTGTGCGGGCGAACGTTCTAGCATTGCCATTTGTTGATGAATGCTTCGATCTGGTGACCTCGTTCGAGGTGCTGTACCACCGCGGTGTTCCCGACGAAGCCGTTGCACTGCGTGAGATGTGGCGCGTCCTTCGTCCTGGTGGCCGAGTATTGCTGCGGCTCCCCGCCTTTGAGTGGCTGCGTGGCAGGCACGATTGCGCTGTTCACGGACGACGACGCTACACTGCGGCAGAGGTTCGTGGGCTGCTTCAGCAGCAGAGGTTTGAGATCGAGCGGATATCGTATGTTAACACGCTCCTGCTGCCGATCCCGCTGACGCAGCGGTTCATCGAGCGCGTACTGCCCGCTGTTGATCGCAATGGCTCTGATCTCCAGTTGCCGCCCGCACCGTTGAACGAAGCGCTGCGCTGGCCCCTCGCCGCCGAAGCCGCCTGGATCGCGCGCGGAGGTTCGTTTCCGGTTGGTCTCTCCGTGATCTGCCGGGCGCGGAAGGGGGTCAGGGGTTAGGGACAGTTTCTGGTCTATCGCCTGATGCCTAGCGCCTATCGCCCGATGCCTGTCGCCTAAGCCTGTTGCCGATTGCCTATCGCCTGATGCCTAGCGCCTATCGCCTATTCCAAATTTCCTACTGCCCGCCATGTTTCAGACACTGCTCAACAAAATTTCCGCCCACCCAGGACTCTGGGGTTTTCTGCGCCGGGTGGTTGAGGATGGGTTTGACGCCGAAAAAGATGTTATTGCCCGAGAACTCCAGCCCTGGCATGATCCGGGGCGACGCCGATTTCTCGATTTTGGCTGCGGCACCGGCGAATTTTCCATCTGTTTTCCGCCAGAGTCATATGTTGGCATCGATATCGCCCGGCATTATATTCGGTACGCCGGACGCCGCCGCCCCGGGCGCTACGCTGTGATGAGCGGCGCTAGGCTTGGTTTTGCCCCAGGCAGTTTCGATGGCGGGCTTGTGCTCGGCGTGTTCCACCACCTTCCTGATGACCTGGTGCGCACCGCCATCGCCGACCTGCATCGCGTTCTGCGCCCCGGAGCGACGCTGCTGGTGATGGAAGACATTCCTTCCCCGCGTCCGTGGAATGTGTTGGGGCATCTGATGCACTGGCTGGATCGTGGCGATTATATCCGCGAGGATGAAGCCTACCGCACATTGATGCAACCATTCTTTTCACTGCGCCGCCAGTATCATATCAAAAGCGGAATCTGCGATCTGGCAGTCTATGTGCTGGATCGCACCGACGACCCTGATATTACGCTCGTGGAAGAAGTCGTTGCTCGCCAACTCAATGCCGGAGCGTAGCGTGGAACGTTTCCCCGCGCAATTCCAGCCATTTTTGAGTCCGCGTCGTCTGATCATTGGCGTGCTGCTGGTGATCGTCGCCGGTGCAGGACTCTGGCTGTTCCGTACATCCAGCACGCTGCTGAACCCCGCTGTCGTCCGCGATACGGCGCTCTCCCTTGGTCCCTTCGGTCCGCTGGCATTGATCGGCGTGCTGGCGTTCCTGCTCGTAGCGCCTGTCGCGCCAGCCGCTGTGTTGCAAATTGGTGCAGGACTGGCGTTCGGACCGGTTGCAGGGTTCCTGTGCACCCTTACCGCCGACCTGATCGGCGCCAGCGCCGGTTTCTGGCTCGCCAGGCGCTGGGGACGATTAGTGCTCGATCCGCGCCTCTCGCCTGCTATGCGAGAGCAGATCGACCGCCTGGCGCAGCGAGTGACCTGGCGCACTATTCTGCTGTTACGCCTGCTGCCCGGACCTGCCTATCCGCTGGTCTCATTTGCAGCCGGCTATTCGCGCCTGGGGTTCGGCGCCTACACGTTGGCATCCCTCGCCGGAGTCGCCCCGGCGCTGGCATTACTGGCATTCGCCGGTGATCTAGCAACGCATTCACCGCTGCTGGCGTTTGGATTGGCCGCGTTTGTGGTCGGCGCCCTGGCGATTGTCGGACGCTGGTTGAGCCGTCGCATACCTCCGGCGTAACCAGAGGATCAGCGCGATCAGCCACCCCAGCCAGGCAAGCGCTTTCTTTCCGTAGCGAGCAACGATCAGGCCGATGAGCACCATCAACCGCGCGCTCCGCAGCACAGCATAGGGCAGTGGCGCGATCCGAACCGACTCGCCCCAATTGAGCGCGGCGATGCGTTCAAGCAATCCGTCGGCGACGCACTGTTCCAGTGTGGCAACATAAATGATGTCGGTGTATGCGGCTGCCAGGAGCAGATCACGCCGCAGATCCTCCCATCGTAGGATCGCCTCGCTGCCGCTTAAGCTCCCAACGGCAAGCGCATCGGCGGACGGTCCGTAGACCGCGATCAGCGCGCCGCCGAACCGTCCGGGCGCGGTTTCGCTCAGACACATCAACACTTCAACGTCAGCAGGCAGATCAACAATATCGAGCGCGCGCTGGAGGATGGTCGTCCCGATGCGACGATCATCGGCGATCAGGGGGATCTGATAGGCATGCACCTCATAGCCATCGCGCCGCACTGCTGCCGTCAACTCGAGATATGCCGCGCGCGCTGCCGGGAAGAGCGCATTATCGCGCGCCAGCCAGAGGCGCCGCATCATTTCGCGTGCACTGCCCCATCCCGCCAACAACGCAGCGCGCGATGGCGGCTCCATATTGAAGCCAACAGCGGCAAAACGCAGGCCATTCGCCCGCGCCCAGGCGTGAAACGCCTGGTAGCACGCTATTGCGCGCGGATAGTTCTGAAGGTTGAATGCCGGTCCCTCATTGGGGGGCAGGGTCAACCAGGCGACCACCGGAATGCCGTGTGCATTCAGCATGCGCGTCGCTGCGGCATATTCATCGTTGAATACGGGTAATGCGAGTGCAACGCTGTAAGTGTGTCTCGCCAGCAGGTTCAGCACGTCCGGGCGATCCAGCAAGCGCATAAGCGCTGTTCCACTCAATGTGCAGAAGAAAAAGAGTTGCGGCTCATCGTGCGGCGTCGGAGTCATAGGCGGCTCATTAGAGCATAGTTGGCAAAACTGGTATCATGATGAGTGGAGATATTGATTTCAGAAAGCAGTCTGATGGCCTCTATTGTCGAAACCTGCGACCTGACGCACCGGTATGGGTCAAATCTTGCGCTGGACCATCTGAACCTCACTATTCCGGAGGGCGCTATCTTCGGATTCATTGGACCAAACGGCGCTGGTAAGACGACGACCATGCGCATCTTGACGACGCTACTACTGCCAACCTCGGGCGAGGCGCGCGTCGCAGGCGTCTCCGTCACCCGTGAACCGCGCGTCGTCCGGCGGCTCGTTGGCTTTATGCCCGACTTCTTCGGCGTCTACGACAATATGAAGTCGTGGGAATACCTCGACTTTTTCGGACGCTCCTATGGCATACCGGCGCAACAGCGTCGGCGGTTGATTGGCGAACTGCTGGACCTGGTCGATCTGGGGCACAAGCGCGATGAACCGGTAATGTCGCTGTCACGCGGCATGAAACAGCGGTTGAGCCTGGCGCGTGCCATGATGCATGATCCCCGCCTGCTCATCCTGGACGAACCGGCGAGCGGTCTCGATCCACGGGCGCGCATCGAACTGCGCGAGCTGCTGAGAGAATTGCGGGCGATGGGGAAGACGATCATGATCAGTTCCCATATCTTGTCCGAACTGGCGGAAATGTGCACCCACATTGGGATTATCGAGCGGGGCAAATTGCTTGCTGCCGGTGAGGTGCAGGAGATTCTGCGCACCATGCGCCCGCACCGGATTATCGAAATCCGGGTTGTTTCGGGAGCAGCGCGCGCTGAGGAGCTGCTGCGCACCCATCCCGACGTGCTGGAGCTGCGACGGGAAGGCGCCCGCGCTAGCACAGAAGCGGAAGCAGAACCGCTTGATGACGAGACCGGACCACATACCCTCCTGGTTGATTTTGCCGGTGACGAGCATGCGCTTGGCGACCTGCTGGCGCTGCTTATTGCCGGGGGGGTGCGGATTTCCCATTTTGCCGAACAATCCAGCGATCTCGAAGACATTTTTCTGCACGTCACAAAAGGCATCGTCTGAAGGAATGCGCATGCTTGAACTCAATCCGATCCTGGTCAAAGATCTGCGCAGCCGGATGCGTGGCGCACGCGCATACATTCTGCTCACGATCTATCTGCTTATTCTGGCGGGTGTGACACTCCTGCTCTATGCAGCAATTTCGGGAGATGTCGGCAACGACCTCAACGCTGGACGGCGGATTGGTCAGACGCTGTTTTTCACCATCGCAACTGTTGCCCTGATCGAAGTTTGCCTGATCACGCCGGTGTTAACGTCGGGAAGCATTGCGGGCGAGAAAGAACGGCAGACGTATGATCTCCTTGTAGCATCGCTGCTCACGCCGTGGCAGATTGTATGGGGCAAACTAGTGTCGGCGCTCGCATTCGCCTCACTTCTGATCGTAGCGATTGTGCCGATGATGAGTCTGTCGTTTCTGTTTGGCGGCGTCGGGCTGACTGAAGTACTGATTGCAATTGCCGGACTCTTCGTGACAGCGGTGCTCTATGCGACGATCGGGCTGTTCTGGTCTGCCATGCTGCAAAGCTCCCTCGGAGCGACCGGTTTCGCCATTGGCACTGTTATTGTTCTGCTCCTGGGCATTCCCTTTGTGATTGTGATTGCCAGCTTGATACTGGGATCCAGTGCACTGTCGAATCTGCTGGACTCGGTCTGGTTCATCTATCTCAGCCGGTTTGTTGCTGCGCTGCATCCCTTCATTGCCCTCGGAACCACGGCATCGCACCTCTCAAGCGGAGGCAATCCTTTCTTCGAGATCGTTCGGACAGGCACGGCGAACGTCATCGTGCCAAGTCCATGGGTGCTCTTCACCATATTGGCGCTCATCTTTTCCGCTGTGCTCCTAGCAGCAAGCGTACGACTCGTTCAGCCAGCGCCATCGGGTGCCGACCGCAGGAAACGCCCATGAAGGCAAGTTCGGATGGTAGAGGTCATCACACTAGGACTTGCCGGGAGATCGGGTGAGCAGGCGGTAGCAGAGCATGCCAATGGGAAGCATCATCCAGAAGCTGATCAGGCGAAACAGAATAGCGGCGCCCAATGCGGCTTCAAGTGGCACGCCCTGAGCATGGAGCGCGACGGTTAGTGCGGCTTCGACCGTCCCGCCGCCGCCGGGGAGCAACGTGAAGACACTGACGATCAGCGCCAGACCATACGCAGCGAACATGGCGGCAACTGGCGGATTGGCGCCGAGACTGTGGAGGATTGCCAGCAATGCCAAACTGTGACAGCAAAAGACCAGCAACTGCAAGCCGACCAGCATCACAATGCGGCGAGGTTGTTCAAGGATCAAGCGGCGGCTGGCAATAATTTCATCGACCGCTTGCGTGACCTGAGCAGCCGTCAGCACCGGCCCGAACACGCGGTTGACCAGGCGTTTCAAACGCAGCGCCCATGCTTGAAGCGTAGCGTCGGGACGCGATGCAACATAGATGGCGCCGCTCATCACGCCGAGCGCAACCGCCAGTGCGCCGTAGCTGACCGAAGCGCCGCTCAGTCCGGTCGTGATGAGCAGGTAAAGCAACCCATAACTGAAGGCCACCAGCACTGCGCCGTTCCAGCTCAACAGTTCCATCCCCGCGACCATAGCCACGCTGCCGACAGGAAAACCGCGTCGCCGCAGACTGGCGACCAGGAATGCATAGGCGCCAACGCTTCCTGCGGGAATGGCCTGATTGATGAGAATGGTCACCATCGCGGCTGCAGTCAACCACCAGAGCTGCGCACGGTGTCCGAGAATCGCCAGCACCCGACCGTAAATCTGCCCGGCGCACACAAACCCCAGCACCACCGCGCCGAACGCCAGCAGCAGGTATTCTGGACGAACGTTACGCAGCAGGATGAAGGCCTTAATAACCTCTTCGCGGTTGAGATAAGCGACCGCGATAATGACCGCAAGCAGGAGCAACCCAATGATGGCGCTCCAGGGAGTACGTCGGAGCTGCACTGTCTTTGTACTGATATGCCACCTCCGAATGCGAAATGGTCAGTAGCGCGCCAGATCACGCATCGCTGCCGCAATTTTCTGTGGGTTGAGCATAAAATGCTCTTCGAGCGGATCGGCAAACGGTGTGGCAAACAGATCGGGTGACGCCAGGCGACGCACTGGCGCATCCAGGTATTCGAACGCATGCTCGGCGATCAGTGCGGCGATCTCCCCGCCGATCCCGCCGGTCAACACATCTTCGTGCACAATCAACGCGCGACCGGTCTTCTTGACGGACGACAGGATGGCCTCGCGATCAAGCGGCGCCAGGGTGCGCAGATCGATGACCTCGACATCAATCCCCTCGGCCGCCAGTTCTTCCGCCGCCGTCAGGGAATGGTGCACCATCAACCCGTAACTGAACACGCTCATATCACTGCCGCTGCGCCGTACTGCCGCCTTGCCAATCGGTTCACGGTAGATTCCTTCGGGAACATCGCCGCGCACCAAACGATAAAGCTGCTTATGCTCGAAGAAGATCACCGGATCCGGATCGTGAATTGCAGCGATCAGCAATCCTTTGGCATCAAACGGCGTTGATGGCATAACCACCTTAATGCCCGGCGTGCTGATAAACAGGCGCTCGACGCTCTGTGAATGGTAGAGCGCACCGTGGATGCCAGCGCCACATGGCGCACGCACCACGATCGGGCAGCTCCAGTCGCCGTTCGAGCGGTAGCGAAACCGCGCCGCTTCGTTGAGAATCTGATCGATCGCTGGGTAAATGTAGTCGGCGAACTGAATCTCGGCGACCGGCAGGAGACCATGCAGGGATGCGCCAATGGCGGCGCCGACAATGCCGCACTCAGCGATCGGCATGTCGATCACCCGGTGTTCGCCAAAGCGGGCCAGCAACCCTTCGGTTGCCAGAAAGACCCCGCCCTTGACAGCGACGTCTTCGCCGAGCACCATGATACGGTCATCAGCGGCCATTGCATCGTGCAATGCCGACCGGATCGCTTCAATAAACGTCATGACGGGCATAGGTTTGGTCGTCTGTTCTCTGAGCCGATTGCTGCCACACTGCAGACGTGTCTGCTCGACTATCCGGAAACGTGCATTCCCGCGTCACCCGTACAGATGATCGGCGATGCTTTCGACGGAAGGCCAGGGCGCTGCGATGGCAGCATCGGTCGCCGCATCGACTTCAGCGCGCACCTCGCGTCGCAAGGCTTCGATCTCCTCAGGGGTGATGATCCCGTGCTCCACCAGATAATGCTCAAAGCGTTTGATCGGATCGCGCGCACGCCAGGACTCAACCTCCTCGCGCGAACGGTATTTACGGTCGTCATCAGCGCTTGAGTGCGGACGCAGACGGTACGTCTTGCATTCGAGCAGCGTAGGGCCGCCGCCATTACGCGCCCGCTCCATTGCCTGGTGTGCGGCTTCGTACACTGCAAACACATCGTTGCCGTCGACAACGACCCCCTGCATGCCATACCCTGCCGCTTTCATGGCGACATCGGGCACCGGCACTTCCCGGTGAAGCGGAACCGAAATTGAGTATTGATTGTTCTCACACACAAAAACCACCGGCAGTTGGTGGATGCCAGCAATCGTCAACCCTTCATGCCAGGCGCCCTCAGCCGTGGCGCCTTCGCCGAACAATCCCATCACGGCAATGCCTTGCTCGCCTCTGGCGCGGAAGGCCAGACCAAGACCAGCGGCATGCACCAGGTGGCTTCCCACCGAACTAGAGCCGCTGACAATACGGAGACGGCGACTGCTATAATGTCCGAACATCTGCCGTCCGCCGCTAGAGGGATCATCACGCCGCGCCATAGCGTGCAGCAGGATGTCGAGCACCGATTGACCGAGCGCCATCACCAGCGTCATATCGCGGTAGTACGGGATCACGTAGTCGTGCCCGACACGGATTGCCCAGGCGCAGCCGAGCTGCGTCGCCTCGTGACCGGCAGCGGTCACCACGAAGTGTGCAAGTCCCTGACGGTTCAGCAACCAGAGCCGATCATCAGTCTCACGCGAGGCGATCATAATGCGCAGACCGGCGATCAACCGCTGGCGACTCAGACCCAGACGAATATGCGGAGGAGTGTCGTTCGGTTCCATATGCTTGCCACCAGCATCTCCAGTAACGTCAGGCAAGCGGCACACGCAGTTCGACCGTGGTGCCTTCGCCTTCCACCGAGCGGATGTGGCACTCGCCGCCGATCAGGCGCGCGCGCTCGCGCATATTGAGCAGCCCCAGTGATCCGCGCGTATTGTAACCCGACTCGATTGCGGCGAGGTTAAATCCGCGCCCGCGATCCCGCACACTGGCGACCAGATACCCTTCTTCCAGATAGAGGTAAATCACCACCTCATCAGTGCGTGCATGTTTGCGTGCATTGTTGACTGCTTCCTGAATAATGATGAAAATGGCGCCTTCGACCTCGACCGGCAATCGTGGAATGCTGGACGGCGCTTCGAGGCGAAGTTTCACGACGCCTGCAGGATCGCGGAAGCGGGCTACGTACTGCTGCAATGTCGCCAGTAATCCCTGGGTTTCCAGTCCGAGCGGGCGCAGTTCAAAGAGCAGGGTGCGAATATCGTAGGCAGTTTTATGCACCAACTCGGCAAGCACGTCCAGTTCGCTTTCCACCCGCTCCGGCATAGCGCGCAGCAATTTTTTGATGAACTCAATATTCATGGCAATCGCTGCGATGCTCTGGGTCGGCCCATCGTGCAGATCGCGCGCAATCGCCGCTCGCACTTCCGCTTCCTTGGCGAGCAATCGGTCGCGCTCCTCTTTCAGGCTGCGCACTAGGCGTGCATTTTCTACCGCAATCGCTGCCTGGGTCGCCAGCGTTGTCAGGAGGCGCAGGTCCTGATCGTTGAAAGGTGTTCCGTCACGTTTATTGAGCACCTGCATCACGCCGACAACACGATCGCCAATACGCATCGGCGCACAGAGGATCTGGCGCGTCTCAAAATCGACATCGCGCGCAATCCCATCAAACCAGCGCGGATCGTGCTCGACATCATTAACGATCTGGCCAATCCCATTGGTCGCCACCCAGCCAGCAATGCCGCGATCGAGCGGGATGCGAAATTCGCGCTGTTCGCCAGTGTGCGGATCAGGCAGTTCTAGAACCAGCTCGCGGGTCTGCTCGTCGAGCAGCATGATCGAGCAGCGTTCAGCGCCCATCGCCTGTGGCACTTGATTGCGAATGTCATTCAGCAGGCTGGAGAGATCGAGATTGCTCGCCAGCGCCTGCCCTACCTGATAGAGCAGATGGAGCTCGCGCAGGTCCTGCTCGGCGCGGCGCAGGCGCGCCAGTTTGTCGGCTTCTCCGCCAATGGCGCGCACCAGCAGCATGGCGAGATCCTCATCGAGAGCAGGAGATGGCCGCTCCGCCTCGGCATCGAGGACGACCAGGTGCAGTAATCCGACCGTTTGCGACCCGCTCGATAGGGGAAGTTCAAGCAGTTTGCGTTCATCGTCGAGGGTATAGTAGCCAATAGTCGGTTCGCGCCCTTCCTCGCGGCGTGCGAAGGTTTCGCGCGCCTCTGCGATCAGTGCGCCTGCCTCGCTGTCGATCATCCCGTAATGTAAGCGAATAACTTCGCCGTGCGGCGCATGGTAGAGCAATGCGCCTCCCTGCGCGGGCCAGAGAGCCACTAACTGCTCTAGCGACGCCTGAAGCAATTCGCGGACATCCTGGTGTCCTCCAGCAGAGATCAGCTGGGCCAGGGTTTGTAACTGACGCTGATCGACGAGCAGTGGCGCCATGGCGAACCTCACAACAGTGGAATTATGCGTACTGTACGGCATTGCACGCTCTCTGTCAATGCAACGCCAGCCTAATATATATCATACAGCATATCGGAAGGGTACGGCGGTGCGTCGTCGCTGCCATCGAGTGAGCGCCTGCGTCAGCGCATCAGGAAGCGACCAAGCGAATGCATCGGCGAATAGGAAAGCGAATGCGAATGACCGGTTGCTGGCCCTTGCGCCTCAGGTTGCTGTCAGCGAATCAGGAAGCGAATACCGAACGACCAAGCGATTGCCGTTTGCCTCGCGCCCCTCACCTTTTGCCTCTCGTCTCTCATGGTATACTGTTTTGCACAACTTTTTCCGCTTCCCCTATGCTAGCGGAATGCTCCGCTAGGTGATACGATGTCATTCCAAACCTCTATCCACAAAGATGTTCTCATTGTTGGCGCCGGCCTTTCTGGCATTTGTGCTGCATACTATCTGCAAACGCGCTGCCCGACAAGAAGCTATGCCATCCTAGAGAGCCGTAATGCCATCGGCGGCACGTGGGACCTCTTTCGCTATCCGGGGGTTCGCTCAGACTCAGACATGCATACGCTGGGCTATAGTTTTCGCCCATGGCGCGGCTTGAAATCCATGGCGGACGGTCCCTCAATCCGGCGCTATATAGAAGAAACAGCGCGAGCGTATGGCATCGATCAGAAGATATGTTTTGGCTATCGCGTCCAGCGTGCTGCCTGGTCATCCGCTGAGGCGCGCTGGACTGTGGACGCCCTCCGAGCGCTAGATGGCGCACTGGCGCGGTTCACCTGCTCCTTCCTCTTTATGTGCACAGGGTACTATGACTATGAGCGCGGGTACACACCCAACTGGCCCAACATCGATCATTTTCGCGGACTTGTGGTGCATCCGCAAGAGTGGCCCGGCGATCTCGACTATGCGGGGAAGCGGATCATTGTGATTGGCAGTGGCGCCACGGCCGTAACGCTGGCGCCTGCCCTGGCGGAGCGCGCAGCGCATGTGACTATCCTTCAGCGCTCACCCAGCTATGTCGTTGCATTGCCTGCTGAAGACCCTGTCATGCGCCGCTTCTACCGAAGATTGCCGCCTGGCATTGCCTATCGCCTGTCGCGCTGGTGGTCAATTGGGGTCGGGATGTATTTCTACACCCTGGCGCGCCGCCTGCCCGATGCCACGCGACGTACCATTCTCAATCAGGTTCGAGCGTATCTCGGTCCTGATTTCGATGTCGAGACCCATTTCAATCCCCGCTACAACCCGTGGGATCAGCGGCTGTGCGTGGCGCCTGATGGTGACCTTTTCCGGGCGATCAAAGCTGGCAAAATCTCGATGGTTACCGATCAGATCGAACGCTTTACCGAAACCGGCATTCGACTTGTCTCCGGCGCTGAGCTTGACGCGGATATTATCGTGACGGCTACGGGTCTGGTTCTCAAGGTGATGGGCGGCGCGCAGATCATTGTCGATAACATGCCGGTCGATCTTGGAAAAACCCTGACCTACCGGGGAGCAATGTTCAGTGATATACCAAATCTGGCGCTGGCATTCGGGTACACCAATGCATCATGGACCCTAAAGTGCGAGCTGATTGCCCAGTATGTCTGTCGTCTGCTGAACTATATGGAGAAACATGGGTACGTTCAGTGCACGCCGCGACGTCCAGATGCTCCGCTTCCGACGAGACCAGCGGTGTCGCTCACCTCAGGCTACATCCAGCGCGCCCTCGCTATGATTCCGCGCCAGGCGGAGCGCGCTCCCTGGAAGGCGCATCAGAACTACCTCCGTGACGTGTTGAGTTTGCGGTTCAGTCGCCTGAACGACGGCTCGCTGGAATTCGTCCGACCGGAACGCCTCCAGGCGCCCGCGGTGCGAGGAGCGCGATAGTGGCACGTCCAATGCGACTGGCAAACCGGACGGCGGTTGTCACTGGCGCGGCGAGCGGCATTGGGCGAGCGATCGCCATCTCGCTGGCGCGCCGCCACTGCCACCTTGCGCTGGTAGACATCGATGAAGCGGGTATGACGCACACCGCGGCCTTGCTTGCGCCGTACGGGGTGCGCGTCAGTTGCCATTGCATCGACGTGTCTGACGCCGCAGCGGTCGCTGCGCTGCCGGAGGCCGTGTGTCGCATGCACGGCGGGGTGGACCTGCTGTTCAACAATGCTGGCGTAGCGATGTGGGGAAACTTCGATCAGGTTAGCGACGCCGATTTTGAATGGCTGTTCAACATCAACTTCCACGGTCTCGTGCGCATGACGCGCGCCTTCTTGCCGCTGCTGAAGGCGAGCGATGATGCACGGTTAGTGAACATTTCCAGCGTCTTCGGGTTGGCGGCGCCATCGGGTCAGGCAGCATACGCTGCCAGCAAATTCGCAGTGCGCGGTTTCTCCGAGGCGCTTCGGCACGAACTCGAGCATACATCGGTTGGCGTGACAGTCGTCTTTCCCGGCGGCGTAGCAACGTCCATCTCCGAGCGAGCGCGCCGACCGGCAGCGCTCTCCCGTGACGAGATCGAACAGGGGCTGGCACGCTCGCGACGACTCCTGAAACTGCCCCCTGACATTGCCGGCGAAACTATTGTCAAAGGTGTTGAGCAGCGCAAAGCGCGAGTACTGGTCGGCTCCGACGCCCGTATGGTCGACCTGCTGGTACGCCTGGCGCCAGCATCGTACTGGAGCATCATGCGGCGCGTCATGAGGCGGTGAGGAGGTACGCGAACCTGCAAGGGCTCTCCCGCCATACGGGTTGACGATTCTTAACACACGCCTCTTGCGCCGCTCCTGTTCGCGTAGTACAATGGAACAACAGCGCGCATCGATGTCAACCGCCTCTGCTTGTGACTCGTAGCCTGGAAAGGACGACAAACGTGACACAGACCGTTTGCGCCCCGCACGGTTACGGAGACTCAAAAGTTGCGACTGTCGTTCGTTGATGACAAACGAAGCCCTCACCCGCCTGACTGGCGGTTGGGGGCTTTTTGCATCCTCCGTAGCGCTGTTGCTACGGATCGAACGTATCGTCTGCTCTCGTGAGAGCGGGCAGTGATGCAGGAGGCCAGTATGAACCTGATCGTGAACAGCCGCAATGGCAAACTCTCGGAGCGCCAGCGCCAGCACATTGAGCAAAAACTCTCGCGCCTCGACCGGTATCTCGATCGGATCGACAAAGTGACGGTTGAGCATATGGAGGAAATGCGGCGCGATGAGGGGAATGTCCATCGCGTGCAGGTGACGGTGGTCGGTGATCATGGGGTTCTGGTGCGCGCCGAGCGCCGCGCGCCGGAACTGTATGCGGCGATTGATGAAGTCTATGACACGCTCCAGCGCCAGATCGAGCGTTACAAGGATAAACATTGGCGGCGCGGCAAGCTTCGCCGCCAGGGGGGGCAGATCGTCGAGGCTCTGCCCGACATGACCGCTGCTACATCTTCCGCTGCCGACGAGGAGGAGCAGCATCCGCGCATCGTTCGCACAAAGGAGTTCCAGGTCAAGCCAATGTATAGCGATGAAGCCATCGAGCAGATGGAACTCCTCGGACACAGTTTCTTTATTTTCCAGGATGCTGAAACCGGAAAACTGAACGTGCTCTATCGCCGTCAGGACGGGAACTACGGTCTGATCATCCCGGAGGTGACTGGTTGACGGTGCAGCAGCGGCGGAGTTGCGGATTGGAGGGCGGGTCTCGGACCCGCCCTCACGCCGTCTAATACCGGCGGCGCCGGTTGTCCGCGAGACGCGCCTCTACCCGCGCCGGTGACGGTCATGAGCGACCCGCCATGCGTTGGCGGATAGAGCACACCCTGGGCAAGATGACTCTCATCCTCGCCTCACGTCCCGCGGACGGACGGTTCCCAACGGCGCCGGTTGCCCGTGCAGCGCGCCTCTACCCGTGCTGGTGACGGTCGTCTTCACGCAGCCTGCCAGATCGCCGCCGCTCCATACCCGACGACCCATGGTGCATGGGGCTCAACATCGCCAGACGTTCCGTAATGCAAAAGAGTGACCTGGTTGGCGCCAAGAGCGCGGCACGCCCACAGCACAGCCGCAATCGCGCCACTGCCGCAGGCGTACCCAGCGCCTTCCGACTCAGCGGCGATCACGGCATCGGGGTCAAATGCTGCAACTCGACGCAACAGTTCGGCATCGAGTCGGCGCGCAACAGGCTCGGGCTCGTAGTGCGACAGATCGGAACTGGCGATCAGCAGAACATTGCGCCCCTGCACCGTTTCTGCCAGTGCTGCGCCAAGCGCTGCGGCTGTTGTCGCGCGTTGATCCGCCAGCATGACCGGTAGCAGGCGGAATGGACCAAGCACGCACTGCAGGAATGGCAACTCGATTTCGACGGCATGTTCATCGTCGTAACGCCGCCGTGCCAGACCAAATCCTGCCCGTGCGCGCAGTATGGCATCGAGACGTGCGATCGCATCGGTATCGACTTCAACAATGCCCAATGGCGTCTCATACGCTGCGTGCCCGGTGGTGATCAGCGGTATTTCGCCGCCGCGGTGCCATGGCGAGGCAATGACGACGATGTCCGGCGCGCTGCCGCGCACGCACGCAAATGCCCATGCTGCCACCGGACCGGAGTAGCGTAATCCGGCATGCGGCGCCAGCGTCCCCCACACCCTGCCCGGCAATGCCGGTGGGTGCGCCTGTTCTAGATAGCGCTCGATCTCACGCTGCAGACGCATTGGGTTCGACGGATACCAGCTTCCAGCGATTGGTGATGGACGGACGTCCATATGTCACCTCCCGTCTCTACAACCACCCGCGCCGCTTGAAGATCGCAATCAGCAGCAGACTGACCGTCGCCATCAGACCAAGTGCGAAAGGATAGCCCCAGGGCCAGCTCAACTCAGGCATAAACTCGAAATTCATTCCATACACTCCGGCGATCAGGGCTGCCGACATGAGAATGATCGAGGCGATGGTTAATGTTTTGACAACTTCGTTCAATTGATTCGACTGAAGCGATAGGAAAGCGTCGAGGGCGCTCGAGAGGAGATCGCGATAGGTGTCGATGCTGTCGGTAATACGGATCAGATGGTCGTACACATCCTGGAAATAAGCCGTCATTTCGCGCGGATAGATCGGCGCTTCCCGCCGAATGAGCACATTCAGCACATCGCGCTCTGAGGCGACAATCCTGCGCATCAGCAGCAATTCACGCTTGAGCGCAAATATCTCCTGAAGCGCTTCGGGACGAAAATGATTGAAAATCTGCGCCTCGACCTCCTCGACCCGTTCGATCAGGGCGTCCAGGATCGGAAAGTATTCATCAACGATAGTGTCAAGCAGATGATAGAGAAGTTCGGCGACATCCTCGCCAAAATCGTGCTCGTATCGCTGCCAGCGACGGATGGTTTCATCAATGGCGGCGATGGGTTCCTGATGGATGCACACCAGATAGTTTGATCCGATGAACAGACTAACCTGCTGAGCCAGGACTTTCCTGCGTGACTCATCATAGCGCAGCGCATAGAAGATCAGGAAGTAGTATCCGTTGTATGAGTCGATTTTCGGTCGTTCGTGCGCCTGGGTTGCGTCTTCGATGGCGAGCGGATGGAAGCCAAACTCCTCTGAGAGCAGCGCTACGTCCTCTGCGCGTGGATTGAGGAGATCGACCCAGACGATCTGATCCTTCTGCTGGATCAGATCGCTGATTGCAGCAGCCTCGACCGTGCTGTCAAAACGTCCGTCGTGTTGACAGACGACCAAATGGCGAGCCGGGGCGCGAGGCGCCGCTCGCTGTCGCACATTGCGAATGAGACGCGCCATATTACTGGAATCGCTCCGAGAGCAACGCCTCACGGTCGCGGTATGCCAGGGCAATCACTTGATCCCCCGCCTGAATGATCGTTTCGCCCGAAGGCAGAATGACGTCATCACCGCGCAAAATAGCTGCTAGCAGACAGTCGGGCGGAAGACGCAGCGCGGCGACGGTCTTGCCCACAGCGCTCGACTCAGGGGAGACTGTGAATTCAATCAGCGAGATTCGCCCTTCCCGCAAGCGAGTAAGCTGGACGATTGCGCCAAGGTTGATGTCGGCTTCAAGCCCGCGCCCAATGGTCTGCGCCGTATCGATGGGCAGGTCTACCCCCATGCGACGGGTGAAGAGCCAGGCGTTCTTTGGATTATTGATGCGCGCAGCGACGCGATTGACGCGAAACTCACGTTTGCACAGCACCGCAATCACCAAGTTGTCCTCGTCATCGCCAGTGACCGCTGCGACCGCATCGGCAAACTCGGCGCCCGCTTCACGCAGCACTGAAGGGTCGCATCCATCTCCCTCAATCACCCGAATATCCGGCAGAATGCGCATAAGAGAGTGCACTACTTGCTCTTGCTTTTCAACTAGGGTGATCGAGTGGCGTCCCTCGGCCTTGAGGAACATTGCCAGGTTTCGCCCGATTTTGCCGCCGCCAACAATCAGAATGTTCATGGCGCTCGATGAGCCTATTTAATCATAGAATCAAGCAGGCCTATCGCTGTCGCCAGCACTGCGACATGCACCACATCGCCATCTTCGAGTAGCACGCCAGGGGTCGGCAGAAATGCGCGCCCGCGCCGCACGATAACCACCGGCATGATCTCTCCGGGAACCGACAGATCGCGCACAAAGTGACCGACAAGCCGTCCGCTGATGGTTACTTCCGCGATTTCCACCTCCCCGCTGCCGAACTGGATTGATGAGACTGTTTCATCGCCATGGAGAATCCGACGAATGGTGTGAACCGCCCAACTGGTCGAACTAATGGTGCGAATGCCGAGTTCGCGGTAGATTGCTTCGCGCTGCGGGTCGTAAATGCGTGCCACGACATTCGGTACACGGAAGACATCGCGTGCGACCGTCGCCGTGATATAGTTCGAGTTGTCGCCGTTTGTCACCGCCACCAGCGCATCGGCGCGCTCAACACCCGCCTCGCGCAGCGTATCCCGGTCGAACCCCACACCGAGCACCGTCTGCCCGCGGAACTCGCGTCCCAGGCGCTTGAACGCCTGGGGATTCTTGTCGACGACCGCAACTGAATGCCCTTCAGCAGCCATCTGTTGCGCCAGCACACTCCCGACACGACCGCATCCGACGACAATCAAGTGCATAGGATCCCTCTACAATCCAAGGAGAGTCAGAATCAGCGCCTTCTGGACGTGCAGCCGGTTCTCCGCCTGCTCAAATACGACGGACTGCGGACCATCAATGATATCAGATGTCACTTCCTCGCCGCGATGCGCCGGGAGACAGTGCATAAACAGCGCGCTGGATCGGGCGTGCGCCATGAGTGCTGCGTTGACCTGATACGGTTGGAAGACCGGACGCCGTCGCGCCGCTTCGTGTTCTTGCCCCATCGACGCCCACACATCTGTGTAGACTGCGTCCGCGCCAATGACCGCTTCAACCGGCGATGGCATCACCTGCACCGAAGCCTTATGTTCAGCGGCGCGCTGCTCGGCGAGCGCCAGAATCTCGGGATCAGGGCGGTAATCGAGCGGGCAGCCGATACGGATGTTCATCCCTAATGTCGCGCCCATGAGCATCAGCGAGTGCGCCACATTGTTGCCATCGCCGACATAGGCCAGCGTCAATCCTTCGAGTCGCCCGTAATGTTCGCGCAACGTCAGCATATCTGCCAGCGCCTGACAGGGATGCTCACGATCGGACAGCGCATTAATGACCGGCACGGTCGCATAGCGCGCCAGGGTCTCGACGGTGGAGTGGCGAAAGACGCGCGCTGCAATCGCATGCACCCAGCGACTAAGATTGCGCGCCACGTCAGGAACGCTTTCGCGCCCGCCCATGTCGATATCGTTCGCCGACAGGTAGCTGCCATGACCGCCAAGCTGGGTCATACCGGCTTCAAAGGCGACACGCGTGCGCAGTGACGGTTTCTCGAACACCAGCGCCAGCGTTTTGCCCTGGAGCGGCAACGCGCCGTTGGCATCGCGCGGATGCCCGCCATTGCGCCATTCCGCCTTCAGCGCCTGCGCCCGATCAAGCAACGCCTCGACTTCAGCGCGCGTCAGATCAGCAGCGGAAAGAAAGTGTCGGACCATATCGCTCCTCGTCTACTCCGCGTCAAAGACAGCGTCAACACCGACAGCAAAACAATCATCACGCCAATGTCGCCTGCGCACCGCGCCTAAAGACCCCGTATTCGACATAGGCATCACCCGCTAGCTGTAAGACTGTGATGGTTTCATTGAGCGGATTGACGATCCAGTATTCAGGGATGCCCCCCTCAGCGTAATCGCCGCGTTTTTCAACCAGATCACGTTCGGGTTTATCGGGGCCGACCACTTCCAGCACAAGATCAGCGCCAATCCAAAACTGATCCTGCCGTCGCACGTCGTGCGCCGAACGCACCAGCAGCAGATCGGGCTCACGATACTTTCCCGGACGAATGCGGAGACGCATTGGCGCAATCAGCGCTTTGCTGCCAAGCAATTCGACAGCAGTGAAGAGCAGGCGATAGAGGAAGAGGAGGATTGATTGATGACGATTTGTTGGTATCGGTAGAACTTCGATATATCCGTCGGTGAACTCAACCAGCACGCTTGCGCAATCACTCTGCCACAGACAATCCTCCTCGCTCCAGCGCCCCTGACGCGGCACAGCGCTAAGCGCTAATGACTCAAGTTCCTCCTGAGACGTAGCAATCGTCGAATGGTGTGAGCTATATGTCATTTTACGCTCTCGAATGCGGGTATTGTGGCGCGTTTTTAGTGACATACGCATTGTACCACAGGGTCAGGGGGTTAGGAGAACCGAGAACTGAGAATGAGGAACCAATGCACACTGCACAACGTGCTTGCCTTGCTGTAGTTGGCGAATAAATGGGTAGAGCAAGTAAGCAAACGGAAACGAATAATCGGATGTGCGTCTCCTCGCTCCTGCCGCACGCCTTGCGCCGCGTGCGATGTCAGCGAATAGGGCAGCGAATAAGCGAATGGGTCAACGAATGGGGAAACGAATAAGTGAATGAAAGCGCATAGCGAATGTGCGCCTTCTCGCCCCTGCCGCGCGCCTTGCGCCGCGTGCGATGGTCAGCGAATAGGGCAGCGAATAAACTGAATAACGAACGCGCGCTGCCTGCCGCTCACTTCTTGCCTCTTGCCTCGCGCCTCCTCCAATTTCGTGTACCATGACCGCACTATTCGCCAGACGCCTGTCCGAAGGCTCAAGGTTCTCAGTTCTCGTTTCTCGGTTCGCAGTTCTTGACTCTCAATTCTCAGTTCTCGGCTCTCAAGAAGGAGCAAACCATGTGGGGCGGTCGCTTTGATGAACGCATCGATACGCTGATGGCGCGGTTCAACAATTCGTTTCCGTTTGATCAGCGCCTGTGGCGTGAGGATATTCGCGGGAGCATGGCCTGGACGCGCCAGCTGGCACAGGCGGGTGTCATTTCGGCGGAAGAGCGGGATACCTTGCTGGCGGGTCTTGAAGCCGTGTTTGCCGAGTTTGCCGACGGACGATTTGAGGCGCACCCAACCGATGAGGATATTCATACTGCTGTCGAGCGGCGCTTGGGTGAAATCGTCGGCGCGGTCGCCGGAAAACTTCACACCGGGCGTAGCCGGAACGATCAGGTAGCGACCGATGTGCGGCTGTGGACAATAGGCGCGATTCAGCGTATCGACAATGGCTTGCGCACGCTGCAGCAGGCGTTGCTGGCGCAGGCTGAAGCCGCAGGCGACGCGCTGATGCCCGGCTATACCCATCTGCAACGCGCCCAACCGGTGCTGCTGGCGCACTGGTTGCTCTCGCATTTCTGGCCTCTCCAGCGCGATCGCGAGCGTCTGGCAGACTGCGCCAAACGTACTGCCGTGCTGCCGCTTGGCTCAGGCGCTCTTGCTGGCACGTCGCTGGCAATCGACCGAATGGCGCTCGCTGCCGACCTGGGCATGGCGACGATTTCCCCCAATAGCATCGATGCTGTCAGCGACCGCGACTTTATCGCTGAGTTTCTGTTCTGTGCAGCGCTGATCGGCGCGCACCTCAGCCGCCTGGCAGAAGACATGATCATGTATAGCAGCGCCGAGTTCGGTTTCGTGGTGCTTGCCGACGCCTACAGCACCGGGTCGAGTCTTATGCCGCAAAAGAAAAACCCCGATTCGTTCGAGCTGTTGCGCGGCAAGGCAGGTCGCCTCATTGGCGATCTGACGACCATGCTGACCGTGCTGAAAGGGCTGCCTTCCGCCTACAATAAGGACTTGCAGGAAGACAAAGAGCCGCTGTTCGACGCTGCCGACACCCTTGAACTGGCGCTGCCGGTCGCCGCCGGGGCAGTAGCGACGGCGCGCTTCCGCCATGATCGTATGCGTGCAGCGCTTGACGATGCGATGCTGGCCACTGATGTCGCTGATTATCTGGTGGCGCGTGGCGTGCCGTTTCGCGAGGCGCACTCCGTGGTCGGCAGACTGGTGCGGGAAGCGGAGCAACGCGGTGTTGCGCTCTCAATGCTGCCACGCGAAGTCTTTCTCACAGCGCATCCCGCCTGTGACGACGGTGTGCTTCAGGTGTTCAACGTCGATCGCTCCGTAGCGCAGCGCCGTGTGTCTGGTGCAACCGCGCCGGAAGCCGTGCGTGAACAGATTGCTCAGGCGCGACGGTGTGTTGAGGAGTATTGAATACGGAAGGCGCGGAGGTTGAAGGTTAACTAGGAAGGCGGAGCCGTTGAACCTTGATACGGCGTACATGCAGGCAAGCCGAAGAGTGTTCCGAATGAGGTCTGCGCCGTGGATCGATCGATAGCTGCCGCAGCGCTGCTAACCCTCAACCTCTGCCAGTGCAATCTGCAATGTGGGCGCCGGTAACCAGAATGTGGCTGTTGTGCCGCATCCTGGTGCGCTCTCAATGGTCAACTCGCCACCCATCAGCCGACAGTAATGTCGACTGATCGCCAGGCCTAGCCCTGCGCCACGCTGCTCGCGTCCGACATGATGTTCAGCGATGGCGAATGGTATAAATAATCGCGTTATGTGCTCGGAAGCAATCCCTGGTCCTGTATCAGACACCTGAAACTGAATGCGTGGTTGAGACTTGTCACTGATGTGTGCGACCCGCACGACCACCTCGCCATCTGTAGTAAACTTGGCAGCATTGCTCACCAGATTGAGCAGAATCTGGCGCACCTTCGTTGGATCGCCCCACAGTTCTCCCAGCTCTTCGATGCCTTCCAACCGCAGACGGTTGCGGTTGCGCCGAAGCAGCGGCTGCACCGTCATTGCGACATCCCGCACGATGCTCGACGCATCGAACATGACATAGTGCACATCAGACTGTCCTGTTTCAATCCGTGCCATTTCCAGCACGTTGCTCACCAGATCGAGCAGGTGACTGGCAGCCAGGTGGATCGCCTCGACGTCATGGCGCGTCTGTTCCAGGCTCTGGCGCTCAATACCGTTTTCCAGCAATTGGCAATACCCGATAATCGCGGTGAGCGGCGTTCGGATTTCATGGCTCATGTGCGCCAGGAATGCGCTCTTGGCACGACTACCCGCTTCTGCTGCGTTGCGCGCCTCGATCAATGCCTGTTGCGCTTCTAGGAGGCGCTCATTATTGCGTCGCAGTTCTTCGCGGATCAGGCGCTCCTCAGTGACATCGCGCCAGACGAATAGCCGCCCGCGATACACCCGCCGCCCATCATAGATCGGCGAAATACGCACATCGAACCATCGACGCGTGGCATCAATCTCTACTTCGATTTCTTCTGCAATCTCAGTCACGTGACGATAGCGATCAACAATGGCGGGCCACCGCGCGAGCGCTTCTCGCGCGTGTCTGCCGATAATCTGCGCACTGGGCAGTCCGATTACCGCTTGCGCCGCCCGGTTCACCTCGATGATCCGTCCCTGTTCATCGACCGCAATCACGCCATCGCTCATGCTTTGCAAAACCATGTCGCGCGCAAGGGGACGGATTTCGAGCATGCGAAAACCGAGCACGCTCCAGGCGACGGCGATGAGCGACGCAGTGAACGTGAACGGTGTCAGGTCGAGTTTTCCCCAGGGACTCAGGCCCGCGAGATAGATGACGTTGCCGATCCAGGGAGCGGCAACCGCGAGCAGAAGAGCGCCGGTTTGCCTACGAAACAGACTCGGAGTGCGACGGATGAAATTGACAATCAGGTATGTTCCGCAAAGCAGACAAACGTAGGAATATCCGGTATGCACCCAGAACCAGAAGCCGCGCCTCGAATCAAAGATCGTGAAGGGGCCATCGGTCATCAGGGCGATTGACTGCCAGAACTGATGGTGGAACTCGTTTGTCAGGATGACAATGATGGTAATGAGTGGAACAACGCCCAGCAACCATATCCGGCGGCGGTTGAGCCATGACCACGAGCTGGTATATTCCGCCGCAAACCACAGCCAGGCGACTGGCGCCGTAACAATGCCGACAAACTCGAGCCTGACCCACCACATAACTACGGGAAGCGTCTGGCTGCTCAATTCCATCGCATACCCGATCAACCAGACAAATAGTGCAAAGGCGAGCAGGCTCAACGGCAACGCTCCTGGCAGCGCCCGTTTGTGCCATGCATATCCGGCAACGCTCAGCGCAACAATACTGAGCGTCAGCAAGACGCCGTTGTAGGGGGTGAGCGTGACGTTCATGCAGGTATCACACTTCTCGCCGGACCCGGCGGCAGGGATTGGCTGAGTGCGGCATACGTCTGTGCACAACACATCTGGCAACGACAAAACATAAGAACGATGATGTGCTTCATTATTGTCCAGACGGTAGAACGCCTGCGCCGTCTCTCCCGGTCCGCCGCTTCTGTTATCCCGGTGCGGAGCCGGCGGTCAGGGTGTAGATACACTGCACGAGACGTTCGAAGTCGATAGGTTTGAGTTCGTAGGCGTCACACCCGGAAGCAAGCCCTCTGATCCGGTCCTCGGGTAGTGCATAAGCGGTCAGAGCGATGATGGGAATGTGGCGCGTCGCCTCATCACTCTTGAGTTGACGGGCGACATCCCAGCCATTCTGCCCAGGCAACCCCATATCAAGCAGAATCAGATCGGGCATCTGAGTGCGGGCAAGCTGGAGCGCTTCCGAGCCGTTAACCGCGAGCGTGATTGTGAACCCTTCCCAACGCATGCGTCGCGCAATCACGTCGCGGTTCATGGCGTCGTCTTCGGCAATGAGAATATGCATCGGTTCTGCTTTCTAGATACGTGCAGCGGCTTGCGTGGCTCAATGCTGTTGCATATCTTTACTCTGGCGTATTATATATTCGACGCATTTCCATTTCATTGCCGGGAAGATGACGCTCTGTTCACATTGGCGCGCATCACGAGGGTCTATCGTTACGCGTATGAGCGAGCCATTGATCCTGATAGTCGGCGCTGCCGACACCGGGCGTGCGCCGCTTGCGGCTGCCATGCTTCGCCGCCACCTGACTAATCGCGGCATCACTGCACGCGTCGAGTCTGCGGGGGTGCTTGGGCACGACAACGATCCTGCCAGCCCGGACGCACTTGCTGTCGCCGATCATCTGTCGCTTGATCTTAGCGCCCACCGCGCACGTAGCCTGAGCGATCACCTGGTCGATGAAGCACTATTGCTGTTGGCTATCGACAGCGGAACCGCGCGTGTGGCGCGCCTGCGCTTTCCCCAGGCTGCTCCGCGTATTCACACCCTGGGAGAGCTTGCCGGACGCGATCGCGACATTCCTGACCCCTTCAAGATGCAGATCGGTCCCTGGCTGGTCTATGCCCGTGAGATCGACCAGATGCTGCAGCGGGCGCTTCCCCAAATTATGGCGTTCCTTGCTGAACTATCGGCGTCTTCCGTAGAACCAGGAACTAAGAACGAAGAACTGACCCGCATCACGACGCTCCCTTCCGAATCATCAGCGTCTCCGCCTCGATCTGCAGCCGCTCCTGGGGCGCCGCCGCCGGTCGTGGCGGAAGAACGGCGCGCTGCCGCCGAGCGTGTTGCGCAGCTCCTCGATCTGATGGCGCATATGCCGGGCATTGTCGAATGGAACGCGGCGCGTGAGCAGATAGAAGGCGCCATTTCCGTCGTCCAGGCGCACCCTGCTGACGCAACCGACCAGATTGCTGCATACTCCGCCTTGCTCCGCGCTGCACTGGCGCTGACGCCCGCCGCTCCGGGAGCAGCGCAGCTGACGGCGCTGCACGATGCGATTGTGCGGCTTGCACGACCTATCAGCCCGGACGATGTCGGCGCACTGTCGGCGCGCCTTGGCGTATGGACATCGCTAAGTTAAGTAACCTTTCCTTCACAATCGTTACTCCTTAGGTTATAATGCAAAGCAGTTCGTGAAACTCTTCCCAGAGATTCAAGCGATTGCTTCACCGTGCGATGATGGGTCGGGCGCCCCGACTCATCTGATGAAGCGAGAGTGTCTATGACTGTGCGATTCTGGCTCTTTGGTCGTCACCCGCCGTTAGCGCCGCGTCTGGCAAATGACGCCGCGCCTCTTGGCGAGTCTTCAATAGCCAACGTCTCTACGCGAGATCCGAGATATACTGCTGAGTCGTACAACGCATCAGAAACTACCCGGAAGGATTTTTAGGTATGGCAGCAGCACTGACGCTCTATCGCACAACAATCGGCAAGAAGGCAGTAATGGCGATCACTGGCTTTATCGGCTATGGGTTCGTCATCCTGCATATGCTTGGTAACCTGAAGATTTTCGAGGGCGCAGAAGGTTTCAATGAATATGCGCACTTTCTACGCACGGTCGGATACCCGCTCGTGCCTGAACGTGGCCTGCTCTGGGTGGTGCGTATCATTTTGCTGACGGCAGTGATCCTGCACATTACTGCTGCTATCCAGTTGACGCGGATCGACTGGGCGAGTCGTCCGAAAGGGTACCGCCAAATCCGTCGAAAACAGGCGACGTTCGCTGCCATGACCCTGCGCTGGGGCGGGCTGGCCATTTTCCTCTTTATCGTGTATCACCTGGCGCACCTTACGTTTGGGTTGGGCATTCCCAACTTCGGTGGCCACGAGACAGCGTACCAAAATGTTGTGGCTAGCTTCTCCAACCCGATCAATGTGGTCATTTACATTGCCGGCGTCGGCGCTCTGGGAATGCATCTGTATCATGGAGTCTGGAGCATGTTCCAGACCCTCGGGCTGAATGGTCCGCGCACGGATGGTCTCTGGCGCGGTCTGGCGACGCTTTCGGGCATTTTGTTGTTCCTCGGTTTTTCAGCTGTGCCGGTTGCGGTTTTTACGGGATTGGTGCGGTAATGCACCCAAAGATGGGTGCCTGCATCGCTGCACGTGAAGCACCCTAGAAAAGAGACAAAATTATGACTACCATCGAGACCAGGCCGACAACAATCCGGCCCGCGACAGAATATCTCGATCCGAGGCTCAACGCGAAAATTCCGGAAGGACCGATTGAGCGCAAATGGGAGCGGCACAAGTTTGAGATGAAACTCGTCAGCCCAACAAACCGACGACGGTATACGATCATTGTCGTCGGTACGGGTCTGGCAGGCGCCTCCGCTGCGGCAACCCTGGGCGAAGCCGGGTATAACGTCAAGTGCTATACCTACCACGACAGCCCGCGTCGCGCACACAGCATCTCTGCGCAAGGCGGCATCAACGCCGCCAAGAACTATCGCAACGATGGCGATAGCGTCTTTCGCCTCTTCTACGACACGGTCAAGGGCGGCGACTTTCGCGCGCGTGAAGCAAACGTGTACCGCCTGGCGGAAGTGAGCATGGCGATCATCGATCAGTGTGTTGCACAGGGGGTGCCGTTCGCACGTGAGTACTCTGGCTATCTGGACAACCGCTCGTTCGGCGGTGCACTAGTGGCGCGCACCTTTTACGCCCGCGGGCAGACAGGGCAGCAGTTGCTGCTTGGCGCCTACCAGGCGCTCAGTCGCCAGATCGGACTCGGGCAGGTCAAGATGTTCTCGCGTACAGAGATGCTTGACCTGGTTGTTATCGATGGTCGAGCGCGCGGCATTGTCACGCGCGATCTGGTCACCGGCAAGATTGAATCGCACGTCGCCGACGCCGTCGTGCTGGCAACCGGCGGGTATTCGAACGTCTTTTACCTTTCGACGAATGCCAAGGCATGCAATACGACGGCGATCTGGCGCGCCTACCGGCGCGGCGCCTTTTTCGGCAATCCGTGCTTTACCCAGATCCATCCGACCTGCATTCCCGTCAGCGGCGATCACCAGAGCAAACTGACGCTCATGTCGGAGTCATTGCGCAACGATGGGCGCGTCTGGGTGCCGAAGACCCCCGGCGATAAGCGGCCGCCAAGCTCGATCCCCGAAGATGAGCGCGACTATTTTCTGGAGCGCAAGTATCCCAGCTATGGCAACCTGGCGCCACGCGATATCGCTTCGCGCGCTGCGAAAGAGGTCTGCGACGAAGGACGTGGCGTCGGTCCTGGCGGGCTCGGCGTCTACCTTGACTTCTCCGATGCGATCAAGCGCTTGGGGAAGAAGGTGATCGAAGAGCGCTATGGCAACCTCTTCGAGATGTATGAGCGCATTACCGGTGAAAACCCATACGAGACGCCAATGCGCATTTACCCGGCGCCGCACTACACGATGGGTGGTCTATGGGTTGATTACAATCTGATGAGTACGATTCCCGGCTTGTTTGTCATCGGTGAGGCGAACTTCTCGGACCACGGCGCTAACCGACTGGGAGCCTCGGCGTTGATGCAGGGGCTGGCAGACGGCTACTTCATCCTGCCGTACACCATCGCCGATTACCTGGCATCGACTAAACTGCCGAAGGTCGATACGAGTCACATCGCCTTCCGCGAAGCCGAAGCGGAGGTGGCCGACCGCATCAAGCGCTTGCTCAATACCAAGGGCACGCGCACGGTCGATATGTTCCACCGCGAACTCGGCAGGATTATGTGGGACTATTGCGGTATGGCGCGGAATGAAGCCGGCCTGAAGCGCGCTCTTGAACTTATCCCGGAACTCCGTGAGCGCTTCTGGCGTGAGGTGAAGGTGCCCGGCGAAAGCAACGACATCAATCAGGAGCTGGAAAAGGCCGGGCGTGTCGCCGATTTTATGGAGCTTGCCGAGTTAATGTGCATCGATGCGCTCCATCGGGATGAGTCGTGCGGTGGTCATTTCCGCGAGGAGCATCAGACCGAAGATGGCGAAGCCAAACGCGACGACGAGAACTTTGCTTATGTGGCAGCCTGGGAATTCACGGGGCTGGGCACAAAGCCAGTGCTCCACAAGGAGCCGCTGATTTTTGAGTACGTTAAGCCAACCATTCGCAGTTACAAGTAATTATCTGGCATAGCGTCGGGGAAGGCGAAGTGCGCGCTCTGACCGCTGCCGTGTCTTCCCCACGCGCCGACGCCCTGGAAGAGAGAGCACGCTATGAACCTTACGCTTCATGTCTGGCGACAAAAGAATCCGCAGTCGGAAGGTCGCTTCGTGACCTATCAGGCAAAGAATATTATTCCTGACATGTCGTTCCTGGAGATGCTCGATGTGGTCAACCAGGAACTTATTATGAACGGCGAGGAGCCGATAGCTTTCGAGCACGACTGCCGCGAGGGCATCTGCGGTTCGTGCGGGATGGTGATCAATGGATATCCGCACGGCGGTCACCGGGGAACCACGGCCTGCCAGTTGCATATGCGTCACTTCAAGGATGGTGACACGATTACGATTGAGCCGTGGCGAGCGCGTGCCTTCCCGGTGATGAAGGATCTGATCGTGGATCGCTCGGCGTTTGACCGCATTATTCAGGCGGGCGGCTTCATTTCAGCTAATACCGGCGCGGCCCAGGACGCCAATACCATCCTGGTGCCAAAGCAGAACGCCGAGGCTGCGATGGACGCAGCGGCATGCATCGGTTGCGGCGCATGCGTGGCAGCCTGCCCGAATGCCTCCGCCATGCTCTTCACGGCCGCCAAGATAGCGCATCTCGGTTTGCTGCCGCAGGGTCAACCCGAGCGCTATACCCGCGTGGTGCGTATGGTCGAGCAGATGGATAAGGAAGGCTTCGGCGGGTGCACGAACATCGGTGAATGCGCTGCCGCCTGCCCTAAGGAAATCCCGCTCGACGTCATCGCACGCATGAACCGCGACCTGCTCGTGGCGAAGCTCAAGGGGGTGAATTAGAGGGTTTCTCAGAAAGGGTGATGCGAAGGCGCGAGGACGTAACGGGTGGAGGGTCGATTGTGAGACCTTAGCCTGTACGTCTTCGCGCCAACCCTTTGAGCGGTGCGTTGGAGGTTCAGGGATCAGCGATTGTTTGTGTGGCGTTCATTCTGGAGAGGCGCCCCGGCAGGGCCTCGGGGTTGACTATGTGCAGCGGTTGTTCGCCGCGCAGCAGACAAACAATCTGTTCCGCCGCGCCATAATGCATCGCGCGCACGCCATCGTCGGTGAATGACGCGATATGTGGCGTGAGGATGACATTCGGCAGTCGCAGGAGCGGGTGGTTATCAGGGAGTGGTTCTGGGTTGAAGACATCAAGTCCGGCGCCTGCTAGTCTTCCGGTGGTTAGTGCGTCGATCAGCGCTTCCTGATCGACTACGGCGCCACGACTGACGTTGATCAGCCACGCGCCCTGCGGCAGCAGCGCCAGTTCCCGCGCGCCGATCAGTCCTTGCGTCTCCGGCGTTAACGCGCAGTGAAGCGTCAGAACCTGCGACTGAATCAGGAGATTGTCGAGCGTTTCTGCACGTACAATATCTAGTGCTGTAAATGCATCGACCGGCGCTAGCGGATCGTATGCCACTACTCGCATCCCCAGACCCTGACGGCAGATCTGCGCCACACGTCGCCCGATGCGCCCCAAACCGACAATTCCCAGTGTTTTGCCGCGCACCTCGACGCCACGCAAGCGCGCCGCGCTCCATCCCTCCTCTCGCAAACGACGGTCGGCAGCGACAACCTGCTTCGCCAACGCCAGGAGCAGCGCAACTGCGTGTTCCGCCGTACTCTCGGTTGGACCGTCAGGGGTGTTGATCACCAGGATGCCACGCGCCGTCGCTGCTGCGATGTCAATGTTATCCACCCCAATGCCCGGACGCGCAATCGCTAGGAGTGTCGAGCCTGCCCGGTCCATCCATGCGCCATTGGCGTTGACCAGCGAACTGATAATTGCTGCCACGCTGCCGGGCAATGCCTCTGGATCGCTGTCTGTTGCTATGTCAGCATACGTCTTCAACAATGCTGCAGCTTCCGGCAGAAGATGAATGTCGGTCCAGATGCGTGGGCGTTGAGAAGTGGATAATGAGTCGCCGTTGCTCATCGTTGACTCTCCTAGCGTCTAGTTCATTTGACAAATAACCAGCCACGTAATACCTGGAACTGCATAGGGACGCAATCGAGCGCGCCTGGCGCATGCGCTTCGACGACCATAGCTGTTGTCAGGGAAAGGGGAACGCCGTGCTGCATCTCATCAACTGCCTCGTGGCGCTCGTTGTGGATCTCGTTTCCATTGCCAGCCCTACAGTTCAGCCTTCGGACGAACGTTTTACCGAGCCAGCTCTTGAGCCGCTGCAGATAGTTCGGATTGCACAGGCGACATCCCCGCAAGTACGAGCGTTGCCTCTCCAGATCCAGGTCCTGGTTGTAATGTGCTAGGAATCTTTGTTTAAGATCGCCGTCGCTGCGTTCCTGCCGCCCACGACCGAGGCAATCGCCGCGTTGCTCTTCCTTGCAGGCGATATCCGCCGACGCGCAGGACACGCATCGCGCAGACTGGACACCTGGATGTCTACGCCGATCTGCGCACTTTCACGCTGGATCAGGCAGCGGCGATTGCTCCGCGTCCAAAAGGACTTTTGTGCGGTAATGAAGAACGCTTCGGATTTCGACTGCGGCGACGGGTATCAAGCGCAGGTTACCGTCCTTCCGGCGCCGTCGAAAGATACGCGCAGCGTTGCATACACCGAAGGGGAGCGCGCCAAAGCGTACTATCGACCACATAGCACTATCGACATGGAAGATAGAGAACGCGCTCTAGTTGTTGCATCACACAAACCAGCGCGTTATCCCCAGGCCCAGCACGACGGCGATGATGCTCAAAAGCGAGCTGATATTGTCCTGCCGGAAGGACTTGCGATCTGGATACATCTACGGCGCCTCGCTCAATGAACTTGCTGCCGAGTGGCGGGTATGGGTTAGGGGTCAGGAGTTAGGGGTTAGGGGTTAGAGATCTCAACCCCTAACCTCTAACCCTCAACCCCTAATCACCAGCAACTTCCGCTCAGTCATCTCTTCAATCGCATACCGCAGTCCTTCGCGCCCGAAGCCGGATTGCTTGACGCCGCCATACGGCATCGGATCGAGGCGCCAGGTTGGAACATCATTGATGATCACGCCGCCAACCTCTAGCACATCGTATGCCTGGAAAATGCGTCCGACATCGCGCGTGAAGACGCCCGCCTGCAACCCGAAATCGCTGTTATTGACCGCTTCCAGCGCTTCCTCGAATGTCTCGTAGGGTTGCACGGTCACCACTGGTGCGAAGATCTCCTGGCAATTGACGCGCAGTTCTGGCGCAGCGCGCGCAACGATGGTCGGCGCAACAACCCCGCCCTGCACCATGCCGCCAGTCAGAAACTCTGCGCCTGCGCTGCGCGCCTCGTCGAGCCAGGCGGCAACCCGTTCCGCCTCCGCGGGGTTGATCAACGAACTCAGATCGCTTGTCTCATCGAGCGGATGTCCGACCTTCAACGCGCGCACCTGTGGGACGAAGAGGCTCATGAACGCATCATACACTGGAGCGTGAACGAAGATGCGTTGGACGCTGATGCAACTCTGCCCGGCGTAGAAAAATCCGCCGACCACGCATCGTTCCGCCGCGAAGGCAAGATCAGCGTCGGAGTGGATGACCACCCCGGCATTCCCACCAAGCTCCAGGGTGACCCGTTTGCGCCCGGCGCGTCGCTTCATGTCCCACCCGACTGCTGGCGAGCCGGTGAAGGTCAGCAATCCGAAGCGTTCGTCCTCGACCAATGGCGCAGCATCGCGACTAGAGAGCGGCAAAACGCTCAACGCTTCGGGAGGCCACCCGGACGACGCAATGATCTCTGCCAGTTTGAGCGCAACTGTTGGCGTTTGCGAGGCGGGCTTGAGCACGACAGAGCAGCCAGCGGCGATTGCCGGGGCGACCTTATGCGCCACCAGGTTGAGCGGAAAATTGAACGGCGTAATGGCAGCGACCGGTCCCACCGGAAAGCGGCGCACAATCGCGTGCCGTCCTTCGCCGCCAGGAGCAGCGTCGAGGCGCAGCGCCTCGTCGTTCGAGCGCGTCGCTTCATCGGCAGCGGTTGAGAACGTGACGATACTGCGCGCAACTTCGATCCGCGCCTGTTTGATCGGCTTTCCCGCTTCCAGTGCAATGGTGCGCGCCAGTTCTTCAGCGCGCGCCTCGATGCCTGCGGCGATGGCGCGCAGTGCAGCAGCGCGGCGATGCAACGGCGCACTTCGCGTTGTCTTGAACGCCGCCACTGCTGCCTGGATCGCCTGCTCCAGGTCTTCCGGCGCAGCGCGATGAACGACGGCGACCGGGGCGCCATCGTAGGGGCAGGCGACGGTGTAAGGCGCGCCGGTGCGCCATTCGCCCGCTAGAAAGAAGCGATACTCCGGCGTGTCGCTCTGTGCCATAGGCATTCATCCCTTAATGCTGTTTGTGGATTCCAACCGGTCAGGACAAACTATTGCCGCCGCGCAACCGGCGCAGTTCCTCTTCGAGCGCACGCAACCGCGCTTCGGCTGCTGCGCGCGCTTCGGCTTCGCGTTGCGCGCGTTCCTCGGCTGCTGCGCGCGCTTCGGCTTCCTGACGCGCCTGCGCTTCGGCTTCCATACGGGCGCGCGCCTGCGCTTTGGCTTCCGCGAGCGCTTCAGCGATCCGCTCCTCCGACTCGATCACGATAGTCGTCAATGTAGCGTAATCGCCGATCCGCCGTCCCTGCTCATCGAAACAGTAGACCTCATTCTCCTGCACGCCGATCCAGACTCGCAACGGTTCCAGCCAGAGCCATCCCTGCTCGTTTGGAACCATCGGGCGATATGCCGCGCCTGCGCGCTCGTAGCCGATCACGCGCACCAGCGACTGCCCGCGACGCTCGACGGCATCCACAATCACGTAGAACGGCACTCCCGCCAGATCATAGTGCTCCACCTTCTCGTACAGGTCGAACCGGCGCGTTTCCGGCGAGGTCACCTCAACGATCAGCGTCGGGCGCACCCCTTCCTGCGCCACATTGAACGTGTTCCAGTTGCGGATTGTCTGCACGCCGAAGATGACCATAATATCCGGTCCGTGCGCCTTCAATTCTGGCACATCCCAGGCGATGCGCACATCGCTGAGGACAACCGCGTCGGGACGATCCGCCGTGCACGCCAGAAAGACATCCGCCAAATAGCGGACGCGTCGCTGGTGGTCGTAGTTGCACAGCACCTGGTCGCCCTCCTCGGGATGCAGCAGGTCAATGAGACGCAACGGCACAAGTTCTTCATCGAAGAAGCCGTCGCCGAGATCACGGCGCACGATCCGCCATCCGTAGCGGAACGGGTCGTCGGCTGGCGCGTCAGGCTGCAGCGGGTTGATCACCGTCTGGGTCACGGGGTTCCTCCTCAACGACGTTTACCCGATTGCGAGGCAAGGCGCTGATGGTGAGCGACATTGCGTATTGTATCATAGAGCGTACACCACGCTGGGCTCCCAGCGATAGAAATCGCCTTTGATGGGATTGGAGCTAACCGTTCGCTCGTGCAGCGGGGGATAGAGGCATTTACGCTAAGATGTCCGGTGGAACGTTCGCCCGACGCGACGTGTGTTGCCAGCCTGCGTATTGCAACGAGGAGGCTGCTGCCAGATAATTCATGCTCGCACTCCAACCGCCTGGTGGACTCAAGCGGGTATTTGACACTGTAGAATAATCCATATTGCATCCTGGACAGACGCTATGCTCTATCGCCTGCCTGCCATCACTATCATCCTGCTTGCTGCGCTGCTCACAGCGCTCATGCCATCGCCTTCATCGCTTGCGCGCGTATCGTTCTCGATGATCGCGAGCGGCGCTCGATTTGCTGAGACAGACAGTGAGACCAATCCTGGAACTACTGCGCTTGGCAGCTCGCCCCAACCCGATGCGCTGCCGATCGATGTCGCAACTGGTGGAGCGTCAGGTCTAGTTGTCGCGCCGACTGAGGCCGTGCAGGCGCAGGTGACAGTGTTTCTGCCGCTGATTGCGCGCCCGCTGCCGCTGCTCCCCGACGACTGGCTGGGGCGGGTCAACGGCTACCGCGCGCGCGCAGGCGTGCCGCCGGTGACCGCCGATGCGACCCTGAACGACAACTGTTTCCAGCACGCGCGTTACATGGCTGAGAATAATGACCTGACCCACAATCAGAATCCGTCGCTGCCGTATGCGTCGCCTGCCGGGCAGATCTGTGCGCAAAAGGGAAACGTCTGGATGGGATGGGGGAGCGCCTGGCAGCCGCGCGATGCGATCGATGGATGGATGGGGTCGGTCGGACATCGTCTCTGGCTGCTCTATCCGACAACGCCGACCTTCGGGTTCGGGTTCTACCGCCAAAGTCAGCGCAGCGCGGCGGCTCTGGATGTGCTCTCGCGCGCACGGTTCGGCGACGATGCCCGGTATCCTGGCTGGCCCGTGCGCTACCCTGCGCCAGACCAGCAAGACGTTCCGGCGACTCGCTATCCCATCACGCTACAGTGGCCCTATTTCGATCAGAAGCCAGTCGTCACCGGTACGAGTCTCCGCGCTCTGCCAGGAACAGATCTGGAGCATACGGCAACGACCGATCTGCCAGTCAATCATAAAGGAATTGTCATTACTCCAAACCAGGCGTTTCCGCCGAATGCCACGATTGAGGTGACGGTCACCGGCAGTTACAAGGGGCAGGCATTCTCGTTCACCTGGCAGTTTCGTACAGGTGATTAGAGGGTTTCTCAGCGAGGCTGGTGCAAAGGCGCAGTATTGAATGTGAGACTTTGCATCTGCGCATCATTTCTTTTTACGACATGCCGAAGACGATATGCGCCTCATTGCGTGCCGCGCAGACGACGCAGTTCCTCCTCCAGTGCATGCAACCGCGCTTCGGCTTCAGCGCGCGCCCGTGCCTCGGCTTCACGCGCCGCCGCTTCTCGCCGCGCTTGCTCCTCCGCCGCCGCCCGCGCCGCCGCTTCTCGCCGCGCTTGCTCCTCCGCCGCCTGCGCCCGCACTCGCTCCTCTGCCGCCTGCTGCACAACCGTCGCGTAGTCGCCGAACGCAACGCCCTGCTCATCGTAGCAAACGACGTGATCACCCTCGATACCCAGCCACAGGTTGGCAACGACCAGGTGCACTCGCCCCGCCGCATCCGGCGGGTGCGCCTCGTAGCGTTCCCCAGCCAGGCGATAATCGAGCAGGCGCAATCGCCGTACCCTACCGCGCCCCATATCGTCAACAATGACGTACTGCGCTACCCTTGCCCGTGCATAGTGCTCTACCTTGATATCCAGATCATTCTCGCGCGTCTCCGGCGAGGTGATTTCGATGATCAGCGCTGGACGCACTCCCTCGACCGCCACCTCGAATGTGCTCCAATTCTGGCGTTCAGAGATGCCTGGTATCACCATCACATCTGGTCCATGCGGACGCAGATCGGGGATGTCCCAGGCGATGCGCACGTCACTGAGCACAATCGCCGCACCAGACGCCTCCAAGCGAGCGCGCAGCACGGCGGTCAGGTACATCCGGTCAGTCTCGTGGCGGTCGCTATGCACGATGAAGTCTCCCACTTCGGGGTGCAGGACATCTTCAAGCGTGAGCGGAACCTGTTCCATATGATGGGGATTGTCGGGGGTCGGACGTGGCACGAGACGCCATCCATAGCGGAACGGATCGTCGGTAAGCAGATTGGCAGCGGAGAATAGTTTGTCTGCTGCGGTTGTCATAGCTTCAGTATAGCACAACTCACATTCCACGCCCAACCGATGGTATGATTGGCGATGTTTTGTTTCTACGCGCAGGCATATATGCAGACTTCATCCACATCTACCATTCCGGCGCCGCGCGCCGCGTTTTCGTGGAGCGGCATGGGCATTGCGCTGCTGGCGCACACCGGCTGGGGCGCCTACCCGGTACTGGCGCGCTATCTTCAAACCGTGAGCGATCTGCCGTCAATGGCGCTGCTCGGGCTAGGCAATCTGATTGCGCTTGCTGTCTATCTGCCGTTCGTCTGGCGCCACGTCGATAAGCGCATTCTGCGCTCGACGCTCATCTGGGGGTTTGCGCTGGTAGTGGTGCTGCGCGCTATTACGAACGTACTGGCAGCGCGCTTCACCCTGGCGATCTATATTCAGCCGATCACGCTCATGACGCCGCTGTTCGTAGCGTTGTTGAGCGCCGGGCTGTTCCGCGAACCATTGCCGCCGCTGACCTGGAGCGCCATCTTCCTATCGCTCTTGGGCGCATTGTTGATGATGAGCGGCGATATCAGTGCTGCTGGCGTCACCTTCGCGCTCACGCCGTCCGACTGGATCGGCATTGCGCTGGCGACGGCATCGGCGTTGTGCCTGGCAATCTATATGATCCTGGTACCGCGCACGGTCAAGCACGCCGTGCCGGGGGACGCGGTGCTCCTTATGCAACTGGTGACGCTCACCATTGTCAGCACGGTCATCAGTCTGCTGCTCGGCGAGGAGTGGATGCGCTTCGCGGCATTGACACCGATGGACTGGACAGTGTTTGCAGCATTCGTGTTTGGCGTGCTGCTAGGGGCGAACCTGGGGCAGATTGTTTCGTTGCGGCGGCTGGGTGCGCCGCTGGTCAGCAGCGTCATGGCGTGGCGCCTGATTGCAACCCTGGCGCTGGCGGCGCTGCTGCTCGGCGAGCGTCTTGATTCGTGGCAGCAGGTGCTCGGAGCAGTGATGGTGCTGATAACAATTACCGGCTACCTGTGGCGGCAGGGAAGATGAGGGGTCAGGGGTTACTCACAAGGGTCGTTTTTCCGGCACGCCCTTCCTTTGCATCGCCCTTTTGGAGCGTTAGGATGCGTAACCTCCCCCTTCTCCCCCCAACCCCCTGCATGCGGAGGGCGAAGGGGGTCGGGGGGATGAGGGGAAAACGGGCGTCAGGACGCGGCACATCCGCTTTGCACGCCAAAAAGCCTACACGTGAGAGTAGGAGGGATGAGGGGGGAACAAGGGCGTCAGAATGCATAACCTCCCTCTTCTCCCCCCGGT